>CAZWRV010000043.1:0-47737 GCA_964636325.1 uncultured Victivallaceae bacterium | reverse complement strand
TTGAGCCAAGCTCAACCGCGGCTCAGCACGGCTTCGCCCTCCATCGAGTTTCTCCCCGACAGAGCTGCGAGGCTCGCAGAGTGGCTCTCCTCTGAAACTCGCATATAGTTGTCCCGAACTAGCCTTCATATTTTTTCCAGATCTAAGTTCAGGACAAAGTTTAGGATGAAGTTGTTCCGGTCCATACTCCTCTTCCATGATCTTCCAGTGCCGCTGCAAGAAGACTTCTTTCCTGCAAAATCCTGACCTGCTTTATAAGAGAATATCCTTGAAATGCAGTCATAGCATATTATCTTCGCGATTGTTCAAGATGAAAATTCCTGATGAGACAGATTTTCCCGTATGAACAGGCATTTCCTCAGTTTCGAAGAAATTTCAAAGGCGACCGGCGGCCGGTGGCTTGACGGACAGGCAGCATCCGACGGCGGAGTTTCCTCGGTCTCCACGGACACCCGGAAGATTTCCCCCGGTTCGCTCTTCGTGGCGCTCTTCGGTGAAAAGCTGAACGGACACGACTTCCTCAGGCAGGCCGTTGAAGCCGGGGCCGGAGCGCTCTGCGTCTCCGACATCTCAAAGGTTCCGGGCGAGGCAGCCGCCAAGGTTCCGATCCTCCTTGTTGACGACACCACCAAGGCTTACCAGAGGCTGGGGAACTTCAACAGGCGCCGTATGAAGGCCAGGATAATCGCCCTCACCGGAAGCTGCGGCAAGACCAGCACCAAGGAAATCTTAAGGACGATTCTGGCCGAGGCGTTCGGCGCCGGGCATGTCCTCGCCACGGAAGGCAACACGAACAACCATGTCGGCGTTCCACAGAACTTGCTCAGGCTCAACGAGTCGCACAAGTTCGCCATAATCGAGATGGGCACGAACCATCCAGGAGAAATAGAGGTGCTCGCGAGGATCGCCGAACCGGAGCTTTCCATAATCACCTCCATCGGCGCGGGCCACCTCGAGTTCTTCGGAGACACCGGCGGCGTCGCGAAGGAGAAGTCCGCGATATTCGCGGGGACGAGGAAGGGCGGCGCCGCAGTCATGCCTGCCGAAACGCCCGGCCTGCCATTCCTGGAAAAGGCGGCCGAGGACCTGAGGATACTGAAGTTCGGCGAGGCCGGCGAAGGTCCGGCGCCGGACATTTCAGTCTCCTACCTGGGCGGCAACATCGGCGGCAGCTCCTTCGAACTGCGCTGGAACAGGATCGGTCTTAGGAGGAAGATAAGCTGGCCGCTTTCGGGCAGGCACCAGGCCTTCAACGCCGCAGCCGCAGCCCTTGCCGCAGGGGAATGCGGCGTCCCACCCGAAAAGATTGCCGAAGCACTCTCAGGATGCTCCCTCCCGGGCATGCGGATGAGGACGCTGGAGTCGGACGGAATCACATGGATCAACGATGCCTACAACGCGAACCCTACCAGCGCGAGGGCAGGCATAGACTGGCTTGCGGAATTCGCAGACCAAGACAAGCTGCTGGCGGTGCTTGGAGACATGCTCGAACTCGGATGCAGTTCAGTCGACCAGCACTGCGGAGTCCTTGATCACGCATTCGAAAAGCTTCCCATGGCATCGTTCGCACTCGTCGGCAGCGAGATGGGGAAGGCTTTCGGAAAACTCAGACAGGCCGGCGCGATCAATGCCGTCATATTTCCGGACTCGGCCGCCGCCGCGGCCGGAATCGGGGATCTGCTGCGGGGCAAGAACATGGTCTATTTGAAGGCCTCCCGCGGCACTGCCCTGGAAAAGATCGAGGAAGCCTTCATTCGCGCACGCAAATAAGCTTCAATTGGCGAATCCATTTTTTCGCATTTTACAGGAAGTCCCTGGCAAGATCCGATTTGGAGCCGGAGCATGGCGTCAAAGGTTTCAGGCAAGGGGACGGCGAAAGAACCGTTCCATGAGAGCAGAATATCCCTTCTGACTCTTCTGGATAACCTGCCCGGATTCGTCTACCGGTGCGCCAACGACCGCGACTGGACTATGGAGTTCATAAGCGACGGTTGCAGGGAACTTACTGGCTATTCTCCGGAAGATTTCACGGTATCCCGGAAGATAAGCTACAACGACCTGGTCCACGCCGATCACAGGGAATGGCTCCATAAGGAATGGGACAAAGCCATAAAGGGGAAACGCAAGTTCGAAGGCGAATACAGGTTAGTCACCGCCGCCGGAAAAGACAGATGGGTATGGGAAAGGGGTGTCGCCATCCGTCCCAAGGAAGGGAACCTGCTCTACCTGGAAGGATTTGTCATGGATGTGACGCCCAGGAAAAAGGCCATGGAAGACCTGGGCAAGGCGAACGAGCGGCTTGTCCTGGCGCAGAGATCGGCCGGTGCCGGGATCTGGGACTTCGACATCGCCTCCGGGAAGACTGAATGGTCGCCCGAGCTCTTCCACCTCTTCGGGCTCGACCCGTCAAAGCATTCTTCCGCCCTTGAAACATGGAGGAAGATAGTTCATCCCGACGATCTCGAGGCCGCCGAAAGTCGCATTTCTTCGGCGGTCGAAAGGCATGCCCGCCTCGACAGCGAATACAGAATCGTCCTTCCGGACGGCGGAATCCGATGGATACACGCACTTGGAAACACAGTCTACGCCACGGACGGCAGCCCCCTGCGGATTACCGGCATATGCCTTGACATCACCGACAGGAAGATGCTCGAGGAACGCCTGCGCCATTCGGAGAAGATGACTGCGATAGGCCGGCTCGCCGGAGGGATCGCCAACGACTTCAACAACCAGCTTGCAGCAGTCCTGGGATATTCGGACATTCTTCTCGACCGCATCGACGATCCGGTCTTCAAGCAGTATGCGAAGAACATCAAGATGGCGGCCCTGCGGTCCGCGGACCTTACCAGGCAGCTTCTCGCGTTCGGCAGGAAGGGGAAGTCCCGGAACGTCCCGGTCGACATGCACTCTGTCATAAGGGAGGTTAAAGCGCTCCTCGAGCACACGCTCGACAAGAGGATCAGCATGCGTCTCCAGCTTGACGCGGCCCGGTCGGCAATCACAGGGGATCCTTCCCAGATGCAGAACGCCGTCCTGAACCTCGCACTGAACGCCCGCGGCGCCATGCCGGACGGAGGGATTCTGACCTTCTCATCGCGCAACGTCCACATAAGGGAGCATCGGCAGCCGGAGGATATCCACCCCGGCGATTACATCGAGATTAGCGTCTCCGACACCGGCGCGGGCATGGACGCCGAAGCCCAGAAGCATATCTTCGAACCATTCTTCTCCACCAAATGGCACGAGGGGACCGGCCTTGGCCTCGCGTCCGTATACGGGACGATGAAAAACCACGGCGGGGCGATCAAGTTCACCAGCTTGCCCGGGGAAGGGAACACTTTCATGTTCTGCCTGCCGTTGAGGCCCGAAACCTCCTCCGTTGTTAAGACTGGCGGCAGGAAGGGCGCCGCCCGCCCGAAGGCCAGGATACTCGTGGTGGACGACGAACCGCTCGTCCTCAAGACCTTCAAGGACATGCTCAGGCTGGCGGGACACTCCCCCACGGGGTTCGGCGATCCGGACGCTGCCCTGGCGGCATACAGGCGGAACTGGCGGAACTTCGACCTTGTGATCATCGACATGTCCATGCCCAGGAAGAGCGGCAGGGATCTCTTCAGGGAAATGCGCGCGGTCAACCCCAGGATCAGGGCACTGCTCGCTTCCGGATACACTCTCGACAGCGAGATGCAGAAGACCTTGGACGAAGGCATACTCGGCTTCCTCGGGAAACCGTTCAACCGGGACCGCCTGGCCAAGGCCGTCTCGGACGCCCTGGCCAAAGGCCCTCAGGCAGGCACCTGAACCGCCGCCGCTCCGGGCGGACGGCCCCGGAAACACCATCCTCAAACGGTTCCCGAAGAATTCCCCCCCGCTGCCCCTTGATATTTTAAACATATGTTTTAAACTTGTGTTTAACAAACGGAGGATCAACGGGCATGACGGACGAGACCAGGCGCAGGATACTCGGCGCGGCGGAGGCCGAGTTCGCCGAGAAGGGCTTCCACGCGACCACCGTGCGTGGGATCTGCCGCAGGGCCGGCGCGAACGTCGCCGCCGTGAACTACCACTTCAGGTCCAAGGAGTCGCTTTACAAAAGCGTCGTGGACCATCTTTTCTCGATGGTGGGCTCGGAGAACACCGCCATCGCCATGATTTCGAGCCGTTCCGAATGGGAGGGGGCGATCAGGCGCTGGACGGAGAAGTTCTTCGCCAACATCACGAATCCCGACCCCGTCCACCGCCGGCTGCACATGATAATGTTCAGGGAGATGCTCGATCCGTCCTCGGTCTTCCCGGAGATTTACGGGGAATACATCAGGCCCCGCCTGGCGGCCATTGAGCACTATGTCCGCATGGGGCTACCCAGCAGCGCCGCGGCGGAGGATGTGAACATGATCATATTCTCGATCATCTCCCAGTGCATCTTCTACGAGCAGAACAAGGTCCTGGTCCGGGAGATGTTCGGCTCCGGTTTCCAGCGATCCATGGGCGCCATCAGGCGTTCGATAGTGGACAGGGTGCTTGGAGGAATAATGCCCGGCCTGAAATACAGGAGATGCCGATGAAAGCTGCACGGACCGCCCAGGAGGCGGCAAGGCCCGGCCGCGGCGGATTTCCGGCCGCGGGAGCATGCCTGGCCGCACTGCTGCTCATCCTCCCGCTTCTCGCCGGATGCGGCGGAAAGAAGAAGGAGCAGGCCCCCCAGTCCGTCAAGGTCAGGACCTCGAAGCCGGTCAGGATGCTGTTCCAGGAGAAGCTGAGGGTGGAAGGCAGCATAGAGCCCGAAGAGTACGCGGACATCTGCGCCAGGGTGGACGGCGTCATAGACGGCCTCATGGTCGACGAGGGCAGCATGGTCGCGAAGGGCGCCATGCTGTTCCAGAGCGACAAGGTCAACCTGCAGAACAAGGTCGAAATAGCGAAGCAGAACAAGAGGGTCTCCGAGACGCAGCTCGCCAAGATCAAGATCGACCTGGACATAGTCAAGCTCCAGTGCGACAAGAGCATCACCGACTTCGACAGGGCCAAAAAGCTCGTCGAAAGCAAGGTGATATCCGACGACAGCTACGAGCAGGCGGAGCTCAGGTTCAAGAAGGCCAAGGCCGACATCCTCAGCGCCGAATCCAGCCTCGAGCATGCGAACGTCCTCGTGAACCAGGCGGCCAGCAACCTCAGGATCGCAGAGAAGGAGCTGGAGGACTCCATCATCACGTCCCCGATTGGCGGAGTCGTGGTAAGAACCTTCAAGAAGCCGGGCGAATACGCCAAGAAGGGCGAGACCGTCCTCAGGATAGAGAATCCGGAGAAGCTTAAGATATCAATACTGCTGAGCTCCAACTGCTATCCGCGCATCAAGGTGAAGGAGACGAAGGCCGCGGTCTACGACATGTCAGGCGAAAAGCTCGCCGACGCCGCCGTCTCATACAAGTCGCCGTCGATAAACCCTTCGAACAGGACATTCGAGATCGAGATTTCGCTCCCCTGCAGCGACAGGATGGTCAGCGGGATGCTCTGCACGATCGACCTGATACTTCTCGAGCGGGAGGGCGTCGGGGTGCCGAGGGAGAGCGTCATCGCGACAAGCGGCTCCAAACCGGTGATCTATTCGGTCGAAGGCGGAAAGGCCCGCCCCTTCCAGGTCGAGAGGGGCATAAGCGACGGCGGATTCGTCGAGATAAGAAACCTGGAGGACTTGTCCATGGACGTCGTTACCGGCGGCCAGGCATTCCTGTCCGAAGGAACGGCCGTGTCAGTCATGCCTAAAACCGAATAGCGCCATGTTCCTCAGCGATTTTTCAATTAGGCGTCCTATCGCGATGACCGTCGTCATCCTCGTCCTCTTCCTGGCCGGGCTCAGCGCATACCGACGGATAGGCCTCAACGTGATGCCCGACATAGACATCCCCTATGTGACGATAACGACGGTCTATCCGGGGGCGTCGCCGGTCGAGATCGAGGTCGACGTGGCGAAGAGGATAGAGGACGCCGTAAGCAACGTGGACGGGCTCAAGCACGTGCAGTCGAACTGCATGGAGAACGTATGCGTCACGGTACTCGAGTTCCAGCTCTCGGTGGACGTCGACATCGCCGCGATGGACGTGAGGGAGAAGCTCGATCTCATCCTGAACGATCTGCCGCCGGACGTCGAGTCGCCTAAGATACTCAAGTTCGATCCGAACTCCAAGCCTGTGGCCACCATCCTGCTCACGGGCGACCTGCCGATAGACTCTCTCTACGACTACGCCGACGAGACGCTTTCGGACAGGCTCTCCACGCTGGAGGGCGTCGCCGAGGTGCAGGTGACAGGCGGCGAAAAGCTCGAAGTGCACATCACCGTCGACAGGAAGAGGCTTTCCGCCGCGGGCCTCACGACCGCGTCCATAATCGCCAAGCTCGCCGAGAACAACATAAAGATACCGGCCGGCGCCATACGCGACGGAGTCCAGGAGATCAACGTCACATACGACTCGGAGTTCAAGAGCCTCGACGAGATCATGAGGCTCGAGATCGGCAGCGGCCGCGACGGCAGGATATATGTCGGCGACGTCGCCCAGGTGGAGATGGTCTCCAAGAAGAACAGGACGAAGGCGTTCTACAACGGAACCCCCGCCGTCAACATCAAGGTCATAAAGAAGGGGGAGGCCAACACCGTGAAGGTGGTCGACAGGATACGCGAGGCCGTGGGCGCGGTCGAATCATCCGGAAGCCTGCCCGGCGGAATGAAGCTCGTCTGGTTCACCGACGATGCCGAGTTCATCAGGGCCAGCGTCGACGACGCCTGGGGCAGCGTCATCATGGGGATACTCCTCACGTCGCTGATCCTTTTCATGTTCCTCCACGAGATACGCTCGACGGCCATAATCGCGCTAAGCATGCCGATGTCCGTCATCATAACGTTCGTCGCGATGCGCCAGTTCGGCTACACCTTCAACAACCCCACTCTGCTGGCGCTCGGCACCTCGGTCGGAGTGCTTGTCACCAACTCGATAATCGTGATCGAGAACATCTTCACGAAGCTGGGCGGGGGGAGCGGGCCCCGCGAGGCCGCTGCGGCGGGAACCGGCGAGGTCGCCCTGCCCGTCTTCGCGAGCGCGACGACGAACGTGGTGGTGTTCGTCCCCATCGCGATGATGTCGTCCATCGTCGGAAGATACTTCACGCCCTTCGCCGTCACCATGACCGTCGCGACGCTGGTCTCGCTGTTCATAAGCTTCACCCTGACGCCGATTCTATCCGCGGTCTTCCTGCGCAAGGATATGCCCGGGCACATGATGCTCATGAGGCTCTACACCGGATTCTGGAACAGATTCTACGACAGGCTCCAGCGGGGATATTCCAGGAGCCTGTCCCTCGTAAGGCCGCATCCGTTCGTCTTCTTTTCGGCGTTCGCTGCCGTCTTCGTCCTGACATTCATCCTCATCGTACCAAAGGTGGGCATGACCTTCTTCCCCGACAGCGACCGCGGCGAGTTCATCATCAAGGTCGAATACCCGTCATACTGCAACATCGAGGAGAACATCAGGCGGACGCTGGAGTTCGAGAAGAAGATCCGGAGCCTCCCCGAAGTCCTCTCTTGCTCCACGGTCATAGGCAAGGTGCAGGGAGTCATCGGACAGGTCGCCGAAGGCGTATATCTGGCCGAGATGACAGTCAAGACCACCGGCAAGAACGACAGGCGCCTCGACATGGAGCAGATGCGCGAAATGTTCAGGAAGGAGTTCGCGCAGGAGTCCGACTGCATAGTCACGGTCAACGTGCCGTCCATCATCGGCGGCGCCGCGTCGGAAATCGAGCTTGAGATTTCAGGCGACGACCTCTCCGTGCTGCGGAAGCTGGGGCTGGAGGCCTGCAAGGCCGCGGACGGAAGCGGCCTCCTGGCGGACGTGGACAACAACATCAGGACAGAAAAGCCGGAAATCAAGGTCGTCCCGAAGCGTCCTGTCCTGCAGGACATGGAAATACCGTCGCGCCTCATCGGAACCATCCTGCGAGGCAACATCGAAGGGATCAAGCAGGGGACATACAAGTCGGCAGACCGCTCATACGACATAAGGATCGTCATGTCCGACGAGATGGGAGTCGAGCAGCTCAGGGAGTTCACGCACTCCTCCAGCAGCGGCCGCCCGCTGGGGCTGGAGTCCGTCGCGAACATAGCACAGGACAGCATCCCTATACAGATCGCCCGGGACGACAAGCGCAGGATCGTCAAGGTTTTCGCCAACCCCGCGCCCGGCGTCGCGCTCGGCGACGCGGTCAAGTTCCTGGAAAGGAGCGTTTCGGCGCTCCTGCCTCCCGGCTACAGCATGAGGTTCGCAGGAAAGGTCGAGAAGATGAAGGAGGCTCAGCTGGACTTCCTTGAGGCTATAATCGCCGCGTCGATACTCACGTACCTGCTCATCGCCGCAGTGCTCGAATCCTGGACGCAGCCCGTCATCATACTCATAACACTCCCGCTTTCCCTGATAGGCATCTTCTCATCCCTTTATCTCACGGGAAACGCCCTGTCGATGATGGGGCTCCTCGGCTGCGTCATGCTGATCGGCATCGTGGTCAACAATGCGATCCTGATCATGGACCAGCTGGTGATCCTGAGGGCGGAAGGCATGCCTCCCGGCAAGGCGATGTTCGAGGCGTCAGTCTCGAAGTTCAGGCCGATCATAATGACCAGCATAGCCGCGATCATCGGCATATGGCCCATGGCCGCCGGAACAGGCCTCGGCTCAGAGCTGAGGTCAAGCTGCGGAATCGCCGTCATAGGCGGCCTCGTCTCGTCCACCATACTCACGCTCTACGTGATACCCATGCTCTACTTCCTCTTCGCGAAGTATCCCGGCCCGGAGCCGAAGCCTCCGGAATCGCCCGCAGAAAAATAAGATTCCAAACTTCCCGCACATAGGCTGAAGATACCTCATTGGCCGGAACGTCATACACCTTTAGTTTGAAAATGCCTCAATGAGATTATAGTATTTTTCAGTCTAAAGGAGTATAACTGGGGTTCAGGCGATGACCATGAAACATATTCCAGCCTTGGCTTCCGCCGCCATATCCGCCCTTCTGCCGCTGCTGCTCTGCCTTGCATCAGGGGCCTCCGCCTCAGGGCAGGGCTTCGGAAACCAGACAAGCCTCCCCGGATTCAAGGTCAAGAAGGCCGTCAAGAAGACGGACGGCCAGGGGGACAACCCCATGGAGGCGGCGCCAGCCCTGCCGAAGGGCGCGTCAGTCCAGGTGAAGTCCTTCCCCGGCGCCTTGCCGAAGATCGACAACCAATGCCCGCAGTTGGAGTATGACTTCGACCTCTTCAAGGAGAGGTTCTGCATATATGTCCCCTCGACCTGCTCGAAGAAGTCCGCTTCCGGACTCATCGTCTACATCCATCCGGACAAGATTGAAGGAGTCCCCCAGCAGCTCATCGACTGCCTTGAGCGACGCCGCCTAATCTTCGTCTC
The DNA here is from genome assembly GCA_964636325.1 of uncultured Victivallaceae bacterium. Taxonomy (GTDB): domain Bacteria; phylum Verrucomicrobiota; class Lentisphaeria; order Victivallales; family GWF2-50-93; genus CAZWRV01. Next base: position 38,291 of record CAZWRV010000043.1, on the reverse strand, counting down.
GCCTGAAAACGCAGGCAACGACCAGAAGCCGTCGCGCCGCGCGGGTCTCGCCGTCCTCGCCGCATACAAGATGGCGGAGATCTACAAGATCGACCGCAGGCGGGTCTATTCATGCGGACTATCCGGCGGCGGGGTCGTCGCATCATACCTGCCGCTGGTCCATCCGGAGATGTTTACGGGCGCAATCCCCGTCTGCGGCGCCGTGGCATACAGGCAGAACGAGGATACCGAAGCCCAGCGCGGAGGCGAGCGCACCTTCGCCATGGCGACTGGGATGATCCGGGATATTGTCGGCGGAGCGATGATCGAGAAGGCTCGCGCCGCAAAGGTCCGCTATTCCTTCATCACCGGAAAGGGGGACAGCTTCTATCCTGAAATCTTCAAGGTCAAGAAGCTCCTGGAGGAGGACGGCATACCAGCGCAGGTCGTCGACGTCCCAGGCATGAAGCACGAACTCTGCTCGTCGCAGTCCCTTTCCGAAGCGCTGGACTTCATTGAAAAAGACCAGGGCAAATAGGGGCAAACGCCCCTCGGCAGCTTGATTTCCGACGCTCCCAAGGTATACTCCTTTAGGCTGAAAAATTTACATTTTGATTGCGGAAATTTTGGAATTTGCTTCGCATTCTGAGAGACCGCCGATACCGAGGTATCGAAGGTTCTCGAAGGGTGCGGAGCAAAACCGAAAGACCGCAACCGCCTTGCGGCGAGCATCTTTGGGCCGTATTTTTCCGTTCCTTCCTCGGACGACATTCATGTCGCCGCTCGGTCGGAACGAAAAAATCCAATCCCAAATCTTGCTCGTCAAAATGTAAATTTTCACGCTGAAGGAGTATATAGTCAGGCGGTAATTTCCGTCAACCCTGCGCACTGGAGGAACTCAATGAGGAATGTCAGCAAGGTCGCCCCCGGCTGGTGGGATTACACGACTCTCGACAAGGAAATCCTTGACGACGCCGCCCGCCTCACGCCGAAGAAGCTCGAGACGCTCGGGCGTAAAGGCTTCACCGTAAAGTTCTACGACACCGTCGAGGACTTCTACCTGGCGGAGGCGCTGGAATACATTACCGCCTGGAAGCAGGCGACTCCTGACAATCCGGCGGGAATCTGCGGGCCGATCGGCCCCACCGAGCAGCTCCCCCTTGTGGCGCGCCTGGTCAACGAGCTCGGCCTGAACCTCAGGAACTGCTTCTTCTGGGGAATGGACGAATGGGTGATCGGCGGCAAGGAGGTGGACGAGGATTTCCCGCTCGGATTCGCCAGGGCCGACATGGACTTATGCTTCAACAGGATACGCAAGGAGCTGCGCATGCCAAGGGAGCAGATACTCTTCCCCAAGGCCGATTCAAGGGACTACAGGAAATCGTGGGACTGCGCCCGCTGCGTCGTCATGCAGGGCGGCCAGGGCGAGGTCAAGCACTGGGCATTCAACGATCCGCCTAAGCGCGAGGGCAAATACAAGGACAGCCCCCCTCCCCCCTCCGAATACAGGAAGCTGACCACCCGCGTCGTCGACCTCCACCCGATCACACTCATACAGAACGCGCGCACCTCCGGCGGAGGCGTGGTCCAGAACGTCCCACAGCAGGCGGTGTCGGTCGGCCCAGTCGAAACCTGGAAGGCCGAGAAGGTCTCCATATGGCATCCCGGCCACCACGACAATCCATTCGGGATTCGTCTCACGACCCTCATGATCTCGGAGAAGATCGTCGACTCCGCAGTACCGATGTCCCTGATGGCGGAACACCCGAACGTCCAGTTCAACTTCCTCAGGAGCGGGATCGGAACCTGCGAAGTCGAGATGCATTGATTTCAGATTTCCCGGCCTGCCGCCGGAAATCTGGACCTGAAGCCCGAACAGCGCAGCTTGGAATTTGTAAATTGAAATTATTTGGGATTTGGATTCTGGAGCTTGGAACTTATACGCATAAAGGTTGCGGGCGCAACCCGCTCAATGGGGAGAAGATAGGATGCCATCAAGGAAGACAGCCTTCGCCGTGGCGGCGCATCCCGACGACATCGAGTTCATGATGTCCGGAACGCTGATGCTGCTCAAGGACGCCGGATATGAAATCCATTACATGAACGTGGCGAACGGCTCCTGCGGGACGGAAAAGCTTGACGCCGGAGCCATCGTGTCGATACGCCGCCTGGAGGCGATGGAGGCGGCGAAATACGCCGGTGCAGTCTTCCATGAGAGCCTCGTGAACGACATCGACATATTCTACGAGAAGGGTATCCTTGCGCGGATGGGATCCGTCATGCGCGAGGTCGCACCGGAAATCCTGCTAACCCAGTCACCCAGCGAATACATGGAGGACCACAGCAACACCTGCCGCCTCGCCGTGACCGCCGCGTTCTGCCGCGGTATGAGGAACTTCCCCGTAACCCCGCCCCTCCCGCCGATAAAGCAGGAAGTAACCGTCTACCATTCCCTCCCGTGGGGCATGCGCGATCCGCTGCGCCGCGCGGTCAGGGCCGAACTCTTCGTAGACATCACCGGCATCATGGCGAAGAAGCGCTCCATGCTCGCCTGCCACAAGTCCCAGAAGGAATGGCTCGATGCAAGCCAGGGAATCGACTCGTACCTCAAGACCATGGAGGACGTCTGCGCCGAAGTCGGCAGGTCCTCCGGCAAGTTCAAATACGCCGAAGGATGGCGCCGACACCTCCACCAGGGATTATGCTCCCCCGAAGCCGACCCTCTGGCTAAGGCACTGGGCGCAAAATGCTTCAAGAATCCGGGATATGAGGAATTCCTGCTCTCATAGCCTCCATTTCCCCTCTTGTATTTTATTTTGGCAATGAAGTTGTATATTCCTACATTATAAATCATCGGGGTTGAATATGTATATTACAATTGAGACTCGGATCAGGCATGGTATCATAATCCCTCTTGAGCCGAAACGTCTTCCCAAAACGGGGAAGGGGCTGCTTACTGTCGATACGGACGACAAAAAAAAACCTGACTGGAACAGGATTAAAGCATGCATAGGGAACTTCAAGCCTGCGGCCGATCCCGTGAAATGGCAGAGAAAGATTAGGAGGGAATGGGACAAGCGCTGATGCGATACCTTATCGACACAAACATATGGATATATTTGCTTGCCAACAAGGGTGAAGTAACACATGCCTTAAGGAATGCTTCCAATTCGGAATGGTGCGGATATTCTGCCATATCCAGACTCGAACTGCTTGGATTTCCTAAACTTACAAGTGATGAAGAGGCTAGAATTAGGACTATTCTTTCTGAATTCCACGAAGTCAACGTTCTGCCTTCATCAATAGACAAGGCAATAGAACTGCGCAAAGAACGGCGAATAAAAATCCCTGACGCAATTATTGCCGCTACAGCAATTGTCAGCAATGCCACACTGATTACTGCCAATGAGTCTGACTTCAGCAAAATCGCCGGATTATCAATTCTTAATCCTATCAAATGAATCAAAGCACTGAAATCGCGATAATCGGCGGGGGCTACGCGGGGCTTGCGGCGGCGATAGCCGCGGCGAAGCGCGGCGTGGAAACCACGGTCTTCGAGCGCTACGGATCGATCGGGCAGATTCCCCGCTGCGGCGGGGGGACCTGGTGGAGCGAGATCGACGAATCATACGGGGTGAAGGAGTTCGCGCATCCGGTTACAAGGGTTGCATTCATATCCTCGCACCAGTCGTCGGAGCACCATGCGCCCGATGCGACGCTCTGCGTCATAGACACTACAGGCTTCCTCAGGAAGCTCGCCTCCATAGCATCGGCCTCAGGAGCGAAGATCCTCTGCTCGCACAATGTCAAATCGCTGATCAGGAAAAAGGGCAGGACCGTCGGAGTGATCGTCGAAAACAAAGGAAAAACCTCCGAAGTGCATGCCAAGATGACAATCGACTGCAGCGGCGTCGCGCGCTGCTACGGCAACAAGCTCTCGCCCGGGCAGAGGGCGTTCGGGCTCGAGGTCGAAATCGACAAGCAGATCGAGCCGGACCTCGGCAAGCTCGTCGTAGGCAGCGAGGCAGCGCCAAGCGGATACGCGTGGATATTCCCCTGCCCCTACGGAAGGACCAGGGTAGGTGTCGGATTCATCTCGCCCAAATACTGGAGGCTGGGCGAACCTTTCCTGAAATACTCCCTCGAAAATTTTCTCGGGGGGCTGAAGAGCTACAAAATCATCGAGCGCAAGGGCGGCTTCGTCCCCTGCCACTACCCCCTTAAAAAAATAGTGTTCGACGGTCTTGCGATCGCAGGCGACTCCGCCGGCCAGCTGTCGCTGCTCACAGGCGAAGGGACCCGCTACGCGCTCAAATGGGGCGCGATGGCCGGCAATCACTGCGCGAAGCTATGCATAAGGGCTGACGGCGGCAGGACCGACTTCGAAGATCCTCTTCTTGATGAATGGAAGAGATTCAGGAAAGAGCTGATCATGCAGTATCTCATGAACAGGATCATGAAGAACATGAGCAACGCCCAGTGGGACTACTACGTCTCGAAGCTGCCGCAGGCCAGCACAGAATCCTTCGTCAAGCTCATCAAGGGCGAGATGACACTTAAATATGCGCTCGCCAGGTTCCGCGCGAAGTTCGGCGGCTCGGCAAGCAGAAAAACATGAGCATCCGAGCCAATTTTAAAGTGCGGTTGAGCACGGCTCAACCCTCCGCAGTTTACACATATTCCGAGATCGGAGGGCGAAGCCAGGCTGCGCCTTTCTAGGAGTTTTGAAATTGGCCCATCCATATAATCCTGACGTTTTAACCTGTTTAAGGAGAATGACATGACCACGAAGGCCAGGCAGTTGTGGATTGTCGCACCGGGGAAGATCGAATGGCGCGAGGTTACGCTAAAGGATCCCGGCCCGGACGAGGTGCAGCTCAAGATGATCGCAAACGGCATCTGCATGTTCGAGGTGTCGGTGTTCAAAGGGACTGAGCCGATGTATCCTACGTTCGCCGGTCACGAAGGGATCTCCGTCGTCGTAAAGGCCGGAAAGAACGTTAAGAACCTCAAGGAGGGCGACTATGTCCCCGCCGGCAACTGGACTGACCTGCAGAACATGAACTCGTTCGGACTGGTCTCGTTCAGCAAAAGATTTGCCGACTGGTCCACCATAATCTGCGAGCCGGTAGAGTGCATCGTGAGGGCGCTTTATTCGTATGAAATCAGCCCCGGCGACCGCGTCCTGATGACCGGCGCAGGCTATATGGGGCTGTTGAACGTGCAGGGCCTGGCGCACTGCCCGCTCGCCGAACTGGTCGTCGCAGACATCAACCCGCGCAAGCTGAAGCTGGCGAAGGCGTTCGGCGCGACGGAGACAATCCAGGTTGGGACTCCCGCCGGCGACGCCCGGATGGAGGAGCTCAAGGGCAATCCGTTCGACCTCGTCATCGAGGCGTCCGGCGCCCTGCCCCCGCTCCAGAAGGCTGGACTGCTCACACGCAGAGGCGGACGCCTCTCGGTCTTCTCATGGCATCACGGCCCGAGGGAGGTCGACTTCGGCGTATGGCACATGCGCGGACTTAAAGTACTGAATTCCGCACCGTTGATCGCGATCGACCACAACGTCCAGCACAACCTCCGCGCCGTCCGCCTCATCGAGAAAGGCACTTTCGACCAGACGAAGCTCATAACACACCGCCATAAGTTCGAGGACGTCCAGAAGGCGTTAGAAGCCGGCGCGGCCCGCAAGGACGACTATGTCAAGGGCGTGCTGCTGTTCTGACAGACGTCCGTGTTCGTATGCTCCTTCAGGCTGAAGAATTTACATTCAATGTCCTCGCGCATCAAATAAATCCGCGCCGAATTTGCCTGCCGATGCTTCCCATGTTATATTTCAAAAAATTGATAAACTATCGCCCAATATCCATTCAAGGAAAGGAAACGAGCATGAAGAGGTTTGTGCTTTTCGCGGCCGCGTCAGTATTCGCCATTGCAGCTTCAATCGCGGAGGAACCGGCGGCCCAGCCGGGCGAGCAGCCGAAGGGTGAGGAACCCAAGCAGGCCGAACAACCGAAGGAAACTCCCGCCGCAAAGAAGAAAAATCCGTTCGACAAGTTCCTCACTGTAATAAAGAAGAAGGAAGATGAGATCGCCAAGCTCGATCCGCAGAAGGACAAGGACGCTAAAAAGATCGCCAAGCTCAAGGACGAGATAAGGAAGCAGGAGGATATGAGGGACAAGGAGCGTGACAAGATGACCGGCGCGCTCGAAAAGAAGCTCGAAGATGCCCAGAAGAAGCTTGACAAGCTGAGGGATTCCAAGGGCGATCCCGCCGCCATAGCCAAGCAGCAGAAGGAGGTCGAGGCCCTGAACAACCAGATCGACGAGCTTAACAGGCTCGCTTCCGGTGAAACCGCCGACCCGGCGGCGAATGAAGGCGGAGCGGGCGGTGAAAAGCCTGCCGATCCGATGGCGAAATAAGCTTCCGCATCATGAAGGACGGAGGGGACAATTCGCAGGATGGCGCAGGCCTTGAGTCTCCGTCCGGAAGGGCATGGACGCTCTTCAAGGACAACAGGATGGCGATGGCGGGGCTCTGCGGCGCCATCACGCTGCTGCTTCTGGCCACCGCGGCCCCGCTCCTCGCCAATAAAAGGCCCCTATTGCTCTACATGGACGGGGCGATCTCCTTCCCGGCCCTCAGGTTCATCTTCGCGCCGGACAGTTCGGAAATCGTCGTCGAAAGGATTTTCAACTACCTCCTGATCTTCCTGCCAGTCGCCATCGTCCTGAATCTGCTGCTGAGGCGAAGGCCATGGAAAGGCGCCGCGCTGGCCGCGGCGGCGGTGCTGCTGCTCATCCCTTTCATGTTCTCGCGGACTAAGCTGGACAGCGCCGACTGGAAAAAGATCACTTCGTCCCTTAAGCAGGGGGAGTTCGCCGTCTACGCGCCGCTGAAATACGGCCCGTTCGAGAACATCTCCGTCCCATACAACCGCCCCGACAGAACGCACCTCCTGGGCACCGACCAGAACGGCAGGGACGTATTCTCCAGGCTCATATACGGGGCCAGGGTCTCGCTTGCGGTCGGCATAATCGCGACCGTCTTCTCTATGGCCATAGGCATAGCAGTCGGCCTTGTGGCCGGCTATTCCGGCGGACGCACGGACATCCTAATTATGAGGATCGTGGAAATCGTCATGTGCTTCCCGACCTTCCTTCTGCTGCTAATACTGATGGTGATAATGATGGACAGGAACTTCAAGCAGTCCATACTTCTTGTGATCTTCGTGATCGGACTCACGTCCTGGACGGGGCTCTGCCGTATCGTCAGGGGCGAGGTGCTCAAGCAGAGGTCCATGGCATACATCAAGAGCTGCGAGTCCCTCGGCCTGCCCGTCTGGAGGATTATGGCTTTCCATCTGCTGCCGAACGTCGCAGGACCGATTCTTGTCAGCTTCACGTTCGGAATCGCAGGGGCGATACTCTCGGAAAGCGGCCTCAGCTTCCTGGGGTTCGGAGTCCAGCCGCCGACTGCGAGCTGGGGGGAGCTCCTGCGCGAATCGATGACCAATCCGCTCCAATACTGGCATCTCACCCTCTGGCCCGGACTTATGATATTTGTCTCGGTGGTCTCGTTCAACTTCATCGGCGAAGGCGTGCGCGAGGCGGTGGATCCGCAGAAGACGTGAAAGCCGGACAGGATGACAGAATCCTGAATACGAGACGGAGCAAGGCATTGACTTTCCGGGAAACATGACAATAATATTTGCCTATGAAGGCTGCTCTTGCAAAGATCACAGGCTGGCTGGACGGCAGATTGAATTCAGATGAATTCAAAAGGGACACTGCCGAACTGCTTGTGAAGCTGATATCCGCCGACACCACCCCCAACCCCGATCCGTCGGTCATGAGGGAGAACGAGGCGAAATGCTTCAAGACAATCATTGACGAACTTGCCTGCCTCGATGGCGAGGGGAAATATCATCCCATCAGAACTTCGATCCAAAAGCATCCCGCATATTCGCAGCTCCACTTCACGAAGACAGCGTCCAGGCCGCAGGGGCTCGGTTTCAAGGAGACCTACGAGGGACGGTACAACTACGTTTTCAAGCTCCTTCCAAGGGGCGGTCACAATCCGAAAGGAAGGAGCCTCGCCCTGAACGCTCACATCGACGTGGTCGCGCCATATCTTCCTCCGGCGGTGAAGGACGGGATCGTCAGCGGCCGCGGCGCCTGCGACGACAAGGGTGGCGTGGCCGTGATGATACGCGCCGCGCAGCTTCTTGACCGGCTCGTCAAGGAAGGGCTGGTGCGGCTGAACCGCCAGGCGACCTTCATGTTCGTGATCGAGGAGGAGACCGGCGGCAACGGCTCGCTTTCGCTGGCACTGGACAAAAAACTGCGGAAGGAATACGACTCCATTCTCGTCCACGAATGCACCGACAACAGGATACATCCCGCCAACAGGGGGGCGGTATGGTACAGGACTGAGCTTGATGTGGACGAATCGGACTTCGTAGGTGCCGCCGCCTACGTCGTCCTCGCAATGGAGGACGAGGGGGCCAGGATTAAATCCGAAAGCAGGCACCCCTTGTTCCCCCAGCGCCCGGTCCAGACATGCCATGGCATAATCGGAGCCTTCGGCGAACATCCATCCCGCATCAACGGCTACGTCCCTCTGCTCGTGAGGACCAGGATGCACCGCGCCGTGATGGAGGACATCCTTAAGGAGGCGGCGGCGAAATATGTGGAAAGATACGGGGACAAGACTCACGAGGTGAATCCAGACACGGGCAGGCCGAAGGTCGAACGGCATTTCAGCATGGAGGAAATCTCGCCGGGAGAATTCAAGCTCGAAGTCTTCGGCTCCACAGGCCACATGGGCTCGATCCTGGAAAACGACTGCGCGATCACCAAGATGGCATATCTGGTAAGGGACTTCATCAGGAACGCGAAGGACGCGGACGTCAGAATCTTCCAGGAAAAGCCGGGCGCCAAGCCGGTACAAGTCCTCGAGGGCGGCCAGGGATTCCTTCCGACACACAAGATCGACGAGATCATGAGGAGGATGGCGGGGGCGGCGGAGAAAGGCTTGGCGGATTATTTCTCCAATGTCCGCAAAGGCAAGGCCTCCGGAAGATGTTCTACGACCTACGACAAGCTTCACAACGCCGCGTTCGACGGAAACCCCTCCTCGCCGCAGATGCTTAATGCTCTCAGGGCGATGAAGCTCTGCGGAATGCCCGGCGCCGACGAACCGGTGACAGGCTGGCACGTGTCATGCGACGCAAGGCTCTTCGCCACGGAATACCCCAGCATGCCTGTCATCACGATGGGGCCGGGGAAGCTAAAGCACGCCCACTCGGACACGGAATGCATCTCCGTCGAGGAAATCGCGGCCGCTGTACGTTTTGCCGTCCTCTACATCCTCATCGAGACCGGCTCGCTTAAACTCCCTCCATGAGGGAGGGCAGATCCGGGCGGAGTCACGAATATTTTTCCGCGGCCTCCTTCGCGAACCTTGTCCATTCGTGGAGGCGGTTCATGTTCCCGTCCAGCGTTTCCAGCTCGCGCAGGACGATCTGGTAATAACAACCATCCAGGCGCCTAGCCCCCTCGGCGAGGGCTTTCCTTACGGATTGGGCATCCTTCGCGAAAACGACGTCGCTCGCCTTCTGCCTCCACATTATGCAGTATTCCCGTCCGACCTTTTCCAGGACCGCCTCAAGATCTGTCCATGCGCTGCAAGTGAAGATGCGCAGGTTGGGGATCGAGAGGACTCCGTCGATCTTGTGCGTCAGGTTCTCGCAGCAGCCGTAGCAGACTAGGCCGTAGCGCTCGAAGATCGGCTTCTGGTAACTTAGGCAGAACTCATCCCACATCGCCGGGGAGACCTGGTCGAACTCCTGGGAGTTCGCCGCGCACCAGAGGTTCGCGCAGGTAAGCGCCGAACCGGTTTGCGCGCCGACGGGATCGCTGCAGAGCATTGCGCCGCAATTGTTTGCCGTAATCATGCCGGTCGCCTCGGCGCTGTCAATCGCCTTTAGCGCCGCATCCCTAAGGAAAGCCATAAGCCTATGCATTAAGGCAGGTTCCGCCGACATATCCATCATCATCTGCTCGAGACCGCGCAGGTCTGCGGCATAGGTTCCGAGCGTGGCGGAAAGGGAAGGCTGGAGTTCGACCTTGACCGGCATGATTCCGTCCAGCAGTTCCGAAAGACGTTCGAACTCCCTTGCCGTAGCGCCGGCGTCATGACGGAACTCGGGAGTGCGGAGAAGCGCGAAATCGTCCTCGGACTTCAGCGGCGGATCGTAGGCCCATGCGCCGCCGGGCTCCCCCGGCTGGTGGCGTGAAACATCCACACCCCAGAGGTTTTCCGGGCGGACGGACTGGACTGCGGACATTGCAAAATATTTTTCCACGGGGCTGTCGTCGTCGACATCGCGCTTGAAGATAGTCCTTTTGAAATTCGCCTCCAGGCTTCTCAGCCAGGGAGTTGCGCATTCCAAGGAGGTGTCGGGAATGATTTCCTTCCAGCAGCCAACCGGCCTGCACCAGACCGGCGCCCTGTCGGGCTTCCTGAGCGAATTGACGTCCTTCCAGCGCTTCTTGATCAGCTCCATCCTGGGCTCGGCCGCTATTTCCGCGACCTTGCGGGCGAGTTCCCGGACAAGAGCGGCTTCCTTTCCGACGAATTCCATGTCCACGCCTATCTTTGGGTTTTGCCTTTGAAATAATCGATGATCGAATCGTACGCCAGGCCCGCGTTCTTCCTCGCGCTCAAGGGTGTTTCACGTATTTCCAGAAACGTCTCGTAAAGCTTCTTGTTCTTCTCCAATATCCCGGCGATCCCGCGAGTCTTCCGCCCTTCCAGTATATTTTCGGCGGCCAGAGCCGACGTCAGGAGGAAATGCGCCGCGCTCAGCCAGGCGTCGACGATTTCGTGGCCCTTCCTAGCCTTCTGAAAGAACTCTGCCAGAAGCCTTATCCCCTCGGGCGTGCCGGCAAGCGCGCTGCCGACGGATGAACGGAACGAATCGAGCCGTTCAGGATTGGTCTTCTTCAGTTTCAGAAGAAACCTTTTCAAGTATCCTTTCGGCGCAGGCATTGAATCCTTCATGCCGTTCCACTGGACGCCGGTGGTGGATGATTGAGCGAACGGCAGGCTGACGCCGAGGAGCTTGACGGCCCTGATGAACTTCTCCGGATCCGTTCCGAAGAGCTCCCGGCAGTAGGAATGAAATAGCTCATCGCTTGACTTCCAGGGCCTTGAACATGCATATCCGGCCAGGCCGATCGACGGAATCTGCACCGCATAATCGTTGAGACGTATCGCCCAGCTGGTGACGCAGTGGCCGAGGAGCTTTTCGGATGCGGCCGTCCGCGCCGCGGCCGCGATGTTCGCGCAATGCGCCGGCGCCGGACAGAAAAAGGTGTCGCCGTGAGAGCGCGAAGCGCTGCAGAGGATCACGTCGAACCCGTGCCGCTTCAATATCCGCACCGATGCGAACGGGCGCAGTCTGCCTTTCGGATCAAGCAGTTCCGGAAACTCCTTCAACATCCCCGATGCATGGATGTCCGCGAGCGTGTAGTGGCCGAGAGCATGAAGATTAATCCTTTCCGGCGCCTTGTCGGTGTCCCAGTAGTTCCAGTCCCATACGACATACTTGGACCTGTCAAAACCTAGGGCGTCAGGATCCTTCATTATCATGTCGTTCCATATTCCGGGTCGGATGCCCTTCCTGAGCAGAGGCTCCGATATCGCCCTAATATGATTGCCGAAGAGCGCGTCCCTTCCGTGCTTTCCGGCATAGGCGGAGCACCTGGGGCATCTCGCAAATACATACGCCTCGTCACCGCCGAGATGGAAATATCTGATGTCGCCGAACACGCCCATGTATTCTTCGATACAGTCCTTCAGGAACTTCGTGACTTTCGGATTCGAGGTGCAATAGCAGTCGTGGCGATCCCTGAGTTCGCGGAAGGCGCGGTATCTCCTGTGCATCAGCACATATTCCGCATGGCCGACCGTCTGCAGAAGGGGGATCGGCTCAAGCCCCAGTTTTCTTGAAAACGCAAGAAGTTCCTTGAATTCCCGCTTCGACATCGCCTCTGGCCATACGCATTCGGGACAGGTCTCCCAGCGCACTTTGTCCTCCAGCTCCCACAGGACGGCGTTGAAGCCCATCCCCTTGAGTTTCGCCAGCCAGTCCCGAAGATACTCCTTTTTCAGGTTGACATAGTTGAGATCGAGATGGAAAATGTTGAGCATCCTTGCTCCTGTCCCGACCGCAGCCGACCTTTTCCCGCGCATCATAACCTCATCCCTTTCCTTATTTCATCGATGGAATGACAATCCCCCGGAGTATGATCTTCTGGCAGAAGATGAAGACCAAGGCCGTGGGGATTGAAGCCGCGACGAAGCCCGCCATGATTACGAAGGGCTGCTCCTGCAAAGTCTGGGAAAGCTGGTAGAGCCACACCGCGATAGTCCAGTAAGACTCCTTCTGGCAGACTATGAGCGCCCATTCCCAGCTGTTGTACGCGCCGATAAACGCATTGAGGGCGTTGATGGCCAGTATCGGAGTTACCATCGGCAGGGAGATGTGGAGGAATATCTGCAGCTCCGAGGCGCCGTCGATGGTGGCGGCCTCGTAGAGCTCCCGTGGCAGGCCGTCGAAGAAGCACTTCAGGATGAAGATGGACATCCCGTTCGCGAGCCCCGGCAGGAAGAGCGCGTAGAACGTGTTCAAGAGCTGAAGATCCCGGAGTAGGAGGAAGCTCGGTATCGCGGTCACTGCGCCGGGAAACGCCATGGTCGCCAGCATGAACAGGAGTATCTGCTCCGTCCACTTGAGCTTGAACCTGGACAGCGCGTATGCCGAGATCGGGTTTACCGTAAGCGAGAGGATGATGCATATGGTGATGTATATTACGGTGTTCGCAAAGGCGCTGCCCCTTACGACCATGTAGTCGTATACGGCGCCGTAGTTCTTCGCGATGTCGTTCAGGAAGTAGCTCCATTCATTGTTGAAGAACGTCACAGTTATCGCCTGGGCAAGCGGCGGGCTCGCCTCCTCGATCATGCGCAGATTCCATCCGTAGGCCTTGTTGATCTCTTCGAGGGAGCCGTATTTCGCCAGCAGGAACTTCTGGTAGGCCAGCTCGGAAGACCTAAGCTCCAGGTCTTCGAGAGGCAGGTTCTTCACGAAATTCTGCCACTGCGCGCTGTTCTCATACGGGTTGAGCGCGATCTCCGTGAAGTCCTTGGCGTTCGTCCCGGCGAGCTTGTTGTAGCTTTCGATCGACTTGTAGGCGGAGGCGAGCGAGTCCTGGTATTTTCTCTCTATCTCCGGCGTGACCTTGACGGTCATCAGCCTCCGCGGATAATATTTTGCAACGAAGCATGTCCACAGGCTGCGCAGCTTTTCGGGTGAGCCGGCGGGGATCGGAAACGGGATGTCCTCCATGTATTTGTAGTCGGTGCCGAAAAGCCGGTTGTAGTCGGCGATCTTTAGCTCCGACTTGTCGTCGAGCCCGATGATGTCCTTGGCATCCTGCCGGTTGAGGAACCTGATCCACTCGCCTTTCAGCATGAAGGGGATGGTCGGGCTCGCAGGGCTTGTTTCCGCGACGAATTCCTTGAACGCCTGCCAGGAGGGATCGCCTTCGGACACGGGCCACGGCGAATTGTCCCCTGGCGCAAGGCCCTTGGCCTTTGCGAATCTGCGCCACTGGCCTTCGGCTCCGGGCCGGAACGCCATCCGCCTGTAGGCGTCCTTGAACTCCATGTAGACTTTGGCCTTCGCCGTGTTCGGATAGTCCCAGGAGGCATGCCCCATGGGATACCATTTCTCATTGTCGAGCTTCACGTCGAAGAAGCTGGCATACGGAACCCCCCAGTCGGCGCGCAGTTCCGCCAGCGCCATGGCGTTGAGCCTGCCCCGTGAAAGCTTTGCCGCTTCAGGATTCTTCCGGACGCATATACCTGCATATTTCCCTTCCAGGAAGCCTGCGAGATCCCGCGAATCGTACCAGCATGTGGTGTCGCGGATGTCGTAGTCCATGCTGAAGACGGCGTAATCGGCCGCCGCAAGCCTCCACTTCTCGAGCTCCGCCGGATTCTTCTCCACCGCGAGATATGGGGCGGCGAACGATTCCACCAATGAGGGATTGTCCCCCACGCTTATCCACGACGCCCACGACTGCGGCTTGTCCTTGAACGCCAGGGAGCTGGGGCCTGAAGTTCCGAAATAGTCGCCCAGGCTCCGGACAAACCTGTCTGCCCTGCTGTAGATCGACCTCGGACACGGGAGGAAGCGGTTGTATTCGAAGTCGTCCGTCAACGACGAGGAGACTGTGATGAGGAACGGGTAGATCATCGTCGCGCCGCCGACGGCGAGGAGGAAATATATCGAAGCGATGACGATGCGCGACTTGAAGGACCTTCTTTCAGTCTGAAGTATTATAGGCATGTCAGTTGTCCTCCGCCCTTCTGAATTCCACACGTCTGAGGAAGCGGATCTGCAGGTATGTGAACCCTATCAGGCCCACTCCCAGGAACCATGCCATCGTGGTGGCGGTGCTGAACCGCAGGTTGTTGTAGGCCTCCTGCCATATGGCCAGCCCCAGGACCATCGTCTCGTTGCCCGGCCCTCCGAAAGTGAGCAGGAATATGCTTCCCATCCCCTGGAAGGCGCCGATGAACGCCCCCACAAAATTGATTATGATCAGCGGGAGGAGCTGCGGTATCGCTATATGGATTATCCTGCGCCAGAGCCCGGCGCCGTCAATCGCCGCCGCCTCGTAGTAGTCCTGGGGGAAGGAGCCGAGGGCGGCGATGTAGATCAGGCTTCCCATTCCGGCGCCGGCCCATATGCCGGGCAGTATGCAGCATGCCATCGCCCAGAAGGGGTCCTGGAGCCATGCCTGCTTCGCAAACCCAACCATCAGCAGGAGCCTGTTGAATATCCCGTTCTCGGTGGGATCATACATCATCTTCCACATCAGGACTATGACGAGCCCCGAGGTCATCTGGGGGAGGAAGAAGAGCGTCCTGAAGAAAATCTTGCCGCGGGGCACCTCCGTAAGAAGCAGCGCCAGGATGATCGGGACGATGAATCCGAGGCTGAGGGAGATCGCGACGAACTTGAAAGTCTTGACTACGTAGAGCCAGAAGTTGGCGTCGGTCGCAACCGCGATGAAGTTGTTGAGCCCGACTCCCGGGGATCCGCCCACGATGTGGTAGTCCTGAAACGCCATGAACGCGCCCCTGAGGAGCGGGTAGTAGCTCCAGAGGGCGATTGAAAGCACCGCGGGAGCCAGCATCAGGGAAGGTATCAGGACACCCATGTTCTTGCCGCTGGTGCCAGGGTTCATGGCGGCGATCCTCCTTTCCCTCACAATCAGGTAGCCGCATATTACGAAGACGATCAGACCGATGCCGAATATGACGCGGGCCAGAGGGCGCTTCTTGTCGAGCTCCTCTCGCGTAAGCTCGAACATCAGCCCGGCGTTTGCGTCGGCGGTGACCTTCCGCATTTCGGACTTGAAGTCGAAGCTCTCCCCCGCCTCGGAGAGCACCACGCTTATGACGCGTCTCTGGAGGATGTCCGAGGCCGTCTGCCAGAATCCTGCGAAAGGCTCCGTTCTGCGCAGGAATTCCCCCGAATCAATCCTCGTATAGAAGTTCACGGTGGACTTCGGGATGTCGTCCAGATACTCTGTCAGCCCTAGCCGTTTCAGGTCGAAGGGATTGCACCATGCCGCATTGCCTGTCAGGACCTTCCTGCGTATGGCGTCGTCGCGCGTCTCCTCGCTCGTAAGAACCTGCAGGCATTTCCAGACCATGTCCCGCTCCTCCTTCGGACGCCTGCCGACGCCCTCGGTCATGACCCAGTAGTGCTTGTGCGTGGAGACGACCGGCTTGCAGGTGGCGTCTTTGGCGGGGAAAGGCATGATGCCGATGAGGTTTCCGGGCAGGTTGAGGGAGACGGCCAGATTCTCCATGCCCTCCGCATTGCAGAAGAAGATCGCCACTTCGCCGCGGCGGAGCAGTGCGCCGACGTCGCTGTCGACGCCGGTCATCGGCCTGGAGACTCCGCGTATTACGTCGGCCTTGGTGAAGTCTATTTTTCTCCCTGCGACGACGACATTCCCGTTGCGGACGTCCTGGTCCGTCAGGTCGACGGGGCTTCCGGTCTCCGGATCGCGCAGCCATGCCCCCCACATGAGCTTGTGGTAGAACTCCATCGCCTCCACGCCGGCGGGCGAGTCGAACGCGGCCTCCCAGCGCGAGGGAACGCCCTTCAGGCTTTCCTTGGTGTCCGGCGCGATGAAGTCGTATTCCTCCATGGGGAACTCGTAGTCCTTGCCTGTGGCCGGAGATTTCCTGAACTGGACTATCGGAGAACCGCCCGCGCTCTGCATCCACGGAAGCCAGGCCCATGGATAATCTGCGATCGCGAAAGCCCGCTGCCCGCGCTGGACGCTTGCTCCGGCTATGTTCTTGTCCGGGATGGTCATCCGCTGGCACCACTTCCAGAACTCATCCCATGTCTCCGGAGGAGTTTCCGGATCGAGCCCGCAGCTCTTGGCGATGTCCTTCCGGTATACTAGCCCGAAGTAGAGGAATCCCGCGTAAGGTATCCCGTAGACCTTCCCGTTATCGGTGGCGACCTGCCGCCAGAGCGGCGGAACCTTCTTCCATCCATCCCAACTTGATTCGTTGTCGTCGATCTGCCCGTCGCCGCCGGAGTCCGTCCCTATCCATTCGTTGAGCGGATAGAGGAATCCTTGGCGGATGTCGTTGCGTATTATATGAAACCAGCAGTAATACACGTCGGGCGCGGTGCCGCCCGCTATGGACATCAGCATGGAGGACCTGCCCGCGCCGCCGGGCAGCGAAATCCCCCCCCACTTCCGCAGCTCAAGCCTGGGGTTTTCCTTGGCAAGCTTCAGCAGATTGGTGCATTCCTCCGGCTTGCTCGGATTGTAGCAGTCCTTCAAGTTCACTATGATCGGAGGGCCGGACTCTTCGCAGCGGGACGATGCGGCCGACAAAGAAATTAAAATGGAAATCAAGGAAAGGGAAAGAGGGCCGAGCTCCCGGTATCGTCTGAATGGCATATGCGTTAACTCCCCTTTTGTCGAACCGCTTGAAATTGGCTCTGCAAATGAAACTGCGTCATCTTCATCCGCACAGATGACGAATTTATCGCGCTTACTGTGTTCCGCAAGCGGAGATGGTCATGTGGCCCTTCCCGGAAATTCATTTGGGACGCCGCGCTGCGGCTGAACAAGTTCCACGTCGCCTAGAAGCATTTTCATCTCCTTGATGTCGGCAACCTCAAGGAGCCCCATGCAGAACAGCGGGAAATCGTCGCTGTGCCGGCACGGTATTTCGATCAGCTCGGACAACGAAGATATCGGGCTGGACACCGTCAGCCTGCGGAACAGCGAAGGTTCAATTGCCACAGCCAGCAAGGATGCGACATAGGTCCTCAGGCCATCCGAAACAATATCGATACGACGTATCCCCGTTCGCCTGCGGACAAGTTTCGCACAGGCGAGAATCTGCGCGACCTGTATGCCCAGCAACCGCTGCCCTGCCGATTCGAAAAGCATCAGCAGATTATATCCCGGACGGTTCTCGCCCGTCCCCATGATGTCCGCCGCGCAGACGGAACTGGACTCGTCCGGCTTGCGCCCGGCCATTGATGAACGCCCGCCGTCCGCGATCCAGACTTCCGCGGATTCTGGATTCCGCGCGGAATGGAAGCTTGCCGGAACACTCCACGGCCCGATCTTAAGCATGCGCTGGCTAAGGTTGCCTGTCCGGCAGATGATCGTGTCCGCCGCGTCATATTCCGGCAGACGAATTAGCTCCGAAAGACTCCTTCTCAACTTTTGTCTGTCTGATGCGCTTTGGGGAGGCTTGCGCTCCGCATTGAGCTTGCGGGCGCGCTTAAGAGCGATGGACAGCAGCGTTTCCTGTTCCTCAGGAAGACCGACCGTCAAGGATGATTCAGGCAATATTTCCTCATCGCGGTGGATGTCTGATATCGGAGAGTCCAGTCCGAAATGCTTGTTGAGGAACTTATAAAGCTGCGAACGGTTGTCCGCGTCGTAGTTGTGATTGCCCGGATCGGTGTTGCTGTAAGTTTCGAACTTGTCTTCAGCATTGAATGCGCGGTAGACCGGCCTGACGGGGTCATAAATGGCAGGACGCGCCCTCGCCGTCGCGAAGCAGCAGTCATCCATTTCGTTGTAGATTATGAGGGCCGGCCTCGGGACAAGCATTGCGGTAAGCGCAGGATAGTCCGCGACTTTCGCAAGATCGGGCGGAACCTGCTCAAGATCCCCGACGTCGGCGGGGCATTCGACTCGTCCGCGGCAGGATGTGTATCCGGCGACCGGCACGCTCAGGGTGACGCGGGGATCGAGCGCTGAAATCACGATGCTCTGCCAGCCGCCCCCGGAACAGCCGGTCGCGGCAACACGCCGTCGATCGGCCCGCTTGTGCGAGAGCAGGATGTCGAGCCCTTTTTTCATCGCCATGTAGAAAAGTCCGACTCCGGAAAGGCCGGTAAGGTTCAGGTAGGCGATGTTGGAATGGACTCGGTCGCCGCCCAGCTCGCCCATTCCGATGAATTCCAGGTTCAAGGCCAGCATGCCTCGTCGCGCAAGGTTTGCGCAATGTATCTGCGGCCAGAACTTGCCGCTCTGCCCATGCCCCATGAGAAACATGACCGCGGGAACTTTTTTCAGGCGGGTCACCGGATCGTAAAGAAGTGCGGGAATCCAATAGCCGGGATAGATCTCATATCTGAGCTTGCGCACACTGTATGACGGATCAGGACGCAGCACTTCGCCCCATACGACTTTCGGAATTGATTCCATCTGCGCTGCTGTGAAACCTCTCAGAAAGACATTCCGCAGAATTTCCCGGCGCAGTTCCGGAATCCTGCGCCTCCAGGCGCCTATGTCGCGGGGTGCTTCGAACCTCGGGATGGCGGTTCTAAGAAAATCTTTCATCTCCGCGTCGGGAGCTGGATCGAACAAATTCCTTTTCAATGCCGAATTCCACATGTCAGGCATGCCCCTATATTAATACGAGCCGGTTGCAAAGGTCGGCAATTGGCGTGTTTTACTCATTTAGCGTGAAAATTACCGGCTTTGGGTATAAAAACGAACGATTTTGCATTTTTCCTCGGGTATGGATTCAGCAAAAGGACGCAGTTTGCTGAATTCATCCAAAGGAAATCATTGAACTCCCCGCAGGTGAAATCTTCGTTGGCAAAGTCCACGGCCAGATCCTTCTTCACACCGTCGTTCAAGGCTACAACGGCTTTCGGATTGCCCTTTTTGCAGGCGTCGACGTAGAGCTGGAGCAGATCTTCATCATACTTGAAATGCTCCCGGTAGCAGCCGTCAATCCACCACCCGTTGACCTTGCTGCCGTAACGGACGGCGTATTCCTCGAGAACCGCAGCCCATTTCCTGACAAACGGAAGCGTGACGCCGGCAGACCTGGGCTCAATGAATCCGAAAGCCCTGCCCTCGCGTTCGTCCTTGTAGGGGCCGTCGCCAGTGTAATAGAGGTAGAGGTCGATTCCGTGCGGGCTCAGCTCCTTGTAAAGGTCTAGCGGGACGTCCCGCCTCGAACAGGCCTCCCCGGGCACGCAGCCGGCTATACGGTCGAACGTCGCATTGGGCGCGGCCATATATTTGCGTCCCTGCATCATGGTGAAGAAGTAGTATCCAGCACCGACTTCGGCCATGGTCCTGGCCACATTGCCGACGTCCAGTCCGTCGACGCAGGCCGACCAGGCCGTTTCGCCGGCCCCCTGGCTTTTCCCAGTCTCAGGATTGTTCTGCTCTTGATAGAGATAATGGGTGAAAACACCCCATCTCCTGCTGTGAAGTCTGTCAGTTATGTGCGACATTCTTATCCTGTCCTTTCATATTGAATACACACTGAGTCAATTTCAAAATGCGGTTGAGCGCGGCTCAACCCTCCGCAGTTTGTGCATATTCCGAGTTCGGAGGGCGAAGCCATGCTCAGCCGTTTTAGGAGTTTTGGAATTAGCGTCATTTTTATAAAATCGCTATTTGACAATGCTTCCCGGTCCTGAGGGGATTATCCTGTTGTTTCTCAAGACGGGCTTGACCACGCCCGGACTTACCAGAATTCCGGGCTTCCCGCCGTTCCGTAGAATTCTGTTGCCGGTGATACTGATGCCTTGGACTGATCCCTGGAGCACAATTTCGGCCTCCCCGTCCTTCTGGCAGTTGTTTTCGATTTTGCAGCCGGCAATAATGTTCCGGTGCGGCGCCGTCTCAACGGTTTCATCGCGCAGATATATGCCGGCGCCGCCATTCCTGCGGATGACAAGCTTCCTGTTCATGTTGTCGGTGTCGCGGCCGCCGATGGAAACGCCGTGCCCCTTGTTCCGTTCGAACAGGCAGTCCTCCAGAGTTCCATATCTTGCGCGCAGGCAGTAGAAAAGGCCGTTCTGCCCGCAGCCCCGGGCGACGCAGGAAGAAACAAGAAAACGGTTCGAACCGCTTCCCGGGTGGAAGCCGTTCCCTGTGCATCTTTCGGCCAGACAAGAAACGAGCTTCATGTCGTCGCAGGTCTGGAAGGAAAACCCTTCACCGTTGAAGTCGCGAACCTTGATGTTTTCCACTTCTATCCGGTTGGCGCGGTGCGCGAAAAAGCCGCCGCCGCGGCATGAATTCAAGCGCTCGTTGGTGCCGGCGTTGCCGTCAATTACCAGGTCGGAGACCTTCGCGTCATTGACATCTACAGCGCTCACGCCGGAGAAAAGTGTCTTCACAAAGCCGTTGGCCTTCTTCAGATAGTCATGGGCATGCGGATTGCTGGTGAACCAGACATCGCCATCACGCCGGACCAGTGTTCCTGTCGTCTGATAAAACCCGAAGGAATTGTCGTCGCCGATGATGATCCCATCCCCGTGCTCGAAGATGTCCGGCTTGTCGACGATTATGTCGTAATGCCCGAATCCGAGGAATGTGCCGACCGACGCCTTCCTCATCTTGTCCTTCATCAGGACGGTTCCGTCCCCCTGGCCGCGCAGCTGGACATTCGACCGCATGTGGACGGCATCTGAAAGCGTGAACGTCCCTTTGGAAAGCTCGACCGTTCCTCCGCCGAGGAACGCCATCCTGTCGATCGCGCACTGGATATGGACGTTGGTAAATCCCTTGATGTCGCATTGCCCGCCGCCGACCTTCAAGATATTTTCCATCATGATCTTCCTCTATGTTTGATTATTTGTTGGAATATCAGAATAGCCTTGCGTGGAGAAAATATAATCTGGCCTGTTGCTTGCAAGTGATTTAAATATCATTAAAGTTACAGGCCATGAGGTTCGACTATGCTGGCCCATCGCAGGAAAATCCTTCTGTCCCTATGCGGCATGAGCCCGGCCGTATTGACAGAGACCATATACTCATTGATGCTTGAAAAGCCCACTTTCATCCCCGACGAGATAGTGGTCATAACGACGGCCGGCGGCGCCGCTTGCATCAGGAAAGAACTCTTCGAGTCAGGCGTATGGGAACGATTCCGCCGGCTGATGGGTGTGAAGCCCTCACAGATGAAATTCGGCCTGTCCTCCAATTTCATCAGGTCTATCCCCAGCGAGGACGGAAACGCCGACGCACAGGATATTGTCACAAGCTCCGACAATGATCGTGCCTCCGATTTCATCATGGAAAGCCTGAGGCAGTTCACGGAGAATCCCGACACCCGGATCGTCTTCTCAATAGCGGGCGGCAGAAAGACCATGAGCGTCCTGGGCGCCCTCGCGATGACAATGCTTGCCAGGGATCAGGACAGGCTCTGCCATGTGCTTGTGAGCCCACCATTCGACAGCCCGCAACTCTTCCCTAAATTCTATTTCCCCGACCCCGGCATCAGGAAATATGCTCTTCCGGATGGCCGGATTTTCAAGCCCGGCAGCGCCAGTCTTACGCTTTGCGAGATTCCCTTTGCCAGGCTGCGCAACCTGTTCCAGAAACAGCACCTAAGGCTTCCCGGCACATACAGCGACACGGTTAAGCTTGCAAACAACGTGATCCGGACGGAGCCCGAAGAGACGCCCAAGCTCGTCTTCAGCCCCAAAACCTTGGAATGCTCGATCGGTGGAACACCTATTCCTCTAAACCCCGCCGAGTTCGTGCTGTATTGGCTTCTGGCGGCGACAGCCAAGAACCGAAAGCCGCACATAAGGGGTCAGAAGGCCCTTCTGGAATCTTTCCTCCCGTTCGCCGAAGCCATCTCACCCGCGGCCATGCCGGAAATCGTCAACCACAACCACTTCAGGAACAAGACCGACGAAGACCTGCGGAAGCTTGTTTCGTCCATTTCAAAAAAGATAAAGGCCGCCATCAGACTCAGCAGTCATCTCCAATGCTGCCTTCCATCCCCAAGCAGGGGAGTCTACGGCATCAGCCTGCCCCCTTCGGCAATCTCTTGGCCAAGGGATCGCGCCTGACGTCAACGGACGTCTTTTTCTTTGCGGCACAAGCATACTCAGCATAAATATAAGCCAAAAACGGAAAGGGCTGCACCATGGCCGAAAACAACGAAGAGTTCTGGAAAAGGAAACTCATGGCCTACCTCCATGATCCGCCGGACAAATGCCTTGACATCCGGGGGCATGAGGAACTCGCAAGACTGTTCATGGCCGGAGCCGGCTTCAGCGACACCGGCGAACTTGCCAGGATACTTGAGGAAATAAAGCAGGCGGACCACTTTGCATCCTCGGCGGAAAGGTTCGTCTTTCCCAAGGTAAAATGCTCTACCGCCTACAGCGGGCGCAAAGGCTCCACCTTCGTCCATCCGGTCTCGTCTGTTGAATACGTTTCGGAAAAGGAACTTTCAAGTCAGGCAGGACACATCCACGGAATTCTGCAGGACGCAGCCAAAGGAATAGAAAACTGCGAATGGCGCAAGAGATTTTTCCTCTACTGGCGCCGATGGATGGAGAATGCTGCAGTTTCCGAAAAAGAAAGCGCCGAGCATCTGGCGTTCCTGCCGGCGGACACGAGGATACCAGACCATTCGATCTGGAACCACATGGCGATAACATCCGCCCTCGCAGGCTGCATCGAGGACGGTAAAATACAGCCTGCCCTGCTGCTGTTCCAGATGGGCCCGGTGCAGGACTTCATAGCACAGGCTCGCTCGACGCGCGACCTCTGGAGCGGAAGCTACCTCCTCTCCTGGCTTGTCGCACACGCCATGAAGGCGGTTTCAGACCGGATCGGTCCGGATTCAATCATCTTCCCCAACCTTCGCGGCAACGGCATATTCGACG
This sequence comes from uncultured Victivallaceae bacterium, assembly GCA_964636325.1. Taxonomy (GTDB): domain Bacteria; phylum Verrucomicrobiota; class Lentisphaeria; order Victivallales; family GWF2-50-93; genus CAZWRV01. The sequence goes on along the minus strand of CAZWRV010000043.1, from coordinate 15,015 downwards.
CCCTCCACAAGGATGAAATGTATCAGGAGAAATGGAAGGACAGGAGCGGCAGCGAAATGGCTACATGGGATAGGATGAAAGAAGAGAAGGGACAGTGCAGATTCGCATCCTGGCTCCTGACGCCGACCCTCCCCAACCGCTTCCTGGCGATTGTCCCCAGGTCGCAGGCCGAAAACTTGGCCCAATCCGCCAAGGAGGCCGTCGAAACCGAGCTCGGAAATATAGGTCAATCGGTCTGGCGCTGGATCGAAGACGAGGCCGTCAAGGCGGGCTGTGCGGGAACCGACAACTGGAAGGAACGCTGGGACTGCCAGATAAAGGCCTTCCCGCAGATCACATGGGCCGTGCAGCCCTGGCTGGATCGGGAGACTTGCCTCGCGGAATTCGCAGCGCTCCCTGTCAACAAAAACGGAGCCGACAACGCCGGCGGCAAATCCGATCCGACGCCTTCCCAGCGCCTCCAGGACATGCTCGATTTCGGGGAGAAGTGGCTGCCCAAGGATGACCGTGACGCCCGTTTCTATTCTGACTGTTCAAAGAAGGAGACTCTCAATGATCCCGGAATCCTGTGGTCCGCGCACTACGCCCTTGTGGATGCGAAACTCGCAGCACGCCGCAATACGAGGGACTTCAACGCCTGGAACAACCCTTTCCCGGAATCATGCCTCAAGGATTCGCTCTCCGGCAAGGAGGAGGTGATCGGCGACGAGAAGTTCTGGCAATACCTCTTGGGGACATACGGCAAAGGCACTGGCAACATCTTCACAAGTCCTGGTCATCGCTACGGCGCGATGAACCTCATAAAAAGGCTCTGGTGCAGATCCGACAAGGTGCCCTACCTGCTTTCAAAGCTGGGGCTGAAGGAAGGCGAATTCAAGAGGGCCGTCCGCTTCGACAGCGTCGAGGACGTAGCAAGAAGGAACCGGCACGGCGGCAGCTACGTCGCCATACTTGCGATGGACGGCGACGACATGGGCAAGTGGGTTTCAGGCGAGAAGACTCCTGAATTTCTCAAACAGGTTTCGGAAAATGCCCGTGAATATCTGGCCCCGATTCTTGAGCGGCAGGGAAGGAAGTATCTCCGCCGGATGCTCACACCATCGTACCATCTCCAGATCAGCGAGTCGCTTGCGAACTTCGCAACCTGGCTGGCGGAGGCGGTCGTCAACAAGTTCGATGGACAGCTGATATACGCCGGCGGGGACGACGTCCTGGCGATGCTTCCGGCGGACATGGCGCTCGACTGCGCCGAGGCGCTCAGATCCGTATTCCGGGGCGAACCGCCGAGAGGGCATTCAAGCTTTGACTTTGCCGTCATACAGCCCGGATTTGTCAACGCGAACGCCGGATATCCCCTTGCTGTCCCGGGTCCGGCCGCCGAGGTTTCCGCAGGAATAGCCGTCGGTCACTTCAAGGCTCCGCTGCAGATGCTTGTCCGAGAAGCGCGCAAGGCGGAAAAGCGGGCTAAAAAAGAATGTGGCAAGGGCGCGCTGGCCATATCCGTGTATAAGCGTTCCGGCGAAATTCTCGAATGGGGATGCAAGTGGGACGACGGCGGCGGCAGGATCGCCCTCGAACTGATGAGGCTCATGACAGAATTTTCGAACAACGACAGTATCTCCAGCCGCTTCCCCTATGCCCTCGCGGAGCTTGTCGCCCCCTACGAACTTGAGAAGAAAGGGCGAATGGCCGTCTCGAACGAAGAAATAAGGAGGATAATCCTCCAAGAGTTCGCTCATGTCTGCAGCCGCCAGGGTGAGGGACTTTCAAACGAAGAGCGGGACAAGCTCTTGGCCCTCGCCGGCAAATGGATCGAACAATGCGGCGACAAGCCGGAGGATTTCGTAAAACTTTTCCTTGTGGAAACCTTCATGAACCGCCAAAGGGGGGAGGAATAATGAGCGACTATAAATTCCATATCGAGCCGAGGGATCTGCTGTTCCTGAGGGACGCCAGACCGATGGAGGCATCCGACGCCGGCCTCGGCGCAACCTGGCCCCGTCCGGACCAGATTTGGAACGCCTTCATCAACGCATTCCATGCCAGATGGCCGGAGCCCCAGGAATGGGAGGGGCACAGGCATATCTGCAAGGACAACGACAAGAACAAGGACAGCTCTTTCAGGTTCGGCGCGCTGAAGAGCGCAGGCCCCTTTCCAACGGACGAGGCGGCAAAGGAAATCTATTTCCCATGCCCGCTTGATCTTTCAGCCGACGCGGAAGGAAATCTCTTCCCGATGGAATTGACTTCCTCCGCCGGCACAAACATGCCAAAGCCTCTCTCCTTGGCCTTCCGACCCTCCAAGATCGGCAAGGAAGAGCCGCCACAGTGGATATCGGCGTCGGACTACGGGAAATACCTAAGGGGAGAATCCTTCAAGCCTGCGAAGCCGGAGCTTTATTTCGCGGAACGGAACATAGGCATAGCGATCGACCCGGCCACACAGTCCGCAGCCAAAGGCAGGCTGTATCAGGCGGAATATCTCCGCTTCCACCCCGGCGTCAGCATGGCCGTCCAAGTCTCCTGCGTGCTGGCCAACGGCGCCGATGTCTTCGCCAAGGTCGCGGAGGAGGAGAATATACCGCTCATACTCGGAGGCCAACAGGGCGTTGCAGCCGCAACAAGACGCAAGGGCGATTTTTCCCTCCCTCTTCCGCTTTCCGCCGCACCAGCGGGCAGCCCCATCCTCCTGCGCTGGACATTGCTGTCTCCAGCCGTTTTCCCGGAGACGGCTGCGAATTCCGCGGAAGGCATCGGCCAACATCCCGGTGGCTGGCTACCGAGCTGGATCGATGCGGTGTCCGGCCAGGTGATGCTTCCAAGAGGAAAAGTCCAGCGCCTGGAAAATGAACCAAGGGATGCATGGCGGAAAAGGATCAAGGATGCCGGGAAGTTCACCGCAAGGCTCGTCGCCGCAAGAATCGCCAGGCCACTCGTCTTTTCCGGATGGGACTTGAAGACCGGGCCAAAGCCCACGTATCTAGCCGTGCCCCCGGGTTCCGCGTATGTGTTCGATGTCCGGGATCCCGGAGAGGCGAAGGATTTGTCGGACGCGCTCTCATGGAACGGCGGCGAAGGCGGCCACGTCAAAAACCGCCGTTCAACACTCTTCGGCGAAAAAGGATTCGGACTCGGCGTATGTTCAGTAATTAAAAAAGCTAACCAGGAATAAAACATAAGGAGAAAGAAAAATGGAAACCAAAATCCTCGCAATCTTCACCAGGACACCCCTCCACGTCGGAGCCGGGAACTCCGTCGGCGCCATCGACTCACCTATCATGCGGGAAAGGCATACGAGAATTCCGATCATCCCCGGAAGCAGTCTCAAAGGCGTACTGGCAGATCTATGGAATGATGACGCCAACACGGACTTGGTCGACACCAAGGACGGTAAGGAAAGAAAAAGGAAAAAGAATTCTGACGCAGAAATGCTTTTTGGTCAAGTCAAGGATGAAAAACGCGGGACAACAGACTCGTCAGGAAACCTGCTTGTCGGCGAAGCCCGCGTCCTTCTTTTTCCAGTAAGATCGGCTAAAGGCTCCTTTTCCTGGCTCACATCGCCTCTCGCTCTTGCAAGACTGAAAAGAGATTCGAGCCTTGAAATTCCAGGTGTTTCGCTTGACGGGATGAACTGCCACGGAGGCTCCGCCCTTCTTCTTGATGGAAAGGTCGTCCTCGAAGAATACTCTCTGACATCTGTCAAGAACATCGATCCGGGGCTTGAAGAAAAGCTTATGAAATATATTCCGGAAGAGATGAAAGGCCTTGCAAAGGGCAGGATTACCATCGTCTCCGACGAAATGTTCTCCTATTTCTGCGAGCATGCCTGTGAGGTGGTGACAAGGATCCGTGTCAATGACGAGACGGGAACAGTTGACAAGGGTGCTCTTTTCAACCAGGAACAAGTTCCGTCAGAAACGCTCTTCTATTCTGTAGTCGGTCAAAAGAGCGGAAACGGAATTGAGGCGCTTAAAGCCAAGCTTCAGGCTTCCAAGAATATCATTCAGGTCGGCGGCGACGAGACAATCGGTCTTGGTTATTGCAGTGTAAACCTGGTGGAGGGCTGAACCATGTCAAAAATACAGAATCTAGACCAGATAAGGGCAAAAAACGCTCTTGATGCGGCCAACGACACAAGATTCAAAGGTGCAAATGATGGCGATGTCGTAAAAAAAATACCAGCCATGATCCGTCAGAACGGTATTCTTGGCGCAATTGCTTTTGCCAAGGAAAACGATGGGAAATCCGGCCACGCCGATGTTTTTCGTGCGATTATCAAACATTTGAAAGAATTAAACCGACTTCCGGGGCAACGACAGGATAATATTGACGGTTTCCTGAATGATTTATGCGGTTCCGACTCCGCCGACCTCCGTGCGGTCACGGTGGAAGCCATGGCCTACCTCAACTACCTCCGCCGCTTCGCGAAGAAAGGAAAAGGAGACAACCATGATTTCGACCGCAACTAAATCCGTCCAACAATTACTTGCGCCGGATTTTTCCAAGTGCGAATCTCCGTCTTTAAGGCTGGAGAAATTCATCGTCCTTGAAGATAAGGATAGGAAAAAGGATGAAATTCAGCGTATATGCGATTGTGCTAGGAAGCACGGCAATGCTCCGGAATTCCATCTTTCCGGAATCCCTGGCGCTATTATGGCTGTCATGCAACTGCAGTCTCGTCTCATCATCAATCAGGCAGGTGGGATTCTTGAAAACGCCGGACTCTGTCTCCATCCCCACTTCGGTTGCCCCATGATTCCCGGTAGTGCCGTAAAAGGTATTGCTCATGCGACTGCCATCCAAGCCATTTTGGATGTCGGCACTTCCAGGCAAAAAACAGATTTGCTTGTCAAGTCTGCTTTAGTCTTCGGTTGGAGCGACCAGGATTGGAGCACCCAAAAAAATAAATCTGGCAACTTTGTTTCCGACTTTCGTTACGCCTGTGGCGGTCCGGATTGGGAAAATGTATGGGGCGAAGCTGCAAAACAACTGCTTGGGATACTGAATGTACCCGAAAGACAAATAGACCATTCAAAGCCTCTTTGGAAATCACTGCCAAATTTTGCCGGACTCATCTCCTTCCTCCCCGCGTTCCCGGTCGGCAAGGCTCTCTTGGCCGTTGATATTGTCAATTGCCATCATCCGGAATATTATCAGGGGAAACGCGATAAATCTGATGACACCGAAACCCCTATCCCTAACTTCTTTCCTGCCGTCGAGGCGGGGGCGAAATTCGAGTTTATCATTGTACCTGCTCGACGAAAGTTCCAAGGAATCCCGGATAATTTGATGAATACAGCAATGGCTTGGCTTAAAGACGGTCTCTCCTTCCGTGGCGCCGGAGCTAAAACAAATGCAGGTTACGGATGGTTTGAATACGATGAAACTGCTCAATCACAAGCGGAGAAGCTTGCAAGAGAAAATGCGGCAAAAGCAGAAAAGGCCGCCAGAGAATCTGCCGCGATTGCCTCTATGTCGCCTGACGAGCGGGCTGCCTATACATATCTGAAATCACTCGGCAATGACCCGCTTGCCTCCCTCAAAGGCAAAATGTCGCAAATCGCCTCATTGCCCGAATCGGAACAGCGAAGTATTTGTGTTCTCTTTGCCGGAAAATATCTAGATTCATGGAAATCCGATGTGGCTGAAGCTTTAAAAGCAAAAGGCCCTGATGACAGAAGAGGCGGAAAGGCTTATAAGCGTGTCAACGCTGTTCGTCCAATCGCCGAAAACTTAGGAGTCAAATTACCATGAATTCATTCAAAATCACGATTGACATGATCACGCCGGGAATATGTGGCGGAGCATTTCCAGAAAAACAGGCTGAAATACGCGTTCCTTCAATCCGGGGGCAGTTGCGCTGGTGGTTCCGCACATTAGGCGGATTTGCCTCATGCAAGGGCATTTCCTTGCCTAGGCAAGAGGCCGAAATCTTCGGAGCCTGTGCCGGAGAAGAAGGTAAGGCGAGTAAACTGCAAGTCCGAATCAAAATGCTCAATAACCCTGCTTTTTCTATCAAGGACGCAGATGAGCTCGGTGCAGGGCTTAATACGGCCAAGGGATATTTGCTTTTTCCATTGCGCAGCAAACCTAAGAAAGGAGTTTATGCGGGAAAATCTGTTTTTGACAGAACCCTTCCTGCTTTTGAGCTTCATCTCAATTGGCGTGGCGAACCGAAATTGGCTGAAGATATCAAGGCACTGGCAACTGTGTTTGGCAATCTCGGTAGTCTTGGCTTTCGATCCCGTCGTGCCATGGGGGCTCTCGCATTCGCAATTGGCCAGGAGCCACCGATGCCATTGAAGGATGCTCTCATTAAGTTTGCGAATCCTTCTGCGATTGAGATTAAATCGCTGCAAGCCCGTAATTCCGATGAAGCAATTTCAACGCTTGCAAACTGGCTTAAAGGATGGCGTTCCCATGGCCGCTCACCCAATTTATCCAATGGACCTGGATTTAAATATGCGGAAGTAGATCATGATTCCGGCCTTGGCCGGGGCAATCTCCCTGCTTATCGCGCAGCAATCGGACTGCCGATAATTCAATTTTATTCCAGTCTGCCCGAAGGGAGTAATATTAAGAATTGGGATGAGTCTTGGAATCCTCAAAAGAGAAAAGGTGAAGGCCGTTTTGCCTCTCCGGTTATTCTCAGGCCATATAGGGATCCAATGGGGCAGTGGAGAGCTCTAGTCATTTTCGTTGAATCCATGAAATGGCCAGCAGAGAAGCCGGTCTATCTTAATGGTCAAAAGCGAAGTGTGAGCCTTGATCTATATGAAGCTATGAAGAAGGATGAAACACTTTCGGAGTTTACATTATAAAAATCGCCAAGGGCAGGGACTCCGCCTTGTCTGAAGGCATTCCAATAATCAGCACCGATGAAAATTTCGACCGATATCAGGTCAAACGAATTTTCTAGGCAAGAAGAAATCCCGACAGTATCGCCGTTCCGACGATATGTAAGAAGATAGGACGCAGGAATGAATTGCAGGGATATCTGCCTCATACAGCTCATAAGCGAGGAGACGATGCAGAACCTCCTGCCGATCCTGGCGCTGAGGCCGCCAACGGTCTTCCATCTTTCCACCGAAAAGACCAGACGGCGGTCGGACTGGATAATCGAAGGGGCGAGGCAGTCAGGGATCAGTGTCGCCAAGAAGGAAATCGGCCTCGATGAAATGCCGGGCATAAGGAGCGCCTCCCTGGCGGTGAAAGCGGCCATAGGCGAGGCCCTTTCCTCGGGGCTGCACCCCGTCGTAAACTTCACCGGCGGCACAAAGCTCATGTCCATCGGCGCGCACCAGGCGGCGCAGGAATGCAAGGTCTGCTCCCTGTATGTGGACACCGAGCATCTTCATTTCATCGACGGCGGAACGGCCTCCGGCCTTGCCGGCATCCTGGCCAATGACTACTCATTTAGTCCTCTTAGCCGATCCTTGAACGTCAATTCGATCGCGGTTGCAAACGGTTCCCAGCGCGTAACCGGCGGAAAGGACTGGAAGCCTTACGTGCCGGTCGCACAGCATTTGCTAGGCAATCCGGACGACGAAAAAAGATGCTGGGAATCCGTCTTCGGCGCCGGAGGACTGATGGCAAACGGAAAGGAACCGCGTACCCCCAGTGATTGGCTCAAGCTTTGGAAAATACCCTTGGACATACCTCCAGAAGTAGCAGATCCGCTGTCGGGGCTCAATATGCTTGAGCGGCGGGACGACGGCAGATTCTATCTGCCGCGCCGCCTAAGCGGAGGCGTAGAAAACCTGCCTTCCGACTTCTCCTTCGCAGAATATTCGAGGGCGGTGGCCCCTGCCCAGTCCATTCTGTCATTCCTTTCAGGGGGATGGTGGGAGGTCGCTGTGGCGGCGGCCGTTTCCCAGAGCGGAATCTTCCGAGACATAAGATGGTCGGTCAATGTGGGCGCGAAATATTCTGGCCCCGACAAGGAGGAGGACGTGGTGGCCGTCCAAGGCGTGCAGGCCGTTTATATATCCTGCAAGCGGGGCGGCAATAGGGCGCGCCTGCTCGGCCAGCTTGATGAACTCGACAACAGGGCAAAGAACATCGGCGGACGCTTCGCCAGAAAATTCCTGGCGGTGTATCTGCCCATACACGGACGGACTGCCGAAAATCTTTACAAGCGGGCATATGAGCTTGGCGTGAAGATTCTCCAGCATCAGGACATAAAAGACCCAGTGAAGGCATTCTCCAAAACATGAAGACCATGCTCATCAGCGTAGGCGGCGCCGAAGCTCCGCTAATCAGCTCGATCAAGGCGCATCTTCCCGATGCGGTCATCTTCTTCGTCTCGAGGACATCGAGATCTCAAGTCATAGAGAAGATCCTGCCTGCGGCTCTTGAAGCCTTCGGTAAAATGATAGACCCCGAATTCGTGGTCACGCCCGACGAACAGGACATTGGCGCGAGCACAGAGGCCCTCCTCAACGAAGTCCCGAAGGCCATGCGGAAGCTCGGCTCGGACACCCCATGGCCTGACGTCGTGGACTACACCGGAGGGACTAAGACCATGAGCGCCGCCGTCGTCTGGGCCTCCTCCAGGTTTCCCTGCCAGTTCAACTACGTCGGCGGCACCGACAGGACGAAAAACGGACTGGGCGCCGTCGTCGCCGGAGCGGAGAAGCATGTCACCCTGCAGAATCCCTGGAACAGGCTGGCATATTACGAGATTCAAGTCGCGCTCAGACTCTTTGACTGCGGCCAATATGCCAGATCGGCGGAGACGCTCGCCGGAATATGCGCCAAGGTGACCGCCCAAAGGGAAGGCAGGGTGCTGGCCGTCCTGCAGTCCATCGTCGGAGGATTTTCCCAGTGGGACGTCTTCAACCACGCCAAGGCGCTCTCGTTGTTTTCAAAAAATCTGCCAAGCCTGAAGGACATATCCGAATCACACTGCTTCTGCCTCCCGGACATGAAGCCCTTCGCCGCGGCCGCCGAGTCCAGCTTCCAGTTCCTGAAGAGCATCACTCCCGGAAAGCTTTCCTGGCCTATGATCCTCGACCTGCTGGCCAACGCCCTGCGCAGGGCGGAACTGGAGATGAAATACGAGGATGCGACGGCAAGGACGTATGCCGCAATCGAGAAGATCGCAAAGCTCCAGCTGGAGTCGGCCTATGGTATAAACAACGCCAAATGCGCCCCGGAACAGCTCCCGGAAAAGCTCAGGGAGGATTTCACGAGAAAATACTCGGGCGGAGACGGAACCCTCAAATTCGGCGCGCTCGCCTCGTATGAAGTCCTGCTCCATCTGGGCGACACATACGGGCGGCGCTTCGCACAGCTGCCCAAGGTGAACGCGCACATGACCGGGCGCAACCATTCCATCCTGGGGCACGGATTCCAAAGCATGGACAAGCCGAAGTTCGACGCCCTCTTCGACGACGCCTTGAAAATACTATCCGTCGAGACAACGTCCCTTCCTTCTTTCCCGAAAATGGCCGGGGACGATCGCCTGTAGGAACTTAGTCCCGCCACTCCATTATGCGCAATATACTGTTGTCCAGATACTTGCGATAATAACTCTCTGCGGCTTCACCGCACGTCCCGCCGACGTCTTCTGACGTCCATAAAATGGAATCCCGTCGGAATTCCATATAGCTTGTTCCTTAATAAAAAGGAGATAGCTGTTCCGACGGACGAATAGGCCTGTTTATGCCAGGAATAGCCGTGAGCCCACGCAGACTCTTGGATGGCTGCATGTGAAACATATGAATAGGAAGGGACAAATACTATGCCGAGCCTGATCCTTGCAAGCGACACGGTCAGCGTCCACCTCGAATCCCGCCACCTTGAAGTGGTAAAACGCGTCGAGGGCGGACGCCCGAACGAGTTCGTCCGGATGCGGGTTCCTCTCTTCGACATAGACCGCGTCGTCGTGAACGGCAGGGCCGACCTCTCGACCCCGGTCATGCAGCAGCTTATGTTCAAGGGCATCCCGGTGTATTTCCTGACATCCCACGGACGGTGGATCGGCGCGCTCTCGCCGGACAACAACATGAACGCCGAGCGCAGAATCCGCCAATACAAGATCGCCGAGGACCGCCCCCTGGCGCTGAAAATCGCCAAGAAGATAGTCCATGCCAAAATCCGCAATTCCCGGAGGGTTCTCCAGCGGCTCTCGGCCAACCGCAGCCAGTCCGAGCACAAGGAGCAGATTGAAACGTCCGAGAAGCTCAGGAACATGGCCGAGCTGTCTCAGCGGACGGAATCCCTCGACGAGCTCCGCGGCTATGAAGGCATGGCCGCCGCCCTCTACTTCGCCAGACTCGGCGCATTCTTCCCCGAGGACGTCCCGTTCAAGGAGCGCTCGAAGCGGCCGCCCCGCGACGCAGCGAACGCCCTCCTATCCTGGACTTACACCATCGTCCTCGGCGAAGTCGACGCGGCCGTCCGCTCGCACGGCCTCGACCCGTGCATCGGCTTCCTTCACGCTGTCTCCAACGGAACTCCGTCCCTCCCTCTCGACCTTATGGAACCTCTCCGCGCCCCCGTCTGCGACCTTCTCACTCTCCACCTCCTCAACCACAAAGTGCTCGGACAGGACCATTTCGAATTCTGCTCTGAGGACGGCGGAACATACCTCAAGACCGACGCCAAAACCGAATTCTTCCGCTCATATGAGATGCACATGACAAGAAAATTCACGCCGAATCCCGGCGAAAGCCATACCGACTTCAGGAAGATAATTCAGGATTCCGTGCTGAGCGTCCTAAAGGCTATCGAAGGCAAGGAGGATTATGAGTTCTTCCAGATGCCGTGAAATTTCAGGATCACCCGAAATTTCATCTGTCAATCTTCCCGCCGAAAAAATTGACGACTACAACAGATACAAGATCGGCATTACGTCGAACGAATACAACCCGGCTGAAGAAAAGTATAAGAACATGCTCCACCTCGTCGCATACGACATAACTGAACCCAAAAGGCTGATTAAGGTTGGCAAAATCTGCCTGGACTTCGGCATCCGCGTCGAATACAGCGTGTTCGAGTGCGACCTCAGCGAAGAAAATTTCCAAAAACTATGGCAGTTGCTGTCGGACACCATAGACCCCGACGAAGACCGAATCCTCGCATACAAGATTTGCGGCGCATGCGTCACAAGGATCGAAAGCATGGGAACAGTCGTCAGGCCCGGCAAACCGCTTCTGTATATATTGTGACTCTTGATTTATGACGTTTGAACCTGAACATAAATCGGTTGCGATCCCCGAACGCAAGAAACTTACGTTTCACGCTGGACGTTGGGAGTTTGGCGCAGAGAAATCCAAGCCAGACTTGGGGAACTTTACGCTGGACGTTGGAGGGCGGGCAAGCCGAATTTCGGCGGGACTGCCTGCCCCCCCAAAATGGGGGCTGTCCCGCCGAAACACAACCCATCCCTTCATAATCAAGGACTTACAAATGATATTAATGCTCGTTTCCCACCGCATGTCAAAGTTCTACCAATCAAAAATCCCCACTCCCGCCGAAATGCATTCCTTGCATCCTCAAAATCAAGGAGTTAAATTATACGGTGTCTGAGAAGACAAAAAAGCCGAAAGGCGATTGTGACCTGGGTGAGCTTTTCCTCTACCTTGCTCGATTCAAACAGGTCTGAGAAGACAAAAAAGCCGAAAGGCGATTGTGACCTCCGGCTCTTCCGGGGCGGTGACGGCGGCGACCTTGGGTCTGAGAAGACAAAAAAGCCGAAAGGCGATTGTGACCAAGACCTTGTAGACCTCTGCCGCTCCTCCATGCCTCTTGGTCTGTCTGAGAAGACAAAAAAGCCGAAAGGCGATTGTGACGGGGCGGTGACGGCGGCGACCTTGGCAACCGGGGCAGCTGTCTGAGAAGACAAAAAAGCCGAAAGGCGATTGTGACAGTCCTTGCCCCCCGAAAACGCGATAAAAACCGCATCCGAGTCTGAGAAGACAAAAAAGCCGAAAGGCGATTGTGACATTGCGTTTAAATGCTTGTATGATATGCTTGCGCCGCGTCTGAGAAGACAAAAAAGCCGAAAGGCGATTGTGACACTAACATGTTGCTTGTTACAATTGCCGTTTATCGGCGTGGTCTGAGAAGACAAAAAAGCCGAAAGGCGATTGTGACTATTGCTTGCTATCAGGGCTGTTAAATCCCTTTATGCAAGTCTGAGAAGACAAAAAAGCCGAAAGGCGATTGTGACCCATGTAGGATATTAGCGGCTTTATTGTGTCAAGGCGCGGTCTGAGAAGACAAAAAAGCCGAAAGGCGATTGTGACCCCTTGATACAGCAGGCAAAATAAACGCGATTGGCAGTATGTCTGAGAAGACAAAAAAGCCGAAAGGCGATTGTGACTGTATATGCTTGGCTATATCCTTGTCTGTAATTGCCTTTGGTCTGAGAAGACAAAAAAGCCGAAAGGCGATTGTGACCCGATCCCAACCATAATGTGCGTCTGGGCCTGGTGGCGTCTGAGAAGACAAAAAAGCCGAAAGGCGATTGTGACTGAAAACATCCGGCAGTAAGCCTCTTCGGCTACGTCTGAGTCTGAGAAGACAAAAAAGCCGAAAGGCGATTGTGACCTTGACAAACGGAATGCCCTTATGGTCGACATCCGTAAGTCTGAGAAGACAAAAAAGCCGAAAGGCGATTGTGACAGGGCCGTCCACCTCCGGCTCCTTCTCCAGGATCGCGGGTCGTCTGAGAAGACAAAAAAGCCGAAAGGCGATTGTGACTAGCATTTTTCCATTTTCATTTTTCCTCCTTTATTTATCGTCTGAGAAGACAAAAAAGCCGAAAGGCGATTGTGACCGGGCACGTCCCGCCAAATATAATTACCTGTGTTATTGGGTCTGAGAAGACAAAAAAGCCGAAAGGCGATTGTGACCGGACGGCCTCTTCTCGGGGCATATCGCCCCGACCCAGAGTCTGAGAAGACAAAAAAGCCGAAAGGCGATTGTGACCGGCCCCTCAACCCGCCCGTGTAAAGCGGAAGGGCCGGGTCTGAGAAGACAAAAAAGCCGAAAGGCGATTGTGACTCAAACCAGTCGCCGATCTCGCTCATTCCGTCCTTAATGGAGTCTGAGAAGACAAAAAAGCCGAAAGGCGATTGTGACACACGCCCAAGTAGGCGGCCAACGTCTTGACTGAAAAGTCTGAGAAGACAAAAAAGCCGAAAGGCGATTGTGACTTCTTCCAGTGCTTTTTTGAGCTTTACCGGCATCTGTATTGTCTGAGAAGACAAAAAAGCCGAAAGGCGATTGTGACCGGGATTACCTGAAAACGACCTTGCGCTGCTGCCGCGCAGTCTGAGAAGACAAAAAAGCCGAAAGGCGATTGTGACCCTCCACTCCCTACCGCACTTGAAGCCGATAACGACCTGTCTGAGAAGACAAAAAAGCCGAAAGGCGATTGTGACTTACGAAAGGAGCCAAGGAGCCTCTCCCGGACAGGAGTCTGAGAAGACAAAAAAGCCGAAAGGCGATTGTGACTCTATGAACTCGTCGGTATAATATTTGAGTTTTTTCCCTGTCTGAGAAGACAAAAAAGCCGAAAGGCGATTGTGACTCCGCAATGTCTTGCAACTGCCTAAACATCTCCTTAGATATGTCTGAGAAGACAAAAAAGCCGAAAGGCGATTGTGACCTGTAAAGCGGAAGGGCCGGGTATGTGTCTTCAATGCCCGGGTCTGAGAAGACAAAAAAGCCGAAAGGCGATTGTGACTTGGCCGCAACTATTGCAAATCCAAAAACCTACGGTTTTAGTCTGAGAAGACAAAAAAGCCGAAAGGCGATTGTGACTCCTCACCCGAAACTATCCAGTTGAGGACCGCAACGGGTCTGAGAAGACAAAAAAGCCGAAAGGCGATTGTGACAATCCGATAGTTTCCACATCTATTGAGATGGCCGTTTTTGTGTCTGAGAAGACAAAAAAGCCGAAAGGCGATTGTGACCCGACAAACGGCCAGCAAATCTTTCCCCCCCCACTTTTCCGTCTGAGAAGACAAAAAAGCCGAAAGGCGATTGTGACTTGGAGGAGGCGGCGGCGGCTTCGTCTTTCTTGTCCCTGTCTGAGAAGACAAAAAAGCCGAAAGGCGATTGTGACGTCATCGCCCACTGCCCGGCCTTCATCGTCCTCGCATAGTCTGAGAAGACAAAAAAGCCGAAAGGCGATTGTGACTTTTCGGCCCAGCTTGCAGGATCAGCCCATCCGCTTATTGTCTGAGAAGACAAAAAAGCCGAAAGGCGATTGTGACTCGCCCGCCATTCTGATATTTTTTGCCGGATTTCGTTAGAGTCTGAGAAGACAAAAAAGCCGAAAGGCGATTGTGACTCCGCCCGCCATTCTGATATTTTTTGCCGGATTTCGTTAGTCTGAGAAGACAAAAAAGCCGAAAGGCGATTGTGACATCCGCCCCGCCCCTGGGGGTGCATTTGGGGAAGGCCGATAGTCTGAGAAGACAAAAAAGCCGAAAGGCGATTGTGACTCGGCGAGGTTTTTTTCTCCTTCTAAGGAGGCCCGATAGGGTCTGAGAAGACAAAAAAGCCGAAAGGCGATTGTGACCGCCCGGACGGATTTCAACATATTCCGCCCTAACGCGGGGTCTGAGAAGACAAAAAAGCCGAAAGGCGATTGTGACCATCATTGTTTTTTTTATGCCTTGAAGGGGCCCTCCGTCGTCTGAGAAGACAAAAAAGCCGAAAGGCGATTGTGACCGCGGCCCGCGGACTTGCAGGCCTCGGCGAGCCTAAGCCGGTCTGAGAAGACAAAAAAGCCGAAAGGCGATGCCAGGACGCTGTCCGCATGCGCTTGTGACAGCGCCCCTGCGGGGTCCGCGCCTCCGGCGCGGCTCCCGTCGGCGGGTGTTGAAGGGCTTCGCCCGCCCGCCGCCGAGGTGACAAATCCCGGGGATTACCCGGGAACGGCGTCTGAGAAGACAAAAAAGCCGAAAGGCGATGCCAGGACGCTGTCCGCATGCGCTTGTGACAGCGCCCCTGCGGGGTCCGCGCCTCCGGCGCGGCTCCCGTCGGCGGGTGTTG
>CAZWRV010000042.1:0-48687 GCA_964636325.1 uncultured Victivallaceae bacterium | reverse complement strand
CCTGCGATGCCGCAGACAGGAATGTCTGCGTTACTTGAGGCAGGTTTCAGGAGAGTGGTGCTCTGCGAATATCGCAGTTCTGTCGGGGAGAAACTTGAAGTAGCGCAGGTATTCCTACCTGCGGATTGCGCAGACAGGAATGTCTGCGTTACTTGAGGCAGGTTTCAGAGGAGTGGTGCTCTGCGAATATCGCAGTTCTGTCGAACAGAAACTCGATGGAGGGCGAAGCCGTGCTGAGCCGCGGTTGAGCTTGGCTCAACCCTCCGGAAGACGACAAAGATAACGACAAAGTTCGCGACAAAGATGGGCGAGTTTCAGAGGAGGATCTTCAGAACCGAATCCCGGCCGATGTTCCGGGCTTCGCCGAGCTTCTGGCCGCCCTGCCCTATCCTTTCGGCGACCTCGGCGACGATCTCCTTTGAGAGGCCGGCCTCCGAGGCCGAGCAGTGCATCCCCATCTCGTGGAAGAAGTCGACTGTCCTCTCGATTGCGAAATCCGCAAGTTTCCCTTCTGCAATCCCCTGCGCCTTCCAGACGCGCTTTGCGAACTGGGCGAGCTTCGCCTTCTTGCCTTTTTTACAGTACCTCAGAAGTCCGGGAAGTACCACGGCCAGGGTGCGGGCATGATCCATGTTTGTCAGCGCCGTAATCTCGTGCCCTATCATGTGAGTTGCCCAATCTTCGACCGTACCGCATCCGATGATTCCGTTGAGCGCCATGGTGGAGCACCACATCAGGTTCGCCCTGACTCCATAGTCGTTCGGCCTCTTCAGGACGAGCCTTCCCTGTTCCACCAGCGTTTCGAGGACCGACTCGGCCATCCTGTCCTGGAGCGGAGTGTTCACATCTTTAGTGAGATACTGCTCGACCACATGGACGAACGAGTCCACGACCCCGTTTTGCGTCTGGCGGCGAGGCAAAGTCATTGTCGTCTCGGGATCGAGAACAGAGAAACGCGGATACAGCAGCGGTGATCCGAAGGCTAGCTTCTGATTCGTCGAGACTCTGGAAATCACGGCGAAGGAGTTCATCTCCGAGCCTGTCGCGGGAAGCGTCAGGACCGCGCCCAGCGGAACGGCGTCCTTGACTTCCGCGGACTTCGCAAGGATGTCCCATGGGTCGCCGCCCTTATATCTGATCGCCGCAGCGATGAACTTGGTGCCGTCGAGGACCGAGCCGCCACCGACAGAAAGAAGAAGCCCGACCTTCTCCTTCTTGCCGAGTTCCGCAGCTTTCATCAACGTCTCGTATTTCGGATTCGGCTCGATGCCGCCGAATTCGATCATCTTCCTCTTTCCCGCAGCCTTCCTGACCTGCTCATAGACTCCATTCTTCATTATGGAGCCGCCGCCGTAGGTCATCAGGATCTTCTCGTCTTTTGTGAGAAGCTCGTCAAGCTGCGAGATGGTCCCCTTGCCGAAAACAACCTTCACAGGATTCCAATAGGTGAAGTTTTGCATTGCCGCTCCTATCGCTAAGTTTATAATTGCATAACTAAGTTTTGCACCCCAGGTGTCGGGTATCGGGTTTCAGCAAGATATATCAGTTTCTTCATCCTGCTGACACCTGAGCACTGACATCTGAACACCGCCAATTGCAAACTTTTGCAGTTGGCTTTATAGAAAAATCTTGCCTTTGAAAAATACATTTCAACGCTTAATGCGCTAGATTATCGACGGCAAACTGAGACAACTCTAAAAAATCCTTCGGCATGCCATGACAATAAGAATGCCCGTACTAGCCTTGCTGCTAATCTTTGCGCAGTTGCTTTCATCAGCCGCCGACCGGACGTTCAAGCTTGATATTCCTGAAGGCGATAATCCTTCGGACTATTGCATCACCCTCGCAAACAGTGGTCCTGAAACGGCCATGCTAATCTCCTTCAAGCTCAACGGGAGAGGATTCTACTCCTCCGTGGAGGAACTCCTTGAGGCGATCAAGTGCATCGAGCCGGAATATCCTGGCGAACCGGATTATAGGAAAGCCTGGAGGTTTACCCGCGATTACTCCTACAACTGCTGGCCTTCCGCTCCGCTAACCGGCCAGATCTGGCAGCATCGGCCTGCTCTCTTCCTCAACTCGCTCGGTTTCGGCTACTGCGACGACACCGCATGCATAGACTGCCTGCTCTGGAGGCGTCTGGGCTACCAGGCCCGCGTCTGGGGCCTTTCCGGACATGTGGTCCCGGAAATCCTTGTGGACGGACGCTGGGAGATGTATGATGCTTCTTTCGGCGTCTACTACTACGGCAAGGACGGCCGCATCGCCGGCGTGAAGGAGCTGGAGGATCACCCTGAGTTTATTCGAAAACCGCTCCGTCCGATTAATCCATTGACAAGCCTGGGCTATCAGCAATTTGTCGCAGACCGCTATTCCTCGAAGGATGACAACAAATTGTTCGAGGATTCCTGGCTTGCCGATGGCAATCCGGGAGATGAGGCTGAACGTCCGCTTGTGTTCGAAATCCCACAGCAAGCCAAGCTTGTCCTGCCCCTTCCTCCGGCTGCGGCTCTCAAGGTGTCGGACAAGAAGGAGCCTCCGAAACTTTACGCCGACGCGGCGCTCGAGCTGCCCGCAGGATGGTCGGGAACCGTCGATATTGCGCTGGTAATACATGCCATTGGAGGCAAACCGCCGGACACTGTCATGATAACCGGCAGCACCTTTAAGCTAGGAACACAGGAATTGCAGAAATTCATCGACTGCCGCGCGGACGGGAATGGCGTGTTTTTCAGTTTCATTCCTGGCGTTATATATATGAATGCAATGTAATTATAAGGACTAGATGCCATGACCGGCAAAGAACGGATGCTTAAGACCTTGCGCTTCGAGGAGCCAGACAGGCCACCGCACTTCGAGGTGATGTTCCAGCTTGAGAAGGAGGCCTTCGGGCTGGAGTTCCCCGATTTCGGCTCCTGGCAGGGCTGCACCCCGGCGGAAAAGGACCGCAAGATCGGGCTCTGCATGGAGATCTACGAGAAGATCGTCGGACGCTACAGATGGGACGCCCTCGCCGTATACTTTCCGTGGAGCGACCCGGACGGCGTCCGCGCAGCAAAGAAAGTCTTCGGGAACGACATACTGATCGGAAGCATCGTCGGCGGGACCACCTGGGCAATCGAAGGCATCGGCGACTGGACTGAGTTCGCCGTAACCCTGACGGAGCGCCCGGAGGAGATACTTCGCGCCGCCGGACAGAAGACGGAGGTCGCGCTGCAGACGTTTGACCGGCTGATCGACGCAGGCGCGGACTTCTTACACATCGTCAACGATGTCGCCTTCAACGCCGGCCCGTTCATCTCGCCGCGGCAGTTTTCGGAGTTCATCACGCCCCAGCTGAAGCGCCAGGTGGACCACATCAAGTCGCAGAACGTGATCCCCTTCGTCCACACTGACGGGAACATCATGCCGATACTTGACGACTATCTTTCGCTCGGTGCCGCCTGCTTCCAGTCCGTCGACCCCATGGCCGGGATGGACATAGCGGAAGTGAAGAGGCGCTGCTACGAAAAGATGGCGCTCATGGGCAACGTCCAGTGCAGCCTTCTCCAGGACGGACCGGACGAGGCCATAAGGGAATCGGCGCTCTACTGCCTGGAAAACGCCTCCCCGGGAGGAGGATACATATTCGGCACTTCGAACACGATCTTCCCGGGCATGCCTCTCCGCAACTACGAATACATGCTGGACGTGTACTGGAAGTTTGTCCGGGCCAAATATCCGGCATCTCCCCCCTGAAACTTGATTCTTTTCGGTGGAGGGTTGAGACACGCTCAACTGCGGCTCAGCACGGCTTCGCCCCCCGTCGAGTTTCTTGTCGACAGAACTGCGATCTCCCGAGCTGGCGCTCGGCGTTTCCAGGATTTGCATCACGACGCGGGTCTGAGTTCGTATGCGTAGACCCTGGCGTTTTCGAGGCGCAGGAAGGCGGTTGCGGAGGAGGTGGGCGTGATTACCGTCCCCGTCTTCCAGAAGGCTTTCTCGCCTATGCTGCCCCGGATCATCGGTACGTTGTCGTCGAAGGCATGCAGCTTCGTGGCTGGATGGACATGGACTTCTGCGGAGACGCGCCCTTCGGGCTTGATGATCTCGTAGTTGATGAAGAGTTCGCTCGGTCTGCTGACAGGGCCGAGGTGGATTGACAATGCGCCTTCGGGATCCGCCTCGAATCCGAAGAGCTGCCATTTGGGCCAGCTTGCGAAGGTGATTCCGGAACGCTTATGCCGCTTCATCCACTCTGTCCACTTGGGCGTGGCTTTCCATTCCGGTGTCCAGCCGTATCCGTGCGAGGTGGCCTGTCCGGAGAAATAGAGGCGGTGCTCGTCGCCGACCTCGAGGACGTTCGACGCCGAATTGATCCATCCGTTCCGCGCCCATGGGATATCCGCGTGGTCAATAAAGATAGGCCGGCCCGGCATGTGGAACCAGCGGCCGCCCGGATCCGGCTGATAGACCAGCGTGATGTCCGAAGTTCCGTACAGTGCAAAATGGAACGCCGGATCGCCGGTATAAGGAAGCTCATGCCAGTAGTTCCAGAGGAAGCCCACCGCGCCTTGGCCTGCCGGCATCATACCCATCCCGTAGTAGTCGCACGAATGGAAGCCTCGCGCGGCGGCGCAGATGTCGTCGAACTCGTCAGGGTAGAGCGCGCTGACGGCGTCGGCGTATGCGCCGTTCCTGAATTCGGCGGTGTGGATGCTGCGGCGTCCCATCCGCATGACCCGCGGCGAATACTTGAGGGCAGTGAGGCCGGCATGGCGGCCCGGATGGTAGATGCTAGTGATGACATCCGCGCTGAGCCAGCGAGGTTTCAGCGAGTCGAGCGTCCAGCGGAGGCCGTCGGCGGAATGGGCGGTGTAGTAGCCCATGTCGGTTATCTCCGGATGGCACAGGAAGAGGCCCTTGTAGCCGCAGCCGGTCGCCCGGTAGCGGTGCGAAGGCGGGCTGTCGGGATCTATGAAGACGGTGGCGCTGTGGAGTCCGAGATTGGTCAGGTTGTTCGGGCCTGGGCCGTGGTTCAATATGCCTAGCGGAGGCTTTATCCAGTTCACGCCGTCGTCGGACTCGGCGTAGGCGATCGAGGACATGTCGCGCTGGTAGTCCCAGTCCTTCGGAATCGCGAGATACCACATGCGGAACCTGCCGCCGTCGTGGAGGACGCTGCCGTAGATCGAGACGCCTGCGCCGTCGGCGAAGCTGTCAGGAGAGATTACCGGCTCCTGATGGACGCGCGGCCGGCGCTGCACGAAGTTGATGTGGCCGGTGAATCCGCCGAGGTTCGTCCGCGATTCGAAGAGAAGTTCCATGCTTACACCTTGCTATCGTTTGCAATCGGCCGCAACCGGCCGCAATCGACTGCGGCCGTTCTGTGTGGATTCTGGCTCTGCGTTTCTTACTAATCGTCTCATAATAATATGGACACCACAGACCTTGCGTCGGTGGTGGACATGACGGGGGAGCAGGTTAGCAATTTACCTGCTGACCCCCCGGTCATCTTCACCGCCGGGATGAACCCGCCGGGACCTCTATACAATTTCGAGGCGATTAGTAACGGTATTTCGAGTCCTGACTGGTCGTCACTTACAATATTTTAAGAAGCGGATAAATCAATGTCCTGGGCCGGACGGTCATCGAGTGGGGAGTTTGCCGTTTGCGCCCGTCCGCCTTCGCCCGGCTACGGGGCGCGACGTGGAGGTCGCAAGTTCACAATCCCGATCCCGTTAGGGCATCGGGGCTACTTCGCGCCTCAAAGGCCGACAAGTTCGGCCGGGGCGAGGTTCCAAATGTTGTGCCCCCAGCTGAGCAGCGGGACGAAGGAATATGTCTTCACTCCTGCGGACGTCTTGTCGAAGCGGGCAAGCATGACGAAGAGATTGTCGCCGGCCTTTGCGGTCTTGCCGTCCCGTCCCGGAAGCTGGGAGAAGGGGATGGCCATTTCGACGGTGTAGCCGGGGTCGCCTCCGGGGCGTTTTCCGACGGAGAATTGAAGGCCGTCGATGGTTTTCTCGAGATCGGTTTTTTCCGGGCCCCAGCCTTTGAGCTTCTTGCGGTGAAGCGCGTCGAAGACGGAACCCGCAGGATTGACGATGATCTCCCAGTATTCCGGCGGATCGAAGGAGGGGAGTATGAAAACCTCGACGCAGTCGTCGAAGAATATCTCCTTGTCGCGTTCCATCTTCTTTGAGACTATCTCATTGTCGGCGCAGTCGAACGCGACGTAGAGATTTTTCTCGTCCCAGAGCATCCTCCATGCGGTGTCGGCGCCTGCGGCTGCGTCCTTCCGCCCGTATTCGAAGCTTTCCTTGACGGTGAAAGCTCCCTGCCAGGCCTTCTCGTCGAGTTTCCCGTCGACAATGATTGCTGAATTGGCATGCGGTATCTTGATGAGCGCGGGCCGCGGCCATGAGGGACCCTTTTCGATGGTTTCGACGAGGCCCTTGACGACCCCCCGCGCCCCCTCGAGCTCCTTTTCCGTGGAGGTCGGCGGCTCGCCCTTGAGGCGCTTAAGGCAGCCGCCCGGCCAGTCGTAGACGATGAAGTTCATCGCCTCCTGGCCAGGAGTTCCCTCGGCAAGTGGAATCGCCTTGTCGGCACGGGCCGCAAGTTCCTTGTCCTCGGCGGAAGGGGCGACCTGCTTCTCGACTACAGGCTCGTCCGCCTTCTTTTCGTCGCCGCAGAACGCGGCCGGAACCGCCAAGGACATTGAAGAGACAAGCCCCAGGCGGCAAATGAGTTTCAGCGCCTCACATGACATTTTCACAAATACCTCCGGTGGTTAGGTGACAAGCTATTTATATCCCGTAATATAATCGCATATAGTATTCGATTACGACAGTGAAAATCAAGCTATGCATTCTGTTATCACAGACAAATTCATTAGTAGTTTGGACGGGGTTGATAGTTTATAAAACACTGGGCCAATTCCAAGCTCCGGACGCGGCAAGCGCGTCCCTCCATTTTATCCGCCTTGATGGACCATTGCGGTGCTCCAGCGCAAGTAGGGACGGCCTTCAGGCTGTCCCACTGATGCGCAGGCTGAAGCCCGCACATACTTCAACTTATCACCGCGTCGATCATGGCGCGGATGTTCTCGTCGGGGGTTTCGCGGCCGACCTGGTCGCCGGTGCCAACAATGACCCGGGGATTACCGGCGAATGCCTCGAGTATTTCGCCGACCTCGCGGCGGACGCCGGCGGGCGTACCGCGGATGAGTGTTTCGACGGTGTGGACGTTGCCGTTCATGGTGGTGCGGCCCTGGAGGAGGCGGGCCACCTCCTTGAGGCCTTTCAGTCCGTCGACGTCGCCGCCGGGCCCGCGTTCGAACGGGCAGACGCAGTCGAGGCCGATTTCAGCGAAGTCGGCGACGGTCTCGATGCATTTCCCGTGGACGTGGGCGTGCACTAGCCGTCCGTGGCGGTGGGCCTCATCGGTCACTGCGCGGAGGTATGGCTTGTCCCATCTCCTCCACATCTCAGGGCCTATCATGGAGTTGCAGCTCCAGGAACAGCCGACGAAAAGGCTCTCGACGGGCGAGCGCTCGCAGATGGTCCGGACCTTGCGGACCGAATAGTCGATGTATTTCTCCTGCAGTCCTTCGAGCCAGGCCTCATTGTCGAAGAAGTCGAACATGGCGGCCTCCATGCCGCCCTCGCGGGCTTCGGCGTAGAAGTCGAAGAAGGGATTGCCGATGTGGACTTCGAGGAGCATCGCCTCGCCGACCTCCTGCAGGGCCTTGTTGAGGCCGGAGCAGTCCATCCGGGAGAGGTCGGGCATCGCGATCAGCTCCTGGACGGGCCAGTCGCGGTCGGGATCCTTGACGGCGCGCTCGATGACCCATCCGGGCTCGTGCCTTTCGGCGCGGTCGGCCGTCGTGACAGTCCCCTTGGGAGTGCGGATCGTCCTGCGGGTGATTATCGTGTCGGGATCCGGCTTTTCCTGGATCGAGCTGACCTCGATATCGGGATTCGGAATATTCACGCCGGCGCAGCCCCACCCCTCGCAGCCGAAGTGTTCGAATGCCTCCTTGAGCGAGATGTAGAAGGGCTTCTTCCAGAATTCGAACATGTCGACGCCCTGGAGCTTGGCCGGATAGTAGACCCAGAATTCGGGGGCCACGGCTGGACGGTCGTTGGGAATGCCGCGGTAGGCGTCGAGCATACGCCGCTTCGGCGTAAGTGCCCCTCCGCCGCCAAGTTTTGCTTTTTCCACTGAAGACTCCTTATGTGAAATCAGAAGTTTGTGCCTTATAAATTGCAGAACCGAACTCCAGGCCCCAGATAAATCTCAAATTCCAGATTTCAAATTCCGGACTTCGAGCCTGCATCTTTAGGATTTGGAGTTTTGGGACATGATTATTGGTGCTTGGGAATTGCGGATTCGTTCCGCCGTCATATCTTGAACTTCCTGATCTCCTCGACGATCACCGGCAGGCTTGTGCGCCAGACGTTTGCGGGGACGTTTTCCGAGAGCTGGATCTGGAGGCGTCCGGTATGACCGCCCTGCTCGAGGATCTCGCGTGTGACCTGCCGCACCTTTTCGGGCGGCGCAAGATGGACGGATGACGGGAAGTTGACAAGCAGCCGCATCTCCGGCCACGAGCGCACGGCGTCGGCGACTGGGTTGTCGTTGTCCGGCGGGGGCGAGAATGAGTCGATCCCCTTCAGTCCGCTGCTGCCGATCAGATCCCATAGCGGCTTCAAATCTCCGTCCATGTGGCAGAAGACCGGGATGCCGAATTCGGCGAGCCGTCCGGAAATCTCCTTATACATCGGCATGCAGAAGCGCTCGAACTTGTCGCGTCCGATCATGGATGCGGTGATGTTGTCTGGGAACGAGGCGAAGACGGGGCGCATGCGGCAGAGGCAGTCGAAGGTCTTGCGCATTATCCTGTCCATTTTCGCGATAGTGGCCATGAGGCGGTCCTCGTCGTCGGCGAAATGCGCGGAGAGATCCGTGATGTCGACCCACTGGACCCAGAGCTGCTGCCAGGAGTTGCGCGGGCATGCGGGCATGGGCAGGCCGTCGTCGCCGAGCTCCTTCGCAATCTGGCGGTAGGTGTCAAGGTCGTCCGTGACAACCGCGTCGTCGAAGTATGCGTCGAGCACGTCGTAGTCGCGCAGCTCCTTCACGTAGTGTTCGCGGTGGGCGGCGGAATGGTATGCGGGATCGAAGAGCACCTCGCTGGTCAGGGAGCCCTTGGGTGTTATGAGCGTTCGGCGTTCGCCTTTGAGTCCGTCGTGCCCGATCGGCCTGGCCTCGACCCGGCAATTCGGATGTTCGATTTTGCAGCAGGGCCAGATCCATCGGAAGAGGCCCACGTTCTCGCGGCCGAGCTCAGTCCACAGTTCCTGTGTGGGCAGGAGCCCGTCATACTGGACGAACGGGACCCTGTCGATCGGTCTTCCCTGGATGAGCGCCGTCATGCGCTCGCGGTTGGTCATGGTCTTCATTGGTAATCTCCTGCAACTTACCCCGAGTACGTCGCACGATCCGAGTACGACATTCTTTACTTAAGACCGCTCTCGGATCGAGCGGCACAATAAAAGTTTCTCAGTGACAAAACTGGTGCCGCCAGTCCGGCACTCCTGAAACTAGGTTGTCCTTTTCATATCCGCCGACCGGCGGATGGAGGGTTGAATTCTATTCAACCGTCTTCTCGGCGGCGGGAACTCCCGCCGTCCGGCGGAATAAAATTCCGCCCTCCATCGACAGCATTCGATTTTCCGGAGGGTTGAGCCTGGCTCAACCGCGGCTCAGCACGGCTTCGCCCTACACGAGTTACTCGCCGACAAGACTGCGGGCATCGGATGCGGCCTCATTATTTCGTCGCCGCCAGCGTGACCTCATATATTCCCCATTTCATGTCCTGGAAATTCTTCCAGAAGTCCCATTTCACATCCCATTCGTCTACGGTCTTCACCTCGAAGCCGCTGCCGAGCCTCTGCCGTTCGTTCTTCCATTGGTTTGCGGGGACGAAAAGAAATACCTTGCGCCCGGAGGCGATGTTTGCGCGGACGGTCTCCCTGAGCGCGTCGAGCAGGCTCTGATCCGTCGAGTTCTCGTAGAATTCGCGGAAGCGCTTTGTGCGCTCCTTCTGCCGGCGGGGCTCCATCTCCCTCCAGCGGCGGTTGGGTTCGCTGAAGCGGTGGACGGAGTTCCTTTTGTCGAAGGCTTCGAGCTGGTAGAGTGTCCAGTTCTGGCGCGGCCCGATCGAGTAGCACCACGGCTCCTGCGAGAAGATCACCGCGTCTGAGGGAAGCGTCTTGGCAAGCCTGCGGGCGGCATCCGCCAGCGTCTTCGGATTGTGCCCTATAGGCTCGCCGCACACCGCGCCCAGGAGTCCGGAGATGTTCAGTGACAAGAAAAGGATCAGGAGGACCGTGATGCTGCCTGTCCTGGCATACCGCGGCATAGATATTCTTTCCAGGGTAAAAAAGGCCGAGGCGATGCATACCGGGAGAGTGCTCATGAAGAATCTCAGGTACGACCAGTTGGGGTTGACCCAGTAGTAGCTGCCGTAGACGACGAATATCGGAAGGAACCATAGGAGGCGCAAAGTGCGCTCTGCCGGGGAGCCCCAGATCATCATTCCCAGGAGGCCGAGGGGGAAGAGCAAGGGGAGGAACTGCGAGCAGAGGCCGCCCATCAGCATCCCGAAATATTCGGTGAAATATTCGGCCGAGAAACCGTTCTGCTCTCCGGAAAAGGCGTAGCCTGTGGTAATCGGGCCTCCGAACATTCTGTAGTTATACAGGGCCAGGATTGCGACGGGCACGGCCCATGCCGCGAGCATGGTCGCGGTTCCGAGCCAGGGGATGCGTCCGGCCTTGCGCCCCCGCCAGAGGCCGGTTCCCGCCGCGAAGAGCAGCGGCAGGATGAAGAGTCCGTCGGTGGGGCGTACGGAGACGGCCGCGCCGAGCAGGAAACCGGCAGCAGCACCCCATCCGAATCCCGGCTTCTCCAGCCATCGCCAGAGGAAATACATGCCCCATACCGTCAGGCAGAGGCTTGCCGCATGGGCAAGGAGATACGTGCAATAGAAGTAGAACTGCGACGTCAGCGCCAGCGTCAGCAGTGACAGTGCGGCCCATGGCGGCTTGAGCCACAGGCGGAACAGGAGCCAGCAGCCGGCCAGGGTGAGCCCGCCCATGATCGGGCTCACCATGAACATCGCCTCGTCGCCGCCGAGCCGGCATGCCGCCGCCATCAGGATTGGATAACCGGGCGGATATTTCGCCGTCACTGTCCCGGGTTCGGTCTCCACCCACATATGATGCTGGAAGAGGAAGATGCTGTCGTCCTTGACGAGGAGCGGCTCTCCGTTCGCAATCCGTTTGGCGAGGAAGAGATATGCGTCCGGATCGACCTCCGCGTAGGCGGGAGTGAATCCGCGGATTTCGCAGAACGCGTAGAAGAAGAATGCCGCCGCGAAGACGATCCAGGGCAGACGGGCGGAAAGACGTCGCACGCTCCACTTGCCATCCAATGGGACCTCGACATCGGATTTATCAACGGCGGATATTGAAATACGGCCAAGCCCCAGGAAGTCCCCCCACCGTCGCATCAGTTCGATCACGGCTCTTCCGACCCTTGTTTCACTGCTCACTTGTCGTCCTTGTGCGATGTGAACTGCTCGAAGAACTTCTTCGCTTCCGTGTTGCCCTGGTCGGCGGCCTTCTTGACCCATACCCATGATTCGGAGTAGTCCTGCGGGATCCCTTTGGCGTAGTAATAGCAGAGTCCGACCTTGAACTGGGCGTCGGGATGTCCTTTTTCCGCGGCCTTCTTGAACCACTTGAACGCCTCGGCGAAGTCCTGCCCTGTTCCGGTTCCGTCATAGCAGCACAAGCCCAGCCTGTATTGCGCGGGGACGTTCCCCTGTTCGGCGGCCTTCCTGTACCATCTGACCGCATCGGGGAGATTCCTGCCGTCTTCCTGGTCGTAGTAGAAGTCCGCCAGGAAACGCTGCGCCAGGGCGTCGCCCTGGACCGCGGATTTTGTAATCCATTTGACCGCCTCATCCTGGTTCTTGGGAGCACCCTTCCCCTCGAATAGGCATGTCCCGAGCTTGAACTGCGATGGGGCGTCGCCCTGCTCCGCGGCCTTGCCCAGCCACTTGACCGCCTCTGCGAAATCCTGAGGGATGATTTTTCCGGAGAGGTAGTTGTCTCCGAGGAGGGCCTGCGCCGCCATGTTCCCCATGACTCCGGCCTTGGAAAGCCATTTGAGCGCCTCGTCGTTGTTCTGGAGCGCGCCCATTCCTGTGAGGTAGCAGTAGCCGAGCTTGAACTGGCCGTAAGGATTGCCCTTTTCGGCCGCGCGCCTGTACCATTTTGCCGCTTCGGCGTAGTTCTGCTCGACGCCCTTGCCTTCGAAATATGAGAATCCGAGCCAGCATTCGGCGTCGACATTGCCCTGCATCGCGGCCCGCCTGTACCACTTTGCCGCCTCGGCGTAGTCCTGGGTCAGGCCCCATGCGCCTCCATAGCAGCGCCCGAGCAGATACTGGCTTTCGGGCCATCCCAGTTCGGCCCCCTCGCGCCACTTCGGGAGCATGGGCAGGCAGAAGTCTGCGACCTCCTTGTCCGGCAGCGTCTTGAAGTGTTCGGAGTCGGCCTTGATGTCGCTGCGCGCGAGGAGTTCGAAACGCAGCGGCTCCAGGTTGGACTTGAGGAGGGTGGAATCGCTGTTCGTCTTCTGGTCGGAAAGATAGGCGAACCATCTGCCGTCGTCCTTGAAGTCGGCGATCCTCCTTATTTTGGATTCGTCCGATACGAAGAACTTCTCCTTGGCGGCGTTGACGCCGACAACGGCGTTCACCGCTTCAAGCGCCTGGGCGACAGTCGTCGGCTCCTCCTCCTCGGGGTTGAAGGAGAGAACCCTCCACAGGGCGCTTCCGCAGGAAGTGCTTACCGAAACGGGACAGGTCTTCTCTTCCACTTCGGAGATCTCCCGCATGATGTCCCTCGCGCCATCCACTGAGGAAATCTTCATTCCGCATTTCCTCAGCGGGAGCGTCGGCCCGGAACGCTTGAGCAGGTCGACCAGCTTCGGCGCCTGGGTTCCCTGGAGCGAGGCGCGGAAGACCACATCGGCTCCGGCCTCGGATTTTGCAGGCACCGTGACCGGGGAGTCGCCCGTCTCAGGCGCCGCGTCGGCGATGCGCTGGTTGGAGACCAAGACCGGAATCGACCTGGGAAGAATCTGGACGGGATCGGCGTCCAAATTGTAGAAGGTCACCGTAAACGACAGGCGGATATCGTCGGCTTTTCCGGCCTCGATATCGGAAACGAGCAGGTCATAGCACTCTTTGGCCGTCTGTATGGACTGTCTGTTCCAGACCGCCTGGCCGCTAAGGAAGAAGACTGAGCTGGCGCCGCCCGCAGCGGAGGAGTCCGGCAGTCCGAAAAGCGCCAGCGGAGCCGGCGTCAGGTTGAATTTCGGAACGGCCGCTCCGGAGCCTTCCTGGCCCTTGCCTCCCAGGAAATGGAAGTTCCTGCCCGAGGCGGCCGCATCGGCGCCCTTCCCGGCAGACCAGCCGATCTCGAAGTCCTTCAAGTCCCACCAGAACTTCTGCGGAATGACCAGGGCCTTCGCGATTTCCTCCGGCGTCCTGGAACCTCCGGCATCCGCCGGCGCCGCCTGCAGGAAGAGCGCGCATACGCCGACTAAAGATAATACTGTTTTTTTCATCCCACTGGCTCCTGTCTTATAATTTCATTCTTCCGGGACGGACTTTCAAGCGCTCAAGCCTTCCATCTTGGATTTCATGCGCCTGGGGCATATGCAATTGGGATTAGACACCGGATCGGCCCGGAAAAGTTCATTTCCTCGGGAAATCGTAGAATATCTGGTCGGCGAGCGACGAGTCCTTGCCCCTCATGAGCCGGATGACCCTGGCGAAGTCCAGGAAGAGGAACTTGAAGAATGCCCAGTCGCCGAATGAGTCGAACTTTCTGCAGGACGTCACGATGTGCGCCCACTTCATGTAGAGGAACTTCCTGCCGGTCCTTTTCCCGTATGCCTTCAGGCGTCTGGCCAGGTCTAGGTCCTCGGCGACAAGGATCTTCTCGTTGAAGCCGCCGACCGCGTCGAAGTCCTTCTTGAAGCACCAGTAGAGCCCTCCGCAGAGGCCGGTGAGGAAGACGAAGAGCTCGAAGATCAAGATGGTTATCGAGATCCCCAGCGAGGAGCGTTCGGGGATCACCTTGACGCCGCCGCCCACATATATTCCCGAAGACAGCGCCTTTGCGATTTCGACGAACATGTTCGGCGACATCCGGCTGTCGGCGTCTATGGTTACTAGGACGTCGCCGGACGCCTGTTCGGCGCCTCGGTTCCTGATCTTGGAGAGGCAGCGGTCCTCGTTCCTGACCACCCTGGCGCCGGCCTCCAGGGCAATCGCCTCGGTGCGGTCCGTGCACCTGTTCGCGACGACGATGATTTCGACGTCGGCACCGGCCGCATCCCTGGCCGCCCGTATCGACTCGAGGCAGCCGGGGATGTTCTTCTCCTCGTCGCGGGCGGGGATTATGACCGAGAACTTCATATGAAGCCTAAGATCCCGGGTGTCAGGTGTCGGGAATGGACGGCATCTTCCCGGGAACCTGGAGCCAGGTGATTCGCGAACTGCGACCAGCGACGCGCGAATTCACCATCACAATTCACCCTCAGTATCAGCCTATCGCCTGGCAGGCGGTGATCGCGGCCACGCCTGCGATGTCCTCCGCAGAGCATCCCCTTGACAGGTCGTTGATCGGTTTTGCGAGGCCCTGGAGTATCGGGCCGTACGCCGCGGCGCCGGCGAGACGTTCGGTCAGCTTGTAAGCGATGTTTCCGGCCTGGAGGTCCGGGAAGATTAGTATGTTGGCGTCGCCCTTGATCGCGCTCTTCGGGCACTTCTTGGCGCCGACAGCGGGCACGAGCGCGGCGTCGGCCTGCAGTTCGCCGTCGACGACGATGTCAAGCCCGAGCTCCTTGACTCTCCGCTTTGTGATTTCCAGCGACTTGACGACCTTGTCAACAAGCTCGTGCTGCGCGCTTCCCGCGGTCGAGAAAGAGAGGAACGCAATCCTGGGCTGCTTGCCGACCATCGCCTTGTACGAGGTCGCGGTCGCGAGCGCGATGTCGGACAGCTCCTCCGCCGTCGGATTGGGGTTGACGCCGCAGTCGGCGTAGAGAAGGGTGGTCTCGCCGTTCGGAGCGGGCTTTGCGAGATCCATGACGAAGCAGCTGCTTCCGGTTTTGAGGCCCGGAGCGGTTCCGATAACGGTGAACGCCGCCCTCAGCATGTCGGGCGTGGAGGCGATGCTTCCGGCGACCATTCCGTCGGCCTCGCCTTTCCGCACCATCATGTTGCCGAAGAAGAGGCGGTTCCTCATGAACTCCAGGGCCTTGTCCATCGTCATGCCCTTCTTCTTGCGCATTTCGCAGAATTCGGCGGCGAACGGTTCGAGGAGTGGGGACTTGAGGTGGTCGAGGGTCTTGAATCCGCTGACCGTGACGCCGGCTGCCTTGCACGAATCGGCGATTTCCTGCGCGGTGCCGAGCACGGTCACCTCCGCGAACTTCTGCCTGGCGATGATGTCCGCCGCCTTGAGCACGCGCGGGTCGTTCCCCTCGGCAAGCACGATCTTCTTGATGTTCTTCCTCGCCTTCTCGATGCACTTCTCTATCGTCGACATGGCCGCCCTTTCAGGTTTGTGGTGGATAAAAAATATTGCCGGATTGACGAGCCCGTAATTTAGATGCAGTTCCAGCAAATGCCAGAAGCCGGATGAAGGGGAAGCGAACGGAGAATCGAAGCACTCGATTCTTGCGATCCGGCCGATTCCGTGTGTGAATTCAGCAAACTACGCCCTTTTGCTGAATTCATACTTGTCGGCCTGCATCGTCAATCATCAAGCTTCCCCTAACGCCTTGCGGGCCATCCAGGACAAAAAAAGCGGCGGTCCAATCCGGGCCGCCGTTTTCCATTTTCATCGCATCATTTGCCGATCAGGTCCAGGGTCTCCTTGTCGAGGACGTCGATCCTTCGTCCGGTCTGCATTGCCTTGACGGTTGCGAAGACCATGGCGACGCTGCGGATGTTGTCCCTGGCGGCGGTGCGCGGCTGGGTGCGCGCCTTGACGCATCGGATGAACTCGTCGAGTATGTAGTTCTGCGCCGTGAGGGGCGGCGGGGTATGCGGGAGGATTTCCGTCTTCTCTACCTTGTACAGCCTCGGTGCGTGGAGGACGCGGATCTCGCCGTTGTTGTATGTGACTGTGCCCTTTTCGCACTCGATCTGCCAGTTGCCGTTCCAGTCGCAGAATCCGCCCTTGGCGCACCAGCTCGCGTTGTAGAGTATCCTTGCGCCGTTGTTCATCTCGAAGAGTGCGGTGCTGGAGCAGTCGCCCTTGTAGTTGGACCACGGGGGGTTCCAGGCGGAGCCTGAGACCTTGACGGCATCGAGGCCGGTCACGAAGCGGATGAGGTCGAAGTGGTGGATTGACATGTCGATGATGACCGGGTAGGGCATTTCATGGCGGAAGCCTCCGCCGAAGTCAACGCCCATGAAGAAGTCCATCTTGACCTGTCCGATGGCGCCTAACCTGGCAGTGCGCAGCACCTTGGCAAGGGTCCACATCGGGGGCGAGTAGCGGTAGTTCTGCGAGACCACGTAGGTGCGGCCTGTCTCCTTCGCGGCCTTGAGCATGGCCTTGCAGGAGGCCATCGAGTCGGCCATCGGCTTCTCGCTGATGACGTCGAGCCCGGCCTTCATTGCGGCGATCACGTCGTGCTTGTGGAATGCGGGGGGGGTGCAGGAGACGACGGCGTCCGCCTTAACATTCTTGAGCGCGTCCTCCAGGGACTTGAAGCAGATGTTGCCGCTGTAGCCGCCGACTTCGCACGCCTTCTTCAGGGCGTCCTCGCTGACATCGACCATTCCGACGACTTCGGCATCCTTGCTGTCCTTGAGTACGCGCACCCAGCAGTGCCCGAAACCGCCGACGCCGACCTGTATGAATTTCATGGTACCGCCTTTCAAGTTTTTTGAAGGGAAAAGATTTTCCCAGCCATAGTGATAAGGATTGATATTTTATGCCCGGCAAGAGCAAAATCAATCTCAGGTGCGAGTATTCGCCTTGCGCCAGCATGAGCCTGCTTGAAAAGGTATCACCGCAGTTAGGCTTTTCCCTAGGTTTTATCCGCCAGTTCCTGAAGGATTTTCATTTCACGGCCTTCCAAGAAGACGGAGGAGAGGCCGATTGTCGCGCGGTATGCGGCGGTCAAGATCAAGAGGAAGATGGCTGAGGCGGCGACGCATATGAGGGGCGCGTCGACAGAAAGCAACTTCAGCAGGATCAGCGGGGAGAAGTGCAGCAGCATGACCGGGACCAGCGACAGACCGGTGAGGAACCAGGAGAGGAGTCCGCCAAGGAGCTTCCGGTTCGACACGTTCCTGTCCTGAACCTGGTCGAAACGGCAGGGATATGGGAAGAATATGGAACAGAAGTTGCCTATGGCGCACTGCATGATGAACATCTGCGCCGCCGCCAGCATGGCCAGGACGAACGCGGCGGCTCCGAAATGGAAGAAGAACGAGAGAAGTACGAGAAAGAGCGTTCCCGGCAGAGCCACGATCGGAAGGACCGCCAAGTTCTTCCCCATCAGTATCCTGCTTCTGGAGACGGGGCTCAGTACGAAGGCCCTGAATCCGGCCATGTCCGTTCCAAAGGCGTTCCAAAGCACTCCCGCCGAGCCCAGGAATGGCATGAGCGCGGCCGCGGCGGACATCAGATATAACGTCGCCGGACCTTGCCCGCCCTTCCGAATTCCGGCGGCGGCCGCGGCGATCAGGATAAATACTATTGGCATAACCATGTGGATGCGGAGCTGGGGATGCCGGACAAACGAGAGGAAGGATGCCGCGGCCACGGCGGAGGTCTGCTCGTCCAGGAAAGGCAGCCCGCGCAGGGTAGCCGGCGTCCGTGGCGGCGCAGGCCGGACGGATCCGGTTTTTCTGTCCGACGCGACGGCGCCCTTCGCGCCGCCTCCGGAATGGTATCTGAGGGTAGCCCTGTATCCGAGGGAATATCCGGCCAAGCCGAGGAGGGCCATGCCGAGAAGCGAAGCAGATGCCGTCCCGTATTCACCTCTGGAAATCGAAGAGAGGCCGAGGGGAAGCCATCCGAAGGGGATGATACGGTTTGCGTCTTCGAGCGCGCCACCGCGTCCGAGCCAGAATCCCCGCATGTCGTCGGCCTTTTTGTAGTAGGGGGTTTTCTGGACGCTTGTGTATTCCCATCTTGATTGCCGGCGGCCTCCGATGTTGAAGACGAGGTTTGGGGCCTGGGTTATAAGTATTATCAGGAGGCCCGCGGCGGCCGCGACCGCCCGGCGTCGCCTCTTGTTCTCCAGCATCTCCGCGACCCATGATCTGGCGAAGTAGAGCCAGGCGCCGATCATCCAGAGGAAAGCGGGAAGGAAAAGCAGGCCGGCCAGCATGGCGGCGCCGAGCGGGAAGCTGCTGCCCAGGACGAACCCGGCGACGGCGGAGACCATGAAGGCGCTTGAAGGGGTTATCAGAGAAATGCCCATGTTCATCAGGAAGACCATCCTGAGCGAAATCGGGAGATACAGCATCTTCCTGAAGTCAATGATTTCCGAGACCTGAAGCTCGACGAGGAATCCGATTATTATGAAGAGGATGTAGAAGAGGACAACGACGTCGGACAGCAAGAGGACGAAGTCCAGCGGCCTTGATGCTGCCATTTTAAGGCCGATGACGAAGAAGATGGCGAACATGACGGCGGAACCGAGTGCTGACGAAATCACAGTCAAGGCCGCGAAGAGGCCGGGGAGGAACTGGCCGCGCCGCAAGCGGTTGCGCAGCAGTGCCAGCTTAAGGAGGAAGAGAGCTTCCATCTGTTCAAGCATCGGGCCTATCCTCCAGCCATGAAAGGCCCGCTTCGGCCTTCTCCTCCTCGCCAACGGCCGAGACGAAGACCTCCTCGAGGGGGCGTTCAAGCTCCGCGATCGGCCGCTGGATCACGAGGCTGCCCCCCTTGATTATTCCGACATGCGAGCAGAGCCTCTCCACGATTTCGAGTATGTGCGATGTGAGGAATACGGTGGAGCCGCGCTTAACGATGCTGGCGAGGATGTTCTTTATGGCGTGCGAGGCGATGGGGTCGATCCCCTCGAACGGCTCGTCCAGGAAGAGGATTTCCGGATCGTGTATCAGCGCCGCCGCGAGGGCGAGCTTCTTGCGCATGCCATGTGAATATTCGAGGATCAGCGTCCTGTCCCTATCGGCGAGGTCCATCAGAACGAGCAATTCCTTCATCCGGTCGGCCAGGAGCGGTCGGGGCATCTTGTACATCCTTCCTATGAAGGCCAGATACTCGCCGGCGGTCAGGTTCTCGAAAAGGCATAGCTCCTCCGGGACGACGCCGATCCTGGACTTTATTTCCAGGGAGTTTTCGGCGAAGTCCTTTCCGAATATGCGGATCTTCCCCGACGTCGGGGCGAGCAGTCCTGTGAGCATCTTGATGGTTGTCGACTTGCCCGCTCCGTTCGGGCCCAGGAAGCCGTAGAATGTGCCCTTGGCGACCGAAAGCGCGATGCCGTCGACGGCCTTGAGCGTGCCGAAACACTTCGTAAGATTATCGGTTTCAATTGCGTAATCAACAGGAGCCATAATGCTTGCCTTGGTTTATGGGACTGGTGTTAGGCGCGCAATGGCGCCGGCCATATCCGTGATCAATGCAACTGGAGCAGCTTGAGCAGCTCCTCGTCGAGCATGTGGCCGTGCCAGTCCTTGTACTTCACGTCCTTGCGGCGGGAATCAAGAATGCCGAACGCCCCCCTGAAATTCCACAGGGCATATCCGATGCCCAAGCTTGTCAGGACTTCGAGGACGTCCCTGAACCATGCGATGAATACTTTGTGCGGGGTTTCGCTGAAGCATCCGCCCTCGCCGCAATGGACGCCTATGCCTTGCTCGAACAATTTCGCCCAGCCGTCGTAATGCCCTTCAAGGCGTCGGCGGTCCCAGACCTGGCCGAAATGTTCGCCGCCGGGCCATTTGGGCGCGGGGAAGTTTTCGCCGCCGACCCACGGCGCCTTGTAGTGGCTGATGCCCATCGGAAGATATGCGCGGCAGCTTTGAGCGATCTTGAGATCCGCTATTTCCGGAATCGGCTCGTTGCCCCAATTCAGGCCGTCGGCGATAATCAGTCTGGCGGGGTCGACATCCCTTATTGCGGAAACAAGAGAACGTATGACCCTCTCGTGTTCGGTGCGGCTCATCGCTTCCGATGGTGCGGGCGGTTCGTTGAGAAGGTCGAAGCTCAGGCGTTCCGATGAAATCCCCGCATACCGCTTGGCGAATGCGCGCCAGTGATGGCAGCAGGCGGCCAGGGCGTCCGCGTCCTTCCAAAGGCTGTGCGGCTCCGGCGGAGGATTGACGCAGTATCCCGGCGCCCGGTGGAGATTAAGGCAGACATGGATCCCGTAGCGTTCACCGAGCGAGACGGCGTCGTCGATCTGCGTAAGGACGTCCTCGTCCATTTCAAGCCAGCGTTCCGGGCCGGACCAGCAGTGATATGACATGGGGAGGCGGACGAAGTCGAAGCCCCATCCGGAGATCCACTGGAAGTCGGTCTCGCAGAACGGCGGGTTGCGGCGGCCGAACTTGACGCTCTTAGACGAGTCGTCCGCTGTAAACTTTTCGAGCAGGTTGAAGCCGCGCCGGCGCGGCAGAGGATTTCCGAGGGATCTTCCCTTCATATGATTTTCAGACCTTTCCTATGACTTGGCTTCATGGTGTAACCTTGAAAACGACGGCCATGTTATTTTCTCCCACCAGGCCGGGCGATCCATCCAGTAGTTCAGCGTTGCGACATCGCCGTTTATGACGGAACGCATCGGATCGGGCCCGATCCTTACGTCCATCTGCGCCGCAGACGCCATAAGCCTGTCCATGCCGGAGACGCATGCGCCGCCGCCGGTCAGCGAAATCCCCGTCTCGAGGATTTCGCAGTATGTCCTCTCGGGAAGCGACCGGATTACGGAACTTACCATTCCCGTCATGCGGCGGATCACCGGCGCGGCCGCTTCGGCCAGCTCCCTTCCTGGGATCGTGAACTTGACGGCTGCATTGCCGATGGGGAAATATCCCTGCGCTGGGACATCCTCTTCCATCCGTCCGCCGCCCAGCGCCGAGACGGCCATGGCGGCAAGCCTTTGCAGTTCGGACGGCAAGAGCAATGCCCGATGCCTGTCAAGGACATATGCCTCGATGGACTCCCTCAGGTCCGCGCAGGCGCTTCTGACGGCGGAGGCATAGATGATGCGCCCGTCGCGTATCACGGCCATATCGGTGACGCCGTCCCCTATGTCGACTATTGCCTGAGCGTACGGCGACGCCACGTCCATGCCCGCCCCGACGGCGGCGGCCCATGCCTCGGGGATGATAGCCACGTGCGACGCTCCGGCGCCGATAAGCGCGTCGTAAAGCAGGCTTCTTTCCTTTTCGGAGGTGTCCGTAGGCGCGGAAGCGAGAGACGCCAGCCCCCTGCGGACGCATGCCGCCTGCCCTAGCAGCGGCCTGAGCAAGGACAATGCTCTGGAAGGATCGACAATGACCCCTCCGCGCAGAGGCGCTTTATGACGCTTCGGGAGGATACTGGCCGCCTCCTCGGACAGATCACCATCCATATCCTTATATATATAAGAAGGGCTTTCGCTGATCCGGCCCATCTCGGCCGAATATAGCCGGGTGAACGCCGTCCCGAGGTCGACGGCGACACATGGCTTTTTCAAGAACTGTTTAATATTCAGATACATATGTCCACCATTGTCCGCCGGAGGATGTTCATTTCTTACAGACGCACCTGACTAGCTCGTAGGCCGTCGAAAAGGGCTTGAGGTCGCCGGAGGGGAAGCTCTCCTGGTAGGATCTGATTATCCTGCGCATCTTCGCCGTCGGTACCGGCCGCCCTGTCGCATTTACAGCGCCGATCCTCCTGAGCTGCCTGAGGAATTCCGTCAGGGACGGATATTGATATTCGTGCGGTCCGCAGGATATCCTGCAGCTGGAAAACCCCGAGCACAATCTGCGGATTTCGCGCTTGTCGAGGAAGTCAGGCCCCGGGAACTTGACGTGGTGCTCATCGAAGGCCCGGCGGAGGTTGAGGAAGGTTCCGGCGGCGAGCGTGCTGAAGGCGAGGATTCCCCCCCCGGCCATCGACGACCTGACCGCATCGAGGGTCCGGCCGAGGTCAGGCATCCACTGGAAGGCGAGGCCGGAGACAACAAGATCGAAGGGCCCGCCGGGAATCTGCCTTGCGGCGTCGCAGAGCTGGAATCTGGCATTGATGCGTTTGGAAGCCATGACTTCGCGGTTCGCTTCCATGCATGCGTCGAGCATCCTTCCGGAGATGTCGGTGACCAGGAATTCCGCGCGCGGGAACCTGCCGAAAATCAACCCTGTGAGGAATCCCGTCCCGCATCCTATCTCGAGTATCCTCCTGGGAGCTTTTCCATAAGCCGCCGCATGTGGCAGGAATTCGGCGAGGGATTCGGCGGCGAACCGCTGGAATTCCGCGGCCTGCCCGTAGGTCGGCGCGGCCCTGGAGAAGTTTAGAGAGACGATTTCCGGATCAATCATGTCCTGATCTGGCCGTTGCCGTATATCATATATTTGTATGTTGTAAGTTCCGCCAGGCCCATCGGGCCGCGCGCATGGAGCTTGTCGGTGCTGATCCCGATTTCGGCGCCCATCCCGAACTCGCCGCCGTCGGTGAAGCGGGTCGAGGCGTTCACGTAGACCGCGGCGGAGTCGACTTCGCGGAGGAAGCGCTCTGCGCAGGCCTGATCTCTGGTTACGATGGCGTCGCTGTGCCTCGACCCGTAGAAGTTTATGTGGCTGATGGCGGCGTCGAGATCCGGGACTATCCTGACGGAAAGTATCATGTCGAGATATTCCGTGAACCAGTCCTCCTCGGAGGCGGGTTTTGCAGCGGGGACGAGCCTGCGGAACTCGTCGTCGCCGCGCAGCTCCACGCCGCGCGCCAGGAGGCGTTCGGCGACGCGTGGGCAGAAGTCCCCTGCGGCCTTCGCATGGACGAGCAGGGTTTCGGCGGCGTTGCAGACGCCGGGCCGCTGGCATTTGGCGTTCTCCACGATGCTCAGGGCCATGTCCATGTCATAGGCTTCGTCGACATACACGTGGCAGATGCCCTTGTAATGCTTGATGACTGGGATGGTGGACTCCTGGGTCACGGCGCGTATGAGGCTTTCGCCCCCCCTGGGCATGACCAGGTCGACGTGCGAATCCATCTTGAGGAGGAAGCTGACCGCGGCGCGGTCGGTCCAGGGCACCAGCTGGACGGCGCCGTCCGGGAGTCCGGACTCCACCGCCGCCATGTTCAAACAGCGGGCGAGCGCCTTGTTCGAGTTTATGGATTCGCTTCCTCCGCGCAGGATGACGGCGTTACCGGCCTTGAGGCAGAGGCCCGCGGAATCGACGGTGACGTTGGGCCGCGCCTCGTAGATTATGCATATCACGCCGATCGGCACCGAGACCTTGTCGATGAGCAGACCGTTGGGGCGCACGGTGGAAGAGAGCTTTCTGCCGACCGGATCTTCGAGGAGTGCGATATCCCTCAGAGCTCCTGCCATCGCGTCGATCCTCTTGTCGTTCAGAGTGAGCCTGTCGATCATGGCGGAGGAGAGCCTCTTCTTCTCCGCGGCCTGGACGTCGGACTTGTTCGCCTTGAGGATTTCACCCCTGCCCGACTCGATCAGTTCGGCCATCCTGGCCAGGCAGAGATCCTTGCGCCTGCGGTCGAGGACGGCAAGCGCCCTGGACGCTATCCTCGCCTTTTCGCATATTCCGATGATGCCGCTGCGGATCTCCTCTGAGAGGCCGGTGTCAGTATTTTTGGACATTGCGGTTATTCGTTGTTGGTTATTCGTTATTCGTTATTGAGACTCCAATAGCAATACCTTTCGGAACCTTTGGAGACCTGCCGTCGGAAAAAGACAATTGGCCGGCGACCTGCGACGCTCGCCCCGCAGCACCATCCACCATATCACCCTCCGGAACCCGGCACTATGGCCTTGTCAGGACCAAGTTGTCCCTGTGGACGGCCTCGTCCTCGCCCTGGTATCCTATGAGGTCGGCAATCTTTTCCGACCTGTGTCCGGCGATGAGCTTCATCTCGTCGGAGCTGTAGTTGGAGAGGCCTTTCGCCAGAGCGGTTCCGCTCTCGTCGCAGATAAGGACTGTGGCACCGCGCGCGAATTTTCCCTTGACCTCCCTTATGCCCGAAGGGAGCAGGCTTTTCCCCCGTTCCACGACAGCCCTGGCCGCGCCCGCGTCTATGGCGACCGTTCCCGCGGGCTTTGAGAAGAAGCTGAGCCATCTCTTGTGCGAGCGCATCTGCTTTTCCGAACGCGGCAGGAATAGCGTACCGACATCCTCGCCCCTGAATATCTTCACGAGCGATTCCGGATCCCTGCCGTCGGCGATCCACAGGTATTCGCCGGCGGAGCTGATGATCTCGGCGGCGTTGAGCTTTGAAGCCATGCCACCGATCGAAAGCTCGCCGTCGTCGGTGCCGGCGGCCATGCCGCGGATCTCCCCGGTGATCGAACGGACTGTAGAAATCCGTTTGTCAAAACCCCCGTCCTTCCTCGAATGCAGCCCGTCGACGCTGGTAAGGATCACGGTGAGGCCGGCCCTCATCATGACGGCTATCAGGGCCGCAAGGCGGTCGTTGTCGCCGAACTTCAGCTCGTCGACGGAAACCGAGTCGTTCTCGTTTATGACCGGGAGTATGCCCCTTCCCCAGAGTGTGCGGACGCAGTTCATCACGTTCATGTGCCGCTCCCTGTCCCGTATGTCGCCTGCGGTGAGGAGAAGCTGCGCGGCATGGAAGCCGTGCTTCCTGCACTCGGCCTCGTAAAGCGACATCAGCCTGCTCTGTCCGACTGCCGCGAGCGCCTGGATCTCGGGGACGCTCCTCGGACGGGATTCGAGCCCGAGCGCCTTCATGCCCAGGCCGACGGCGCCGGACGAGACGAGAAGCACGTCCTTGCCCTTCTCCTTCTTGATCCACGCGATCTGCGATATGAGCGGAGATATCCTCGAAGCGTCGGTCAGAAGCCTGGTTCCGACCTTGACCACCAGCGCCGAGCAGCACCTCAGGGCCTTCTGTCTTTCTGCAATGTTCATATGGATTTCACCGCCCGCCATGCCGGCCTTTTTCACACGGGAAAAAACTTAGTGTCGCCGTGTCTTTGTGTGAGAGGATTTTATCCTTTGGGTTACGGCAGGACAGAGCCCGCCTCAGTTCTTCGGCCTGGAGGCCGAATCGTAGACGATCCTGCCCTTGACGACTACCATCCTGACGCTGTTGTCCTTGGAGTTGAAGAAGACCATGTCGGCAAGCTTGCCCGGCGCCAGTTCGCCCCTGTCGTCGAGACCGAGGCTCCTTGCCGGGTTCAGCGTCATGCACGCGGCGGCCTCCGTGGCCTTCAGGTGCGAGAACTGCACAAGGTGCCTCCAGCCGCGCTCGAGCATCATGGTGCTGCCGGCGAGCACGCCGTCCCGGGTGGTCACCCTTCCGTCGCGGACGAATATCTGCGTGTCCCCCATGCGGTAGCTGCCGTCGTCGAGCCCGGTGCCCTGCACCGCGTCGCTGACCCCGACGATCTTGTCCTTCGGCTTGGCCCTGCATACCAGGTCGACCATGCGCGGATGGATGTGCGTGCCGTCCAGGATTATCTCAGCGGTGATCCTGTCGTCGGTGAGGACAACGGCAGTGATGCCGGCGGTCCTGTGGCTGAGCGGGGGCATGCCGTTGAATACGTGGGTGCATCTGTGCGCTCCCGCGTCCACAGCCCGCCTGACGGTCTGCTCGTCCGCTATCGAATGCCCCATGGACGGAGAGATATTGTTCTCCAAGAGAAGCTCAAGGAGCCTGAACGAGTTCTGAAGCTCCGGGGCGAAGGTCATTATCCTGATGCGCCCCCTGCCCTCCTCTATCAGCTCCCGGGCCTCGCCGAGATCCACCTGCCTGATGTCATCCTCGATCTGCGATCCGTGTTTCTCCTTGTTGAGGAACGGTCCCTCGACATGGATGCCCAGCGGCTGGGCGCCGTCGTAGGTGCCGTCTACCAGCCTCGAGAGCGTGGACACGGCCCTGAGCATGCGCTCCGGCGTCCCGGATATTATGGTTGGGAGGAAGGAGGTAACGCCGTGCTCGGCGAGGGTCATGCACATCTCGCCCATCGCGGCCTCGTTGTCGTAGGCCGTGCTCGAGTCGAAGCCGCCGGCGCCGTGGATGTGCGTGTCGATCATCCCCGGAACGCAGTAGCAGCCCTTCATGTCAACCAGCTCCAGGGAGGGCTCGAGCTCGAAGGCCGACGCGCCCCCCAGCGCAAGTATCCGTTCGCCCTCGCAGAGGACGCCCGAATTCATGATCTTCGCCGCCGGGGTCAGGGACCAGTCCGACAAGTATAAAGTCCTGTTTTTCATATGCTTGCAAATAATATGCGGTGCTGCGGAGGCGCCGGCGTCCGGCCGCCTCACTACAAATTTTTCAGAATAATTTAACTTTAAATCAATGACTTACAACATATCGCGGATTTCTTTCTCTTAAACGGCTTGCCATTTAATCATGACAATCTAACTTGAAATCAATAAATTTCCCAGCAGAAGCGGGCAAGGGTTGTTAATAAGCTGTTGATAACTGTTGATAATTCGGACGCCGACGTCGTAAACATCTTAAAAAACAGTTACTTACAGATTTGCATCATATCCATTCCATCCAATCCTGACCACGAGTCCGCCGCTGGAGCCATGAAATTACGCCTTTTCAGCTCATAATCAAGGCGGAATACGTGGCCTGGCGGCGCCCAGCTTCCGCATCGGAGCATGCCGGAGGCCACCTGACCGCGACGTCCGGGAGGCGGCTCCGGCAGGAGGAAGCGCCCTCTGAGCCCAGGGGGCGCAAGGAGTTGTTAATAATTCTCATTTCAGGGACATAGTCATGGATGCGGACAGCGGATTCGGCGGTGTATGGAGCAGAGCCAAGCGGCATATCAAGGAGGCCATAAGGGATGCTGAGACCTACAGGCGCTGGATAGAGCCCATAGTCCCGCTCGGCAACGACAATGGGACGGCAGTCCTGGGGGTTTCCGACGAGTTCACCAGCGACTGGATCCACGGCCACTTCGAGGAGATGATCAGGGCCGGCCTGCACAAGGCGTCCGGCGCCGAATACCGCATCAGGCTTGAGACCGGCCATTTCAGCGAGCAGCCTTCTTGCGATACAGCTGATGCGCAGCCAACGAGATCCGCTCATTCCTCCCATTCCGGACACGTCCCTCATGCCGGACAGTCCGGAGGCCTGGCGCCGAACTGCAACCCGCTGTTCACGTTCAGCAACTTCGTCGTCGGCCCCGAGAACAGGATAGCGTACGCGGCCGCCATGGGGATGGTGGAGTCCAGCAAGAGCGCCCTATCGGCTAACCCGCTCTTCGTCTATTCCAGGCCGGGGCTAGGCAAGACGCACCTCATACAGGCGGTGGCCAACGAGGTGAAGAAGCTCAACCGCAAGGCCGATGTCGAATACCTCACCTGCGAGGAGCTGATGAACCATTACGTCGACGCCCTGCGGACCAACAAGCACTGGAGCTTCAGGAACAGGTTCAGGAAACTGGACTACCTCCTCGTGGACGACATCGAGTTCCTCGCCAAGACCGACCGGCTCCAGGAGGAGTTCTTCAACACCTTCAACAGCCTCTACAACGAGAACAGCAAGATTCTTCTGACCTCGGACAAGAGCCCGAACGAGATGACCGGCATAGAGACCAGGCTCATCTCCCGCTTCTCATCCGGCCTGACGGTGGAGATCGAACCATTCAGCGAGGAGACGCGCCT
Organism: uncultured Victivallaceae bacterium; assembly: GCA_964636325.1. Lineage (GTDB taxonomy): Bacteria > Verrucomicrobiota > Lentisphaeria > Victivallales > GWF2-50-93 > CAZWRV01. Next base: position 20,747 of record CAZWRV010000042.1, on the reverse strand, counting down.
CGCCGTGCTCAAGAAGAAGCAGGAAAACCACCTCGTGAAGTTCGACGACGAGGTGCTGCTCTTCATCGCCAGGAACATCGTGTCCGATGTCCGTGCCCTCGAGGGGGCTCTTCTCAGGCTTGTCGCGTTTTCCGCCTATCACAATTCCGGCATGACGGTTGAAAAGGCGGAATCGCTGCTCTGCCGCTACCTCGAGCAGGAGGCCGCCAAGAGGCTTACGGTGGAAACGATCCAGAAGCATGTGGCCGACCATTTCGAGCTCCGCATCGCCGACCTGACCGGCAGCAAGCGCCCCAGCAACATAGCCGTCCCTCGTATGATCGCCATGTATCTCAGCAGGCGCATGACGGAAAAGTCCTTCCCGGAAATCGGGGAGCTTTTCGGGAACAGGAACCACGCCACGGTCATACACGCGGTGAATAAGATCGAGAAAGAACGCCGCTCGAATGAAACCCTGAACAGAACCATATCCCATATCGAACGTAAGCTGCAAGTCGTCTGAACAGAAGGGCACATCCTCCGTAAATATTCAGTGAACTACGCCCTTTCAATGAATATTTACCTAGGAAAAATGCAAAATCCGAATTGTTTCCGATAAAAGCGGACATAAAGCGTGAAAAATCCCAGTTTTTAGCCACAAAACGAACGATTTCGCATTTTTCTTCAACTATGAATTCAGCAAAAGAGCGTAGTTTGCTGAATTCATACAGCAATTGCCCCGCGGCTCGCGACCAGCGTTCACAATTCACCGCCGCACCGTCCGGCATCCCGGGAGAATATGCTTCTCGACTACCATCTCCACACATCGCTCTGCAGGCACGCAGAAGGTTCGCCGCGCGAATATGCGGCCGTGGCGGCGGCGCTCGGGCTTTCAGAAATCGGTTTTTCAGACCATATCCCCGTGCCCCGGGGCTACGATTCCAGATTCAGGATGGACGAGGACGAATTCCCGACCTATAGGAAGCTCGTGGAGGACGCGTCCGCAGTCTCCCGTGACATGACGGTCAGGTTCGGCATCGAGGCGGACTGGGTCCCCGGCAGGATGGACGAGGTCTATGCGTTCCTAGAGGAAGGCCGCTTCGACTACGTCATCGGCTCGATCCACTATGTCGAAGACTTCCCGCACGACAATCCCGAATTCATGCACCTCTGGAATGACGAGGGGACTGCCGACAGGACGTGGGAGGGATACGCGGAGGCAATGCTGGCCATGGTCCGGTCGGGCAGGTTCAACATACTGGGTCACTTCGACCTCCCGAAAAAGTTCGGCCATCTCCACTCGGACATGCGAAGGATGCTTTCATCATTCGACGAGATACTCGAGGCCGCAGGGAAGGCAGGCATGGCCATTGAGGTCAACACCTCCGGCCTGAGGAAACCGGTGAAGGAGCTTTATCCTTCGCTGGAGATACTGAAGCTCGCCCGCAGGCGCGGCCTCATGCTCACCCTCGGCTCCGATGCGCACAGGCCGGATGAGGTCGCAGCGAACTTCGCGGATGCCCTGGAGCTGGCGCGCGCCGCAGGTTTCTCCGAAATATGCTCCTTCTCCGCCGGCACGCCGTCACTCCATCCGCTCGGCTGATACTCCCCCGCCTCCATATTTAAGACGGCGGCATTTCATCTTTCGCTTATACCATATATATTAAGCAAGCGCAAATGCCGGACGGCGGACAGTGAATGCCTGCCGTGCGCGGTTGTTTTCGACCGCCGTCCATTCAAGGGATTCAAGGGATTTATAAGCAACAGCAAGGGGCCCTTCTCATGAAATCGTTTACCCGCATCATAGCGGCAGCCGCCTTGCTCATGGCGCTTTCGCCAGTCTACGGGGCATTTTCCAGCAAGCCGCGCGGCGACATGTGGATGACCGACTACGATGTCGAATGCATCGAGGAGGGGGACGGTGTCATTTATGTGGCCGGATTCATGCTCACCTATGCAGGCCCGAACACGGGCTATGCCGCGCTTGTCGACGGCTCGACCGGAGCGGTAGACAGTTCCTTCCCGAAGATCGGCGACTACGTTTCGGCGATAATCCCCGACGGCAAGGGCGGATGGTTCATCGGCGGCGGCAGAGGCGGCTCCGGCGACGTGGGAAAGCTTGTCCACGTCAAGAGCGACAACTCCCTCGACTCCGCTTTCAAGCCTGTCATCGCGGGCGCCTTCGGCGAGATTAAGGCGCTCGCCCTGTCCCCCGACCGCGGCACGCTCTATATCGGCGGCTACTTCACCACAATCGGGGGGCAGACCCGCAACAACATCGCCGCAATAGACTCCGCGACCGGCGCCGTGAAAAGCTGGAACCCGGACAGCAACGGAACTGTCAACGCCCTCTCCTTGTCCCCTGACGGAAAGACGGTCTATGCGGCAGGATGGTTCGTCGGCATGGGCGGACAGGAACGCAACAGGATCGCCGCGATCAGCGCCGTGACCGGCGCAGTGTCCTCTTGGAATCCGGGGGTCTCGTCCTCGTCCGAAGCCGACGTGCGGGCCGTCGTGCCGTCCCCCGACGGAAAGACGGTCTATGTGGCCGGCTCGTTCGACACATGCGCGGGCGTGCCGAGGAACTGCCTCGCCGCCATAGACTCCATCACTGGCAGCGCCACCTCCTGGAACCCGAACCCCCAGGGCGGCTACTTCGGCGGCACCTCGTTCGTCAAGTCGCTCGTGCTGTCCTCCGATGGAAAGACCGCCTTCGTCGGCGGCAACTTCACAAGCATAGGGGGTGTGAACCAGGCGAAATTGGCGGCCATAAGCACTTCAACTGGAACCGTTTCCGCATGGAATCCCGGCCTCTACAACAGCGATTCCACATACGTAAGCTCGCTTGCGCTGTCCGACGACGGAGGGACGCTTTTCGCCGCGGGCTCGTTCACGCAGATCGGCGGCGGAAGCCACGTGAACTTCGCGGCGCTCGACACCTCCACCGCCGCGGCGGAGGCATGGACGCCAATGGTCCCCACCCCCGTCACCGTGATCAGCCAGGAGTCCGGTAAGGTATGCCTCGGAGGGACATTCCTTTCGGTCGGAGGTGAGCCGCGAGAGCTCATGGCCGCGATCGACATCAAGACCGGCAAGGCCACCGCCTTCAACCCCGCCCCGTCCGGCGGCGACTACCCCTCGGTACAGGCCATGCAGATATCGGCCGACGGCAAGACGCTCTTCGTAGGAGGCTCATTCTCGCAGATTGGCGGCCAGGCCAGGAACAACATCGCCGCCCTTGACGCCTCCACCGGACTTGCCACGGACTGGACCGCCGACGCGAGCGCCCCGGTGCTCGCCCTGGCCATGTCCCCATCAAACGACACGCTCTACGTGGGCGGCAGCTTCGACACGCTCAACGGAAGCGCCAGGAACTATATCGCCGCGCTCGATCCCGCCACCGGCGAACTCAAGGACTGGGCGCCGGACATCAGCTCGGCATCATCCGGCAACGTCCAGGCGATCGCGGTCTCCCCAGACGGAAAAACCGTATATGTCGGCGGCAGCTTCGACCACGCAGGCGGCGCGCTCCAGGACGACATCGCCGCGATAGACGCCGCAACCGGCGCCGTCCTCGCCTGGAATCCGAACCTGAAAAGCGAATCGCCCCTGGGCTCGATGGTCACCACACTCACCGTCTCGCCGGACGGAAGCATCCTCTACGCGGGCGGATGGTTCAACAAGGTGGGAGATGGAGTCCGAAACAAGCTGGCCGCGATCTACACATCCTCGGCGCTGCCCACTCCATGGGATCCGCAGCTTGACGCGGAAGGAAGCTCTTACCACGGATCGGTGAGATCCATCTCCCTTTCCAAGGACGGAACCGTCCTCTATGTCGCCGGCTACTTCACGAACGTCGGCGGTCAGACGCGCTGGGCCATGGCGGGAATCTACACCGGCAGCGGCCTTCCGACGTCATGGAACCCCTCCCCCGGCGACCCGATAGCCGACGCCGTCCATGTCTCCGACGACGGCTCGTCGCTTTTCGCCGGAGGCGACTTCCGGCTTCTCGACGGAATACCGTGCCCGCATCTGGCATGCTTCGGACAGGCGGCCACTCATACCCTGACGTTCACTGCGGAAACCGGCGGCTCCGTCAGCCAAGGCTCCCAGGAGGTCGAGGACGGCACGGACAGCTCGCCCGTCACCGCCACCCCCGACGAAGGATACCTCTTCTCGAAATGGGCCGGCCCGGACGGCTTCTCCTCGGCCGCCAACCCGCTGGTAGTGCAAAACGTCACCAAGGACATGGCCTTCACCGCTGAATTCGTCCAAGGAGGATATTCAACGAAGAACAAGTTCTCCTCTGCCCGCAGCCAGAGCCCGAAAGGCTCCAAGGACTCCTTCTCGATAGACGCAGCATTCAATTTCACGGGCGGATTCTCGCCGGCGCCTTCGATCACAAAGGCCTCGGAACTCTCAATCAGCGTCGGCAACTACACTTTCAGCGGGGTTCTCGGCGACGCCTTCAAAAGTTCCTTCAAGGAGTCCGGCGGCTCCGCCGTCTTCAAGCCGGAAACCGGCGAAACCGTCACTGTGAAATGGGGCAAGAAGAAGATCACCGCCTCCGTCCGCAGCAAGGAGCCGCTGAATTCGGAGCGTAACATACTCGACCTCTCAGGTGAATCCGGAAAAATCCCCGAAACCTCCCTGCCGGACTGCGCCGTATCCGTCGGCGGATTCGAATGGGCCGGCAGCTTCCTCTATTCAGGCTCCGCGAAGCCAAACAAGGCGGGCCAGACCGCATGGCGCGTAAAAGGCGTCGAAACCGCAGAATGAAAAGGGAACCATGAGCGACCACAGGAACATAGACCTCGAAATCGCCCGGCACGCCAGGCTGAAGGACATCTCGGAAATCGCCGCGGCCGCCGGAATCCCCGCAAAATCAGTCTCAAGATACGGCGACCACAAGGCGAAGATAGCGCCGTCGCTGCTGGATAAGATCAAGGACAGGACGACGGGCAGGCTAATATTGGTCTCCGCCATAACCCCGACTCCCGCGGGCGAGGGCAAGACGACGACCTCGATCGGCCTCCACGACGGCATGAGGAAGGCCGGCTTCAACTCCATGCTCGCCCTGCGAGAACCCTCGCTCGGCCCGGTCTTCGGAATGAAGGGCGGCGCGACCGGAGGCGGACATTCTCAGGTCGTCCCCATGGAGGACATCAACCTCCATTTCACCGGCGACATCTGCGCGGTCGAACGCGCGCACAACCTTGTTTCCGCCGCAATCGACAACGAAATTCACTGGGGCAGGCTCAAAATCGACTCCCGCGAAATCCGCTGGAAGCGCGTCATGGACATGAACGACAGGGCGCTCCGCGACATGGTGATCGCCCTCGGCGGGCCTAAGAACGGATACCCCAGGGAGACCGGCTTCGACATAACTGCGGCCAGCGAAATCATGGCAATCCTCTGCCTCGCCGAAAACTACGCCCAGCTGAAGGAGATGATCGCCGGAATACTGGTCGGATTCGACCTCTCCCAAAATCCCGTCTACGCCAGGGATCTGGGGGTGCACGGCGCCGCCGCGGCCCTCCTCAAGGACGCGCTCAAGCCAAACCTAGTTCAGACTCTCGAACACAACCCCGTGCTGATACACGGCGGCCCGTTCGCCAACATCGCTCAGGGCGCAAACTCCATCCTGGCCACCAGGCTCGCGCTGAAGCTCGCGGACTTCGCAATAACGGAGGCCGGCTTCGGCTTCGACCTCGGCGCCGAGAAGTTCTTCGACATCGTCGCACGGAAGGCGGGATTCACCATCAACGCCGTCGTCTTGGTCGCCACTGTCAGGGCCCTCAAGTATCACGGCCTCCACGAGAAGCAGAGCCGTTCCGAAAACCTGGATGCGCTGAGGAAAGGGTTTTCGAACCTTGAAAAGCACTACGAGAACATCAAGCATTTCGGAGTCCCGGCCATCGTCGCCGTCAACAAGTTCGACTCCGACTCCGATACCGAGCTCTCGCTCCTGGCCGAACTCCTTGATGCGAGTTCAATACCCTACGCCTTCTCGGAAGCATGGAAGAAGGGCGGCGCCGGCGCGCTGGATCTGGCCAGGAAGACCGCGGAACTCGCCTCATCCCACCGCGGCCATCTCAGGCCGCTGTATCCCCTGGACATGCCGGTCGAAGAGAAAATCCATGCCGTCGCCCACAAGATATACGGCGCGAGCAAGATCGACTTCACGTCCAAGGCGAAGCACGACCTGGCCCTCATCAAGAGGCTGCATCTCGACAAGCTCCCTGTCTGCATTGCGAAGACACAGAAGTCGCTCTCCGACAACCCCGCACTGCTCGGAAGGCCCAAGGACTTCCTTGTCACCGTAAGGGAGATAGAGATCGCGGCGGGCGCCGGATTCCTCATCCCGATCACTGGCGAAATAATGAGGATGCCCGGACTGCCCGCCGACCCCGCCTACAAGAACATCGACATCGACTCCGACGGCAACATCTCGGGGATATTTTAACTCGGGCTGCGCCCGCAACCCAAATTCCAAGTTCCACATCACAAATCCCAAACTGGCCGATTGGGAGTTTGGATATCGGTGTTTGAGATTTGAGGCTTATTTCCGATTAGGGCATATGTCCTATGCCCTAATCGGAAATAGATCCTTTGGTGCACCCAAAGTCGACATCAGGGTCACACCTATATCATAGGTTTGCCCCCAACTGTTCCATCGACGGACTGGGCAGACCGGCCTCGCCCTTTCCGCAGAACCATCCCAGCGCGTTCAGCACGGCGCAGGCGCAGGACTCGGCGTTCAGAATCTGCCACAGGAAGACGAAGAAGGTGTTTTCCGGGCTGAAAAGCCTTCTCCTCGCCGGCTTGCCGAGCAGCCCCCCGGCCTCCTCCATGCACGGGAACAGCGCCTTGAACTCGCCCAGGCTCAGCCCCTCCACCTTCCTCCTCGCGTCAGTCAGCCTCCATGAACTTTTCTTCATTTTTTCTGCCGCACCCCTTGAATTGTTTACTACAAGTATATATACTTGTAATATAACAGCATGGAAGGATCATGCAAATGCAAAAACAGGACGCGAAAGGGAAAATGCGCGAAAAGTTCGACGCGCTGAGGCGCAGGCTTTCAAGGATCGGGCTGGTCGCGCAGGGGACTATCACCGAGCGGGAAATAAGGGTCGCAGACGGGCGTAGCGCGCGGAAGAAAAGCTACGGGCCATACTTCCAGTGGACATTCAAAAGGCAGGGGAAGACGGTTACGGTCAACCTGAGCGCGGCGCAGCGGAAAATATTCCAGGCCGCCATTGACAACAACAGGAACCTGGAGAATATTGTATCGGAGATGAGAAGGCTTTCGCTGGCGGTGCTCGAACTCTCGGCAAAGGGGGTCAGGAAGAGGAGGAGGCGCAAACCTGATAAATGAGGCTAAATTTCCCTTATCTTAGTGGCATTCATTCTTGATACTGTCTTCTCCATACGTCAAAACAGATGGTAATTGACTCTTTTCACTACCATTTTTGTGTTTCGCTTCTTACAACTCGAACTGCGAGCCTCACTCCAAAGCACATAGTCAGAGCAGCAATGAGAGCGGTGCTTAATAACCAGAACACATGCCATGTCCATTGTGTTCTATCATTTATTGTTGTGTAAAGTTCACCGCGCGCATTTGAATTGAGGAAGAGTCCTGTCGCAGTAAGGGATAACGCTACGAGTGCCGACAGAACAAAGTAATAGAATATTTTATTCGATATCAAACGGACGTTAAAGTCCAGATGTCTGAACAACCTTTTTCGTATAAAATTTGCAACGGCGACAGCAAACATTGAGCCGAGTCCAAAAATGCCAGACAACACAATGCAAAATGTAATATCTTCGAAATTCCTACCTAGTCGATTGTGGGCAACATCCCCTCCAACCCCAATCCCAAGAAAAAATGTCATAGCCAATATCAAATTACGATACATGGCAAGCCACACATCGCATGTTCCAATGACTTGAGCAATCGATATGAATGTAAATCCTAGCAATGAAGCCAAAACCCAGATCTCTCCATTCAGAAATATGGGATCGTGCTCCAACGTATAACCTACACAAAAACCAAAGTATGCAAGCAACGGTAAAGCCGTGATCCAAAAACCTACACGGGTCTGTTGAAGAAATACAAGAGTCGTCCAGGCGAGAAGAAGTACAACCAAACACTGAATCCCGAGGCACCAGAGTGTGGTATTTCCAATGAACCTCATCAAAACAATGTGCAGAGAACCTGGTTGTGTATAAGGTATCGGCCAACCACGAACCGGCATTAATATGATCTGGATAAAACCATCCGGCGGCGGAGTGTCGGGAGAAATAGGCACATAGGTTATAATTGTCTTCGTCCAGAAACTAACCAGTGGAGATATAACAAGAATTGTTATTGACAACAGTATCCAAGTGCGCCGAGGCCATGCCTTATATATAGCGGATTTTGCTTCGTATATAATAGAGCAGTCATCTTTGTTTCGGCCTGCGTGTTGTTTCCCAACGCCATCGGTAGGATGATTATTTATTAAGTTCATTGCAGGCGCAGAATCTGTCAAAGGTAGGCTGAGCATTAGCTTCATACCGCAAGTCGGACACGATATCTCTTTCCCTTCCATAACATCAGGTCCAGACAAATGCTGGTCGCAGTGGGGGCAGTTCTGGAATTTTACATCTTCACCGGAAGGAGGGGGGTCACCCATTGGAGTCCTCAAATACTAAAAGCATCGCATCTACCATGTTGCAAGATAGTCTGAAAATTCAGATTTGCAACGGGGAGTCCTGGAGGGCCGAACCTTCTCATGGTCTCCTCCAGCACATCCGCCATGCCCCGGCAGTATTCTGCCGCCATCCGCTCAATGTCCGGTTCCGGCCTGGTGTCCGATGTTTCCCCGTCGGTCATGCTCCCTTGCGCCTCACCTTGAAGTGAATCTTCTCCAGCCTCTTCCTTGCGGCTACGGCATACTCGAGTTCCCTGTGCAGTCCACCCGAGTATTTCCTGCCGCCGCAGTGGAGGTAGGCCTCCCTCTTCTCGTAGAGCCTGCTCCACGACACGCCCTTGTACCCGGATGTGTTCGTCACGGGCGTCCTCATGTTACGGGCCAGCCACTCCCTGTCCACGGCCCTCAGGTTAGCCTGAATTATTCATAAAAAATTGAAAAATATCTGTGGAACCTTTTATAAAATGTTGGTGTCTAATATGTTATGTCTCTAAAAGCCAACAAAACAGCAAAAGGTTCCAAAGTTTAAAAAAGATACAGACGGACAGCTGGAATTCAAGTTCAAAGGCTGCAGGAGGATCGAAGCGGTGTTCGACGAGCCCGAGGTGACCGGCGACTTCGGGGCCGTCCTGATGAGGGCGGTCGAGGAAAAGGAGAAGATCGTGGAGACGCTGGCAGGGAAGATAGAGGATGAAAGGCACAAGTCCTACGTCGAGCACGGCCTCCGGGAGATGCTGATGCAGCGGGTCTTCCAGACAGCCTGCGGCTACGAGGACGAATACTGCCTGATGCCGTTCCATGTCTACGAGGGGCTGAGCGGGAAGTTCATAACGGCGATGATACGTCCGGGGAAGACTCCCACCGGCAAGGAGATACTGTCGCTGCTTATACTCCTTTAGGCTGAAAAATTTACATTTTGATTGCGGAGATTTTGGAATTTGCTTCGCATTCTGAGAGACCGCCGATACCGAGGTATCGAAGGTTCTCGAAGGGTGCGGAGCAAAACCGAAAGACCGCAACCGCCTTGCGGCGAGCATCTTTGGGCCGTATTTTTCCGTTCCTTCCTCGGACGACATTCATGTCGCCGCTCGGTCGGAACGAAAAAATCCAATCCCAAATCTGGCTCGTCAAAATGTAAATTTTCACGCTAAAGGAGTATAAGAGGCTGATAAGACGGATAAGTAGCCGGTGGAAGAACGTCATAATAGTCTTCCGCGCTGACTCGCACCACACGAAGCCCGAGGTCATGGACTTCCTTGAGTCGAACGGGATCGAATACGTCACCGGCCTCGGCCCGAACGCCGTTCTTGAGAGGCAGTTCGAGCAGGCGGCGAAGGACGCGAAGCTGAAGAGGGAGCGCACCGGCCAGACCAAGGCGAGGGTCTATGCGTCGGGGTTCTACCAGGCGGCCACGTGGAGCAGGCCGCGCCGGGTGATATGCCGGGCCGAGGCGTCCGAGACGGGGGTGGACATGCGCTTCGTCGTGACAAGCTTCGAGGAGGCCGGCGCGGCATACCTTTACGAGACGGTGTACTGCGGGCGCGGAAAGATGGAGCTCATGATAAAGGACCACAAGGTGGCGCTGAAGTCCGACAGGACAAGCTGCAACAAGGCCACGGCCAACCAGTTCAGACTCTTCCTGCATTCGGCGGCGTACGTGCTCATGCATTCGATGCGCTCGAACGCGCTTGACGGAACGGGGCTCGGAGACGCGCAGTTCGACACCATAAGGCTGAGGCTGCTGAAGGTCGGGGCAAGGGTCGAGGCCATGAAGAGGAAGATACGCTTCCACCTCCCGGAGCATTCATGTTCAAGGAGTTGTACCGCAGAATAGCGGACATGCCAGGGTCCGCCCCCGCCCCGGCGTCGGGATAGCCTGCGCTGTGGCGGTCTCCGCCGCCCTGAAAATAGCGGGGGGTAAGGGGGACTATGCCCGGAAACCGGAAATCCGGCATCTTGCGGGCATGTTAATCGCATAGGGAACATTGGGGTCAAACCTATGATTTGACAACATGAACCTATTCCGGGTAAGAAACATCAGGGGCATATTGGATTTAACTGGTTACCACAGCTGCGTCTTGCCGCCTTGCAGCTACGGCGAATGCGGCCAACTGCGGCTATTTAGGATTCAAAGAGCATATCCAGCGCTTCCTGTTGGTCTGAGGCCCGGATGTTCGTCGAATATTTCCCGACAGTCCCCCATATTGCCGGATCGGTCGAGATGTAGATGGCGATTGTCCTGATTCCGATGGCCGCGGCGAGATGGCTCGGACCGGAGTCGTTGCCGATGTATAGTGCGGCCTTCAGGAGCAGCTCTTTCAGTTCCGACACGGTCTTAGGAGAGAAGATGTGCCTGCCCCTGAGCTTCTCGGGAAGCCCCCTCTCCAGTTCGGCCGGTCCGAGGACGAACGACGGCTCAAGTCCGAAGCGTTTCCCGAGTTCTTCCGTGGCAGTCAAATAGAATGAAACCGGAAGATTCTTCCTCTCGCTTCCGCTGCCGGGATGGACGAGCAGTAGTTTTTGATCCGTCCGGAGGGCTTGAGGAGGAGGCATCAGGGCGGCAAGGTCATCAGTCTTTTCCAGGCCGAACGGCTCCCGCACTGATTCATAGTTGTATTCGGCGAGGTGCTTCCGTATGTCTTTGGGGAACGGGACTATGGTGACGACCGGGAGCGAGGCGTTTTTTCCGAGGGTTGCTGCGGCCTTTGCGCCGTCCGCGAGCCAGAGGACCGCGCCGGAAACCGCGCTGGGAAGCGGCGGCGGCGCAGTTCCGGAGAAGAAGGGCATAAGGGCTGCGGACTCTGCGTTGAAGCAAAAGTCTATCAGACCTAGGGATTTGGCGAGCTCCATGTATTCGGGGCGGCCTATCCCTGCGAACTCATGCGCAGGAAACTTTTTCCGCAGGGAGGAAATTGCCGGCCAGGCGAGGATGAAATCGCCCAGGGCGCCCCGATGGCAGACGAGGATCATGGGCTCTAGACGTTGCCCTTTTCGCGGGCGAGGATGGCGGCGCCGAGAGGAACGGCGTCGTCTCCCAGCTGCGAAAGCACGAGCTTGACGTCGCCGGGCGAGAGGGCGAAAAGGCTTTCCTCGAAGCTTTCCCTGATCATCGGCATGACTTCCTCCCTCAGCTCCTCGACGACGCCGCCGCCGTAGACTATGCATTCGGGAGCAAGTATTGTCACAAGGTTTGCCGAGGCGACGCCCAGCATCTCGAAGCCTTTCCGGACCACGGAGATGGCCAGGTCGTCCTTGGCTTTGAAGGCCTTGTGTAGGGTCTTGCTCTTGAGGCGTGTGAAGTCCCCGTCGCAGAGCTTGGAGAGGATGCTTTTCTCGTTGTAGTGGTTGATATGCTTGTGGAACTGCTTTCCGAAGGCGGTCTTGCTGCAGTATGCCTCGATGCAGCCCCTGTTGCCGCAGCCGCATTTGCGCCCCTTGTAGCGGACGATCTCGTGTCCGAGCTCGCCGGCGGCGCCGCGGACGCCCCTGACGAGCCTGCCGTCTATTATGATTCCGCCGCCGAGGCCTGTTCCGACGAAGAAGCCGACGACGTTCCTGTATTTCCTGGCGGCGCCGCACTTGAATTCGGCGAGCGTCCCGCAGTTGACGTCGTTTTCGAGGTAGACCTTGCGCTTGAAGACCTTCTCCAGTGTCTTTCGGATGGGCTGGTTCCTCCATCCGAGGTTGGGCGCGTGGAGCCCCTCACCCGTCTTCGGATCTATCGAAGTCGGGACGGCCACGCCGACCTCGTCTATGTCGTCCCATGTCAGGGAAGCGCCTTCGAGAACCTCGTCGGCCACCTCCTTCATCTGCCTGCATATGCCGTCGGGGCCGAGCAGATGCTTTGTCTTGACCTTGGTTGACGACAATATCTTGTAGTCACTGTCCACCGTGATCCCCATGATCTTGGTGCCGCCGAGATCTATGCCCAGATCATATTTGCCCATAGCAAGTCCTCCGTTTCATTTCATGCGCTTGAATGCGGGGTAACTTAAATCATGTGGAACTGTTTTAAAGGGGGAAAGCGATTAATGCGTGGAAATGCTTCAGTATCTCGTGGAACTTCTGCTCGGGCGTTTTTCCTACGAGCTTGAACATCATATCCCGTTTTTTTTCGGCGGGGTGGTAGGAGCATTCCGCCTCGGAGCCGACAGCCTTGAGCGAAACGATCCGGAGGGAGGCCAGGGCTATCCTAAGGGAATGGAATAGCAGGAAGTTCCTGGAGCATTCCGGAAGGGGTCCGAACCTGTCGGTGAACTCTTCGCCGAGGGCCTGGATTTCGGAGTGTTCGGAGGCCCTTGCCAGCCTGCGGTAGGCGTCGACCCTCAGCCTCTCGGACGGTATGTAGCCGGGCGGCAGCGCGGCGGCAAGTCTGTGCCTGGGTGCCTTGTATGCGAAGGCGAGGAAGTCCAGCGAGATGTCCACCTGCGCCGGGATGCGCCGGGAATCTCCGCCCTTGAGCTCGCCGACGGCCGCCTTGAGCATGCTGCAGTACATGTCGAAGCCGACCTGGTTTATGTGGCCGCTCTGTTCGGGGCCGAGAAGGTTTCCCACGCCTCTTATTTCCATGTCCCTCATCGCCAGTCGGAATCCGGCGCCGAGCTGCGTGTATCGCCTTATCGCGGCGATCCTCTCCCTGGCGCTGCCCATGAGGACCATGTGCTTCGGGAGGAGGAAATACGCGAAGGCCTGCCTGGTCCATCTGCCCACCCTGCCCCTGAGCTGGTAGAGCTCGGCGAGGCCGAAGCGGTCCGCCCTTTCTATGAGTATCGTGTTGGCGTTGGGGATGTCGATGCCTGACTGAATAATCGTGGTGCATACGAGCACGTCGATTCCGCCGGACAGGAACTTAGACATGACGTCCTCCAGCTCGTGCTCGTTCATCTGGCCGTGCGCGGCCGCGAAGTTCGCGTCCGGCACAAGCTCCTGCAGTTTTGCGAGGGCCTTGTCTATGGAGGCGACCCTGTTGTGGAGGAAGTATGCCTGGCCGCCCCTCTGCAGTTCGTTCGTTATGGCGGAGGCGATGATTTTCTCGTCGTGCTGGCAGACGACGGTCTGCACGGGCAGCCTCTGCTCGGGGGCGGTCATGATCGTGCTCATGTCCCTGATGCCGGTCATCGCCATGTAGAGGGTCCTGGGGATCGGCGTGGCGGTCATCGTGAGGACGTCCACGCTGGCGCGGATGCTTTTCAGCCTTTCCTTCGCCTCGACGCCGAAGCGCTGCTCCTCGTCTATGATGACGAGGCCGAGGTCGGCGAAGCGGATGTCCGGCTGGATTATGCGGTGAGTTCCGACGAGGATGTCGACCTTGCCCTCGGCGGTGCGCTCTATGATGCGCCTCTGCTCGGCGGGCGTGCGGAAGCGGCTGAGCATCTCCACCACCACCGGAAATTCGGCGAAGCGCTCCGTGAACGTGTAGTAATGCTGCTGCGCGAGGACGGTGGTCGGTACCAGGACGGCGACCTGCCGGCCGGCGAGGACCGCCTTGAAGGCGGCCCTTGCCGCGACCTCGGTCTTGCCATAGCCGACGTCGCCGCAGACGAGCCTGTCCATGGGGCGGGGCGAGCGCATGTCGGCCTTGATTTCGGCGGAAGCCCTTGCCTGGTCGGGTGTGTCCTGGAAGGGGAACGATTCCTCGAATACGTGCTGCATCTTGTCGTCCGGGGGGAACGCGAATCCGGGCTTGTGGAGCCTAAGGGCCTGGGTCGTGAGCATCTGCCCGGCCAGCGTCTTTGCGGCCCGCGCCGCCTCGATCTTGGAAGCGAGCCATCTTTTGCCGCCGATCCTGCTGAGGGTCGGCGCCTGCCTCCTCGCCCCGACGTAGCGGCTCAGCCTGTCGGCATGCCAAATCGGGACATAGACGACGACATCGTCCGCAAATTCGATCTTGAACGTCTCATCCTCGGTGCCGTCCTCGGAAAACTCCGCAATGCCCCTGAATATCCCGATCCCGTAGAGGCTGTGGACCACGTAGTCTCCCTCGCCGATGTCGGCATACGATCCCTCGTCAGAGGCGGCCTTCAAGCTCGGACGGCCCCCCTTCGGCCTGAATGGAGGCCTTTTGAGGCCATGCCCGGAGAAATAAAGTTCCTTCTCGGTGACGACAGCCAGCCTTATGCCGGGCAAGACCAGGCCGGAACTGATCGGCGAAAGATCGGTCTGCACCTCTTCCGGCCGGATACCGTTCTGCGCGCACCAGTCGGCGATGCATCCGCAGGCCCCCTCCTTGGCGCCGATAAGCGCCACTTCGTAGCCTGAATCCAGCCACTGCCGGATCTGGTTCGAGGCCAGCTGCCTCATCAGGAGGCCCGCCCCGGCCTCCAGCTCCGATGCCACCATGGAAAAAATGTGCGCGAAAGCCGGAAAGCAGTCCGCGGCGGCCGCTTCGGGATGCCCGCCGGACTCCACCGCGTCAAGGAGAAGAGCGGCAGAAGCGGCCTCGGAACCGGCGCAAAGGACATGATCCCAGGCTTCAAGCTCTCCCGGCCCGCAGAACCGCTCGATGTGCGTCCTGCATTTCTGCGGGTGGACGACCGCAAGGAGAAAACCGCCTTTGAACGCGTAGTCCCAGAGCGTCGCCCCACCCTCGGACGCTTGCGCCGAAACCCTCGGCACTATGTCGTATGAAGCTATCTTGCCCGTTGACCGCTGGTTCTCCGGGGAAAAAAGGCGCATGGACTGTATCTCGTCGCCGAAATATTCGATCCTGGCGGGGCTGCGCTGCCCGGCGGAGAATACGTCCACAATTCCGCCCTTCCGGGCGAATTCGCCCGGCGCGGTGACCTCGTATTCGTCGTCGTAATCGAAGGCGACCAGGCGCCTAAGCAGCTCATCTGGGGGAAACACGTCGCCGACACGTAGGCCGATGATGCTCCCGCCGAGCGAGTCCGGCTCCGGCAGCGGGCTAAGGAACGAGCGGGCGCTGGCCGCGACAAGCATCTTCCCGCCCGGCTTCAGCATCTCATAAAGGATGTTGACCCGCGCGGACTCGTTCTCTGGAAGGTATCCACCCTCCTGCGACTCCCCCTCGGGGAATATCCCGGACTGCAGGTCCACGCCGGCCGTCTCGGCTATGGCGGACGCCTCCGAGGCGGCCTTTTCCGCCTCGTAAAGGTCTGGAAAGACGGCCATGACGGGCCTCCCCTGCCCCGTCAGAAGACGGAGCAGAAGCGGCGCTGCGGCTCCGGAATCCACGTTTTTGATGACCGTCTGCCGCTCAATTCCTGCGCTAAGCCAGCATCCCAGCTTTTTTTTCCAAGATAATCCCACATCGGCATCTTGACTTTTGATGTTCAACATATAATATACAAAACTTTAATTCATTTAGGACGGGAAATATTCACTCCAGCAGGATCGGCAACAATACGCCATAAGCATGAAGAAAAACACCCCAAAACCGAAACCCAAGGCCGTTACAATACCGCATAAAAAAACGGCAGGAAAGAATCCGCCCGCCGAAAAGGCCAAAATTAGCGTTAAAAAATCGCCGCATCCGCAAAAGAAGGCGGCCGTAAAGGGTACCCCACACAAGGTCGTCAAAGCTCCGGCCAAGCTTCCGGCAAAGCCCGTAAAGAAGACTCCCCCGCCGGCATCCGCGAAGAAGCCAGTCCCGCCGGCAAAGGACAAGAAGATCTCCAAGCCGGAGCACAAGAAGCCGGCTGCTGCCCCCGCGAAAAAGCCCGTCCCGGCGGCGCATAAGCCTCCGGCGCACGCCGCCCCTGCCCAGGCCAGGCATACCTCCAAGCCCGCGCAACAGGCCAGGCCCCAGACACAGCATCCTCCGCACAAGAAGCCCGTACCGAAGGCGCCACCGCCCAAGAAGTCTGTCCCGGCAAAGGACAAAAAGCCTTCCAAGCCCGAGCACAAGAAGCCGGTTCCGGACGCCAAGAAGCAGATCATCAGGCTCAAGAAAAAGAAGGTCGTCAAGCCTCCGCCGCCTCCGCCCAGGAAGCCGAAGCCGACACCTAGGCCGAAAGACGGCCAGGAGGACTTCGGCTCGCTCTCCAAGAGCGACACGATGAAGGTATACATGCAGGATATCGGCCAGATATCCCTGGTGACCAAGGAGGAGGAGGTCATCCTCGCCGCCAAGATACACGGCAACGACCCCAAGGCCAAGGAGGAGGCCAGGACAACGCTCATCAAGGCTAACCTGCGCCTGGTCGTGAAAATCGCGCACGACTTCAAGGGTCTCGGCCTCCCGCTCCTGGACCTCATCTCCGAGGGCAACATCGGCCTCATGAGGGCCGTCGAGAAGTTCGACCCCGCCAAAGGCGCGAAGTTCAGCTCATACGCCGCATGGTGGATAAAGCAGTCCATGCGCCGCGCCCTCGCCAACCAGAGCAAGACAATCAGGATACCGGTGCAGTCCGCCGGAAAGATAAACAAGATCAAATCAGCAAGGCTAAAACTCTCTGAAAAGCTCAGCAGGGAGCCCACCGACGCCGAAATAGCCGACTACCTCGAGTTCAGCGAAAGGACAGTCGCGGGCCTCAGGCTCGCCGACCTCAGGACCTTCTCGCTCCATGACCCGATCCAGCAGGGCGAGGACGGCGAGTTCCAGGACATCATACCCGACCAGAGCGCCTCGATACCGGACAGGATGCTCGGCGACATCGAGTCCGTCGCCCGGCTCACCAACCTCCTCACAAGCCTCGACGACCGCGAGCGCATGATCCTCAAGATGCGTTTCGGCCTCGACGGCAGCAGGCCCCGCACCCTAGAGGAGGTCAGCCAGGAGATCGGCCGCACCAGGGAGCGCGTCCGCCAGATACAGAACCAGACCCTCTCAAAGCTCAAGGGCATGCTCGCGGACGAGTCGGGATTTGTCGCCGATTAACCCAGGCACGGGTGAGCGCAGCTCAACCCTCCATTTTTCCGTAGGCAGAAGTATGCAGGGCGAAATTCTACTGAGCCGTCTTTAAATAACCATATAAACAATAACATTCCCTAAGGAGGTGAAAAAGAAGACTCATGATCGAAGTAAGAATGAAAAAAGGCGAGCAGATCGACCGCGCCCTGAGGAAGCTAAAGAAGAAGCTCGACAAGGAAGGCGTCCTCAAGGAACTGCGCAACCGCAGGCACTTCGAGAAGCCCAGCGAAAAGAAGCGCAGGGCCGAAAGAAGCGCCTACGCAAGGATCTCCTACGGAATGTGAACGGACCGGCGGACTTCCGCCATCATCTGCCACGGACAGCTGATTCAACGACTTCAAGCTCCGGCATTTTCACGCCGGAGCTTTTCATTTCAGCCGCTCTTCTGAAATCTGCCGCAGTGACGGATGCATGAACCTAACTGCCGTAGTTCCGCTCGGCGATATCGCATTCCCGATTTCCGGCCCGGACACCGACAAACCCGGAAACACCGGAAAAAAATGCTGCCCAAGGCGGCCCGCCGAGACATTCACACGGAGCAAGACGTCTTCGACAGTGTTTCATGAAGATCGTCTTAGATACCAATGTGCTCATCGCCGCATTCATCGCGCACGGAAGCTGATCCTCCCCTTCGACTCCAGCATCGCCAGCTCCCACAGGCTGATCTCGGAAGTCCTCAGCGCGGAATCTGACATTGAGGCGTCTATCTCCTTCAGGCGCCGGAACCGCAAAGATTCCTGTTACCATCGAAATACCATATCCAGACATGCGTGTCAAGGATTAGAAGCTCAGCCTTCATCGGCCTCCCATGAGGCTCCGCTGGCGCCTACTATGTCGCCGTTGATCTTCACTGAACCGCGCAGCATGCCGAAGCAGCCTGCCTTCTTCTTCCCGCCTTTGACGGGAACCATTTTCGCGACGGGTCTGCCGTGCTTTGTTATTACAATCTCACAGCGATGCCTTCTCACATCATCCATGAGCCGGAGGCATTTCGCCTTGAATACACCTGCCGCTATCTGCATTATGACCTCATCGCCTATGATGTATCTTTTTATGAACATAATTTGAGAAATCAAGACCCCTTGTCTACCTTCCTCATCCCCGCGACGAGGTCTCTGAGGTATGCGGCGCGCTCGAATTCGAGGGCTTCGGCGGCGGCATACATCTCCTTCTCGAGTTCGGCGATCATCTCCTCCTCGGTGACGGCCGCGAGCTCCGCCTTTTTGCGCTTCTTCCCGCCGGTTCCCTCGGAATCGGCGGAGGCGTAGACGGCGATGTCCTCGCGGATGGACTTGGTTATGGTCGTCGGGACGATCTTGTAGGCCTCGTTGAACTTCCTCTGCTTCTCCCTGCGGTCGTTCGAGACTTTGATGAGCTTTTCGATGCTCTTGGTCATCTTGTCGGCGTAGAGGATGACCTTGCCGTTGACGTTCCGCGCGGCGCGTCCGGCGACCTGTATGAGCGAAGTCTCGGAGCGGAGGAAGCCCTCCTTGTCGGCGTCGAGAATCGCGACCAGCGCCACTTCCGGGAGGTCGATGCCTTCGCGCAGTAGGTTGATGCCGACGAGACAGTCAAAGTCGCCCTTGCGGAGTTCGCAGATCGTCCTGGCCCTTTCGAGGACGTCCAGCTCCGAATGGATATATTTGACGTTGAGGCCCATGTTCGTGAGGTAGTCGGCGAGGCGTTCGGCATTCTTCTTCGTGAGTGTCGTGACCAGTACGCGCTCTTTCCGCTTCGCGTAATCCCTGACCTCCCCGATGAGATCGTCGATTTGGCCTTTGAGAGGGCGGACGTCAATTTCGGGGTCCAGGAGCCCGGTGGGCCGGACGACCTGCTCGACGGCCCTGCCGGAAAGCTCGAGCTCGTAGGGCGCCGGCGTCGCCGATACGTAGACCGTCCGCTGGACGATCCCGTTGAACTCGTCAAAGTCGAGCGGGCGGTTGTCGAGGGCCGAAGGAAGCCTGAAGCCGTGGTCGACGAGCGTCTGCTTGCGGCTGCGGTCGGCCCTGAACATCGCCCTGAGCTGGGGTATGGTGACGTGCGACTCGTCGATGATCGTGATGAAGTCCCTGGGGAAGAAGTCGAGAAGGCAGAACGGCCTGCTTCCGCGGGGCCTTCCAGAAAGGTAGACCGAATAGTTCTCGATGCCCGCGCAGTAGCCGATCTCGCGGATCATCTCGATGTCGTAGTTGGTGCGCTGGAAGATCCGCTGGGCCTCGACGAGCTTCCCCTGCTCCTCGAAGAACTTCACCCTGTCGCGCATCTCCTCGAGGATCTTGGCGCAGGCGTATTCTATCCTGTCCGGCGGCATCACGAAGTGCTTGCATGGGAAGAGGATGGACTTGTCCAGCTTCTCCCTCACATCGGCCGTGAGCGGGTCGCAGGCCGCCAGCGACTCCACGGTGTCGCCCCAGAACTCGATCCTCAGGAACTCGTCCTTGTGGGGGAGGAAGACGTCGACGGAGTCGCCGCGGACCCTGAACTGCCCCTTTTCCGGTGCCAGGTCGTTCCTCTCGTATTGGATTCCGACCAGCCTGGCGAGGACTTCGTTCCTGGAGACGGCCTCGCCCCTGCGGAGGACCACGCACATGTTCTCGTAGTCCTCGGGGGCGCCGATGCCGTAGATGCACGAGACGCTTGCGACCACTATCACGTCCTTGCGCTGGACCAGCGACGCAGTGGCGGAGAGCCGCAGCTTCTCGATCTCCTCGTTGATGCTGGCGTCCTTCGCGATGTATGTGTCGGTCTGCGGGATATACGACTCCGGCAGGTAGTAGTCGTAGTAGCTGATGAAATATTCCACGGCGTTCTCGGGGAAGAACGCCTTGAACTCGCTGTAGAGCTGGGCCGCGAGGGTCTTGTTGTGCGAGATCACCAGCACGGGCACGTCGAAGCCAGCCAGGACGTTCGCAATGGTGAAGGTCTTTCCGGAGCCGGTCACGCCCAGCAGGGTCTGGTGCCTGCTGCCGCGGCGCAGGCCTTCAGTCAGCGCCCTGATCGCCGACGGCTGGTCGCCCGAAGGCTTGAATTCCGAACACAGCTTGAACATATCCTCCTCTTCGTCCTCCTCTGAAACTCGCCCATCTTTGTCGCGAACTTTGTCGTTATCTTTGTCGTCTTCCGGAGGGTTGAGCCAAGCTCAACCGCGGCTCAGCACGGCTTCGCCCTCCATCGAGTTTCTGATCGACAGAACTGCGAAT
>CAZWRV010000041.1:0-51673 GCA_964636325.1 uncultured Victivallaceae bacterium | reverse complement strand
TTCCATAGACACATGCACGCTTTTGTGATAGAAGTTTTTAAGAAAGTATCCTAAGCGAACTACGCCCTTTCGCTGAATATTTACAAGGCTATTCCACAAACGGCTTCCCGGCCTCCTTCGCCTCCAGAAGCCGCTTGCCCCTAGCGGCGTCGAACCACCACCAGCTCATGAGGTTTCCCTCGAACGAGGTCTTGGCGGCGTAGGTGGGAGGCCTGCCGAACCTGTTCCAGAACACCGCCCTGTCGTAGTCAATATACCACTGCGGGACGACGTAGAAGTTCGCGCAGAGTATCCTGTCGAGGACCTGGACGCAGGCGACAAGCGACTTGCGGTCCTTCGCCGCTATGAGCTGCTCGACGACGTCGTCTATGGCCGGATTCCTGATGCCGGCGTAGTTGCCGGCGCCCTTCACGTCGACCACCTTCGACGACCAGTAGTTCCGCTGTTCGTTGCCGGGGCTCATGGACTGCCCGAAGTTTGCGACGATCATGTCGTATTTGAAATCCTTGATCTTCTCGATGTATTCCGCGGGCTGGACGAGCCTGTATGTGGCCTTGATGCCGATTTCGCCCAGCCTTTCGATGAACGGGTTCACAATCCTTTCAAACGCCTGCGACGCGATCAGTATTTCGAAGCTGAGGACTACCTCGCCCTTCTTGCGGGTCTTCAGCTCCTTGTCGTAGGCGTAGCCTTCGTCGTCGAGCATCTTGCTTGCGAGCTTGACGCGGTCTTCGATCGGCATGATTGAGCCGTCGGGGAGGTCGCCGATGTTGTACGGGCCCCTGGCGATGGCGTCCTTCGGGACGAACTCCCTGCCGTATTTTTCCTGGAGGGCGGCGAGCATCTCCTTGACCTTGCCCTCGGCTGGGCCGCGGCTCATCATCTCGGGGTTGTTGTCGAAGAAGCACAGCTGCCTCTTGTACTGCCCGTAGAACTGGTTCTTGTTGAGGAATTCGAAGTCCATGACGGCGGCGACGGCCTTTCTGACCTTAACATCCTGGAACATGGGCTTGCGGAGGTTGAACGCGTAGCACTGCATCCCGGACACGCGGTTGTGCTTGAACGTCTCCTTCCTGATGTAGTTCTTCTTGAAGTAGTCGCCGTCGAACTCGAGGGCCCAGTCCTTCGAGCTTGCGACCTGGTCGGCGTCGACGATGTCGCCCTTGAGCGCCTCCCTGGCGGGGATGTCGCTGAGGAATACCTTGAAGGTGATCTTGTCGAAGTTGTAGCGGCCCTTGTTGACGGTGATGTCCCTGCCCCAGTATTCCGGGTTCCTTTTGAATGTGATGTGCGAGCTCTTGTCGAACGACTCCACCACGTAGGGGCCGCTGCCTACCGCGATCTCGTCGAAGTCCGAACCGAAATTCTTGCCTTCGACCCCGTAGATGTGCTTGGGGAGGACGCCCATCTGCCCGACGATAAGGGGCAGTTCCTGATTGAACTTCCTGAAGGTGAACTTGACCGTGAGGTCGTCGATCTTCTCGGCCTTCTCTACGTCTTCGTAGTATGACTTGTAGGAAGGGAAGAACTCGGGATCCTGTATGAGGTTGAAGGAGAAGACGACGTCGTCCGCGGTCACGGGCCTGCCGTCGGAGAACTTCGCGTTCCTGTTGAGGTAGTAGGTTATGGAGTTCTTGTCCTCGGCCAGCTCAACCTTTTCCGCGAGGAGGCCGTATTGGGAAAACGGCTCGTCGCCGTCGACGCTGTCGTCCATCAGGGTCTCAAACACCATCATGACGCCCGGAGCGGGAGTGCCCTTGAGCGAGAAGGGGTTGAGCTTCGTGAAGGAGCCCTGGCTTGCGAGCCTGAGGATGCCCCCCTTAGGCGCGTCGGGGTTGGCATGCCTGTAGATTTCGCCCTCCTTGTATTTCAGATCCTGCGGCCCGTAGAGGGATATGCCGTGGCGCGGCCCGGAGACGAGCGCGGTTCCGGCAAGCAGTAGAATAAGCGACATTGATTTTTTCATAGTTCCGCTGAGTAAGGGGTTGGGGGTTGTTCCGGCTAAAGCAAAACTTTATAAGTAAATCTGATTTTCCCGATAATCAAGCCCAAATCGGGGCAGTGCAGCAGTAAAGAATGGGAGGCTGGATGATTGGATGCTTGGGAAGATGCAACGACGATTACTAATCGTCTCGAAATTGTATAGAGGCACCGGCGGATTCATCCCGGCGGTGAACATGACTGGGGGTTCAGCAGGGAAATTGCTAACCTATGTGAGAATAGGATACAGAATGGATGATCTTAAGGTTCCACCGGTTGCCATTAACGCCGATGCTCAGCGAATGGTAAAACCGATCCAACGGAGAGTAACTTCATTTTTACACGGATCAGGATGTCTGATTATGTTCATTCACCCCGCGTTGCGGAACCTGACATTCTTGCAGAATGCCGGGCCGTATCGGGTTCTGAGGGTGGAGATGATCCTGCTTTTGCAGGTCATGTTCAATTCCATGAGGGAGGAGCCTTGTGCGACTTCGACGGTGAGGATCTTGTTTTTAAAGGAGGCAGGGCTGGTACATTTTGCGGCTTCGGAGCCGGCGATCTCCCGCCAGTGCCCCCGGATTTCGGCGAGATCGATGTTTTCCGGGGTGACTAACGAAGCCATGACGCGGTCCATGGCGTCGCCGACGCTTTCAGCTTCCGGCAGGAGCGACGCTATGACTTCCCCGCCGCCGTCTCTTCCGTGCCATTCCTTGAAGAGTGCTTCGATCGGGTCGGCGCACCAGGGCATGTAGTGTCCCTTTCTGCGCTTGAGCTCGAGGGACTTGCGCTTCATGGGGGGCCGAGCCCGACGAATCGGACGGGCAGCATGAGAGCGTCGAACGCCAGCTTGAACGGGGCGAGGGCGCCCTGTCCGAGGTTGTAGAATCCGTCGAAGAGGAGTCCGAACGGCAGGCCGAACAGCACTTGGAAGAGGCCCAGGGGGAGCCTGAATATGTCGAAGATGTCTATCGCGATGTCGCCAAAGCCTTTCGCCATGTTCATGAACCCCTTGAGGGCGTATTTCCCGGCCATTTCCGCGTAGGGCAGGGCGTAGGGGGCGAGGACCGCGATGGTCACCGGATCCATGGCCCCGGCCTTGGGGACCGAGACGTTTGTCATCGCGGCGCAGAAAAGCAGTGTGAGGAGGATCTTCTTCATTGCTAGGGTTTTGACATCCTGATTCCGGGTTTTGTTCGCGGTCAAAGCCTGTTTCGGACAGATTCTCATTAAGTGTGAATCCAGCAAAAGGGCAGAGTTTGCCGAATTCATACGATTTTAGGCGGCTATGTTCCTGACGCCTATTTCTGCTTCCTGTTCTTTTTCTTGTAGAGAATGTATTCTACTGAGTCGACGAGGGCCTCCCATGAGGCCTCGATTATGTTGGGGCTGACTCCGACGGTTCCCCATGTCTCCTTGCCGTCGCCGCTTTCTATGAGGACGCGGGTCTTGGCGGCGGTTCCGTCCATGCCGTCGAGAATTCTGACCTTGAAGTCCTTGAGGGATACGCCTTCTATTTCCGGGTAGAACCTGTGAAGGGCCTTCCTGAGGGCCCGGTCGAGTGCGTTTATTGGGCCGCCGCCCTCGGCCGCGGTCAGCTCGTTCACGCCCTTGACCTCTAGCTTTACGGTGGCCTCGGAGAAGCATGGCTCGTCCTTGCCGCGCTTCTCTACGATGACCCGGAATCCGTTGAGCTTGAAGAAGGGGGCGTGCTTTTTCAGCACCTTCTTTGCGAGGAGGCTGAAGGAGGCGTCCGCGGCCTCGAACTCGTAGCCTTCGTTCTCCATCTTCTTCAGCGTGTCGAGGATCTCCTGGACTTCGTTGCCGCCGGTTGAGACGTCTATGTTGTGCTCGGCGATCTTGAGCAGGATGTTGCTTCTGCCGGAGAGGTCGGAGACCAGCACCCTTCTGCAGTTTCCCACGCTTTCCGGAGGGACGTGTTCGAATGTCGCCGGATTCTTGCTCACGGCGTTGACGTGCATTCCGCCCTTGTGCGCGAACGCACTGTCCCCGACGTACGGGAGGCGCGTGTTGTGGTTGAGGTTGGCGAGGTCGTCTATGAAGAGGCTTGCCTCGCGGAGATGCTTTAGCTGGCCTTCGGCAACGGTCCTGATCCCCATCTTGAGCTCTATGGCGGGGATTATGGAACAGAGGTTGGCGTTGCCGCAGCGTTCGCCGAAGCCGTTGATTGTCCCCTGTATGTGGCGGGCGCCGTTTTCGGCGGCGGCTATCGAGCTGGCCACGGCCATCTCGCCGTCGTTGTGGCAGTGGATGCCGAGGCAGACCTCGGGCGGCAGGAACTGCCGGACGCGCCTGCATACCGCGGCGATCTCCGATGTGAGTGTTCCGCCGTTGGTGTCGCAGAGCACGACGGTCGAGGCGCCGTTGGTGTGCGCGGCCTTGAGGACGTCGAGCGCGTATGCGGGGTTGTCCTTGTAGCCGTCGAAGAAGTGCTCGGCGTCGAATATGACCTCACGCCCGTGGCCTTTCAGGAAGGCGCAGGAGTCCGCGACGATCTGGATGTTCACGTCCGGCGTGATCCTTAGCACCTCGTGGACGTGGAGGAGCCAGCTTTTCCCGAATATGGTGACGGCGGGGGTCTCCGCCTTGAGAAGCATGAGTATGTTCTCCTCCTCCTCGACCTTGATCTTGGCCCGGCGCGTGCTGCCGAACGCGGCGATCCTGGCATGCTTCAGCTTCCTGCCGCGCATCTCCTCGAAGAAGGCCATGTCCTTGGGGTTGGAGCCCGGCCAACCGCCCTCGATGTAGCTTACGCCGAGCAGATCAAGCTTCTCGGCGATCCGTATCTTGTCGGTCACCGAGAACGATACGCCTTCGGCCTGCGTGCCGTCGCGCAGGGTTGTGTCGTATATCCTTATGGTTTCCCTTTTCATTTAGTCCTGCGATTTAGAGAAAGCAGACGAACAATTTCAGAAGCAAATACGATATATCCGGTTCCACGCCAATTCAAGGATCTGTACGTCAGCAGTTTTGTCGGTGTGAAACTTAAAGATGCGCAGGTATTCTTACCTGCGGAATCTCAGACAGGAATGTCTGCGCCACTTAAAGGCGAGTTTCAGGAAAGTGCCGCTCTGGCGAGAAAATCCGCCAGTTCTGTCGATCAGAAACTCGATGGAGGGCGAAGCCGTGCTGAGCCGCGGTTGAGCTCGGCTCAACCCTCCGGAAGACGACAATGATAACGACAAAGTTCGCGACAAAGATGGGCGAGTTTCAGAGGAGATGCACGTCATGTTTATGAAGCGGAAAAATTATGATCGAGAGATGGCTTGCTTTCCGGGGGCCTTCTTCTTGGACTCGTTCCAGAGGCAGTCCATCTCCTCGATGGTGCTTGTCTCCGGAGTGCGGCCCTTTTCACGCAGCCTGTCCTCGATGTAGTTGAAGCGTCTCGCGAATTTCGCATTTGTCCGGGCGAGCAGCTCCTCGGCGGACGCGGTCTTGAGGAAGCGCGAGAGGTTGACTGTCGAGAAGAGCAGGTCTCCGATCTCGTCCTCGATCATGCGCCTGCGTCCCTTGTTCAAGGCGGCCTTTAGCTCCTTCAGTTCCTCCTCGATCTTGGCGATTATCTGCCGCGGCCTCTGCCAGTCGAAGCCGACCTTGGCGGCGCGCCTCTGAAGGTCCTCGGCCCTTTTCAAGGCGGGGAGGTGCCTGGGGATTCCGTCGAGGAGTGACTTGCGGACGATGCCCTTGCTTCTCTTCTCCTCCTTCTTGATCTGCTTCCAGAGGTGGAGGACTTTTTCGGGGTCGTCGGCCTTCGCGCTTCCAAAAACGTGAGGATGGCGTCGGACAAGCTTTGCGACTATGGTCTCTATTATGTCGGCGAAGTCGAAGCGGCCGCCCTCGTCGGCGATCTGGGCGTGGAAGACTACGTGCAGGAGTATGTCTCCGAGCTCCTCAAGCACCGCGTCCTTGTCGCCGTCGTCTATGGCGTCGAGGAGCTCGGCGCACTCCTCTATGAGGAAGGGTTTGAGGGACTCGTGCGTCTGTTCGCGGTCCCATGGGCAGCCCTTTTCGGAGCGGAGGGTCTTCATCACGTCGAGAAGTTTCTGGAGTGGGGCGCGCCTCTTCTTTGCGGATGGCTTCATTTCTTCTGCTTGTCGAATTTCTCCAGGGCTTCCCGTATTGGCTTGGGGACTTCCTGTATCTTCTTGTAGGTCTTGCGCTCGCCGTCCACGAACACGGTGAATCCGCCCTCGTCGCTGTCGAGCCCCTGAACCTTGTCCCTCATGTCCTCCGGCACCTGCTCGAGCGAGTCGTATATGAAATACTGGCCGCCCGACTTGATGACGTAGTGCTGGGCGGGCCTGAGGTCGAACTGCATGGTCCGCATCATGTCCTCGTCGTCCTCGGCTATAATCCTGACGTTCTGAGGTATCTGCTTCTTCTTGAAGCCCAGGAGGAATAAGACTCTGTTCAAAAGGCCCATTTGTTGTAAAGCCCCGGATGTTTGGTTTTCAAATAGGAGTATAACACCGCAGGGAGAATTTATCAAGCTCCCCGTCCGAGAATGTGGAAAATGTCCTTGTGTAGAACAGGTATAAAACATGGATACACGTCCGCACTTGGCTTGTCAAACGCGATAATTCCAATGCTTCTCGCCTTGCCGTCGGCTCCTATTCTCAGCCGTCCGTCTTGAATATGCTGTCATACAGATCCCGGCCGAAGCTGGTCTGAAGGGGTTCGCCCCTTGTTATCTTGAAAGTCCTCGTCCCGTCCTGGAGCCTGTCCGCGCGGAGGAAGACGGCATCATCCATTTTCAGATCATAAAAGCCGCCGGCAAGCTCGTAGAAATGCGTGACATAGAATATCCTCATGCGCCTTTCCAGGAGCCCGCGGACGATCTGGCCTGCGATTTCGGAGCCTTCCCGCTCGTTTGTCGAGGCGAACGACTCATTGAACAGGACGACGGAGTCTGGGGTGATGCTGTCCACGATGGCGCTCATCCTGCCCAGTTCCTCGTCGAATTTTCCGCTCTTCATGGACGCGTCCTCCTCCCTTTTGAAGTGTGTGAAGAGCCCCGTGCAGACGCTCCCGCGGAATGATTCCGCAGGAACGAATATCCCCGCCTGCATCATAAGAAAGGCTACGCCGACGCCGCGGAGGAATGTTGATTTCCCGCCCTGGTTCGCGCCGGTGATCATGCAGAGGTTCTTTCCGTCCGCGTCCAGATCGTTGCCGACCAATTTCTGCTTCATGTTCAGCGCAAGGCAGGGATCGCATAGGCCGGAGAAGGAGAGAAGCCGCCCGGATGCGGGAGCCGGGCTGGGAAAGGAACACGGCACACCATACCTTGAAAACTCCTGCGACAAATTCACGCATCCGATGTAGAACGCCAGCTCCGTCCGCAAGGCCATCAGGAAGCTGTCAATATGGTCGGCCGACTGTGCGACCGCGTTGGCGACCTGGTTTATGCCCATGTCCCTCAGATGGCCGAGGGCGAGGGCGCCATTTTCGTCGCGGGGATGCAGGGTGAACGTATAAACCTCCTCCTTGTCCCCGAATAGCCGGGTCAGCCAGCCGCGGCCGTCCGGCCTGTTCTTCCGCAGGACGTAGTTGACGCCCTCGTTTCCGTTTCCGAGCTCGGCGCTGACCAGGACTCCGCCTCGGAACCTCAGCTCGGCAAGGTGATGTTCGACCAGTTCGAAATACTCTTCGTCAAGCTCCCGCCGGATCATCGAGAAAAAACTTTGGAAGCCTGGGGATTCGAAATCCCCGGAACGGGTGTCCGCGATTTCCCTCAGCTTCCGCAGCATCTTGACGGACATTTCGAGCATCCTGAGCGCGTCGCTCAAGATCGAGCTCGGATGGCGCGAGAAGAAGAACATCCACTGCCTGTGCTTGTCCTCGAAGAACTCAATCAGGGCGCGGTAAGTATCCCTCACCAGCGCTATGTTTTTCTGGCAGTCCTTCAGGACTTCCTGCCGGTAGACTATCTCCGCAGGCTCGTGCAGGCCGGACAGGAGCGCCTGTTTTGCCACCTTGTACAGATATTCGTCGTCCCTGGCCATGGCGTCGAAGAGCGTCTTCAGTTCAAGATCCTGGACAAGCTCATGCGCGTTGGACGGAAGCTCGCGCTCCAGGTCGAAATCCTTGTCCTTGTGCATGAGGAACACTTTCATGGCCTTATCCGCTCCTTGACAAGCTCGTATGTCAGCCTGTGCTTCTCGGCGATTGAACGGGCGTATGCCAGGCCGTTGGCCGGCATCCTTGCGATTTTGAATGTCCGGACCGCCGGATTTTCCGGATCGACCTGGCCTACCATGCTTACGGTGTTTTCACTTAGGGTGGACAGTTCGTCGATGAATGACACCCACACGCAAGGGAGGTTCATGCCGATCACCCTCATAAGGATTTCCCGGCTAAGGAAATATGCGTCCTTCAGGGCGGTGGACGAGAACATCTCGTTGACGATGAGGACGCTGGCCGGGGTCGCGCTGGCGAGCATGTCGTGGATTCTCACGAGGTCGTCCTGAAGCTTGCCGCGGAGATTGGCCGCGGACTCTGCCTTTTCAAAGTGGGTCAGAACCTGGTCGCACAGCAGAAGGCGCGCCCTTTTTCCCGGCACCGGACAGCCGAGGCCGGCGAGATAGTGCATCTGGCCTATGGAGCGTGCGAACGTGGTCTTGCCGCCCTGGTTGGGGCCAGACACGACGATGACGCGTTCGGCGCCCCTCAGAGCGAAGTCGTTGCACACCACCTGCTTTTCCTTGCAGAGGAGGTTGTGCGCGAGCGCCAGATCGAATCCGCCTTCGCTGAACAGGTCTCCGGGGGATGACGCCAGCTCCGGATAGCAGAAAGCCAGCCCTTTATGCTTGATGTCGGAGATGAATTCCAGGTATGCGACGTAAAACTGCACCTCCCTGTCGAAGACGCGGATGCTTTCATCGACGAATTGGCCGTGGACGTCGCAGAAGCGGTCCAGCGCCTCGAACTCCGACGGGAAAAGGCGGGCGACGAAATCCAGGATTTGCGCCTCAACATGGTTCATGCCCGAAGTCTTCTGGAGATTCACCCTGTAGTCCTTTCCCGCACCTTGCTTGAACTTCTCGAAAACCTTCTCCACCTCCACGCTGTAGTCGTCCTCCCCGCAATATCGTCGGACGCTGAACCTGCCGTCCTGGATGTTCACGCAATATTTCAGGTTCGACAGCCTGCCCTTTACCGCCTGCGCCTCCTGCCGCAAAGACTGGAATTCTTCCGATGCTAGATACTCGTTCACATATTGGCGGAAGGACAGGAACCCCCGCGATTTCAGATCCGCGCGGCCCAAATCCCCTGCAAGCCTCTCGACGGTGTCGCAATACGAAAGCGCGGCTTCAAGCAACCATCCCTTCCTGTGGTAGTTGAAATCAAGTTTATCCACCATGGAAAGCCTGCTGCGGACAACGCCCATCCTTTCCGCGAATTCGTTTATATAGGCCGCCAGCTCTTCCCCCTCCATGTCCTGGAAGACCTCATGACGGTAAAGGATTGAATCCATGTCGCGGAGAACAGTGTGGAAATAAGGCGTCAGATCATATTGGTTTTTCGGAGCTGAAAGCGATTTCAGCACTTGGTCAAGGTTCAGATCGCCGAAACAGCCGGGCACCTCCGATGACAAGCTTTCACCACGGCCTTCGCAGCTTCGGAAAAGAATACTTCGAAAAGGCGTCATGGGGGCACCATTTTGTGTTTATAGCTGCCGCATAGGATTTTTCCAAAGCCGGAGGACAAGCATGCTTCCCGCGGCGAAGAGGACGGCGCTGTAGCTGAAGGCGGCGGCCGTGCCCAGAAGCGACCATATAAGGCCGACAGCGAGGCTGGATATGAAGTCTCCGACTCCGTTCACGGTGGAAAGGACCCCGAAGGCCATCCCATGATGCTTTTCCTCGACCATCTCCGCGCACAAGGAATCCTCAAGCGTCTCTTCTGCAGCAACATAGATTCCCCCCAGTGCGAATACAAGCGTCAGGGTCAGTAGATTCATGGGAAGTAAAACGACCGCAAGCGCCATCACGACCCCGAGCATGTAGCCGCCCGCCAGAAGCAGTGATTTCGGAAAGCGGTCCGCAAGGAAGCCGGTTATTATTGAGAATCCGGCGTAAAGGACGTTGTGCAGGACATAAAGCCCGGCGGCCGCGCCTGCCGCCTTCGCCGCGCCAATCTCCGGCCCCAGCTTCTGCGCGGCAAGCAGTATCAGCATGGAATGGGCGAAGTCTCCGATTCCAAAAAGGCCGACGGCGACAAGGAACATTTTGAATTTCCCCGGCAGCGCCCTCAGGCTTTCTCCGAAGGAGATGTGGTGGACGGCTTTCCGCTCTTTCTCCTTCACTATGAACGCTATCACTCCGACGGCAGCCAGGCTGGGAATCAGAGTGAGCGCAAATATCAGCGGATAATTGCAATCGAGAAGGCCTACAAGGAAAAAGGCGGTGGCGGGGCCGACGATGGCGCCTGCGGTGTCCATCATCCTCTCAAATCCGAATGCCCTTCCATATGTCTCCGGCGTGACCGAGCCTGCAAGAAGGGCCTTCCTCACAGGCGTCCTGACACCCCTTCCAAGCCAGGCCAACGAACGCGCCAGAAGCACATGCCATGCGCTGGAGGCCAGTCCGAAAGCGGCCGTCCCCAAGGAGGTGACAAGGTATCCGACAACAGCTATGGGCTTCCGCCTCTTCAGTCTGTCGGTGTAATATCCGCTTCCCATCTTGGCGAAGCTTGACAGGCCGTCCGAAACGCCCTCGATAAGCCCGAGCCAGGCGGCCGAGACGCCCATTGTCGCAAGAAAGGCCGGCAGAAGGGTCGTGGCGATCTCGTGTGACCAGTCGCTTAATAGCGACGCCAGGCCTATCCCAAGAACAGTCCTGTTCAGCCATTTGCGGTCTGACGCCATATCAAATCACTCCTCGTCGAATCCGCCCTCCGACAGGGGCTGCCCGGCCTTTTTCCTCTCCTCGGGCAGGAGGTGCCTAGGCATGAATGCGAAATTCGCAATCATCGTCGGTATCACCGCGCTCGCGATCACCGCCGCCACAAGGAACGAATACTGCTCCTGCGTGACGATTCCGCGGGAAAAACCATACAGCGCGGATATTGTGCCGAAGGTGAGACCCGTGGACATGAGAAGCGTGTAATACCATTTCTCGGAACGCTCCTTGCGGAAGCGGCCTATGACAGGATAGAGGCCAAAAATCTTCGAGACAACCTTGCCGAGCAGAAGGACCACGAAGACGATCGGGGCGGCGAACAGCGCTGGAACAGAGACAAGCGTTCCTGCACGCAGAAAATAGAACGGCGTGAGGAAGCCCACCGTGAGAGTCCTCATCCTTCTGACCCAATGATGCTCTTTCGTCGCGAATTCCGCAAGAAGCATGCCGGCGATGTATGCTGGTAGAACCGCCTCGCTGCCGGACCAGAGGGCCAGGGCGCCGAGCCCGAAAAGCACGAGCATTATCCATTTCGCCCGCACCGCCGCCGTCCTGTTGCCGTATTTCCTGGTCAGGAACGAAGTAATGGGGGGGAACGCGGCGAGGACCGCAGCCCCCGCGATCAGGAATATCAGCGTCCTGTAGGTGAACGGCGCGAATATAAGCCCCAGGGCGACGACCGTCCCCAGGTCGTTTATGAAGCATGCGCCGAGAACCCCCTTTCCGAATTCGGTCTTGTTGAATCCGGTCTCCATCATGACCGCGTAGACGACCGCCATCGAGGTCGTAGAGAGCGCTATGCCGCAGATCAAACTGGCCTGCGTATTCCAGTGGAGGATGTATTTTGCGACGGCGGCGCAGCCGAGGAAAGGCGCGAGGAATCCTATTATGCCGACCACAAGGACTTCAGCCCGCTTGGTCTTCATCGAAACCGGATCAAGCTCCGTTCCGGCCAGGAAAGTCAGAAGGACGGCACCGGCGGAAGCTAGGAATTTAAGCCATTCGGCGCTTCCGCCCAGCGCATCGTTTCCCCAATATTTGTTCGCAACCCATGCGGCGAGGACGCCCACGCATATTTCGACAAGGGCGATTGAAATCTTCAAATGATAGGCGATTATCGTCGAAAATACCGCCAGAGCCAGCCAGAGAGAAGCCACCAAATAGATCTTTTCCATTGACATCCACCTGTTTATGTTCAAAAACAAAAAACCCCTACCGCAAAACGGTAGAGGTCATCAGCGGCAGTTCCGCCGCAGTCAAGGCGAACCTCATCGCCTCATATTGGTGGTTTAATTTGTCCTATATTAATTTGAATTCAAGTCGGCCACATGAAAATCTCCAAGGTAAAATATTTTTTAATTCCTCACCCACAAGCAACCATTTGAATTGCGATTATCCCCAGGAGAATTGTGACGAACTGCTGAAATCTTTCTACGGTCAGCCGCTCAATTATCCGCTTTGATGTCCATGTCCCCAGGATCATGGCGGCACCCAGCAGGGCGGCCAGTTCCCAGGATTGCGCGGGCAAGTCCAGCAGACGCTGATAAATGGCCAGCTTTGCCGCATGCATGGTCAGCGCCGTGGTGGCTTCAGATGCGATATATGCGACAGGAGGCAGCCCCAAGGACAGAAAAACCGCGGCTCCAATGGGGCCTGCGCTGCCAACCAGGCCGGAGACAAACCCGGTGGCGAATCCGCCAAGCAGCAGCGTCCGGTTGCCGGGCACGAAACGCAGTTTGCCGGATACCTTCAAGATGACAAAGCCAAGGATGGCAATGCCGATGATACGGACGGCCATCGTCTTCGGTATTGACACAAACGACAAAGCGCCAAGCGCGGCGGCAGGAAGAGCCGTCCCTAAAAACAAGGCGACAGGCCGCCATCTTATCTGCCTGAAGCCGAGCGCAACCCGCGACAAATTGCCGATCAACTGGGCGAATGTGAGGAGCGGAACCGCCAGTTCCGGCCCGACTGTCCGCGTAAGCAGGGGCAGAAGGAGCAGCGCCCCTCCGAAGCCGGCGGCGCCTGAAATCGCCGCCGCCAGATATGCGCCGATGAACAGCCAGGCATATTGAAGCATATATTCTCCTGTAAGATGCTGAACAGGAATTTTCCACGTCAAAAGACTTCACCGTCTTCGCTCCAGGGGGCGCAGACGCTTCTGGCGCCGGCCAGCAGGACTACTGCCCGCCTGTATGCGTTCTTCTCGTCGGAATTGACCAAATACCCTTTCATGGCGTCGCGCTTCATTGCGTAGTTCTGCATGTCCTCCGACACTTCCTCGAAGCGTCTGGCCGCATCTGAAACAAGGAATTTCACTACGCCTTTGTCCGGGATGGATGAGGTCACAAGGCTCAGATGGCGAAGGCAGAGCCCGGACGAACCGCTATAAACCTTGCGTCCCTCGGGGCTTGCGATAAAGTCGGAAAACATCCTGGCAAACTTCTCCTCTGAGGCTGTGAGGACTCTGCAGGCTTGGCATGAGCCCGATTTTTTCTGAAGCCCGCCGATCCGTTCGCCAGCGTCGGAAACATCTTTCAACTTGCGCAGTTCAGCGCCTATACGTTCAAGCAGCCTGGCATAGGCTATCGACGCGCCGCGGGGGGATTGAACCGCAAGCATCTGCCAGGTGTGAAGCGGGCAAAACCCCATTTCATTTGCGAAATGAGCTTGGGCTTTTTCATTTTTTGTCAGTTCGTATTGCCAGCGCGCAAAGAAGTCTGACAAATCCGCCGCCATGTTCCGGCATAATGGACAGCCCGACGCCTGCATATCCTTCAACAAGTCCGGCCGGACGGCCTGGGCATCGGGAGCATTGCCGTAGAATGCGGACTTGCCGGACGGCGTTGAAACAGGTTCGGAGGAAGCGCTTACCCCGCTGAGGGCCGCTGCGCAAATCGACTTTATCTTGGCCTCCAAGCTTCTCACTGTTTCTGCGTCTTCAGGCGTCAGGCCGTTGCGAATATTTTCCAGTTCTCCTGATGCAGTTCCCACAAACCCTTGGCCGGCCATGCATGCGAGCGCCTCGTTCAAGAGGCGGAGAGTCTTCTGTGCGACTGAAGACAGAAAGCCTGCCGCCTTCTCGTCTGCAAGAAATGCGGAAAGGGAATCCTCCAGTTTTTTCATCCCGCTCTTCTCATATCCCTCTATATCGTCAGCCGTCTTGGCCGCAATGCCGCGGCGGGCGGAAACAGGGAAGACGCCGATTATTTTATCGTCAATGACTCCTCGGAGTTTTCCAGCATTGAAATCGAGCACCTCGCGGAGTTCGGACTCATCCAAGAGGTCAATCTTGTTGACGACCAGGAAGACGTGGTTCACGTGTTCACGCATGTTCCGCAGGAAATCCACTTCAGCCATGGAAAGCGCAGTTTCGGCGCTTGTCACGAAGAGCACGGCGTCGCATCTGGGTAAAAAACCATACGTTGTGGCGGTATTCGCCTGAATCACGGAGCCTATGCCGGGGGTGTCAACGAATTCCAGCCCTCGGCGCAAGAACAGGGATGGAATCTCAACGGTTGCCATCTTCACATTCTTTATGTTTCCCGGGTTGCCTTGCTCGGTGGCATAATCGGGGAGTTCCGAGAGAGGCAGCTCCGTCCGCAAGCTGGAATTGCCGCTGTCAATCAGCAGGCGTTCTTTCGGGCCGAACCTCAGGACCGTGATGGCGGATGTCAGCGGCAGAATCCCGACCGGCAGGATTTCGCGGCCCACTACGGCGTTCATCAGCGAACTCTTGCCGCGTTTGAACTGGCCTACGACGGCCAGCGTAAAGCGGTCCTCCGCCAGCTTCACCATCAGTTCCCTGCACCTCTCTTCGAAGTCCTTGACGGCATGCCGTGCCAGGAGGAAGTTCTGCAGTCCACGCACCTGGGCCGCCAATGCAAGCTTACTCTTATTGTAACTGCACAGGCTGCCTGATGCAATGGCGGAATTGCAGCCTTGCCGGCCGGCGGAAACTGCCGTGCCGGGATCAACGTTTACGTCTTTGCCTTTACCATTCATGGATGGTCGCCTTGAAAACCGAACTCAAAGCAGCACACGTGTCATCTTGTTCCGGGTGGCATGCCGCAGGCACAGCGAATCCCGGTGTAAAGGATGTTCACGAACGCCGCTGAGTTGCCGCATCGATGTGCGCAACGAAACTGACTCCGTTGCCAGCGTAGGCATGTGCCGCCTCGGATCACACGACTTGACCCGGTAAGAGGCGGACGCAAGTCTCCGGCCGCATATCGTGCATAAACATCCCATATAAAAGTCCGGAACGAAAGCGTGGAATTGGGGCATTTCATGAAGCAGCAAATCGGGATGCCCCCACGGATCCATCCGGCCCGCAGCCTCAATCTGCTCCCGGGTCGAGCCCATGATAAAATCGCCCGCCGGGATCAGGCGCAAGAGCGAAGCGTCGCGCGGATTAACCCACGACTCAGGGGCAAAATCCGGCCTGGATTGCCTTTGCCCTCCGACAAGCCCTGCATCTGCCGTCATTTCTTCTTGCCTATTTGAACTCATCAAAAGTGCCGACTGCGGGTAGTTCTCCGACAAGCGGCATGGCATACATGATGTATTCCTTGCCGATATTGCAACCGTCTATGATCCAGCTGGCTGGAAAAACCTTGGTCTCCCGCGCAACGTTGGATATCGGAGTGATGTCGTAGTCGATCTCGTAGCGTTTGCCTGGGGCACGGCGCATGTAGACCGAGGAGCACTCCGTCCCGGATACAGCCGAGTATTTCACCGCCAAGGAGCCGACCTTGCGGGCTTCAAGAGAATCGACTTTGCTGATACAGCCGGGGAAGCTCCGTTGCAAGTAGCCAAGGGTGTCTGCGCGAATACGGAGTTTTTTACCGGACGGATTAGGCAGTTTCCCGGCAATCAGCCGAGCGATATAGTCGCCCAATGCTCCAGATCCGGAGAGTTGCATGTTCCCGTGGCCGTCCAGCTCCACATTCACTGCTATTTTCTCGGCCCAGGTCATGTTCTGGCCGTCGGGCTTTTTGCTGGGAGTGCTGACGCCCTCGGAGACGGCGACGATGCAACGCCCGAGCCTGGAGTATACCCGATCCACATCCGCCAGGAGCTTTTCCTCCGAAACTGGGACTTCCGGGAGATACACCAAGTGCGGGCCGTCATCTGCAAACTTGCGGGCCAGGACACTTGCGGCGGTGAGCCATCCGGCGTGGCGTCCCATGACGACGTTGATCTTGATGCCCGGGAGGCTCTTGTTGTCGTAGTTGTCACCGATGAACGCGGAGGCAACGAACTTGGCGGCCGACCCATAGCCGGGAGTGTGGTCATGGACGCGGAGATCGTTGTCGATCGTCTTGGGGATGTGGTAGGCCCGCAGTTCGTAGCCCTCGCCCAAGGCCATGTCGTTGACGATGCGGACGGTGTCGGCGGAGTCGTTCCCGCCGATGTAGAAAAAATAGCGGACGTCATGTTTCTTGAAGTTTTCTATAATCCTACTGCAGTATTCGGCGTCGGGCTTGTCGCGGGTGGAACCAAGTGCCGCAGACGGTGTTATGGCAATGCGCCCGAGCAGTTCCCTGGGAACGCCTTTGAGTTCGATATATTGGTCGTTGATGATGCCCCGGACGCCGTGTCTGGCTCCAAGCAACTCCTTGATGTGGCTGGAATTCCGGGCTTCAGTTATTACACCGACGAGGGATTGGTTTATGACAGCCGTAGGACCTCCTGATTGGGCAACAACCGCGTTTCCAATGATATTTGCCATAAGCTCTTGTCCTTTCTCTTTATCACACCTTTTATGCTATTGCATTTTACTGTAATTGAACGGGCGTCTTCATCATATCCCTGGCGGCGAGGGCGAACACAAGTCCGAACCAGGCTCCTATGAGCGCCGCCACAAAGACGTCGGAAGGATAATGATCGAGGATATATACCCGTGAAAATGCCACCAGTGATGCGCCGGCAAACGCTGGAATCGCAAACGCCGGGCAGATCAGGCCGATTCCCGCCGCGGCTCCGAAGGCTGTTGCGGTATGCCCTGAGGGGAAGCTTTGATAATGGTGGTCCGGAAGGTGACGTTTGTTGAATTTGGGGCCGTAAAACCTGTCTTCCAGCTTGTATTCTATTCTGGCATCGGGGCGAGGCCTCCCCGTGAATTTTATGACGTCGTTGAACAGTCCTGCCGCGGATGACGCCGCAAACCCTATGACTCCAGCAAGGATCAGTCTTCTTCTGCCGAATAGCTTTCCTGCCACAACAAGCGCGGCGCAGCATCCGGCCGCGCCGGCGAAGTCGCCGTATTTGCTGACCTTCTTCATAATGTCGTAGCAGAGCCTGTGATCGCGTTTCGCATGGGAGAACCCATCCGATATTCCCACGTCAATCGGAAACAAGGCGCAGGCGCCGGCAACCGCAAGAGAGGGGAATACGACAAAGAGCAGCAGCCGATGCCTGGAGCATACCCTTTTAACGCAGAGGAAATAATCCGAGGCATGCACTTTGAATTCCGTCCAGAACTTTTCCCATGATCCCGATTTCACGATTTTGTCCTCCTGAATTTTCTGGTTGGTGTTTCATCAGCTGCCCCCGACATCCCTTTCCATGGAGGAGCGAAACTTCTTGACTTCATCGAACTGAATGAATCTTTTCCGACAGGCTTTTTGACAGGGCGGCGACCAAGGACATGTCGGAACGTATTCGCTCAATTTTTGCGCTGTCGGTTGAGAGCGCCGACTGAATGGTGTCAAGTTGGCCGTACATGTGCTCTTTCAGCTGGCCGACTGTCCTCTTCATCGCCGCCGTGGCGAGGTCGGCCCACTGCGATGCCGTCCGCGAAATGTTTTTCTCGACCTCCCATCTTATGACGCTGCGGAAGTGCCTGCGCATGAGCAGGCGCACAAGCCTGAGACGTGTGACGAAGGGGATCAGGTTCCAATGGATGTCATATATCTGACCGATGGATATGTCATGGAATCCCGGTGTCTCAATTCCTACGGAAATATCACCTGCGCAGAAGGAAATTCCGAAGTCATGCTTCACGCGCGACGCGACATGATCCTGGAAGTTCACCGAAATCTTCCTGAGCTTTTCAAGCGCGTAATTGACGGGCCCCATCAGTCTGCCTTTCTCCTCGGACACGGATTTGCCTATGACGCGGCGCAATTCCGTGCCGAGCCATTCGCAGAAGCCGTCCGTGGGGTCTCCGCTCTGCGCCTCCCATTCGGCCCATCTGCTTTCGAAGCCTTCCATGATCTGCTTGCGGATCGTCCTTTCGCGGCCCGAAAGAGCCTTCAGGTATTCGTCGAATATCCGCGCCGCGAAATCATGGAACACCGCGTCCAGCTCGGACGAGAAGATCGCAAACTGCCGTATTTCATCGGCGATGAATTCCTTCATCCTGAGCCTGGCCTGCTCGTCGGCCTCGGCGGCGACCAAGGAAAGCTCAAGCAGCTCGGCAGTCCTTTCCAGCAGGCGCCTGAACTTGTAGACGGCGATGTCCACGGCCTTTTTCGACGCTTCATCGGCCAAGGGGACGAGGAAACTCGAAAAGAGATTCTTCCTCCAGGCGTCTGCCCTGGCATCCTTGTCGGAAGCTACGGTGGAGAACGGAAAGACGGGAATTTCCCTGTTGAAGGCCTTCGACGCCTGGGCTTTGAGATGTGACAGGACTTCGGCGAGCTCGCCATCGGAGAGCAGGTCGCTTTTCGTCAGCACCAGCGACACCTCGGGGCAATGTTCGGACAATCTGGAAACCAGCTCAATGTCGTCCTCGGACATCGGCTGGAGCGAGGATACAGCCACAAGCGCAATCCCCGGGAAAGGGAGATGCCGCATGGACTCGTCGGTGTTGCCTGAGATGGAGCTCCCGATGCCGGGAGTGTCGGTGAATATGAGGCGTCCGTATTCCCGCATGGAAGGGGTCCGGATTGAGACCGCGGCCACATTCCTTGTGTTCGAAGGATTGAACCTTTCGGACACATATTGCTCTATTTCCCCGGGCGAAATGTCACGGACGGCGCCGTCCTTGAATTCGACGGAAACACCAGGGCTTTCACCGAACAAGACATGTGTCGGGACGGCCGTCACCGGAACAACCCCGACAGGGAGCGCCGTCTCTCCGATGATGGAATTTATCAGAGAACTCTTGCCCGCCTTGAACGCACCGAATATCCCCACCTCCACCCGGCCGACGCTGTTCAGGGAGCTCCTGAAGGAGTCCACGTTGGCCCTGAGGGAGACAAAGCCATATTCATTGACTATCCTTTCCACCGGAGCATAATCTCCGGGAGACAATTCAAGCCCGGTGTGTATATCTGCGCTGTTCATGGCTTTCCGAAAATGGCCGAATCCCCCAGCTCGGCTTCGATTTCGAGCAGACGGTTGTACTTGGCTATCCTTTCGCTGCGGCATGCGGAGCCGGTCTTGATCTGGCCGCCACCCATCGCGACGGAAAAGTCGGCCATGAACGCATCTTCTGTCTCGCCAGATCGGTGCGATATCACGTATCCCCAGCCGGTCTTGCGGCACATATTGATCGCCTCTATTGTCTCGGTCACTGTTCCGATCTGGTTCAGCTTTATGAGCACGGCGTTCGTAGCCTTCTCCCTTATGCCCCTGGCGATGAATTCCGTGTTGGTGACGTATATGTCGTCGCCGACGATTTGGATCTTCCCCCCGAGCTCGGCCGTATGCTCCTTGAACCCGTCCCAGTCGTCCTCAGCCAGGCCGTCCTCTATCGAGATTATGGGGTATTTCCCGATCCAGCTTTTGTAGATGGCGTTCATCTCGCGGCTGGTCTTCACTCCCTGCCCTGACTTTTCAAGATTGTATTTCCCGTCGGAAAAGAATGAGCTTGCCGCAGGATCAAGCGCTATTGCGATGTCCTGCCCCGGCCTGTAGCCTGCCTGGATTATGGCTTCGACAATGACCTCGCAGGCGTCTTCGTTGCTTTTCAGGTTCGGGGCGAATCCGCCTTCGTCGCCGACCGACGTGGCGTAACCTTTCTTCTTCAAAATGCCCTTGAGCGCATGGAAGGTTTCCGCGCCGTAGCGGAGGGCTTCCGCAAAGCTCGGCGCACCGAGCGGCATGATCATGAACTCCTGGAAGTCCACGCTGTTGTCGGCATGCTTTCCTCCGTTAAGAATATTCATCATGGGAACCGGAATACGCCTTGCGCCGACGCCCCCGAGGTATGAATACAGAGGCAATGACGCCGATTCGGCGGCCGCCTTCGCCACGCACATCGAGACTCCGAGGATGGCATTAGCCCCGAGCTTGCCTTTGTTCTTCGTTCCATCAAGGGCAATCATGAGCTTGTCGATTTCCACCTGCCGTGACGGATCCGCCCCGACTATTTTCGGAGCGATCACCTTGTTCACGTTTTCAACGGCCTTTAGAACCCCCTTGCCGCCGTAGCGCTTCTTGTCGCCGTCTCGCAGCTCCACAGCCTCGTTTTCCCCGGTTGACGCACCGGAGGGAACCGATGAAGACACTGACAGGCCTCCTTCAAGCCTGCAGAAGACCCTTACAGTCGGATTGCCTCTGGAATCCAAAATTTCCATCGCCCTGACCGATTCGATGCGCCTGTCCATGGGTGTCCTCCTTCTTTGAGTTGCTTGCCATACGATAACCCAGCAGATAAAAAATAAAAAAACCTCTACCTTGCGCAGGTAGAGGTCATCAGAAGCTTTGCAGCAACGTTTGTTTACA
This sequence comes from uncultured Victivallaceae bacterium, assembly GCA_964636325.1. Taxonomy (GTDB): domain Bacteria; phylum Verrucomicrobiota; class Lentisphaeria; order Victivallales; family GWF2-50-93; genus CAZWRV01. The sequence continues at coordinate 31,091 of CAZWRV010000041.1, read as the reverse complement.
GGCGAACCTCATCGCCCCTCAACTCAAGATTAACCTATGCTGCGCTTTAAATAATACAAGCTTGAAGCCTGGCGGAAATGTCGAAATATTTGAGATGATTTCAGAAACGGACCCATCCGGATGGTGCAAGCATTGATGCCAGCTTACCGACGACGAGCTGCGTGTCCTTGACATGGCGGAGCGCCATCGACATTACTGCCAGGTCGAACTTCTCCGCAAGCGGCGGCGAGAGAAAGAAATATTTTCAGCCCCTTGTTCATATCCTCAACGTTTCTTTCTTCCTTTTAAAATCTTCCCGAACAACGTTCATCACGCAGTCGAAGACGTTCAGGATGCATGGCGTCGCCAGATGGTAGATGACCTTGACGCCCTCCTTCCTCTCGGTTATGATCCCGGACCTCTTCATCTGCGACAGATGCCGGGAGAGAGTGGACTGGTCGAGCTTGAACATCGGCTGCAGTTCGCATACGCATCTGTCGCCCCTGCCGAGTTCGTCCAGGATCATCAGCCGCACAGGGCTGGCTATCGCCTTGATGATTCCGGCCTTGATGCATGCTTCGTCGTAGGTCATTGCAGATTCTCCATTCCTAGTATAAGCATCTCTTTCTGACCATGTAATATGCATTAATGCACTTTATTGCAATATTGTAGATGGAAAATGTTTCATTTTTTTTCAGGCATGCGCGGTTAGCCCAAGTTCCGCGTGCAATAAAATTGCAATATAGTTTTCTTCTCGGGAATCGCCGCCGGCCATGCCGACATGATATATGCAAGTCCTTATGAACGGATACGGGCGGCTTGAGCCGCTCGAATACGACGTGGCCGTGCTGGTCGATGCGACAACACGCCGGCTTGAGGCCGGGCACAGGCTTCCGCCGGTCACCCACCATGAGACGACATATGGCATATCACATCCTGCACTGGATTGAATACTCGCTCAAGCTCTCCGGGCATGAGATGTCCTGGCGCAAAATCCGGCGCCTGCCCGCAACCCGCTGCTACAGCACGCTGATCACCCCCTGCTCCGGCTGAACGGTGAGGCGGATCCGGAAGCCGGGGCGGCCCGACGAAAAACAACGATTGGTCTATGATATTATGGGGATAGACGTGAAGACGCTTCCCGTCCGCTCAAACGTCTTTCGCCGGAAGATGTGAAAGGACCGTAGTGCCAATACCGCACCTAAATCCTTGATTATCAACATGTCTATTTTTTATGCGCGGAAGTTGGGCTAGCAATTCCTGTTTTTTTTCAGACACCGACAATACCATCTTTTTGGATTGCTGAATTTTGGATGTTCGAGATATTCCGCATATCGAACAGCCTCCAAGGCGGCCTCCTTCAGTAGAAGGTGCTGGTCATAATTCTATTTTTTGGATTGGCTGCTTCGTGCCTTTGTGCCTTCGTGCGAGATGTCATTTCTTTTTTAACATCCGCCCCACGGGTTGACAATCGCAGCCCCAGTACCGGAAAAGTCCTCGGAATTCCTTGTCACTATTTTGAGGTTGTTTTCAAGCGCGGTGGCGGCAATCAGGGCGTCAATGGCGGAAAGGAGCCTGCCTTCAGATTCGGCTTCTCCAAGCATAGCTCCCCACCTAATAGATATGGATGTGTCAATTTTTAATATCCGCCCGTCGAAACGTTTTTTCAGGTCGTTTTCAAGCCAGTTAGACAAGACCTCTTTTCTCTTTGAGGCCGGCAGCTTTGAAATACCATTTTTTATCTCTCCGACGGTAATAACGCTCAGGAAGAGAGAATGCTCGTCCGCGGACTCGAACCATTTGAGGACATTCTTGTCGGGATTCGGCCTGACAAGCTCTGAAATGGCGCATGTGTCAACAAGGAAGTTCACAGTTCCAATCCCCTTCCATGATCTTATCTCCTTGAAAAGTCGATGCTGTATTTTGCAAGAGGGGATCCCCTGAAGAATTCGACAAGAGTCTTCTCGGGCTTGGCAAGCTTCTTGTATTCTTTGAATGACAGTACTACCACGGCCGACACGTTTCTCAAAGTCACCGTCTGCGGACCGTGCTCAAGCGCCTCCTTGACGACAGCGCTGAACTTGTTCTTCGCCTCCTGCAGCTGCCAGGTGTTTCTCATAGTTTATACTCCTTCTTATGGCTAGACTGTCTAGATATAATTTATCAGCTCTGGAAGATGATGCAAGAAGTCTTCATCGAAAGAAGGAGATCGGCAGAGAAATCCCTCACCTCCAGAACTGCCACCATTTCTTTTAAGGCGCTGGGGTCACCCCGTCCCGTCCCTCATTAGAAATGCGTGGAACCGCCGGCGGAAGACACGGCAGGCTATCCGGAAGACGTGCTCCGTAAAAAAAGCGGACAGGCTTCAAAGCCTGTCCGCTGCGCTTTTTAACTGCCACTATCTGCGGCGAAGGCGGCGGCCCTCTTTTAATACCTCTTGTATTTAAGCTTGGTCTTGACGACGACGTTTTCGATCCTCCAGCTATACTGCCCGAGGACGGCGCCCCCCGCCAGCGTGCCGAAGTCGAACGTGAGGGTATTGACGATGGCCTGCGTCACCGGGTCGGTGGGCAGGTCAACGAACTGCCTGCTGAGGCCTCCGGTCTTGTTGGAAGTCGAACTGAAGATGAAGGACTTCGGGAACTTGAGGTCGAGCTGGTAGACGTAGGGCTTAAGAGCCTTGTCGGACTTGTAGAGATACGTGTCCGCATCCTTCGAGGTGGGGGCGACATCCACGTTCCAGGTCGCGGAATCGACCATGACCACCGGCCTGACAGTGTTGTCATAGCCTGCGGGCTTGTCGAAGTTCTGCCCCTTGACGCTGATCTTGTTATTGTCGCTGACGACCTCGTTCTTCATGCTGTAGGAGGCATTAAAGCTGAGTATCGTCGCGGTGTTCTTGTCCGGTGCCTTGAAGGACCAGGTGGTGTTGTCGTCCGGATTGATCGAGCCTGTGTATTTGAGTTCGCCGACGATCACATAGAGGTCAACGGCGTTGGTCGGGTCGATCAACTTGTAAAGGTCAGACTTGACGACTGAGCCCTTGACGGTCCACCTGCCGTATTTGTCCTTCTTGACGGTAATCTTGACCGTCTTCGCGGCGTTTTCGTAATAGTAGACCTCCTTTGCTGCGTCCGCCTTGGTCCAGGCGGTGATGTCGAGGAACCATCCGTCGACACCGATCTTAATGCCGGAGGCGTAGTCGCTCCGGGTCTTGTCGAGTTCGAGGAGGAACGACATGCTGTCTTTGGGCTTATCGCTGCCGACGCTGAGGCTTTCGAGGCCGGCGGCGAAGCTGAGGACGGTGATCGGAATCACCTTTTGGGTGGTGAACATGGCCGTGACGGTGACGTCGCCGATGACGGTGGCCGTGGTGCTGGACGCGTTCACGTTGCCGATGATCACGTTTGCGGGGATGTCCGCCTGCCAGTAGAGGAATACGTATCCGGGATTTGTCGTCACGCTGATGGAATACTTCTGCCCGAAGTGGGCGGGATATGTTCCGGCAGGGGGGGTGAGTGTTCCGGCGTTGGCGTTGCTGATTGCGAGCGTGAGATATGGTATTGTGGGAGGCGTGGTGCCGAAGACTGCCCTGATAGTGGCGTCGGTCTCGATCATTACCTTCGCCTTGCTGAAGCATTCCTCATCGAATCCGTAGTTTACTGTGGCGTTGCCTTTTACCACGATGATGCCATGGAAGTAGTAGCCTTCCGCGGCGTATGCGGTGACATTATAGTAGATGCCGGTGTAGATTTCGACTGGAGCGACATCGAGATCCCAGTAGCCGCTGCATTCGAACATCATGCCCAGCTTTCCGGAGCCTGCGGGATCGATCTGGGTCGTGAGCATGGCGGTCGGCCGCTTCTCGAAGAGGGCGGTCACGGTGGCGTTGCCGTTGACTGTGAGGTAATACCATTTGCTGGCATAGCTTTCGCTCCGCGTCCAGTTGTAGTAGTTTGTGACTTCTACGACGGTCGCGTTTGCGCTTGGCTGCCCTGTATCGTCTGTGACTGACCAGCCAGCGAGCCTGTATGAGTCGACAGAGAGCACCTGCAGTAGGTAAGTCTTTGAGGCCTCGAGGGTGTAGGTTCCGGGATGGAACCAGCACCACTCGGGATCCTCGCAGATGGTATAGTCCTTGGAGAGGCCAAAGCCGCCGTAGGTGACCCAGCCCATGTCCTCGGCGAAATATAGCGCCTGCTCGGTGTCGGCAGCCAGCGTTATCTGTGCGGTCGGTATCGCGACGAAGTTGGCGGTGATGCTGCCGGAGTCTGTCATACGGAAGGAGGTCTGCTCCGCAGTAGTGTTTCTGACGGCGACTTTAGTTGGGTCGCTGACGGTCCACTGAGAGAACTGGTATCCAGGGTAGGCGGTCGCCTGGAGGTAGTATTTCTTGTTGGCGTCGACCGCGTATGTGCCGTGTCCGACTTTGCAGTTGGCATCTGACCAGAACTGGGCATAGCCGCCAATGTTCGGGGTGGAAGCAAGCGTCAGGTTGACGGATGTGGCTGCGAGGAATCCGCAGGTCAACGTCGCGTCGGCGCTGAGCATGACGAAGGTCTCCTCCTCGTCGCAGCGGTTCATGTAAATCTTGCCGCCGTCGGAGACGGTCCATCCACTGAAATAGAAACCGTCGTAGGCCGATGCGCTGATTGCTATCCATTCGCCGACCACCACATTGTGCGTAGTCTGGGAGAGGTTTGCCTCTCCGCCCTTGGGATCGTCATATACCACCGTGAGTGCGGCGGTCTGGGCAGGCGCAAGTTCTGCGGTAAGGTCTGCGTTGTCGAAGACGTAGACGCTTGAGACCCTGGTGTATGGGCTTAGGATTTCGATCTTTTTAGAGTCGGTGGTGGACCACTTGACGAACCTGTAGCCGGCGGCAGGCCGGACTTCAGCGGTAAGCCACTGGTGTGATACCACCGTATGTGTCCTTTCGCCTTCCAATCCGTCCACGGAGACCGATTCAACGCTGCCGTCCGGTGTTGCGTCAAGGGTAAGCTGTGCGTAGGTGTTCTTGACGAAGTTGGCCGTGATGGTGGCATTTCCTGCCACAGTGATTTCATATGCGCAGCCGTGGTGGCCCTTGATCATCCTTATGGTGACGTCGCCTGTGCTTGTCCATCTGTAGAATCTGTATGTCTCGTAGCCAGCGATCTCGACGGTGTAGGTTTCGCCGACGCTGACGGTGTAAGTCCCGGGGGCGTTGACGTTGCCGCCTTCGCCATTGGGGATGTCCGTAAGCATGGTGCCGAAGCCTTGCGGCGGAGCGGCTATTATGCCCAGGGTGCAAGTCGGGACTTCGGTGTACTCGGCCGTGACCGTTCCGTCCGCGGAGAATATCACATAGGTTTCCTTGCTGTATGTGCCCTGGACGATTGCGCCGCCTGTGTACGACCACTTGACGAACTTGAAGCCGGCGATTGTTTCCGCGATGAGCTCATATTTCTTACCGGCATCAACCGTCCATTTGCCGATTCCATACACTTCGACTCCTTGATAGGACAGTTTAATGTCGCCGGCGTATTCGGGGTTGACGGCCAATGTGGCTTCGACAGGATCGGCGGGAGCGAATTGGGGCTGGACAACCGAGTCTGCGGACAACCTGATTTCGACGTTTTCGTCGTATATCCAGTTTTGCGCGATCTGCGCGTTGGCGTCGATATTCCACTGGACGAATTTGAACCCCCTGTTCGCATGAGCTCTCAGTTCAAGCCATTCGTTCTGCGGGACGTTGTGTTCGCCGAGCCCATACATCCCTTCGCCGCCCATTTCCGGGTTGTAGACCATTGTCATCACGACGGTCGGAACTTCCTGGAACAAGGCGGTTATGGAGCCGACGGCGCCGGGAGCCATGTAGACCTGAGTCCTGTGGTTCTCGTATCTGAGCAGCTCCAGGTCGCCGGTGGCGGTCCATTTCACGAACTTCCATCCGAAGTTGGCGTCGGCCCCTATTTCGACCCACTGATTTGACGGGATGGTGTATGTTCCAGGCCCGGGCACCAGGACGGGAGGCGCGCCGTTGATTCCGATGCCCAGTGTGCTTGGGCGTGTATCTTCGGTGTTCATTGGGTCAAGCGCGATAGTCAGCTCGGCCGTTCCGCCGGCGGTGTAGACCGCCGTTATCCCGCCGTCGCCGGTGAGGTATGCGGTGGTCGTTTTCGCATAAGGATCCATTATTACGACATTTTCGGTCGTCTGCCACATGTTGAAAACATAGGGTGCGTTTTCCGCCGCGGTGATTGTCCACCAGGTTCCAGTCTCAATGGTGTAGGTGCCGTAGTCGTTGAAATTGAGGAGTCCGTTCGTGCAGGTGATTCCGCCGGCGTCGGGGTCTGGATCTGCGGCGAGCGTCAGCGTGACAGTTTCAACCGGCGCCAGCTCGGCCGTGACCTTGGCTGCGTCCGTGAAGACCGCGCAGGTATCCATCGAGGTCACGTCGTTGAGAACAGCGCCGCCCTCTGCCTTCCATTGGAAGAACGCGAATCCGTTTGCGGGCGCCACGGAAATCCAGTAAAGCTCGTCCTTGACGAGTTCGTAGGTTCCTGCGGCGGGGCTGATGGTGGCGGCGCCTTTCGGCAAGACGGCGAAGGTGACAGGGACAAAGTCGAGGGCGACGAACTTTGCGGTGAGCGTGCCTGCCGAACCGAGGATCATGTATGTGACCTCGGCGTTCTGATCCTTGACCGAGTTGTTGTCGCCGCTGATAGTCCATCCAGCGAAGGCGTATCCTTCGTTGACGGAGTCTACCCATATCCAAATTTTTTCGCCGGTGCGGAGCTTGTATGTCCCGTTGCCGTCGATGCCATAGTTACCTGCGGCCCATCCACCCGCGTAGAGGTCGGTCTCGACAGCGAGATCCACAGTTGTCGCGGGCTCGAAGTTGGCGGTAAGCATGCCGTCCCCAGTCAGGATTATGTAGTAGAGTGTGTCGTCCTTGAAGGCTTCAGGTCCGGGATTTTCGATAGGCTTGGTGAATACCTGTACGCCGCCCTGGACGGTCCACCCGGTGAAGACATAGCCGACGTTGGCCACCGGTGTGACCTGCAAGCTTGTATTGAGCTGTACTACGTGTGTGCCAGGCTTGAACTCCTGTATCGTTCCGGGGGCGAGATCCTGAGCCGGCGAGACGGCGGTGGTCAGGACGCCGGTCTTGGCGAGCTCAAAGTCCGCGCTGATTACCGCGTTGGAAGTGATGGATACGGAGAAGTCGCTGTCCTCCGCCGTGCCGCCGTTATGGACTTCGGTGATTGTGGCATCGCCGCTTACGACGGTCCATCCTTTGAATGTGTATCCGGCCTTGGCCCTCTGAGCGAGGGCGAAGTCTTTGCCCGATTCGAGATAGTATATGCCTTCTGCGGTCGTTCCGCCGGCGTTGGCGGCATGCGGAGGATTCCACAGGACCGTAAGTTCAAGTGTTTCTACCGCTACGAAGTTGGCTGTGACCTGCGCGTCTCCAGCCAGCGTGATGAAGGTTCTCATCGCGTCGGCGTTCTCAATGGACGCATTGGCGGTGGCCGTCCAACCGTCGAATGCGAAGCCCGCGTTCGGGTTCGCCGTAATCCAGATTGGAACCTCGGTTGGATAGAAGTCGTCCTCGGGAGTGACAATTCCGGCCGCCTTGGTGGGATCCGGCTGGTTGACGAGCATGGTGAGCAAGGCCGTAGGCAGCTCCTCGAAGTTGGCGATGATCTCGCAGTCCCCGTTCACGGTGGCGTAGGTAGTTTCAAACGTGGAGTTCACCACTGTGGCCTGCCCTTTGACCGTCCAGTTAAGGAAACGGTAGTTGGCATTGGCGTTGGCCCTGATGACGACCGACTGCCCCGCATAATAGTTGTCGGCGGCGACCCATGCCTGTGCGAGCGGGCTGTAGAAGCGGGCCGTGCCCGGAACCTGGCCCGGATGCGGCTCGTTGACTTTCATGGATATGAGTCCGAGAGCCGCCTTGGCGTAATTGGCAACTATGGAGGCGTCGCCCTGCACCCTGATCCAGGTGTTGAGGATGGAGGGCTGGTCAATTTCGACCTTGCCGGAAAGGACTTGCCATCCGGTGAAGATATAATCGTCGTATACTGCCGTGTAGGGCATTCGAACCCACTCGCCCACGTTGATGATGTCCTGGAAGTCCTCCTTGATGGCGCCGTCGTAGGTGACGAGGACGGCGGTAGGGACTTCCGCGAAGTTCGCAGAGATGGTTGCGTCACCGGAGAGCTTCACGAAGGTGGTGTCGTCGAGAGGGTTCTCTATGACGGCCGCGCCTGCGGTGTCCACGGTCCAGTTGGTGAACCTGAAGCCGTCGTTTGTCTGAGTGATGTTTAGGGCAAGCCATTCGCCCGTGGGGACGGTATTGGCGCCGATGAAGTAATTGGTCTGACCCGCATAGGCCGGATTCATGGCCAGCGTAAGCGTGGCTGTGGCCTTTGCTTGGAAGTTCGCTGTGATCAAGGAGTTCTTTGTCGCCTTGACATAGGTGTCCGCAAGGCTGGCGTTCTCGAACACGGCGTCGCCTTCCATCTTCGTCCACCCTGCGAACTTATATGTTTGATCCTTCGGTTCGGCGATGATTCTGAACCAGAGGCCGGCCTGGACGACGTTCGCGCCGACTAGCAGGTTTCCGCCCCCGTTGACAATCCTGCCTGAGCAGGCCGGATCAACCGCGGCCGTTATGGTGACGGTGTCGACAGCCACGAACACCGCGGTGACGGTGGCATCGCCTTTGACGGCGACCCATGACGCCGCCTCGTTTGGATGGAACAGGACGGCGTTGCCGCTTGTGACCTGCCACTTGGAGAAGGCATAGCCGTCATACGCCGTCGCGTCGAGGGCGATCCAGCCGCCGGTCTCGACCCTGTCGACGCCGAGGTACGGCTGGGTGAAGCCGGACTGGTCGGGCGATACTGTCAATGTCAGCAGCGCCATCGGCACCGCCTCGAAGTTGGCCGTTACAGTCGCATCGGTTGAAAGCATTACGCAGGTGTCGGCGTCCTGCGAGCGGAAGAATGCGCCGCCGTCCGTGGCCGACCATCCGGTGAACCGGTAGCCGTCATTGACGGTCGCGACTATCCTGTTCCATTCTCCAGTCGGGACGTTTGTTACTCCTGCCTGCATTCCACCGCCGGACGAGTCGATGAAGCCCATGGCTTCGTTTCCGGAGATTAGGGTCAGGGCGGCAGTCTCGTCGGTATTGAAATGGGCGGTTAGCGTGGCACTGTCGGACAGCTCGACATAGGTTATCTGAGTGTAGAGGTTCTGGACAGATATCTTGCCCTCGTCTCCGGCCAATATCTCCCAATTCGCGAAGCTGAATCCGGCATTGGCGTTGGCCTCCAGCTTGAGGCGCTGGCCTTTGTTGACCTTGAAGACACCGTCCGCAGCAAAGTAGTCGGGCACCGTGACGTTGCCTGCTGTCTTGGGATCGGCGATGATCGTGAGGTTGAGCGCCGGGAGTGCCTCGAATTCGGCGGTGAGCACGGAGGCCGAGGAGAGCTTGACAAGCGTGCTAGACGCGGACGGCGTGAAGACGGTCGCGTCTCCGCTTGCCACGGTCCACTTTGAAAAGGCATATCCGGGGTTCGGGAACGCAGCTATTTCAGTCCATTCGCCGGAAAGCACGTTTGTGGCTCCAATCTGCGGGAAGATGTTGTCGCAGGAGCCGGCCGGCGTAATCTGCAGTGTCAGCGCGGCGGTCACGTCGGCCTGGAAGTTGGCGGTGACGGTGGCGTCGCTGAGAACCTTGACGACGGTTTGATTGTCACCGGCGTTCCTTATGGCGGCGGATCCGCTTGTCAGCGTCCATCCGACGAAGGAGAAGTTCTGCGCGGCCCATGCCTTTATGTCCACTTCTTCGCCGACCTTCACTTTAATTGAACCGAGCGTGGGTTCCACTGAGGAGGCGGATCCCGAAGGACTGATCGCAATCGTGAGGGTGACGTCGCCGAACTCCTCGAAGTTTGCGGTGATGGTGGCGTTGCCTAGCAGCGTGGCGTTGGCGTCGGCGTTGAGCGAGTTGTCAATGGTTGCGCTGCCGCTTGTGACCTGCCAGCATGTGAACCTGTAGCCGGGCTTGGCGACTGAGCTTATGGCCTGTGCTATGCCGGCCTGGACTTCCGCGGTGCCGACGATAGGCTGGGTGTAGCCTGCCCCCGCCGGACTGACCGCGAGAGTCAGGTTCACCATAGGTGCTTCCGCGTCAAAGACAGCCGTGATGCTCGCGTCCGAAAGCACGGTGGCGTTCGTGTTGTTGCTGGAGGGGTTGTCTATCTTTATGCTGCCGGACACGATTGCCCAGTGGCTGAATACATAGCCCGGAGCCGCATCCGCAACAATGTTCTGGATTACGCCCGCGTTCAATGTCTCGGTGCCCAGCCACGGATGTGTGGTTCCAGAGTTGGCCGGAGAGACAGCTATTGTCAGGGAGACCTGCGTCCTGGCCTTGAATACTGCAAGTATGGCGGCATCGGTCGCCGGGGTTACATTGGTCAGCGCGGATGACGCGTTGTCAAAGACGGCGGCACCGGATTCGAGCCTCCATCCGACGAACTCATAGGCAGCGGCGTCCCAAGGGGCCGCCGAGACAAGGAAAGGCGCATTTATTCCTACGCTGTCCGTCCCCATGAATGGGTCGACAAATCCCGCGCCGTCGGGCGTAACGCCCACGGTGAGAAGCACAGTGGCCGGATCTTCCGCGAAGTTCGCAGTTACCGAGCTGTCGTCCCAGAGGTATACTTCGGTGGATGCTGCGCTCGGATCCAATATCATCATGCTGCCTGAATAGTTCCAGCCGGTGAACTTGTATCCCGCCTTCGGGGTGGCATCTATTGCTATCCAGGTCTTGTCGTCGACGAGGTCGGTTCCGATGAAAGGAGCGGCCGTGCCCTGGTCGAGAGAAGGCAGGACTCCGATGGTCAGAGCCACCTGGCCTACGCTTTCGAATATCGCCGTTGCCGTCACGTCGCCGTAGCACAGGAGGAATCCTGTGCCGTCGTCGTTGTAGAAAAGAACTCTTCCCGGCCCGCTTGTGATCTCCCATCTGACGAACCTGTAGCCCTGATTAGGATCTGCGTCGAGGAATACAAGGGTGTCGGTGTTCTGGGTTCCGGATCCCTGGTAGGGCGTTACGACCACACCTGAGTTGGCGGGGCTGACGCCGAGCGTGAGCGTGCATGTCTGAACTGCCGTGAAATGCGCCGTCATCGAGGCATCACCGAAAACCGTTACATTTGCGTCCTCGTTGTAGATGTCATCTATCAGGATGCTGCCCGATATCTCCCAATATGAGAACTTGTATCCGGCGTTGGGTGCGCCGTCGATGAGAAGGGCGGATTTCGCAGGAACTTCGTTCGGCCCGAGCCAGTTGGTCACCGTTCCCATGCTGAAGTCGTCGGTCAGCAGTGTCAGCGTCACCATCTCCTGGGCCTCAAAGACAGCCCTGACGGTGGCATCGGTCAAGGGTCTGACGTTTGCGGGATTCGCCGTGGAATTGGAAATAGTGCAGTTGCCTGAGACAAGCTCCCAGTGCGAGAACTTATAGCCGTCGTTGGGGTTCGCAGTGACTGCGGTTATTGAGCCGGGCACCACCAGGTTGCTGCCCTGCCAGGGCGCCGTTGTCCCTGTGTTGTCCGGGCTTGCCTCAAACGTCAGAAGGACGTCGGTGTTGTCTGAGTCGAACACGGCGGTGAGGGTTGTTGCGCCATATACTATTATATTGGTGGCTGCCGAATAGATGTCGCCTATCTCCAGACTTCCGGACACCTGCCAGTGTGAGAAGGTATAACCGGGGTTGGCGACTGCCGTGATGGGCAGCACGGTGCCATATGCGACGGAATTGACGGCGGGATAGTATTCGTTGACCTGCCCGGCGATGTCCGGGGATATGGCGACGGTGAGTTCTACTGCCGCATGATTGGCCTCGTAGACTGCTGTGACCACTACGGAGCTGCTGCCGATGGTTACATTGGCGTTGTTCGGATCGCTCGCGTCGTAGAGGGCGGCGGTTCCGCTTGCGACCTTCCAGCCGACAAAGGTATAGCCGGCGTTGGTTGTCTGGCCGATCGGCACATTGTCGCCGACCATGAACGGCAGCGTCGTGCCGATCTCCTTCCAGGTGATTGTGCCATCACCGATTTCCGCGCCGGAACCTGTCGGCCAGACCGGTTCAATTGCGGCGGACGTGCCGGCGACCTTGCACTGGTAATAATGCATGTTGTAGGTTGTCGGTCTTATGATGTCCCCCAAGGCATAAGGCGTGAGCGGAGCCCAGATGGCGATCCCGTCGAACTCGGGCAGTCCGGCCGCGGCCGGATCCGCGTTGAGCGTCAGCGTGGCATCCACGTCGGGATCCTGGGCCTTGTAGTTGGCGCTGACCGTGGCGGAGGCGCTGTTAAGCTTGACGAACCAGTTCGGAAAGACGAAAGTGACCGACGCTCCGCCTTCGACAGACCATCCGATGAAGTCATAGCCGGTAATGTCAACATAGGTGATCTGGAACTGGTCGCCGATGTTGAACGGGTTCATGCCTACGTCGGTCCAGACGACAATTGCGCCCATGTCAGTCCAGGTGGCCGTCCCGTCGGTGACGTTGCTTCCGTCGGTCGGCCATGTCGGCGCGGCGGCGCCGGACACCCCTGCGGTCGAGCATAAGTAGTAATGTCCGTTCGGCGCGGCGGGCTTGACCAGGTCTCCGAAGGCATACGCTGTTGCGGCCGCCCATGTGCCGACTCCGTTGTCGTCGTTCACGGGGTTGCCATCGTTCGTCCAGGCGGGCTCGGTGTTGACGCTGAAGCCGGCCGTGGTACACCTGTAGTAGTGGTCTGCGAAAGCACTGGGCATGACGAAGTCGCCGACATCATACCAGTTGCCCGCGATCCATCCGGGGACGGCCTTGACGAAATCAGGCTCGCGCCCAATGTCAAGCCAGGTGACCGAGCCGTCTATCACAGGGGTTCCGTCCGTAGGCCATACGGGTTCCGCGCCGCCGCTTGTGCCCGCTATAGTGCACTGGTAATAGTGGCCGTTGGGCACGACCGGTATGACAAGCTGGCCGACCAGATATGATGTGGTTGCGGCCCATGCGGGCGCGACAGAAGACGGGATCATGTTGAGGGTCAGCGTGGCGGCGGACGGAACCGTGTCCGTGCTGTAGTTCGCCTGAACCTCGAGCGTCGAGGAGCTGTTTGCCGTGACAGTGCTGCCTGCCTGATTTATGGAGCCGTTGCCGGAGACGATAGTCCATCCGGCGAAAGTATAGCCGGCTTTACCGGCCTGGGCTATGTTGACGATGTCGCCGACCTCGTAGAATCCTGAAATCGTAAGGCCGACATCCTGCCAGGTGACAGTTCCATCGTTGACCGTAGTTCCATTGGTCGGCCATACGGGTTCCGCGCCAGCGGAGGTTCCGGCCACGGTGCATTTATAATAATGGCTCGCATACAGGGTGGGCCGGACTATGTCGCCGACGGCATACGCGGTCAAGGCTGTCCAAGGATTGAAGTCGGGGAAGCTGACCGTGCCCTTGTTTGAATCCACCGACAGCTTGATGGTCGCATCAGTGGCGGGTGCTGCCGCTTCATAGTTCGCAACGGCGGAGACATTGGATCCGATGAATTTAAGCTGATTGCCTGTCAGCGTGGCTGCGCCTGAACCTAGCGTCCAGCCAAGCAGGTCGTAGCCGACGGTATGCTGTTCGGCAAGAGTCACTGTCTCGCCGACGTTGAAGGGATTCCTGCCGACGTCACGCCAGGTTATTATTGTACCCCTGTCGGACCATACGACCGTTCCGTCGGAGGTGTTGGTTCCGTCGGTCTTCCAGGACGGCGCCGAGGTGCCGCTGTTTCCGGCCTTGACGCACTGGTAATAGTGGCCATTGGCGGGTACCGGCTGGACAAGGTTGCCGATCACATAAGCCGTGCTGGCTGCCCAGTTGTTTATGTTGGTGTTGTCCTGGACGGTACTGCCGTCAGTCGGCCAGGTTGCGGGCTGCGCGGTGGAACTTTGTCCGGCGACTTCGCAGCGGTAGAAGTGGGCGGGGAAGGGCCCGGTGCCGGGCTGTTTCACGAAATCCCCGACTTGGTAGACGGTGTTGTTGGCCCTGTTGGCAACAGCGAGCTGCTTGGTGGTTGCAGGCTGGTAGCCGATGTCGTCCCATGTGACCGTGTTGTCTACAACCGCCGTGCCGTCCGTCGGCCAGGTGGGCTGGGTAGCGTTGGATGTCCCTGCGGCTGTACACATGTAGTAATGTCCGTTGGAAGTCGTGGGCTGGACCATGTCGCCGAGTTCGTAGTCGGTCGAGGCCGCCCAGACGGTTCCTAGCGCGGCTGTCGGCGAAGCGTTGAGTGTGAGCACTGCGGCACCGGGGTCAGGTATGGCCTCGTAGTTCGCCTGCACGGTGACGGCTGAACTGTTGAGGGTTACCCTGTTGAGAGCTTGATTAATGGCACCGCTTCCGGAAACCTGCGTCCAGCCGAGGAAATCATATGCCGCATTTGTGCCAGGATTGATTCCGACCGTGTCATAAAGCCCGTATGTAACGGTCATCCCGACATCCTTCCAAGTGACTATCGCACCCATGTCGAGCCATGTGACCGTATTGTCAACCACCGCTCCTCCGTCTTCCGGCCAGGCAGGCTGCGCCGCGCCGCTGGTTCCCGCCACAGTGCAAATATAATAGTGGCCGTTCGCGGTCACAGGAGTTACTAAATCATTTACCGCATACGCAGTCGCCGCCGTCCACTGAGAGGATCCTCCGATATCGCTGACTTCCGATCCGTCGGTTGGCCAGTTCGGCTCAACCGTCATGCTCGTGCCGGTCTGCGTGCATCTGTAGTAGTGGCCGTTGTAGAGCGTCGGCCTGACATACTGCCCGGAAACGTAGGGAGTTGAAGCACCCCAGGTTCCCCTCACGACCACGCCGTCCACATTGAAGGTGGGCTTCCCTCCTGCCGCAGGACTTGGGACAAGAGTGAGAGTGGCCGTCTCCACCGGCACGAAATACGCCGTCAAGGTCGCGTCCGGAGCCTTGAAGACCCACATTGTCGTGTTGGCGCTGCCCTTGTTCTTGACCGCAATGCTGTCATTGCTGACCCCCCATTCTGAAAACTTGTAGCCGGGATTGGCCGTCGCCGTGACCACAATCTCGTCACCGACATTGTATGCCGCAGTTCCAGTTGGAACCGTCGTTCCCCCGTCGGGCGCAGGATGCACCGCAAATGTGATGTTCCCAGCATAGGCCTGCGAGACCGACAACGCTAGCGCCAATCCCGCAACCGACAAGACCTTTCCTACCTTCGTCCACATTTGCAGACCTCCTTAATTAATTATTCTGGTTAAAATATAATGAAAAAACCTTGATTCCGGATCTGAGAAAGCCGGGGCGACAATATGCATAGACATGATCAGAGATTACAAATAGCGGGAGAACTAGGATTTTTCAAGCAATACTACTCATTTATATGTGAATTATCCCTGTCCGCTTTAAAATCAGAAATTCAAGACGGACAGCGGGAAGTCTTACTAATCGTCTCGAGATTGTATAGAGGCACCGGCGGGTTCATTCCGGCGGTGAACATGACTGGGGATTCAGCCGGGCATTGCCTGTCATGTCAAATAAACAACGTGCTTCCGGACTTGTCGGCCTCGGCGAGGAATGTGGCGACGCCACCGATGCCTATGCCGTCGCGGAGCTCCTCCTTCTTGAGGCCCATGACGTCCATGGACATGGAACATGCGATGATCTTTGCGCCCGCAGCCGCGGCGGAGTCCATCATTTCGGGGAGGCTTGCGACCTTCTTGCCCTTCATGACTGACTTCATCATTTCCGTGCCCATCCCGAGCATGTTCATCTGCGAGAGCTTGAGATGGTCCGGGCCCTTGGGCATCATCATGCCGAACATGCTGTCCATGAACGATTTTCCGGGGGCCTGCGGCCCGTCCTTGCGGAGGGCGTTGAGGCCCCAGAAGGTGAAGAACATTGTGACGGCCTTGCCCATGGCCAGCGCGCCGTTGGCGATTACGAACGCGGCGAGAACCTTGTCGAGGTCGCCGGAGAATACGACGATTGTGAGGCTTTTGCTCCTGTCCGAGGCGCCAGCCGGCTGGATTGAGCAAGCCTTGGTTCCGACGGCATCCAGTTTTTTAATTACGGCCTCTATTTTCGGCGCCGACCCTGAAAGGCTGACAAGTTCGAATCCGTTGTTTTCACACCAGGACTTGACATCTGCGGCGAACCCGGGGTCGCTGGCGAGGATTTTTGCGATTGCGCCCGGGGCGAGCTTTGCGGCGCCGTCCTTGAGCTTCATGATGGGGCCGGGGCACTGGAGGCCGCAGGCGTCGATGACAAATTCTGGGGATGAAGCTTTATTCATGTCCTGGTTTCCTTTTCCGATTGCGATTGACGGATTCGGCGTGGAATGCGGCTTTGACGGGGCAGGCTCGATCTCGTGGAAGTTCCTGAAGGTCGTTATGCCCCCCGCGAGGCTTGCGAGCTTCCGGGTTTTCCAGCGCCCGCTCTGGACGAGCATCCTGTAGGCCAGGTAGCTGGTGTAGCCGACATTGCAGTATAGATAGATATCCTTGTCGCGCGGAATATTGTCGATTTCTCCGCGGAGTTTCGCCATGGGGATGTTCACGGCGGACGGGATGTGCGCGATCTTGTAGCTGTCCTCTGTGCGGACGTCTATTATCATCGCGCCCCGTGTTTTTTCAGGATAGTCTTCAGGATACCACAGTTCGAGGTCGCCGCGCAGGCAGTTGGAGGCGATGAAGCCCGCCATGTTGACCGGATCCTTGGCGGAGCCGTATGGCGGAGCGTATGAAAGTTCGAGGTTTTCAAGATCGAAGACGGTGAGACCCGCCTTCATGGCGGTTGCGAGGACGTCGATACGCTTGTCCACTCCGTCGAATCCGACGGCCTGCGCCCCTAGGATTCTGCTGTCGTCGGGCGAGAAGAGCAGCTTCATGCTGAGAGGTGTCGCGCCAGGATAGTAGCCGGCGTGGCTCGAGGGATGGAGGTAGATTTTCTTGTAGGATATGCCAAGGCGCCTGAGGCTTTTCTCGGAAAGGCCGACGCAGGCGGCGGTCATGTTGAATATCTTGACTATCGCGGTGCCAAGCGAGGAATCGTATGTCGAATGCCGCCCGAGGATGTTGTCGGCGGCGGTTCTGCCCTGTCTGTTTGCAGGGCCTGCGAGCGGGACAAGCGCGTCGGTTCCGCTGACGAAGTCCTTGACCTCCACGGCATCGCCGGCGGCGTATATGTCGGGGTCGGAAGTCCGCATGCTCGAATCTACGGAGATCCCGCCCCTTTCTCCGATTGCCAGGCCGGCGTCCTTTGCCAGCTGGATATCCGGCCTGACGCCGATGGAAAGTATGACCATTTGGCAGGGGAGTTTTTTGCCGTTCTCCAGCTCGACGAGTATTCTTCCCGCATCATTATGGAAAGCCTTCGCCTGCGAACCGAGGTGGAGCCTGACGCCGTTGGCTTCGAGGTGCTGCTCGAAGCCCTTTGTCATTTCCGGGTCGAATACGGGCATGGTCTGGGCGTATTTACCCACGAAGTCGACTTCGATGCCGCGTAAGCGGAGGTTTTCCGCCATTTCGATGCCGATGTATCCTGCGCCGGAAACCACGGCGCTTGCAGGCTTTTCCTTTTCGATCCAGGTGTTGATAGCGTCCATGTCCTCGATGTTCCTGAGCGTGAAGATTCCGGGGCCGCCGACGCCCGGCATGGACGGTTTCACGGGATGGGCGCCGGGGCACAGGAGGAGCTTGTCATAAGACTCCTCGTATTCTTCCCCCGAATCGAGCCTCCTGATCCGCAGCCTTTTGGAGCCTGGGAATATTTCAATGGCCTCCTGGCGGATACGGACGTCGAGGTTGAGCATTTTCCGCAGACTCTCAGGAGTGTGCAGGAGCAGTCTGTCGCGTTCCTTTATTTCGCCGCCTATGTGGTACGGGAGCCCGCAGTTGGCGAACGAGACGTGGGCGCTCTTCTCTACGACGATGATTTCGGCGCTTTCTGACAGCCTTCTTGCGCGTGCCGCGGCCGACATGCCGGCGGCGACACCGCCTACTATGAGAAGCTTCATGCTGGGACTCCTAAACTGGTTGAGGTTGCAGTATATTTTCAGATTTCCGGTTCCCAACTCTGAAGAGGAAGATGGGCATTCCCCAGCCTTCTTAAGCTCTTCATAGCGGGCGGATCAGGGTATCTGAAAGTATGGATTCAGCAAAAGGGCGTAGCCTGCTGAATCCATACTGGCTACTTCTTTGGAGCACCGATCTTGGGGATGAGGTATAGGGAGGCTTTCGCAGTGGCCTGGAGAAGGGCCTTTCTTCCTGCGTCCTCCTCGATCATGTCGACCTCGGCCGCAGCCTGCTTTTCGGAGGCGAGGACGTTGCCGGACTTGTCGGTGGCCTTGATCTCAATCTTGGATCTTATGCTGGTCAGGCTGCCGCGGCGGCCGGCCGAATCGCTGTAGGCCTGCCCTTTCACGACGATTTCGGCGTCATTCTCGTCGGCGGCGAAGGCGAATCCCAGCTCCTGGCAGATCATCTGCAGCTCGGTTTCAACTACGGGATCGACCTTTACATCCTTGGAATGGCCTTCTTCTATCTTGATGAAAATCTTGGGTCTCTTGACTTCGCCCAGTGTCTTGCGGAGGTCTGCGACGAGAGCCTTGCGGTCAAGTATCCTGGGCAGGAGCTTTTTCGCGTCCTTTGCGAAGAGGTCGGTCACGTCGGTTGAGAGCTTTTCGGACAGCGCGTCCACGGATCCGCTCCCTTCCACCTTCCTGTCGAACATCTTTCCGGACTCGGTGCTGATGACCTTGGCGACGAGGTTGATCTTGTCTTTGATCTTGAGGACTGTGCCGGTGACGACGAACTTCACGCCTGCGATCTGGCCGATCTGGACCGCCTGTTCCTGGCTAATGGAGCCCGAGACCTTGATGGAGGAGTCCTTGACGATCTTGTCTATGTCGCTGCGTTCGAGGAGCCAGATGTTCTGGTTCACTGCGAGTTTCGCGAAGAGCATGCTCGCGACCTGCGCGCCCATCCCCGCGACGCCGGGCCCGGTCTCGGTGAAGGAGAATATGGCCACAGTATATACCTTGGAGGATGTGTCCTCGGCTCCCTCAAACTCGTCCTTTTTCTGCGCCGATGCGGCAACCCCTATGAAAATCGCCAGGATGGCGGCCAAAATCCTCATCTTAGACAATCTCCGTAATATTTTTGAACCTAATAGCCGCAGTTGGCCGCATTCGCCGTAGCTACCAGGCGGCAAGACGCAGCTGTGGTGACCACTGCAAGTTGCAGCTAACGAAGTAGATATGGCGAATGCGGCCAACCCTCCCGGGTTGAAAATATGCCGAAACTGGCTTTCACTCATGAGGTGAAAGCCTCCAAATATGTAAATGTCTTATTATGAGAGTGTTAAATTTTAAGACATATTTTCAACTGCGGCAATTAGGTTGAAAGCGGACATTATAACGTGTCAAGATGAATTGTCAAGCTGTCGTCTTCATGCGAACAGGTGTTTGACGAGCGATTTCGCCAGGACGATCCTGAATCCCAGGTATGGGAAGACGCTGAGCGGCTCCCAGCAGTTCCTGTATGCGCACCTGCAGTGGTTTGCGTCGTTGATCCAGCTTCCGCCCCTCCTTACATAAAGCGGATCGGCCTTTGCGCAGAGGGGGTCGCTCTCCTCGGAGGCGGAATATTTCGCGAATCTGTCGAGGCACCACTCCCAGACGTTGCCGTGCATGTCGTGTATTCCCCAGGCGTTTGGTAATTTTGTCCCTACGGGATGGGTCCGGTTTTCGCTGTTGGCGGCGAACCATGCGAACTCGCCTAGGAACTTTTCATTGTCGCCGAAGGAGTATCTTGCCGTGGAGCCCGCCCTGCAGGCGAACTCCCATTCGGCCTCGGTAGGGAGCCTGTAAAGATAGCCTTCCGGAATGCAGTTGGCGAGCTTTTCCCTTTCGGTGAGCCATTTGCAGAACGCGTTGGCCGCATACCACGAAACGTCGATGACGGGCTGCCTGGGGTCGGCCCAGCATCCGTTGCCTACGGAACTGTCCTTGCCCGCCTTGTCCATGGAGCACTCGCGCGAGGTCCACATGATGAGAGGATCCTTGTCGTGCGATTTCATGAACTGCAGGTAGTCGCCGATGGTGATCGGGAATCTGCCTATCCAGAACTGGTTTGTGATGACGACGCCGTGCTGGGGCCCCTCGTTGCTTTTCCTACCCTTTTCGCCTCCCAGCCCGGGAAGCAGGCCGGCCTTGGAGCCCATGAGGAAACGGCCCGGCTGGACGGGCACGAGTTCGATGTCCATGCCGGAGACGCCCCATGCCTGGCCTGGCGCAGGCCCCTTGTACGCGAGTTTCTTGAGCTGGAAGATCTTCTGCTTCAGTTCGTGGCCGTGTCCGCCGGACGGGAAGTTCCTGACATAGTTTTCAAGTTCGAGGGCGGCTTTGTCGAACTTACCTTCGCCTTCGTATTTCTCCGAGGAGGCCCTTGCCTTCCTGTATGACGCGGCCTCCTCGGCCTTGGAGGAAGCCTGGCTCCTGATCTCGTTTATCCTGGCCATTATGGAGGCTCCCCTTTCGCCGGAGAGCTTCAGGTCTTCGGGGATTTCCTTGAGCGCGGACATGGCCGACTCCCACTGCGACAAGCTGGAGTCTGCCTCAAGCTTCTCGAGCATTTCAGACGCCTTGATGAAACCTGCGACATCTATCCCGCATCCGGTGCAGAAGCTGATCGACATCGGCAGGTCGATGCCGCATTCCGGGCATTTCCGGCAGAGCCCGGAGCCGCAGTCGGAACAGAATTTCGCGGACGCCGGGTTAACCGTGGAGCATGACGGGCATTTGATAAGCGAAGTGTCTGTTTCGACTTTACCGGTGAAATTCTCCTTCCCGGCTATGCCCGCCTTGCCGCTGAGGTATTTCTCGATCGCGGCGATGAGCTCCGTCGCGCTGAAATAGCGTTCCTCGGGCCTGGTCTTGATGCACTTGGACACTATGTCCGCGATGCCCGGCATGTCCCGCATCTTTTCCATGTCGACGTTGTCGGGAAGCTCGCCCGTGACCAGCTCATAGAGGACCTTGCCGGTGGAGTAGATGTCGGTGGTGTGGTTGACGTTCTTGGCGTCGCGCCGCTGCTCGGGCGAGACGTAGAACGGGGTGCCCATGCCGACGCCGCTGATGGAGACGTCGGAGACTTCGGAGGAGCGGGCGAGGCCGAAGTCCACTATTTTCGGGATGGCCTCGTCGCCCTCGAAGGAGAGCATGATGTTGGAAGGCTTTATGTCGCGGTGGATCAGGTTCTTCCGGTGGGCGCAGGCGAGGCCCTGGCAGACGCCCTTGACAATCTTCAGCGCCTCCTCCGGGGGCAGCCTCCCCTTCTTGTTGAGGTAGTCCTTGAGCGAACCGCCCTCGACGAACTCCATGATGATGTAGTGGTCGTCCTGCTCGGAATGCGAGTCGAAGACCGTGACGATGTTCTTGTGGTTGAGGGATGCGATCACCGTGGATTCCCTGAGGAACCTCTCGACGGTCACCTGCCTGTCTGCAGGGTTCTGCTGCGACTTGATCAGAAATTTTACGGCTACGGTCCTGTTGCCGAGCTTTATGTCCCTGGCCTTGAACACCACGGCGAAGCCGCCGGAACCGATGGGATCCAGAAGCATGTATCGGTCCGCGAGCATCTTCCCGGCGGCCAGGACGTCCTTGTCCGTGTCGGTCAGCATGGCCGTCCGCGTGTCGGCGCTGTCGACGAAGGTGGTGGCGCCGGTCTTATGAGATGGGGGGGCCTTGCCGGTTATTTTGACGTCGGTCCCCGAGGCCGCAGTCTTGCCGAAGGTCTCGAAAAGCTCGTCGGAACCGCAGACGGGGCAGGTCTTTGCCTGACTCTTGACTTCCGCCTGGCATTTTGAGCATTTCATGGTTCGGACTGTTAATATTCATGCCCGGAAAGCAATCACATGGAGTCCGCCTGGCTTTTCTTGTGCCAGACGGAGACGATCGGGCTGGCGATGAAGACCGAGGAGTATGTCCCGACGATGACTCCGACAAGCATGACCGTGCAAAAGTCACGGATGGTCGTTCCGCCCATGGCCAGCATTATGATTAGGACGAGGAAGACCGTGAACGAAGTCAGTATCGTCCTGGAGAGGGTCTGGTTGACGCTCAGGTTTATGATGTCCTTGTAGTTCCTGTTCTTGACGAGCGTCAGGTTTTCCCTGATGCGGTCGAATATGACGATGGTGTCGTTTACGGAGTAGCCCATGATTGTCAGGAGCGCGGCGATTACGTTGAGCGACAGTTCGCCGCCGCAGAGGACATAGAGGCCGGCCGCGACAACGACGTCGTGGAGGAGTGCGATGTTGGCCGCCACGCCGTATGAGAGTTCGAACCTGAGCGCGAGGTAGGCGATCATGCCCATTATCGAGAGCACGAGCGCGATGATCGCGCTTTTAGTGAACTGAAGGCCGATGAGGCCGCCGATGGACGTCTCCTCGCCGCCGCCTATCTTCATTTGCGGGAACTTTTTCGTCAGGATGTCCTCGATGTCCTCCTTGGGGCTGATGTTCTTGGAGCCCGCCTTGTCGGACTTGGAGATGTCCCGGTCGCGGACGACGATTTCGAGCTTCTTGCTTTCCTCTGTTTCGAGCATGTTGGACTTGTATGTGACTTTGACGGTGTAGCCCTTTGCCTCAAGCTCCTTGGCGATGTCGCCTGCCGGGACGCTCGCGACGTAGCTGTAGGTCACGCGCGTGCCGCCCGTAAAGTCGATGCTGAAGCCCTGCCTGCCCTTCCATATCATTCCGCCGATGGAGAGTACGACCAGGAGAACGGAGATGGAAATCCAGTACTTGGACGTGCCTAGGAAGTCGAAGTTCGGACGCGAGAAGAAGCGCATCATCTTAAGGCTCTTGATCTGCGTATATCTCAGCATGAGGTCGTAGATGAGCCGGGTCACGTATATGGCCGTGAACATGCTTGTGAGTATGCCGATGCTGAGAGTGACTGCGAATCCCTTGATGGGGCCCGTGCCCTGCCACATGAGGATTAGCGCGGTCATGAGGGTCGTGAGGTTTGAGTCGAGGATGGTGATGAACGCGCGGTCGTAGCCCGCCTCTATCGCCGACGGCAGCGTCTTGCTGTTGTCCAGCTCCTCCCTTATGCGCTCGTTTATGAGGACGTTGGCGTCCACCGCCATGCCGATTGTGAGGATGATACCGGCGATTCCGGGGAGCGTCAGGGTGGCCTCGAAGGCGGCCATCGCGCCGAGGACGAGTACGATGTTCGCCATGAGGGCGACGCCCGCCACCACGCCGGATCTCAGGTAGTATATGAGCATGAAGAGAACCGTGGCGACCGTGGCGACGATCCCGGACTTGATGCCTGTCTGAACCTCCTCCTTGCCGAGGGTCGGATCGATGTCGAAGACCGCCTGGACCATGATGTTCACAGGGAGGTTGCCGCTGATGAGCGCCGTGGAAATCTGCCTGGCCTCCTCGTCGGAAAAACTGCCGGTGATCTGCGCGTGGCCGCCGAGGATGGGTTCGCGGATTACCGGAGCGGAATACAGGGTTCCGTCCAGTATGATGGCCAGCTGCCTGCCCGTATTCTCCTCGGTGACCTTGCCGAAGTGCGTTGTGCCGCGGTTGTTGAACGAAAGGCTGATGAACCTCTGGCCGTACTGGTCTATGGACGGAAAGGCGGTGGCGATGTCGCGGCCGTCCATCTCCTGGCGGCGGTTGATGAAGTATATCCGCTTCTTCGGCTTTTCCCCCGGGCTCAGATCGGTCATCTCCATCATGCGCAGTTCGATGGGGCACTTGAAGTTCTTCGGATCCGCCTGGTATTCGGAGACGAGCCTGTCGTTGTCCTTGGCGACCAGCGCGAACTGGAGCTTTGCGGACATCTTGATGAGGTTGAGGAGCCTGAGCTTCTCCTCCTTGTTGACCAGCGGAACCTTTAGCGAGATGTATCTGTCTCCGACCGGCGATATCTCAAGCTCGTATATCTTCTCGTTGCCGAGCCTGTTCCTGATGATTTCGATAGCCGCGTCGCGGTATTGGTCGAAGTCGGCCTTGCTGTCCTTCCTCGCCTCCTTGTCCTCCTGGCTCTCCTCCTTGGGCTGCAGCTCGAGCAGGAATTCGGCGCCTCCGTTCAGGTCTATTCCCAGGCGGATGGAGCTTGCCGCCTGCTTCCGGACGGCGCTTATGACGTCCTTGTTGCTGGTCGTGTTCTTTATGCTGACGTATTTGGTCAGGTCCACCCCGAGCTCGGCCGCGGCGTCCAGCACTGCCGAGGAGGAATACATGGACTTGTCCTTGAGCTGCTTGTCCTTGGCAAGGGCGATGACGTCCTCGAACTGCTTGTCCGGCTTGGAAACCATCTTCTCGAAGGTCTTGTAGAAGTCCTGCTGGCGCAGGGGATACATCGACCATGCGAAGACAAGGATGATGAACGAATAGAAGATTATCCTGAAGAGCACGGGTTTCTTGTTCATTATAATTATCCTTTGTTATATTTGCCGGGATTCTTCGCGTCGCCCTTGCCTGAGTCCTTGGTCTGCGCGGCCTCCTCCTTTTCGAGCACGGTGCCGACGCCGCTCTTGACGATCTCGACCTTGACGTTGTCGGCTATCTTGACGACGATGGTCTTTTCCTTGACGTTGGCGACGACGCCGATTATGCCGCCCGTAGTGACGATTCTGTCGCCCGTCCTTATGTCATCTATCATCTTCTGCCGCCTCTTGCCCTCCTTGTGCTGGGATCTGAAGAGGAAGAATATCATTACTGCAAAAATGATGATGGGGCCTATCGCGACCAAGGCGTTGGGCGCCTGGGCCTGGGTCTGCGCCAAAGGCAGGATGAAATCTGGGCTTTGCATAAGCACTCCTGAAAAAAATAAAAGCTGGAAAAAATACACCGCCGAATCCGAATAACAAGCCGGAGGATGTTTTTTGCGCTAAAGTATCTCCGGCATCCTGTAGAGGGACGGATCGTCCCTGAGAAGTATTTTCCTGGGAATGTCGAAGCGCTGGAGGGTTATGAAGATACCCCAGGCCCTGCCGCCGTTTGTCCCGAGGGCCATGGCAAGCCTGTGCTCCCCGCGCGCCGCGGCAAACCTCAAAGTCTTCGAGTCCGGGACGGCCGGATTGGTCCCTTTCGGGTCATGCAGGAGGAGCCTGCCGTCAATCCATGCCTTGAACGGCCCGTCGTAGCCTACAAGCGCCGCAAGCCTCATTGGCTCGGGGCAGCGGAAGCGCAGGACATACCACAGGACAAGATCCTCACCTGGACGGGCGGCGATCTCAGTTCGCATGCTGCAGAACGAATCGGGGAACTCCCTGGGGCTGACCAAGGTGTCAAGCCCGTCCGGGGGCTTGAGGCCGTGAAGCTTGCCGGCCGAGGGCTGGAAAGCGCTGACATGGAGCCTGCGGATGAAATCCATCGTGGCGCCTTCGCCCTTGCCGAACTCGACCGGGCCGAAGACTGGAAGCGAACGGTCGGCCCCGTCGGTGATATTGCAGTAGGGATTTGTCCCATATCCATAGTGCAGCTTGAATCTCGTGGTGTTCGCCTGTATGCTGAACCTGATCAACGCCTTGTTCCCCTTGAGCTTGACGTCGTAGATGCCGCTGGCGGAGCCTCCCCCGACGACTTCGAACCCCCAGGGGCGCCCTGCGGCCTTCAGCCCGCCCTCGACGTTGGCGAATTCGACGGTTATGGAGCATGGGACGTGGGTGTAGGTCGTCTTCTTCAAGGTTATCGGAGGCAGGCCCGCCTTCCTGCCTTCGCGGAGGACGTTCATGGCGCGCGCCAGCCTGAGGCCGAGCCGCTTCTGACCTTCCTCGCCGATATGTATGCAGTCGTCCAGCTCCAAGTCGATCGCGGGAACGACCGCGAGATTCCCGATGTGTTCCGGCAGCCGCCTCTGCTGATCCTGGATCGAGTTCCAGTGGACGCAGGCCGACCGCTCCCAGGTTGATACCCGGGCTATCTGCACCATGGCCACCGGCAAGGCCGGATCGCCGCAGTCGCGCCTGAGATGGGAGACGAACTCCTTCATTCGCTTGGTATAGAGGGGGGCGGCGGCGGCGTTGGCGTCGCTGCACCCCTGGTACCAGATCATTCCGGCGACCCTGCCGCCGTTCTTGCGTATCCTCCTCATCATTGCGCCGTAGAGGCTGGAAGACCCCTTGGACTTGAGCCTGGGATCCCATTGAGACATCGAGGTGCCGCCGTGTGCGCAGGCGAGCAGGCCCTGCGGGACCTTCAAATATTTGTACATCTGCTGACCGAAGGACACCCCGGGGCCCGTGCCCCATTTCGGCCCGGGCTTGGCCGGCCGTGTCCCTCCGCAGATGTCTACGTGGGCCTGATCCACGCATTCCCACATGTTGTGGAGGATTTCCTTGGCCGGGCGCCATTTGTCGTCCATGTAGAAACAGCGGACCATCGGATGCGGCTTCAAAGGGTTGTGCCTGAGGCCGCACCCCTGCATGTTCGACTGGCCTCCGAGTATCCAGACATCCCCCACAAGGACATCCTTCACGAGGACGGACTCAGTTTCGCCGGAAGAGCCGTCCGTCCGGAGACGTATTTCATATGGGCCTCCGGCCGGAATCCCCGAGAGACGTGCCTTGAACCTGCCGCCCCCGGCCACACCTATCCTCTTGAATTCCCTCTTCCCTGCGCCAATCCCCTTCCCCGACACAACGGCCGAAACCGGCCCCCCGATCCCGCAGGTTCCGGCAACCTCCACGTCGCACACATTCCTGCCGTTGCGCTGCAGAACCATCCCGTCAACAAGCCCGTTGCATATTTCCATGGCTTTTATCCCTCAATATTGTAAAGCGATCGTATTATTCAATTTTACAGCATAAATGCCGGATGACGGATAACCAATAACGAATAACAAATTCGGAATTTAACCCTCCTGGGAGCCTATGCAAGGTTCGGAACTGGTCTGCGCCAGGATTCGCAGCCCAAAATTCGGAAAAATCGCCATTCCTGCTGGCATGGAACCCTGACGCATGCTAAATTTCAAATCCTGCAAACTCAAAGTCGCTTTTTTCAAATCTGGAAAAGCCGGAGCAAGATGAAGATCCTGGTGGCAAACGGGCCCAACCTCAGGCTTCTTGGAACAAGGAAGCCTGAAGTCTACGGGGGCGAGACGCTCGCCGACATCGAGAGGAGGCTGCGCAAGGTCGCGGCCGAGCTCGACGCCGAGGTGGTCTTCTTCCAGAGCGACATCGAAGGCGAAATCGTCTCGGTGCTCGGGGCGGCTCCAGCGAATGGATTCGACGGCGTGGTCATCAATCCTGCGGCATACACCCACACGAGCGTGGCGATACGCGACGCGCTCGAGGCCGCGGCCCTGCCCGCAGTCGAAGTCCATATAAGCAATGTTTACAAAAGGGAAGAGTTCAGGCATAGGTCGATGACGGCGTCCGTGTGCACCGGCGTGATATGCGGCCTGGGCACGGACGGCTATGAGTGGGCACTGAGGGCCCTCGCAAGGAAAATCAGCAACAAAAGAAGGTCCGCGAAATGAAAATAGATGAGATCAGAACAATCGTCGAACTCATGTCCGAGCACGATCTGACCGAATTCAAGATCGAGGCCGAGGACATGCACCTCTGCATAAGAAGGGGCAGCAACATTCCGGGCCAGCATATCGTAGCGCCGCCGGTTATCCAGCAGATGCCGGCGCCCGCGGCCACTCAGAACGGCGCTGCCGCCCCATCCCCCGACCAGAACGGCAAGGCTCCGGTTCCCGCCGAGCCGAAGAAGGTCGAGAATCCGGTCAGCAAGATCACCGTGGACGCCCCGATAGTCGGAACCTTCTACCGGGCGCCGGCGCCCGACGCAGAACCCTTCGTCAAGATCGGCGCCCATGTCTCGCCCGACACGGTCGTGTGCATAATAGAGGCGATGAAGGTCATGAACGAGATAAAGGCAGAGAAGTCCGGCGTCATCAAGGAAATCCTGGTCGAGAACGGCCAGCCTGTCGAGTTCGGCCAGCCGCTTTTCGTCCTCGAATGAACCCACAAAGCTCCGCAGGTCCCAACCCATGTTCAACAAGATACTCATAGCCAACCGCGGCGAAATAGCGCTGCGCATAATACGGGCGTGCAAGGAGATGGGGATCAAGACGGTCGTGGTCTACTCCACCGCCGACGCCGACAACATCTACAGGCGCTTCGCCGACGAGTCGGTCTGCATCGGCCCCCCTGCCCCACAGTCAAGCTACCTGCTCATCAAGCAGATCATAAGCGCCGCCGAGATATGCGACGTGGACGCGATTCATCCGGGATACGGCTTCCTGGCCGAGAACGCCCATTTCGCCGACGTGTGCCGGAGCTGCAACATCGAGTTCATCGGACCTACCCCGGAGCAGATAAACGCAATGGGCGACAAGGTGAAGGCCCGCGAGAGCATGAAGAAGGCCGGCGTGCCCACCACGCCCGGAAGCGATGGCGAGGTCGCCGACGAAGGCACGGCCAAGAAGATCGCACGGAAGCTCGGATTCCCCGTCATAATCAAGGCCGCCGCCGGCGGAGGAGGCAGGGGAATGCGCATCGCCCACAACGACGCCAGCCTCGTCAGGGGCTTCCACGCCGCCAGGACGGAGGCCGAAAGGGCCTTCGGGCACGGCGGAGTCTACATCGAAAAATATATCGAGAACCCCAGGCACATCGAGTTCCAGATAATGGCCGACAAGCACGGCAACATCCTCCACCTCGGGGAGCGCGACTGCAGCATACAGCGCAGGCACCAGAAGCTAATCGAGGAATCCCCGTCGCCAATAATGACGAACGACCTGAGGAAGAGGATGGGCGAGTCCGCCGTCCGCGCCGCAAGGGCCGTCAACTACACCAACGCCGGCACGATCGAGTTCCTCGTGGACAGGAACAACAACTACTACTTCATGGAGATGAACACGAGGATACAGGTGGAGCACCCGGTCACCGAGATGGTAACGGGCATGGACCTCGTCAAGCAGCAGATACTCGTCGCCTCGGGCGAAAAGATGACGCTCAGGCAGAAGGAGATACAGTTCAAGGGGCACGCCATCGAGTGCCGGATCAACGCCGAAAACCCCTACAACAACTTCTCCCCCAACCCCGGGAAGCTCACGCTGTTCAACCAGCCGGGCGGACTGGGCGTCAGGGTGGACTCGCACGTCTGCACCGGCTGCACCATCCCGCCCTACTACGACAGCATGATCGCGAAGCTGATCGTGTGGGCGGAAAACCGCCAGAAGGCCATACTCAGGTGCCAGCGAGCCCTGGAGGAGTTCATCATCGAAGGCGTCCACACATCCATACCGTTCACGCAGTTCATCGTCAACTCCGGCGACTTCCACGAGGGCAAATACGACACCGGCTATATCGAGCGCATACTCAACTCCGGCCAGTTCCACAACGCCACTACGGCCCAGTAGCGTCAACAATTGGAGGATTAAAATGAAGGATTTCAAGAAGAGACTACACACAAGCAGGATGCCCGGCGCCATGAAGGACGACGGCTCCGAGATGGGCGTCATAAAAATCCACGAGAACGTAATAGCCTCCATCGTCCGCAGGGCCGCCTGCGGCGTCAACGGAGTCGTCAGGCTCGCCGGCAGCACCCTGGTGGACAACATAGCCGAGATCATCGGAAGCAAGAGGATCGGCGACCGCGCCATAAACGTCAACATCAACGGGGACAGCGTCGCCATCGACGTGAAGATCAACATCGCCTACGGCTCGCACGTCCCGACCGTCGCGTCAAACGTCCAGTCCTCGGTCTCCGAGGAGGTCGAGAAGATGACCGGCATGACCGTCTCCATGGTCAACGTCATCGTCCAGGAGCTCGACGACCAGGAAACCGTAGAAGAGGAGCACGGGGAGAATTAAGCCATGTCCAACTTCTTCACAAGCTGCGGAAGATATCTGCTCGAGTCGGACTCCCAGAACATCTTCTCGTTCAAGGTCGGCTTCATATCTGGCGTCGCAGTCTTCCTCGTGCTCGCCATCCTCACTAGGCTGCTCTTCATATTCTTCTCAGCCCACTCAAGGAAATGCCACGGCATCACGATCCCCGGCCCCCGCGGAAACGTCTTCGTAACCGCCGCGGCCGTAGGCAACCTCGTCGAGCGCTGCGCCGACTCATTCGGCCACGTCCGCATCGACAAGGTCCTGCTCATCAGGGAGAAGGATTCGATATCCATCAGCCTCCATGTAGTCCTACAGGACAAGGAGGAGCTGCTGAAGGTATCCGAACAGCTGCAGAACAAGATCTTCGAAATCCTCAAGAGCCGCTTCGACATCGAGTGCGTCAAGACCGTCAACATCCGAGTCAAGAAGATCATGACCGCCGGCGTCGAGTAGAAGGTAGAAGACGGGATGGGTGCCGAGAACGTTTTTCGGAAACACCGCTCACGATTAATTTCAGACATCCTGATCCGTGGAAAATAAGAATGTGGTGAAATACCGACCCCCGGAAGGTATTTCAGTTCAGATTTCCGGCGCCCCGCCCTGAAAAGCCACATGGGCATTTTCTTCGGATGCCGACGAGATAACGGAGGCCGTGCATTTCTCCATGGCGCCTTTCCTGAACGTGCTCGAGAAGGCGCGCCGTGTCTCGGAAAAGCATCCTGAAGATCTTGTCGAATCCTCCCCCTACGGAAACCCCATCTCCCTCTTCGGATGCTGAGAATATTTTGCACAACGCAAAATTCTAAAAGTTTCTGATAAGAATTTCTGCCTCGGCATGAAATAGCACATTCCTGTCTTGCGTCGCATGATATGCTAATATGTATTAGCTTATCATGCCGCACGCGCAGGAAAACTGTCCATCCGCTCCGGAATTCTACCGCAGGCGCGAGCCGTCCGCCTCGCCGTTCTGGAGGATTGTCGACGCCCATTACGACGAGTTCGAGCGCATTTATCCTCAGCGCTACGGCCCGAGATACGGGTTCTGGCGTCCGGTCATCGCCTTGGCCGTCGGGAAGTTTCTCAAGTGCGGCGATCTCAGGGAAGGTTTCGCCAGAGTCCACTGCGACGACTGCGGGTATGACATGTTCGTGTCCTTCTCCTGCAAGACCAGATGC
>CAZWRV010000040.1:0-53475 GCA_964636325.1 uncultured Victivallaceae bacterium | reverse complement strand
TCTATGGGGTAAAGGCTTCCCGATTTATCGGGCTGCCTTTACTCTAATAGAACTGCTGGCGTGCCCGGCGGAACAGGCCCGCAGCCGCGGACCGCGAAGACGAAGTTCGATGCCATTCACGCTCATCGAACTGCTGGTCGTAATTGCCATTATCGCCATTCTCGCCTCCCTGCTTCTGCCAGGCTTGAAGAAGGCGCAGGAGTCGGCCAAGCGGAAAATCTGCCTGTCTAACATGCATCAGATCTACCTTGGCATCTTGTCCTACAACGACGACAATGACAACACGGTTCCGCATCACTGGACCGACCCCATGGACGGAAGCCTTGCCACCGAGGACTGCGAATATGCCAGCAACACCACTCCTTTCACCGCATGGCGGACTTACGAGGATCTGCGTTATCTTACCACGTCGCTCTTCAATTGCCCGAGCCAGGGCTGGGCGCCGGTGCTCACGACCAACGGGCAAGGCATCCACTACGGCTACCGTTACAACAGCCGGCGAGTGACCAGCTACAGCGGCGACGGCTTCACCAACAACGTCATCCCCCGCGGCGTGCTGATCGACCCGAAGCGAAACATGAAGGTTCTGGTGACCGATGCCGCGCGCATGCGGCGCGACGACGCCTACCTCGTGGTGCTCACCAACACCGGCAACTACTATCGGCGGCGCTGGGCGCACGAACAAGGCGGCCACATGCTGCTCCACAACGGCGCCGCCCTCTGGTTGAACAACCGCCCCCCCAACGGCTGGCCCTTGCACTGGTACGGCGGCGGCATGTGGACCAACTTGGACACGCAGTCTAAAAATGCAGGCTATTAGGATACTTTCTTAAAAACTTCTATCACAAAAGCGTGCATGTGTCTATGGAATTCATTGAATTTTGGGTTGCGGGCAAAGCCCGCCTTAGAACGATATTGATTTAAATGATCATATATTCTAGGAAACAATCATGGGAACAAACCAAAAAGGGGTTACGCACTCCGCGCTGACCGCAGGTTGCGGGGCTAAAGCCGCCGTTTTTACTCTTATCGAATTACTCGTGGTCATCGCGATTATCGCGATATTGATGGCGATTCTCCTGCCGGCGCTGAGCCAGGCCAAGGAGCGCGGCCGGCGCATCGTCTGCCTGAACAACATGAAGCAGCAGTACAACGCCGCCGCAAACTACGCCGCGGACTACAACGACCGCCTGCCCTACAGCACAGTCTATCATCCGCCGGGCGAATGGCTTTACGGGGAAGCTCTTGGCGGACCGGTGCGCACATATATAAGTGACTACTGCGGTACGCCTCTGGGTGCTTGGAACGCTTACGCAGGTTTCATCAACCAGGCAGGCATCCTATTCTGCCCGAGCGCGGACACCACGGTATGGAAAATAGGGACTGGCAATGGGTGCGCTTATCAGTACCAGACTTGGTTCGCCTGGGGCTGGGGTGCCGACACTGTCAGCCTGGCGATGATGGATACGACGCGTTTGAGCAAGATCGGTGAGACATACAAGGGCATGCCCAAGGTGTTCAATTCCGACTATGTCAACGTGTGGATGAACGGCGGGCTGGGCGGCTCGGGCGTAATGCTGGCCAATCATCGAGGCAAGGGCGGCAATTTCACGTTCGGCGACGGCTCCTGCAAGTGGTTTTCCATCACCGAACTCGACAACTGCGATCCCGACGGCGACCTATGGCAGAACTACCATCTTCCGAAGAACACCTGGGCGCAGGATTGCAGCTACGTGGGGGTTCTCTCCATCCTGCCCACCTACAACGGATCCGGCTTACGCAATAAAAGCAAATGCGGACGGCTCTTCGGGATGCGCTACGACTACCTCAACTGGCCGGGCCCGGTCGGAGCGAACGACGGCACATATTGAAACTGGAAAAATACGCAAGAGAAACTCATGGATGACAACCGAACAGGAATGCGCAGCCTCGAAAAATCCATATCTTCAGCGACTGCGGACTCAGTCCGGACATGCACCATAAAGCGCTTCGGCAGCTCCTTTGTGTTTTCCATGGACGCAAGCGCCGCCAACGGTGTGTCGGGGCTTGCCTTCCGGGCCCCTTACCAGTGGGGGGTGATGCCGCATCGCCAGGGGGCAATCTGCTCGCAGGTCTGAACCTTGTGTCCCTTGACGGATCCGGGCGCTGGGTGCCATACAGCGACTGCTACATCAACTGGTCGGATCAGGGCGGCTGGGCGCGTGCCCTGCCCCGCAACTACACCTTCCCCATTTTCTGCAACCCATGGCCGCGCCCCCTTAGCATAACAGCAGTGAACATTCAAACCTGGACATGGAGCGCCATCGCCAATGTGCCCGGCGGTGAACTGGGTTTCGACAAGTATTGAACGGGATAGACGTTGTGCATGCGACGTTGATCTCCGGCTCCTGCGGGATTATCGGCGGCCCGTCATGCCGCCGCCGGCCCGGCATCAGTCCGCGGCCTCCGACGCTGACGCCACCATCCGAACGTGACCAGCCCCGCCAGGATCAGGTAGCAGATCGGAATCACGTAGAATGCGCCGCGCAGGCCCCATTGGTTCCCGATCCAGCCCATCAGCCAGGTGCAGACACCGCAACCCGGAACTCCGGCGCAGGAAAGCAGGATGAAAAGAATGGTGGTGTCCGCCTTCGGCATGCAGTCGGCGCAGTAGCTCTGCACGCTCGGCCAGAACGGTGCCGACGCGATCCCCGCCACGAACAGAAGGATGAAAAGCAACCATAGGGATGTGAGAACCGGAAAGAGCAAGGTCACGAGAGTCCCGCCCAAGGCGGAAAAAACTATCAGGCCGCACATGTGCCGTTGGTGCAGAAGGAAACCCCAGCCCGTCCGCCCGACAACCATCCCCGCCGCGAAGAACGCCGTCCCCAGCCCGCCGCCCCAGGCCGTGGACGAGAAGTTCAATTGAATGTATGAGGCCGCCCAGAAGGTCAGCCCGAACTCGCCGCCGCCGGCGACGAACATAGCCGCAAAGAATATCCAGAAGCGCGAATCACGCAGGATTGCCTTCGCATGGTCCCAGGTCGTCGTCCAATGGACCGGCTCGGGATGATCCGGATATCTCATCGATCTGGTTGTCTGGACGAGTATCATCCAGGCGGGTATAATCGCCAGGGCCATCACTCCGCCGGTCATCCAGCGCCATGACACGCCCAGCGCGAGCAGCCAGCCCGAGATCAGAACAGTGAACAGGACGCCCACCGACCAGAAGCCGTGGGTGAAGTTGATGTAGCGGCCAGGTTCATCCGGATGAAGATCCTTCACGAACGGAGTCGCAAGGCCTTCGATGACTCCTTCTCCGAATCCGGCGATCATGAGCGCGAAGAAAAGGAACGAATAGTTCGGAGACGCCGAACAGAGACCCATGCCCACGGCAAGAAGAACAATTGACCAGCCGAAAGTCCGGCGCTTCCCCCAGTGCCCCGCGGCGAACCCGCAGAGCACCATCGACACCATCAGCGCGCAGCTCCGCCCCAGATGAAGCAGGCCGCCCTCCGCCATGCCGCCCTTCTCAAGCGAAAATCCTAGCTCGTGCGCCAGATCGACCAGCGCCACAGGCACCACGACCGACCCCGCCGCATACGCCATGAACGTCAGAAACGTCGCGTAGTCGTAGCGTCCGAAAAGCATCCTGCGGAATCTAATCATCGGCCAACCTGCCAATCTTCCTCCGCTGAATTTTTTTCTCCGCGATTCCCGGTGTCTCTATGGTGAAATTCATATTATGCCGTTTCTTCGTGGCTTAGTGCCTTTGTGAGAGGTTGAAATATTTTTTATAATCCAAGCTAGTCGTTCAATAAGCATCCTTGCGTTTTTCTACAGTAAGGATGAAAACTATTTTTTCTTTTTCTTCAACCTGGAAGAAGATACGGAAGTTTCCGATCCTGTATCTCCATGTTTCAGGGTCGAAGCCGCGCAGCTTTTTTATGTTCGGCCCGTAGAAAGGCATCTGCCTGAGCTGAGGATAGACATATGAAGCAAGCTTGCCGCCAATAAATTCGGCGTCCCTTCTTTCAAGCTTAGCCAGGGATCTTGCCAACTCGTCGGTCTCGAATATGCGATATTCAGACAAAGCGCCCCCTCCTAGCCTTGGCGTCCGCCGAACCTCGCTTCAGGCTTGAAAGAAGCACCTTGTTCCCTGAGATTTCGTTCATCTCGAATTCGTCGGCCATCTCGTGATCCTGGACATATCGGAGAGCCGCCGTCTCTATGAAGTTAGAAAGAGGTCGGTTCTCACGCTCGGCTATGGCCCGGAATATCTTGTAGGCGCCGTCGCCTATCCGCAGCGTCACTGTCCTGCTCATCGTTCATACCCCCATGTATTGATGAATATTCTAAATGAATATATTACAATACATTAGAATACATTACTGACAAGATGGATCTAATTAATTTGATTCCCATACCATTCCAGAATCGCTCGATTCAACTTGGCCGACCTGTAGATCGAGGTCGGGAGAAAAATACCTTCCCGGATAACAATCCTGAACTTTGTCTGTCCGCCGACAGGCCCTCGAAGTTCAAAGACCAAAGAATTGACCAGGACAGGACATTTCATTGTTATCAACGCCCAAGCATGACTCAGCGACTCAGAAACTTTTCTGAGGCGGAAGATCAGGTTTTTTGCCGAAGAAGTTGATCATCTTCTGTATGACCACGAAGAAGGAGGGGATTAGGATGGTTCCAAAGATGCAGGAGATGAGCATTCCGCCGAAGACCACGGTGCCGAGGGAACGGCGGCTGATCGCACCGGCGCCGACGGCGACGACCAGCGGGATGACGCCGAGTATGAACGAGACGGCAGTCATCAGGACGGCCCTGAAACGGAGCTTCGCGGCGTGCTCGGCCGCCTCCTCGACGCCCATGCCCTTCTCATGGCTCTCCTTGGCGAACTCGACGATCAGGATCGCCGTCTTGCACGCCACCCCGAAGAGCAGGACGAAGCCCACCTGGGTGTAGATGTTGTTGTCGACGTTCCACAGCCATAGGAAGAGGAGCGAGCCGAAGAACGCTATCGGCACGGACAGCATCACCGCCAGCGGAATCATCCAGCTCTCATACTGGGCGACCAGGAAGAGGTAGATGAAGAGCAGGGCCATCCCGAAGATGATCGCCGCCTTGTTGCCGGCCAGCTTCTCCTGGTAGGACATGTCAGTCCACTCGTATTTCATGCCTGCAGGTAGGTTCTTTTTCGCGACCTCCTCCATTGCCTTCATTGCCTGGCCGGAGCTGAAGCCGGGTGCTGCGTTGCCATTGATAGTGACCGACGGGAAGAGGTTGTATCTGTTGAGGTACTGCGGGCCGAAACGGGTCGCGGGTATGACAAGCGTGCTTATCGGGACCATCTCGCCCTTGTCGTTCCTGACGTGCAGGCCCATGATGTCCTCGAGCTCGGCGCGGTATTTCTTGTCCGCCTGCATCTCGACCTTGTATGTCTTGCCGAACTTGTTGAAGTCGTTGATGTATGTGTAGCCGGCCAGTCCCTTCAGAACGGAGTTGATTTCGTCGATCGAGACGCCCAGCTTGAGCGCCTTCTCGCGGTCGAAGTTCAGGAAGATGCGTGGCACGCTCGCACGGAACGTGGAGAACGCGCCTTTGATCTCGGGCCGCTGGTTCGCCTCGAAGACTATGCTGTTCATGGCATTGAAGAGCCTCTGCGGATCGGTGCCGCCGGTGTCCTGAACCACGAAGGAGAAGCCGCCGGAGGTTCCAAGCCCGGGAATCGCCGGGACATTGAACGGCATCACCATCGCCCCCGGTATCTCCATGAACTTACCGTAGCACTTCCTCATGACGGCGTCCTGGCCGAGTTCCGGCGCTTCCCTCTTCTTCCAGTCGTCCAGGACTCCGATGACGAACGCGTTGTTGGAGGCGGAGGTCGAGGTTAAGATGCTGTATCCTGTGGTAGCAAGGGCGTAAGCGGATCCCGGAACGCCCAGCATGATGTCGCAGACCTGCCGGGTGATCTTAGTCGTCCGCGGCAGGGACGATGCCTCTGGGAGCTGGACGTTGATCATGAACGCGCCCTGATCCTCGTTGGGGATGAAGCCCGTCGGTAGCATGCCGTAGATCTTGTAGCTGGCGAACATCAGCCCTGCGTATGCGACCATGACTATGAACGCCTTGCGGATCGTGAAGCCGACTATCCTGGAATACCTTCTGGTGAGGAACTCGAAGGCGGCGTCAAACCACCTGAAGAAGAAGAACTTCCTGGCCCCTTCGACCTCCGGCTTGAGGAGCGTGGCGCATAGGGCGGGGCTGAGCGTCAGCGCGTTGATGCAGGAAATGAGCACGGAGACCGAGATGGTCACTCCGAACTGACGATACATCTCGCCGGTGATGCCGGGCAGGAAGCAGACCGGTATGAACATCGCAAGAAGCACAAGCGTGGTCGCGATTATCGGCCCCGTCACCTGCTCCATCGTCTTCTTCGCGGCGTCGCGGGCTGACAGCTTCTCCGAACTCATCAGATGGTTCACGCTCTCGATGACTATGATGGCGTCGTCGACCACTATGCCTATAGCAAGGATGAGGCCGAAAAGGGTTATCAGGTTAATGGAATAACCTAGGGCGAAAAGCGCCGCAAAGGTGCCGATCAGCGAAACCGGGATGGCTATCGTAGGCACAAGCGTCGAACGCCAGCCCTGCAGGAAGACGAAGGTGACCAGGATGACGAGCAGCACCGCCTCGAACAGCGTCACCACGACCTCGTCGATGGACGCCCGTATGAACTTGGTCGTGTCGTATTGAATGCCGTATTCCAGGTCCGGAGGGAAGTTGCCCTTAAGCTCCTCGAGGCGCTTCTTGCACGCCTCTGCGATCTGTATTCCGTTCGCCTCCGGGAGCTGGTAGACTGCCAGCAGCGCGGCCGGATTGTTGTTGAGGTAGCCCTCGGAATTGTAGTTTTCGGCGCCGAGCTCTACGCGCCCGATGTCCTTGAGCTTCACATTGTTGCCGTCCGGCATGGCCTTGATTACTATATTTTCGAACTGCTTCTCCGAATCGAAGCGGCCCTGCGTTTGTATCGTGAAGCGGAAGGCCTGGTCGGGGGGGCACGGCGAATCGCCGATCGCCCCCGCCGACACCTGCACGTTCTGCTCCTTGATCTTGCTTATCACGTCGGCCGCAGTGATCCCCAGGCCTGACATCCTGTCCGGATTCAGCCATACGCGCATCGAATAGCTGGCCGCCCCGAGCGTGAACGTGTCGCCCACGCCGGAGATGCGCATGATCTCGTCCTTGATGTGGATGTTGACGTAGTTGCTCAGGAAGATCGGATCGTATGTGCCTTTCGGCGAGTAGAGCGTCACAACCAGCAGTATGTTGCTGGATTTCTCCTTGACGATGAGGCCCTGGGCCTTCACCTCCGGAGGCAGCACCGGCTCGGCGACGCTCACCTTGTTCTTCACATTGACCGTGTTTATGTCGCCGTCGCTTCCGGCCGGAAACGTCACGGTGATGATCGCTGTCCCGTCGTCCGAGCTGGTCGAGGATATATACATCATCCCTTTGACACCGTTGACCTGCGCCTCGATCGGCTCGACCACGGTCTTGAGCACCGTCTCCGCGTCCGCCCCGGGGAACATGCCCGTTATCTGTATCTGCGAGGGCGTGATGCTCGGATACTGCGCCACCGGCAGGTTGAAGATGGATATCAGCCCCGCGATCATGATCACTATCGAAATCACGAACGCGAAGCGAGGATGGTCTATGAAGAACTTGCTTATCATCTATTATCTAAGCCCGCTGCTATTTTAAAATTCCAAATCTCAAGCTCCAAATCCCAAATGGTGTTTTCTTGGCTTGGATATTCCCTTATTGGAATTTGGTGCTTGGAATTTATTTCACGTCTTCCTTGTCGAACACGTATGTCTCGTCTACGACTGCCCTGACGGCGGTGTCGAAACGGACCTTCTGCAGGCCTTCGACAATGACCATTTCTCCGGCCTGGAGACCCTCGGTCACCTGTATAGACGGTCCGATCTTGACACCGGTCTTGATTGTCTTCTGGGCGACCTTTCCGTCCGCGCCCACGGTCAGGACGAACTTTCCGAGCTGGCTTTCCTGGATCGACGACTGCGGAATAAGCAGTGCCGGAGTCTTGTCCTTCTCCCTGATCAGCACCTTCACATACATCCCCGGGGCGACGATACGGTCGGGATTTGGAAACAGCGCCTCCAGAAGGATAGTTCCGGTCGAGCTGTTCACCTTGTTGTCGGCGAAGCTTATCTTTCCTTCCTTGTCGTAGAGGGCGCCGTTCTGGAACTGGATCAGGATGGTGTATTTGTCCCTTTCGGAATTGTCCTGCTTTATCGTCCTGTTGAGCTGCATCTCCACCAGATCCACCTCGCTCATGTTGAACTGTATCCTGATGGGATCGAACTTCACCACGTTGGCCAGCCTCTTGCTGTTCGGCCCGACCAGATTGCCCTCGCTGTAAGTGAAGAATCCGATCCTTCCGTCGAAGGGCGCTGTGATGGTGGTGTAGCCGAGGTTCAACTTGGCCTGCTCGAGAGACGCCTCGGCAGCCAGCACGCCCGCCTTGGACTCCAGGTAGTAGGCGTTGGCTTTGTCGAAGTCCTTCTGGGCCGCAACGTTGCTTTCGAGCAGTTTCTTCTGGCGGTTGAAGTCGGCCTCGGCGTTCGCCAGCGTAGCCTGCATCCTCATAAGGAGGGCCTCCGACGCCTTCACCTGCGCCGCGTACTGCTCCTGCTCAATCTTGAAAAGCACCTGCCCCTTCGTGACTGCGCTCCCTTCTTTGAACGATATTTTTTCAAGGAAGCCCTGAACCCGCGCCACCAAGTCCACCTCGTCGTAGGCCTTCGCCTGGCCTATCAGCTCGGTCGTGGCGGCCACGTCGCCCTTGGCCACCTTCACGACCGTCACCGACGGCGGCGGCTCCTCGGGCCTCTGCTGCTTCTTGCAGGCAGACATTAAAACGCTCAGGATAAAAAGAACAGCAAGGAATTTTTTCATCGCATCACCCGGCTTCAAGCCTTATGAATTTCCATGGAAAAATCTGGACGGTTAATATCAGCCTCGAAAACGATCTTTCAAGAGCGTTGAGCTTGACAGACGGTAAACACCATTATAAAATAATGGACTAAGGTAGACTAAGATAAGGACGCTTTTCGTGATTACTGTCAACACGCATAAGGCGAAGACGCATTTTTCAAGCCTGCTTGAAAAACTTGAAAAGGACGGGGAGACCATCCTCGTCTGCAGG
The DNA here is from genome assembly GCA_964636325.1 of uncultured Victivallaceae bacterium. GTDB lineage: Bacteria > Verrucomicrobiota > Lentisphaeria > Victivallales > GWF2-50-93 > CAZWRV01. The sequence continues at coordinate 44,249 of CAZWRV010000040.1, read as the reverse complement.
AACGGACATCCCGTGGCGGAAATCCATGCCGTTCCAAAGGCCGGCAAAAGAGGCCTGCCAAAGCCCAGCGCGAAACTGGCTGCGATCATCAAATATGATCCGACGGAACCGCTTGACGAGGATGAACTGCCGGAGGATTTCCGATGATACTTCTTGATACCTGCGCTCTGCTCTGGCTTGAAAGCGACAGAAAGATCTTCACAAAGAATGCCCTCAAGCTGATTGAACAATATGCGGACGCACTCGCCGTATCGCCGGTGTCTTTCATGGAGGTCGGCCAGAAAATGAAGAAGAAAAAGCTTTCCCTTCCGATGTCGTTGGACAAATGGACTGATGAAATCTGCTCGAAATATTCTCTGACCGTCATACCGCTTACCAGGGACATTGCAGTGCGGGCGTCCGAGCTTCCGGACATCCACCTCGACCCTTTCGACAGGATCATAATAGCAACGGCAGTCGTCAACAGCCTCACAATCGTAAGCTCCGACAGAATCTTCACACAATATTCAGATGCAGTAAAAGTGGTATGGTGAGTATGGATAACAACGATAGAGATAATGATGATCCCCACGATTCATTTCGAGCCAAGGTCGCATCATTTTCCATGAACTTGCTGGCGAGCGGGCTAAATACTTGAATCCTTCAATACTACCTGCAGCTATCACTTCGACAATCACTGCCGCTTTGATCGATGTCAATTCGACTGAAGAACAAATTTTGAAGGCAGACGAGATTGCATTAAATCTTACTGACTGGAACGGAGAAGCAGCCTTTTTGGTCGCACTGCATTTGTTTCCGGAGAGTGGTGCTCTGCGAATATCGCAGTTCTGTCGAACAGAAACTCGATGGAGGGCGAAGCCGTGCTGAGCCGCGGTTGAGCTTGGCTCAACCCTCCGGAAGACGACAAAGATAACGACAAAGTTCGCGACAAAGATGGGCGAGTTTCAGAGGAGATTCTCCAAAGAGGAGATCCAGGCCGGAATATCGCAACTCATGATTCATGTCCCATCCCATATTATCACGGCGGCTAAGCTTGCAGGCTACGAGGTTGAAGACTGGACAGATGAAAAATAGCTGGATGAGCCAATTTCAAAACTCCTAGGTTTTTCCCTAAGGGAAAAAGGCGCCCTTGCGGCGCGCAGGTAGCTTGCGCGCGCCGCGCGCAAAGGGCAAACTTTGCATACGAGTAATGCTGTGTTATGTTGCTTGCGCGCGCCGCGCGCAAACTGCTTTTGGTAAAAACGTTTTCCAAGTCGCACCGTAAGGGACTAAAACGGTTCGGTTTCGCCCTCCACGCCCGAAACGGTCGAAAATTGTGGAGAGATGAGCCGAGCTCAACCGTTTTTTAAGATAGGTTCAAATTGATGGGTTCATTTGCCCGGACTTGCCATGCTGACTGCATCCTGTGCGATCTTGCCTATCTTGTGGAGGGCCTCTTTAGAGATGTTCAGCGGCGGGAGGAAGTAGATGGTGTCGCCGAGAGGGCGGAGGAAGGCGCCGAGACGGACGGCCTCCGTGAAGAACCTGAAGCCGATCCGACGCTCGCGTGGGTAGGGCCTGCCGTTGGAGGGATCAACCAGGTCGGCGGCACAGACAAAACCGAGCGACCTTATATTTCTTAAGGCGCCGGTTTCTGCGGCGATGTTCTCCATCATTCCGCGAAGTTCGCAGGCATCGCGGTCGACTCTTTCAATTATCTTTTCGTCCTCGTAAATCTTCAAGGCCTCGAGGGCCGCCGCGGCGCCTATCGCGTATCCGCAGTATGTGTTCGAATGCAGAAAAGCCTTGCCTGAGAGATAGTCGCCATAGAATGCGTCGTAGATTTCTGATGATGTCAGGACTGCTGACATCGGAGCCCAGCCGGCGGTCATGCCTTTGGATAGGCATATGAAGTCCGGCCTGATTCCGGCGTGTTCACAGGCAAGCATCCGGCCGGTCCTGCCGAATCCGGTCATGATCTCGTCGGCAATCAGATGGACTTTGTTTTTTTCCGCCCATCCGCGCAATTTCCGCAGCAGATCGGGGCTGTATATCAACATTCCGCCTGCGCCCTGGAGAACAGGCTCGAAGACGATTGCTGCGAGTTTTTCAGATTCGGCATCCAGCCTTATTTTTATATTCTCCCAGGAATTCCCATCCATTTTGCTCCAGCCCGGGTCATCCTTTCCGGAAACATAGGGCAGATTTATGATTTTGCGGCAGCTTCGAGCCAGGCTTTTGAAAGGAGCCGAATACAGACCGCAGTCGCCGAGGGAAAGAGTGAAGACCGTCTCCCCGTGGTAGCCGTTCTCGAGGGAGATAAACTTGTTCCTGGCGGGACTTCCGGTCTGGCGGTGGAACTGGAGGCTCATCTTGCAAGCTATTTCGACGGCGGTGGAGCCGTCGCCGCCGTAGAAGACTTTTCCGAGTCCGGGCATGAGCCGCGACAGACGCTCCGAAAGCTCTTCGATCGTTTCGCTGGTCGTGTTTGCTGCGATGACGTGCTCGAACCTTTTTATCTGCCTTTGGACAGCCCTGCGGATGCGCGGATGGCCGTGGCCGAGGCTCTTGCACCACCAGGAGCTGATGGCGTCGATGATGCGCCGGCCGTCGGAAGCGTATAGGAACGGACCGGACGCCCTGGCAACAGCAAGGGGCGGGAAGACTTCGTAGTCCCTCATCTGCGAGCAGGGGCGCCAGAAGTGGCTCAGAGCCTTACTTTGTTCTCTTGGCGACAAAGGTCCCCTTGCCCTTCTGGAACTCATATTCGCCTTCGGTGATTTCGTTGACGTCCTCGCTCAGCGTGCCCGTCCATTTGATGGTGAACAGCGAGCCGCCTCCGTCATATGTGGTCTTGAACATGACTTTGCCGCCTGGAGTTCCCTGCTCGATGCGCGAGGAGACAATCTCATTGCCTTCGAAGACCTGGCCGGTGATCTCCTTCTTGTCCTTCGTCATCGGCAGAATTTTCACGGTGAGAGTGGTCGAAAATGCACCGGTGGTCTCGATGGTCCATGTGCCTGCCATTATCCTCTGGGGTTTGAGCTTCGGGCCGACCTTCGCCTTCGGAGGCTTGCTTACCTTGGTGGCGGGCTTGTCGGCCGGCACAGCAGCGCCGGGCTCCTCGGCCTGCCCATCCTCGGAGTTCGAGACGCTGCAGAATGCCAACACTGCGGCAAAGGCGATAGGGCCGATTATTTTCAAGCATGAATTCTTCATGGCTTCTCCTTGTGTTTTAGTATTATAACGTCCTTCCGGGCAGACAATTATATTCATGTAAAGCCGAGCTGGTGCTCGGCGTTCCCAGGCTTGACGTCCTACACGGACAGCTCCTTTTTCACTTCTGCGAAGGCGTTGAGGGCGAAGTCCAGGTTTTCCTTTGAATGCGCCGCGGATATCTGTGTGCGGATCCTGGCCTGTCCTTTCGGAACTACCGGATATGAGAAGCCGATCACATATACTCCTTTTTCCAGAAGCCTTGCGGCCATTTTCTGTGCGAGCGCGGCGTCACCTAGCATTATCGGCACGATGGGGTGCTCGCCTTCGATAACATTGAAGCCGAGCGAACGGATCCTCCCCCGGAAGTAGTCGGTGTTCTCATACAGCTTACTTCTCAGATTTGGAGACGACGAGGCAAGTTCGAGCGCCTTGAGCGAGGCGCATACGACTGCGGGCGCCACGCTGTTGCTGAATAGGTATGGCCGTGAGCGCTGGCGCAGGATTTCGACGATTTCGCGGCGGCCGCTCGTGTAGCCTCCGCTGGCGCCGCCGAGTGCCTTGCCTAGGGTGCCGGTTATGATGTCGACACGGCCCATGACGTTACGGTATTCATGAGTCCCCCTTCCGCCGACGCCCATGAATCCGACGGCGTGGGAGTCGTCGACCATCACCATGGCGCCGTATTTTTCGGCGAGCGCGCAGATTTCATCCAGCTTCGCTATATAGCCGTCCATGGAGAAGACGCCGTCTGTGGCTATCAGCTTGAATCTGGCCTTCTCCGCGTCGGCTTCCTTCAGCTTCGCCTCCAGGTCGGCCATGTCGGAACTGGCGTAGCGGTAGCGTTTCGCCTTGCAGAGCCGGATGCCGTCGATGATGCTGGCGTGGTTGAGCGCGTCGCTGATCACGGCGTCGCCCTCGTCGAGGAGCGTCTCGAAGAGCCCGCCGTTGGCGTCGAAGCAGGAGCTGTAGAGGATGGTGTCGTCGGTCCCGAGGAATTCCGAGAGGCGCTTTTCGAGCTGCTTGTGGACGTCCTGTGTCCCGCAGATGAACCTGACCGAGGAAAGACCGTAGCCGCGGCGGCCCATGCCCTCCTGCGCGGCCTTCACAACCTCCGGATGGCTCGAAAGCCCGAGGTAGTTGTTGGCGCACATGTTTATGACGCCGCGCCCGGAGCCGACCTCGATCACGGCGTCCTGCGGACTTGTGATGATCCGCTCCTCCTTGTAAAGGCCGGAAGACCTGATCTCGTCGAGACGCAGCTTAAGGTGATCCTTGAACGAACCATACATAATTCACACTGGTGTCTTAAGTTTTGGTATATGCTTTATTCCGTTATGTAATTGTCCGAGCTGTCAGACGAGTCCGACAAGTCTGACAAGGCAAAAAATGAAAATCTCTTCCCGGCTTGATCCGTTGTAACTTGAGTGTTGGATATTCCTACCCTTCCCAGTTCAGCACGACCTTGCCGGAATTGCCGGAACGCATGACCTCGAATCCCTTTTCATATTCGGTGTAGTGGAACCTGTGCGTTATGACGGGCGAGATGTCGAGGCCAGACTCGATCATGGAGGTCATCTTGTACCAGGTCTCATACATTTCACGGCCGTATATCCCCTTGAGTGTGAGGCTGTTGAACACGACCTTGTTCCAGTCGATCAGCGTCTTTTCCGGGAGTATTCCGAGGAGCGCGATCCTGCCGCCGTGGCACATGTTGCCGATCATGTCGTTGAGCGCCGCGGAGCTTCCCGACATTTCGAGGCCGACGTCGAAGCCCTCCTTCATGCCGAGCTCGTTCTGGACGTCCTTGAGCTTCTCCTTGGAGACGTCCACAGCCCTGGTGACCCCAAGAGTGGCAGCCAGCTTCAGGCGGTATGGGTTTATGTCCGTGATGACCACGTATCTTGCTCCGGCATGCTTCACGATCGCCGCAGCCATGATACCGATAGGGCCGGCGCCGGTGATCAGCACGTCCTCGCCGAGCACGGGGAACGAGAGCGCGGTGTGCGTCGCGTTGCCCAGCGGGTCGAAGCAAGAAAGTATGTCCTTCGAAATCCCGGGGTTGCAGTGCCAGACGTTCGTCACGGGGATCACCAGGAATTCGGCGAACGCGCCGGTTCTGTTGACCCCTACGCCGCTGGTGTTCATGCACAGGTGCCGCCGTCCTGCCAGGCAGTTGCGGCAGCGGCCGCAGACGATGTGCCCTTCGCCCGATACAAGATCGCCTATGGCCACGTCGTGGACGTTGCTGCCGAACGCATGGACGGTACCGACGAACTCGTGCCCTATGACCATCGGCGCCTTGATCGTCTTCTGCGACCACTCGTCCCAGTTGTAGATGTGCACGTCGGTCCCGCAGATGGACGTCTTGCTTATCTTAATGAGAACGTCGTTTATGCCGTATTCCGGTTCCGGGACGTCCATGAGCGCAAGTCCCGGCGCCCTGTCCTTCTTCACCAATGCTTTCATAAAATGGATCCTCTGTGGCTTGGTTCGGCAGTTTGATATGTCCGTAGTATGTTATTATAGTATTTGCAAAGCAATTATTCAAAGGTTCACATGAGAAGCAAAAGGTTCATTCTTGCCGGCGTCGGGGAGATATTGTGGGATCTTCTGCCTACGGGCAGGAAGCTCGGCGGCGCGCCTGCGAACTTCGCATACCATGCGCACGCGCTGGGCGCCGTGGGGGTCCCGGCCTCGTGTGTCGGCGACGACGAGGACGGCCGGGAGATCGTGCGGCATCTGCAAGGGCTTGGGATTGACACGGGCCACATCTCCGTGGATCCGGAACATCATACGGGAACAGTGACCGTCAAGATGCTGAATGACGGCGGACATCAGTTCATAATCCATGAGAACGTCGCATGGGACTACATCCGGGCCTCCGACAAACTTCTTGAGCTGGCGCGGAAGGCCGACGCCGTATGCTTCGGCTCCCTTGCGCAGAGATGCGAAGCTTCAAGGGACGCCATCCGCGGCTTCGTCGGCGCGACAGGGAAGGACGCATACAGGATATTCGACATCAACCTGCGCCAGTCCTATTACTGCGCGGAAGTCATAGACGCATCCCTCAAGCTTTGCAACGTGTTTAAAATAAACGACGAGGAACTTCCAGTACTCTCGCGGCTCCTGAAAATTCCAGTTGACGAAAAGACGGCCGCCAGGGAGCTGATATGGCTCTACGGCTTGAAGCTTGTCGCCGTAACCAAGGGTGGAAGAGGGACGGCCCTGTATTCTCCGCAGGGAAGTTCCGAGCACCCAGGCTACAAGGTCAAGGTCGCCGACACGGTCGGGGCAGGGGACTCCTTCACGGCCGCCATGACGCTCGGACTCCTCAAGGATTTCGACCTGGAAAAGATCAACGACTGCGCCAACAGGGTTTCATCCTTCGTATGCACCCAGTCCGGCGCAACCCCGGATATCCCGGACGAGCTGAAGGGATTGTTCAATTGAATATCCAATTTTGAAGAAGGAATATCCGACTGAAAGACTAAAAGACTAGGAGGATGCTATGGACGTGCTCGGAGCGCTGCTGGACCACATCTGTTCATTGGAGATCATCGACACCCACGAGCACCTGCCGCTGGAGGCGGACCGTCCGAAGAACTCTGACGTCCTGTCCGAATGGCTGCAGCACTACTTTTCATGCGACCTGGTGTCGGCGGGCCTGAAACCCGAAGATCTTGCCAAGGTGCGGGATGTCAATGGAGATATCTTGAAGCGTTGGAAGACTGTCGAGCCCTACTGGCATGCTGCGGAATCCACCGGCTACGGGCGCTCGCTGTCAATCGCCGCAAGGGACATCTACGGGATAGAGGAGATAAATGCCAGGACTATAGCCGAGCTCGACCGCCGCTTCCGCGAGGCCCGCGACAAGGGCGGCCACTACAAGTTCGTCCTGAAGGACAAGTCACGGATAGCGCTGTCGATCCGCGATTCCGCCCCGGTCCCATACAAGGAGACTGCGGATCCGTTCGTATTCACGACACGCATTGATCAGCTCCTTTCACCAGTTCACTATGCCCAGATGCGCGCTGCGGGGGATGCGGAAGACGTGGAGATCCACTCGCTCGGCGACTGGATGAAGGCCACGCGCAAATGCATCGAACGGCACATCGACGGCAAGAAGAGGGTAGTCTGCCTCAAATGCGGCCTTGCATACCACCGCAGCCTCCGCTTCGACAAGGTTGCGCGCAACGACGCGGAACTCGCGTTCAACGAGTTTTTCCAGGACTGCAATCTTCCCGACTGGCGACCTTCGATCAAGGCCGGCAAGGCCTTGACCGACTGGATGATGCACTTCGTCTGCCAGGTCGCCGACGAGCACGGCCTTACGTTCCAGATACACACCGGTCTGCAGGAGGGCAACGGCAACATCATCTACGACTCCAATCCGACGCTCCTGAGCAACCTCTTCCTCGAATACCGCAACGTCCGTTTCGACATCTTCCACATGGGCTATCCCTACATAATGGAGCTCGGTAATCTCGCGAAGAACTTCCGCAACGTCTTCATCGACATGTGCTGGGGCCACATCATAAGCCCCGAGGCTGCGCGCCGCGCGCTCGTCGAATGGCTTGACGCTGTTCCCGCCAACAAGATCAGCGCCTTCGGAGGCGACTATGGCTTCGTCGACGGCGTCTACGGGCACCAATACCTGGCCCGCCGAAACGTCGCTTGGTCGCTCTCGCAGAAGGTCAACGACGGCTCGGTCAGCCTAGCACGCGCCAAGGAGATCGCCAACTGGGTCTTCATTGACAACCCCAGAAACCTCTTCAAGATCGATAAGTTCCTCGGCGCAAAGCCCACCAAGGGCAAGAATAGGGTGAAATCTTTAGAATGAACTCAATCATGTTTTATTTCAGCGGAACCGGGAACACCTGGTGGGCGGCTTCGGAGCTGAAGAGGGAGCTTGAGGCTCTGGGCGTCTCCGTAGAAATGTATTCGCTTGAGAATCCGGAACTTCGGAAGGAAGGCTTCGTCTCCGCGAGAATCGCAGAGGCGGATCAAGTCATAATCGGCTTTCCAATATACAGTTCCGACATGCCGCACAACATGAGGGACTTCATCAGGGCTCTTCCTGAAGTCAAGGACGGCAAGAAGTTCTGCGCCTTCTGCACGCAGGCCGGCTTCTCCGGCGACGGCAGCGTCTTCTTCAGAAAAGAGATGGAGCTTAAGGGCTACCGATTCCTCCAGGCATTCCAGATCAACCTTACGACTAACTTCAACGTCGCCATGCTGCCTTTCTCCCAGATGAGACCGGAGTCAGGGGCGAAGCTGGAAAAGATTAGGGACAAGGCGTCCGCGAAAATCAAGGCGATGGCGGGAAGAATCGCAGCGGCCGAGCAATATCTTGAAGGGACGCGTTTTGATCTGAGACTGCTGGGAAGCCTTATGAGATTGATATTCAGGATTGGAGAAAAAAGAATTCCTCGCAAGTTCAAGTTCATCCAGGAAAGATGCAGCAAGTGCGGATTCTGCCAGAAGACATGCCCGACGGACAACATCGTCCTGGATCCGGAACTTCCTGATCTGAAGCGGAAGGACAACTGCATCTTCTGCTTCAGGTGCTACAATTTTTGTCCGACCCTGGCGATCCATTTCGGCGGCGATATCAAGCATCCGGAAAGATATCTTCGCTTCAAGGGCCCAGTCGACGGGATGCGGGTGCAGGATATAATGAAATAATCACTTCAGTCTTCCCCCCACCGCGTCGCCGACCTCGGTCGTGGAGGCGCGGCCGCCCATGTCCGGCGTGAGAGTTCTTCCGTCCACGACGCAATCGTAGACCGCCTTGTCGATCCTAGCGGCGGCATCATGTTCGCCGAGGAAGTCGAGCATCATTGCCGCACTCCTGATGGCAGCGAGAGGGTTGGCTACGCCTTTGCCTGCAATGTCCGGAGCCGAACCGTGGACCGGCTCGAAGAGGGACGGGAACTGGCGTTCAGGGTTCAGGTTTGCGCTAGCCGCCAGGCCGATGCTTCCGGAGAGAGCACCGGTTATGTCGCTGATGATGTCCCCGAACATGTTGGAGGCGACGATCACATCGAAGTCCTGAGGCTTCTGCACAAGCGCCATGCAGAGGGCGTCAATGTGCATCTTGTTGACCGAAATGTCCGGATAGTCTCCTTTTACCTCGTCCAGTATTTCGTCCCAGAAGACCATTCCGAACCTCAGCGCGTTCGACTTGGTCGCCATGGTCAGCTTTTTGCGTGTCCTCTTCCTTGCGTATTCAAAGCCGAAACGCAGAATACGTTCGACGCCCTTGCGGGTGTGGACTGCGGTCTGGACTGCGATGCCGTCCGGCGTCCCGCGCTTGAAGAATCCGCCGGTCGTCACATATTCGCCCTCGGAATTCTCGCGGATCACGACCATGTCGACATCCTCGGGCCTGCGGCCTGCGAGCGGGCAGCGCACGCCGGGGAAGAGCCTTGCAGGGCGGACGTTGGCGTATTGGTCGAAGGTCTGCCTCATTCCGATCAGGGGGCTTAGCGTCTGATTGTCCGGGAGATTCACCGGATCTCCGACCGCGCCGAGATATATGGCGTCGAACGGGCGGAGCTGATCCAGGTAGTCTTCGGGCACAATCTTGCCGGTCCTTTTCCAAAGGCGGCTCCCCCAGTCGAACTCGGTAAGCTTCAGAGCGAAGCCGCCCTTCGCCTCCGCGGCCTTAAGAGCCTTCACCGCCTCCGCGGTCACCTCTATCCCTATCCCGTCCCCGGCGTATACAGCTATATTGTGTATTTTCAAACTCATTGGAAATGTGTTCGCCTCTTTTAACTGAATATCAGATTTCCGGCACCCCACCCTGAAAAGCACATGGCTATTTACCAGCCGGTTACAAGCGCTTCAAATCGGGGTGTCGGAACCCTGAATATATACACATACGTCTCGCGCATCAAGTCGGGGAGGAAAAGACTTGCAACCAGTCTGTCTTTTTCGGCTTATTTTTGATTTTGGTTTGTTTTCGATTAAACCGCATGGTGGGAACTTGATTGGGATTATACATAAACTTATAATGAGCTGCGGCATAACTTTTTGCATGAACATCAAAATAAGGAGATAGGGAAATGGCAATTGCAAAGAAGAATGTGAAATCGGGCAAGGGACTTGGCGCAAAGGTGTCGCCGGTGAAGAAGGCCTCCGTCAACAGGATGTACGGTTGCGACGAGGACAGGGAGTTTTGCGCTTCGTCGGTGTCTGTGGTCGATCTAACCTTGCTGCCTGAAGTAATTGAAATGGACGAACGGGAGGTCAACTTGAGCCGACTTTCGAAGTCCCCAATTCTTCTGAACTTCATTCATGACAACTCGGGCGAATGGGATCACATGGCCTGGCTCGGTCTCTGCGACAAGATTGAGAAGGCAGGCTTCGCCCCAATCGACTTCGACAAGGTGGGGCTCATGCTTGAAGATCTCAAGGCCGAGTTCTGCCGGCACGGGCAGCATTGCGAGGCGGTGGTGCTCTAGCCGAAATCGTATGTATCCGTCAAAATGATGAAGATTGCCTCCAGGATAGTTCTACTCGGACTTGTCTTGGCAGTTCTGTCAGGGCTGCTTACGCTTTGTGCGCACGCCGCCGAAGGCGTTTCCTCCTCAGCCAGGGGATCGGCAAAGAACGTAATAATGCTTATAGCGGACGGCTGTTCCATCGAGCAATACACCTTGGCCCGCTGGTTCAAGGGGGAGAGGCTCGCCGTCCAGGAATACAGGCGTGGAAGCGTCATGACCTACATTGCCGATTCGGTGATAGCCGACTCCGCGCCGGCGGGGACGGCATACGCCACGGGACACCGGACAGCGGACAAGTTTATCTCTGTCTCAGCCCCTTCGGCAGGTATGCTACGGGAGTATTTCAACAGTCCGGCAGGAAAGGCTCTCAAGCCGCTGGAGACGATACTGGAGAAGGCCGTGAAAAAAGGCCTTCGGACCGGAATCGTCGTCACATGCCATTTCACACACGCGACTCCGGCGTCGTTCTTCAGCCATGTGCGCGACAGGGATGAGAAGAACGAAATAGCGAGGCAGGCCGTCGGATCGGGAGTCCATGTGGTGTTCGGAGGCGGCAGAAAATACCTTCTTCCTCAGAGCAAGGGAGGGTATCTTCCGGGAGATGAAAACCTCCTCGACTCTTTAAGCGCCAAAGGATACAAAATTATCGGGATCCGCGATGAGCTCGTCGGCCTCGGCGACGAAAAAGTCTGGGGGCTCTTCGCCGACAACGACATGCTTCCGGAGATTGACAGGATCTGCGATGTTCCGCCGAAGCAGCCATCGCTGCCGGAAATGACCGCCAAGGCCATCGAATTGCTTTCAAAGGGGGAATCCGGTTTCTTCCTTATGGTCGAGGGAAGCCAGATCGACTGGGCTTGCCATGCGAACGACCCGGGCTACATGGTGCATGAGATACTGGCCTTCGACGAAGCCGTCAGAACCGCGTTCGACTTCGCCCGAAAAAGGGACGACACCATGGTCATAGCGGTCTCCGACCACAACACGGGCGGTTTCTCGATCGGCAACCGACGCACGGACGAGACGTATTCGCAGACCGGCATCGAGGAAATGCTCGGGCCGGTCAGAAAGATGAAGCGTTCGTCCTTGTTCATCGTGAAGGAGCTGGGAGGGGAGCCGAGCGCGATAAAGCTCAAATCGCTCCTACAGGAATTCTGGGGGACAAGCGTCAACGACGAAGAGGCTGCCGCGATCCTACGTGAAATGACTGCAAATAAAAAGAACCCCCAGAACGCGCTCTGCGACTTCTTCAATCCGAAACACACCGTCTTCGGATGGACGACGCACGGTCATTGCGGCGGAGATGTCCCGTTCGCCGCGTTCGGCCCCGGCGCGCCCGACGGTTCACTCGACGCGCCCGAGCTCGGAAGGATATGCATGGATGCTCTCGGGCTGACCGTTGACCAGTGACCGGGAACAAGCATGAACATATCAGACTACTGGACAAGGATAAGCGCAGTCCACCTGAATGCGGGGATGCACGAGGTCTTCGACATCCTGTGCGGCAATCCGGCCTGGCCTCTGTTGCCGGTCACAGACAATTCGGAGCGTCCATTGGGCGTCGTGCGCGAATACGACCTGAAAGCTTACGCCTACGCACGCTTCGGTAGGGAGCTCGTGAAGCGGCGTCCGCTTAAGAACTTCCTTTTCTCTGAAATATTTGCGCGGCGGACGGCCCAACCGTCATTTGCCTGGGACGACCGCCTCAAGTTCCTTTGTGACGCTTTCCGGAACTATTTTCCCTGCAATGTCCTGCCAGAAGAAGCTCAACCTTTTCAGGGAGGTGTTGAAGATTCCACTTACATCCCCCCTCTTCACCAGGTAAATCCAGCAGACGATGAAGTTCCTTTCGGCAGCATCCTTGGCGGTCAGTTCGCTTGTGGGCTTAGCCGCGATTCTTTCAAGCTCTCCGGTCGCCTCCTTAAGCTTCTGGAAGAATTCATAGCATATCAGCTTGTCGTCTATTTCCTTCCTGAGCTCGTCGGCAAGCATCTTCGCCAGCTCTTTTGCGGCGGCCTCGTCGGTGAGCGTTTCGGCGGATTCGCTTATGGGCTTTGCGTTGTCCCTTAGTATCTGAAGAAAGAGGGGAAACACGTCGGTTTTTATCTGAAGGACGAGCTGCCCCGTATATTTTTTAAGCGCGTCCTTAACCATGTCCTCAGCCTTGGGGATGGCTTCGTTGACGGATTCGACGGCCTTGTCGGCGATCAGCGGTGCAATCACCTTTGACTGGGCCATAATGGCATTGTTGATGTCGGGGAGCGAATCCCTCATTTTGTTCATTACGATGGCTGAAACGGCGTCCGGGGTCACATATTCCTTGATTCTGGAGAAGATCAAGGAGGTGTAGACAACGACGAATGCTGCAAAAAGTCCGTACAGTATCAGGTAGAACACAGTGGTCTTCCGCAGCGAGTCCTTCTTGTAATTTACCGCCTTGGCAAGGCTTTCGATGCTTCTCCTGAGTTCTGCAATATCGTTCATTTCGCACCTCCAATCATGCCGGCGGGTTTTCCGCCTTTGGCCGGGTTCAACTCATAAATGCAAAGTTCCAGGAAGGATTCGATCATCTGGAGCTTGACATCGTCGGGCTTCATCTTTTCAATCTCCCTCATCTCCTGAAGCTGCGAGAACTTCTCGACCGTGCTGTCCATCTTGACCAGATCGTTGCAGACGGCCTCGAGCCTTTTCTCGACAGTTGTGGCGACATGTTCTACGAACACGTCTTCCGCAGCCTTCAGAGCGGCGTCCAGCTTGTCGGGCGCGACTTTCGGGTAGCTTTTGTGGATTTCATTTTCGATCTGCTCCATGGAATCGGCCAAGGCCAGTTCGAGCTCGTCCTTGATTGTTCCTTCCAAGAAGCTGCTGATGTTCTTCAACGCCATATCTCCCTTCGCCCTGAATGCCGGCAACTCCTTCTTGAATCTATCGAGCACTTGGTCGGTCAGATCCGGAAGCACTTTTTTCACAATGTTCTCCTGTATTTGCACGACCTCGGGATCCCGCATCAGATCTTGGAAATCTCCGGACAGCTTCTTGCCGAACTTGTCAAGGCTCTGCTTTGACATGAGGCTCTTGGAGAAGTTCCAGAAGTTCCATGTGAATAAGAGAACGGCCGCAAGCATGATCAAAATTCCGATTCTTGCGATCAACGCCTGCCTTTTCCTCGACCTTTCGATTTCAATGAGATCGTTTTCAAGCGCCCTCACCTGCGCCAGCAGCTCTTTGATTTCAGATTGGTTCTTGGCGGAATCATCCATGGATGTTTCTCCTTTTAGGGATTGTTAGACAGGACACACGATTCTGCATGATATCATAAGTGCGATTTATTAGGGATGGTTCAAGCCGCTGTTAAATGATGGTTAATCTGCGGGGCTGCAAGATGAGGCCGCGCTATCAATATCCATGTGCGACACCGAACTCAGTCCATGTAACTTAGGATTTCAATGCCGCCCAAGTTGATTTTATTGGACGAGCTGTCCAATATCAAAGTGAACTTGGTCTGTCCGCTGGAACCTGAAACCTTAATGATGCCGCCCGGACATTTTTTTACGGAGGTGAAAGTTGCCTTTGCAGGGTCTATCCGAAGGAGCTTGAGTTCGAATTCATGCTTATCCCCGTCATCCAACGTTCCGCTGAAGAAAGGATGGATGCCCGTGACTCCTCTTTCTGCAAATGCACGGAACAGCTCTTTTGAGAAATCCAAAACCCTCGATGTTTCAGATTTGCCGTCAGCTTGTGGCGCGGATCTTGTCGGCGAGACGCAATGGTTCCCGGAAAATCCGGCCAAGGCAGAATATACGGCAATGAGGACGACAAAAAGTAAGGCTGCTGAAACCAGAATCTTTCTTTGTACAATTAGCGTTCCCGGCAGAAATTCACCATTTGGACGTGTTTTGCAATCTTCAGGGGCGCCAAGGAGTCCCTTTTTTTGCTTTTCCTCCACATTGTTATGCGGATGCTTGGACTGTTTTTCCTGCTGAGCCTCCTTGATTTTACGTCTTATCTCCAAGAGTTCATTCATTTTGCCTCGGTGAGCAGCGATGGGATAGGGTGGTGGGTGCGTGCTGCCGTTTCAATCCTGTTTGTTCTGGACATCCACGGAGCAGAGGATTAGTCCTCTGGGGGAAGGGGTGAACTGGAAGACTATGTTGTTTTGCTTGTCTGAGCCAAAGGCCATGAAAACGTTGCCGGGGTGCTTCTGGACGGAGCTGAACGAAATCGTCGCTGCATCCAGCTGTTCAAGCCCCTGCCTGTATTTCTCCCTAGTCTCATCTTCCAAGTTTTCGCTCAGGAGAGGCAGCACGGCGTTGACCCCGTTGTCGCCGAGCTCCTTTGCGATGGACTTGGAGAACTTAATGACCTGCTCCGTCTCCAGTTCGTTCGCTGAGTAATCTGGAGACTTCTTATGGCCTCCGAAGCTCATGATGCCGGCATGGATGGTGAATATGCCGACGATCAGGAGAGCTGCGGCGATGGCTATCTTCATCTTCTTCTGCCTGGCCATAGTGTTCCGCAGTTCGACCTCGACGTCGTCCTTTGCGGCAGCCTTTGCTGCCTCCTTCTCAATTTTGCGCGTCTTCGCAAGCTCGTCGTCGACGATCTTCTTTTGCTTGCCCTCTTCTATCTTCTGGCGTATTTCTTGAAGTTCCTTCATCCGGCGTCTCCATCTTCTATTGCTTTATACTAACTCCTGTGACGTAAAGCTTGTTTGAGCCTTGCTGAGCCTCCAGGAAAAGGGAGATAGCGTCTTTTTTGCCCTTGTTGGAGCCGCAGACATGCAGCATGTTCTGGGTCAGCCTTTCAACGGAATTAAAGCTGACATCGGAAGGATCGAGGTATCTTACTGCGACCACCAGATCGCCCTTGTCGTCTTCGTTGATATTAGGGCTCCAAGCGGGATTTTCCTTGCCCTCGTCGGTGGAATTCGCGGCGATTTCCGAGACGAATTTTTTCGCCATATCACACGCCTCGAGCTTAAGGCCGTTGTCCACCGGAGGATATGCCTGGAGGTATTTCTTGTATTTGTCCTTTTCCGCCTGAAACTGTTTTTTTATCATGAGGGAGAACTGGATAATCGCGACAGCGAAGAGAGCGTAGACGGCGAAAACAGAAAAGACCTTGACTCCGCCCAAGACTTTCATCTTTTTCTCGTCAAGCATCTGTTTCTTTTCCTGCTCTTTCTTCTGTTTCTCTATTTCGGCGGTAAGAATGTTCTTGTTTTTGGCGCTGTTATTCGCCTGTTCAATTACGTTCCTTTTTTTAGCGAACTCAATTTTTGTTCGAATTTTCTGCAGTTCTCTCATGGCTGCACGTTCCGGTATTAGGTTTTCGGTGTAAAGCCCCTTCCTCAGTAACCGCAGCAGATGCCGACGTTTATTGCTGGAAGGGGCTTTTTTAGATCAACACTTATGATGTTTTATTGTATTTCGTTGGTTCCATCGGTTGTTATCAGACCGACCCTGGGATCAGAGTAAGCCTTCTTGCCCCATTTGAAGTCTTTGGGATTAAGTGTTTCGCCGATATCCATGGGTTCGGCGTGTCCATCCGCAAATACGTAGTTGGGCTTGTCCCTATGCCTGTCCCACTGGACGTAGTTGAGATGGATTGAAGTGGTGGTCGGGGCGGCGGCTGCGGTCCGGGCGTCCGCAACAGTAACGGCGAAGAGGTTGTTGCCCTGTGTCCATGTGCCTTCCGCGTCGTACTGCGAGTTCGGACCTGCCGCCGCGGCGACGCCTGCCGCCGGGCGGTGCGACTTTACACCAGCACCGCCGGAGGGCGATGACCCCTGGAGCCTTTGGACAGTATCGCAGTATTCAGCTATTAGGATCTCGTTCGATGGGCTCTTGAGTTGCGTGTCCGTGACGCATTTGAGGTATTGCGCTATGGCCGCCGTCTTCAAGCGGGGCATGATCAGCTCGTTGACGCAGTAGCTGATCCTCGGAACCTGCGAGTCCTGGGCTGTGTTCTGGGATGTTTGGAATACTCCGCCACCGATTTCCGGACCTGAGACTTCTTCCCCGAACGCGTTGAATCCGGTCGGTGAAGATGCGACGGGGCCGAAACATGACGGAGCCCAGCCGCCGTTCGTCATGGACGGGCAGACGTATGAATTGTTGCCGCCCTGCTTCATGTCGCCGCGGATGAGTCCGCTCCAATGCATGTAGCCGGACGCCGACGAGTTCCAGTCCTTGTAGTGGTAGGCCATCGGGAACATCCCCTTGTGGCTGGTGGAATACAGCGTCAGCGCCAGGCTGATTTGCTTCAGGTTGCCCATGCACAGCGCGCCGCGCGCCCTTTCGCGTGCGCCCGCCAAGGCGGGCATCAGCAGTCCGGCCAGGATCGCTATGATCGCGATCACCACCAGAAGCTCGATGAGGGTGAATTTCGCCTTCTTCATCTTTCTTCTCCTTGCTTGTTGATTTAGATACTTCTTAACATTGCCGCCAGGGCGTGATATCCCTGGTTTTGCCGCTATTATATTGGGGTCTGCTCATCCGGTCAAGCACCCTAACAGATAGCTAATCATAATCTAACGACGCGCACAATAATGCGGCCTGCTGCGGGAATCAGGTCGAATAGAATTCAATCATCCATAAGGCAAGGAAGACAGAGAAGAGTGGGCATCTGTCTGCAGCGGCGGACAGTTTTGTAGGTCGGAAACTTAAGTAGCGCAGGTATTCCTACCTGCGATGCCGCAGACAGGAATGTCTGCGCTACTTTAGGCGAGTTTCAGAGGAGTATTCTTGTCAGTCAGAAGCTTGAAATGCGCCGTTTCCCGGCCTTGTTCACCGCGTTCCCGTGGGGAAGATGATGCCGGACTCCTTCTCTACGGAGCATTTTTCGACGTCGTCGGGTATGCGGACTATTATGAAGTCGCCCATGAACTCGTCGGGGTATTCGCCGCGATTACTTCCGCCGGAAGTCTTTATGTAGTACTTCTGCATCATGAACTCCTTCTCGTATTTCATCTTCGAGCGGCATGGGGTAACGTTGTCGCTGGTGACGATTACGGCGATCTCGTATTCTCCGTCGCGGAGTGCGATCGAGCCCCTGCTGTACGGGTTCAAGCGGACGAAGAACTTCTCCGGCCCGTCGTAGAAGGCCAGGAGGTGGTATTCGGTCGAATTCTTGATAGCCTCCACCGAGCAGCCTTTGACGAGCGACGGGAGGACGAGGGCAGGCTTTTCCTGTTCCTTCATGGGAAGCTTCTTGACGGCCTCGAACCCGATCTTCATGGCCTCGTCGCGGGCCTTGACGCCATTATCGGTGCCGGAGAGGACTTCCGAGAGGAGACTTAGCATGAACGCCTTCTTCATGGGGGAGCTGTCCTTGAAGAAGTCCGCGGCCTCCTGCAGGCATCCGGCGAGCTTGGTCTTAAGTTCCTCGGGGAAGGCCATCTTGGCCATCTCCCCGATCAGGAAAGATGCAAGGTAGTATATGGTGCCGAAATCCTTGCTCTTCCGGGCGTCCTCTATTCTCGATGCGATCCTGTCCCTGATGTCCGATGCTTCGGCGCGTTGCGGATCCTGCCTCAATATTTCGCGGAAATACATGAAGGAGTTGGAATAGTTCCCTTTGACGAGCTCTTCCATGCCCAGTTTGTATCTGGCCTTAGTGCCCGCACCGGCGAACTCTTTCTTCCCGGGAAAATCAGGAGAATATTTTTCCGTCCGTATCAGTTCGTTGAGGGCTGCGACCTTCTCCTTGGGCGTCTTTGCCTTCTTTTCCAATTCCTTCTTCACGCCGTCCGGTACTTTTTCAAGGACTTTTTCCGGGCCGAAGCATTCGTCGACAAAGGAAACATATCTGCCTGCCGTCTCGTAGAGCATCCCGTCGCAGTAGCTTATGATCTTGTGGGGCTCATTGCGGCTTTGGAGCCTGTGGAGTTTGCCGAGATAGAGCTTGAAGAGTTCGTCCCAGGCCTTGATGGCGGGGGCGTATTTCTGTTCAGGCGGGCTGTCGTCCTTTGTCCCCTTGCCTCGCCTGTCCATCCTGTCCACGTCGCGGATATAGTTCGCCGCGAGCTGGAGCATGATCTCGACCGTGTTTTCGGACTCGTCTGGCGGCAGCCAGCGGAGTTTGCCGGCCTCGGCGAGCGCAGCAGTCCCGACAAGGGCCTCGGTAAAAAGCTTCTGTCTTTCAAGCCAGTCCTGCGAGCCCATGCGGACGTCCTCCTTCGAATCGGCCGCGCTGCTTTTCTTTATCGCCGCCGAGACATAGGCAAGTGCGGCGAGTGGCTTGTCCGACTTCATGCTTTTCGAGGCCAGCTCCAGCAGCTCCTTGTATTTATGCCGCTTGCACAAAGCCTCTTCCAGCGCCCCGCTCCTGTAGTTCCAGTATGATATGCTGTGGACATCCTGGGCTGCGAATTCCGCAGCCTTATCGAACGCTGCGGCCGCAGCGGCAGCGTCGCCCTTGTCCATCGCCGCATTCCATCTGGCGACAAGAAATTCTAGAGCCTCCTTGTCCGGGAGCGATGCCTCGGGATCGTTCCAGGCCTTCTCGATCTCAGCCCCCATCTTTTCCAGCTCCACCGATGCCGCGAGCTCTTTGAAATGGCTGAAGCTCATTTCGCGGATTTTGTCCTTCATGTAGCGGAGGCCATTATTCAGGTTGTGAGGAATATCCTTTTCGCCCAGCTTGGCGGCCTGCTCATAGACATCCTTCTCAAGCCCGTAGATCCTGGACGCTTCCCCTAGGGAATTTTTGCCTGCCGCCTCCTCGAAAAGGCGCATGTAATGGTTAGGAAGGAATTTTATAGCGGCCCGCTTTTCCTCGTCCGTGCCTTCGTTGAAATATTTCAGCGCGGTGTCGTAGGCTTCAGGCGAATCCTTTTTGTATGAAAGGCTTTCAAGTATCTGCTCGGGGGTTTTCTTGACTTCGACAGGCTCCGGCTTCGTAGCGGGTTTTGCGGTAGAGGCCTCTCCTGGAACCTGTCCACTTTGGATGGATTCCTGCTGCTGAGGCTTCGGGACTAGCTGCGGACGCCACCACAAAGGCATCGTGTAGACGAAGCACAGAACGCCCAGTATCAGAATACCGCAGCCCATCCCGTATTTCCTGATGTCGTCCGGATCCATGGTTTTCCTCCTGAAACTCGATTCCGTTCGATGGGGGGTTGAATTCTATTCAACCGTCCTTTCTGTATTCTTTGTCCACTGTCTTCGTCTCCATTCTTCGTCTTTTTCAAAGATACTAGGTTTTTCCCTGCGGGAAAAAGGCGCCCTTACGGTGCGCAGGGAGCTTGAGTATGGCGACTTCGCCGAAGTCGCCAGTGCCGCCTTCGGCGAAAGCGGCATACTTTGATAAAAACGTTTTCCAAGTTGCACCCTAAGGGACTAGGTTTTTCCCTGCGGGAAAAATGCGCCCTTACGGCGCGCAAACTACTTTTGGAAAAAACGTTTTCCAAGTGGCACCGTAAGGGACTAAGACACGAGACGGAGCTGGACGACAAAGAGTGCTTCTCCGGCGAGAACTTGGGCCGCTCAAGTACGTCGCACGAACCTAGTGCTACATTCTTTAGTTTAGGCCGCTCTCGGATCGAGCGGCGTACTTAAAGTTGCAAAATGACAAACCTTCGGGGCCGACGCAGGAAAAACTTCACTTATACTTCGGCAGGTAGCTGCCGTGGGCCTTTATGAGGTCGTCGCAGAGCGATCGGATCTGGTCAAGGTTCAGTTCCGCAGCGGTGTGCGGATCCATGTATGCGGCCTGGTAGAGCTTCTCCCTGCTTTTCTCCAGCGCCGCCTCGACGGCGAGGATCTGGACGTTTACGTTCGTCATGTTCAGCGCGGCGCACTGTTCCGGCAGAGCGCCAACGCGGCAGGGGTTGACTCCGTTGCGGTCGACCATGCACGGCACTTCGACACAGGCCTTGGCCGGAAGGTTCGAGATGATGTCCCTGTTCATGACATTGCCGTGTATCCTGAAGGGCTTGTCGGTCTCGATAGCCTCCATGATGTATGACCCGTATTCATGAGTCCTCGAATGGGTCATCTTCCTGTCCTTGACCACCTGCTTGCTCTGCTTCTTCCACCACTTGATCTGGCCGATGCAGCGCCTCGGATATTCGTCGAGCGGAATGTTGTATCTCTCGATCATCTCAGGCTGGCCGGACTTGATCCAGTATGGGGTGTATTCCGAGTTGTGCTCGCTGGATTCGGTGACATAGTAGCCGAAATGCCTCATGATCTCATGGCGCACAAGGTCGTGAGCCAGGCGGTGTTCGCCGGGAAGCTCATGCATTCCCCCCAGTCCGGCCTTCCTGGCCTTCTCCTCCGCCTCCTTGATGCATTTCTGCACGCCGCGCTTAAGGACTTTGGCAACGGCGTCCGCAGACCTCCTCCTCACCTCGGGATAGAGGTCCCTGTTTCCGTCCTTTATCTCGAGGAGCCAGGCCATGTGGTTGATTCCGGAGACCTTCCACCTGAGGTTTTTGACGCCCTTGTCCATGCCGAGCTGGAAGAGCAGCCACTGGGCGCAGCCTTGAACGGAATGGCAGAGGCCGACGGCGTTGACGTTGGATCCTCGGAGGACTCCGCCGGTGATCATGGCCATCGGGTTCGTGTAGTTGAGGAGCCAGGCGTCCGGAGCGACCTCCTCCATGTCCCTTGCGAAGTCAAGCATCACAGGAATCGTCCTCAAGGCCCTGAATATTCCGCCGATGCCGAGAGTGTCGCCGATCGTCTGCCGGATGCCGTATTTTTTAGGGATCTCGAAGTCGACGACGGTGCTGGGCTTGTAGCCGCCGACCTGGATGGCGTTGACGACATAGTTCGCGCCCTTCAGCGCCGCCTTCCTCTGCGCCGGACCGAGATAGGCGTTGATCCGCATCCTGCCCTGGTTTATGTTCTGGTTGAGAATCTCGAGCATCTGCTGGGACTCCTTCAGTCTGGTGGCGTCTATGTCATAAAGCGCCACCTCCGAATCCTTCAGCGACTCCGTGCACATCGAGTCGCCAATGATGCTCCTTACAAAAACCGTGCTTCCGGCACCCATGAACGTTATCTTCGGCATGTCATATCTCCTAATTCTTCAGTGGTTTCATCTTCAAGTTTTTGAAAGCGGTGAAATATGCCATCCGGACCCTTTTTTGCAACTGAAGACCGGCATCTTGCCTAGGATTGCCAAGCAGCCCTGATTGGCTTTTCAAGGCTCGCGGCATATCTTATTATTTAAGATTTCCTGACCCGCTCCTCGGAACTGATGAAAGCGCTGGAAACATATTTGCGCCTTTTCAGAGCTGCGCGCCGGAAATCTGAACTTGAAATACCTCCAAGGGGAGCTATTTCACCACATTTCTTATTTCTTTTCTACTACAGATTAGGAGGTTCCATGCGCGACTATCATGCGGTGTCGGAGGAGTTTCTCTCGAAGCAGAGGCTGCTGGTGATATCGCCCCATGCGGACGACGAGTCGTTCGGCTGCGCGGGCACGATAGCCAAGGTCAAGAAGCTCGGCGGCGAGGTCTACATACTTGTGATGAGCGTCGGCGACCTCAAGCATTACGACGGCCGCAAGGATATGGTGAAGGGCGACGTCCGCAGCCAGGAGTTTGCGAATGTCGCGAAATTTCTTCAGATCGACGACTACGACATCGCATTCAGGGACACCAAGACGCATCTCAGGCTTGATTCGGTTCCGCAGCGAGACCTGATAAGCATAATCGAGCGGGACAGCAAGGTTTCCCTGGACAGGATAAACCCGACCATAGTGGCCCTTCCGGCAATTTCCTACAACCAGGACCATGTCGCCACGTTCAAGGCGGGCTTCACGGCCTGCAGGCCGCACGACCCCAAGGTCAAGGCATTTCCCCGCGTGGTGCTGAGCTACGACAACCAGACGCTGTTCTGGAACGTGGACTATGACAAGTTCCACCCGAACCTCTACGTCGACATCAGCGACTTTCTCGACGTCAAACTGAAGGCGCTTAGCCTGCACAAGTCGCAGCTCCGCCATTCCCCGCACCACTGCAGCATCGAGAACATGGAATATCTCGCCCGCGTCAGGGGGCACGAGATTTCGGTGAAGGCCGCCGAGGCGTTCGTCTGCCACAGGTTCATGCTTTAGGATTCAGATTTTCCAGTTTGAGGGTTGGCAGGGGGCGGGCTTCCGGTCTCATTCCATGGTCCTTGGCCGAAAATCTGAATCTGAAGTAGCTTGCGACATCCATGTCGCGCCTTAGCCGGGCGGAGGCGGACGGGCGCAAATGGCAAACTCCGCGTTCGAGGGCTGCCATGCTTTGTTTTCCCGAGCCGCTTTGCGCCCGGGATTTCGCCGACGCTCAACTTGCGCCAAGGATGTCGCAAACTACTTGTTCCTTGCCGGCAAAACTGGCCATCGCCCGACGGACGGGAACTCTGAAAAAACTTGAATGTCCGACCTTTAGATGTAGCTTATTTCCTTAAATTCAATCTCTTATATCGTCTGTCTCTTATATCGTCTGTGCCTTTTGTGCTTTTTGTGGCTAAGAAAGGAGCCCCGTGCCGGAAATAGTCTTCACCTGTTCGAAGTGCGGCGCCGAGATTCAGGCGGACGACAGCTTCGCAGGCTCGGTGGCGCAGTGCCCGAGCTGCAACTCGACCGTCATGATCCCGATGCTCGGCATCTGCCCGGGGATGAGGATAGCCGGCTACGAGATAGTTCGCCGTCTCGGGGCGGGCGGCATGGGCGAGGTGTGGCTGGCCAATCAGACCGCGATGGACCGGAAGGTCGCGCTGAAGATACTCTCCCCCGCGCTGACCTCCAACCCCGAGTTCGTCGAGCGCTTCCTCAAGGAGGTCAGGACGGCCGCGAAGCTCGAGCACCCGAACATCGTCACGGCGTTCGACGCGGGCGTCGACGGCAGCGTCTACTTTCTGGCGATGTCGTTCGTCGAGGGCGCGCTCCTCGACGACCTCCTCACGGTAGATAAGCGTATCCCGGAGAAGGAGGCGCTGCGGATCGTCCGCTGCATTGGGGAGGCGTTGCGCTACGCCTGGGACAAGTTCCAGATGCTGCACCGGGACATCAAGCCCGCGAACATAATGCTCGGCACCGACAAGGTTCCGAAGCTCCTGGACATGGGCATCTCGAAGAGCCTGTCGGAGGACAACGGCCTGACCATGACAGGGATGATAGTGGGGACGCCGCACTACATGAGCCCCGAGCAGGCCAAGGCCGACTGCCCGATCGACTGCCGCTCCGACATCTATTCCCTCGGCGCAACGCTCTACCACCTCGTCACTGGCGAGGTTCCCTACGACTCGACCTCGGCGATGGCGATCCTCATGAAGCACATGTCCGAGCCTTTCCCGCCGCCGCAGGAGAAGAACCCCGATCTCTCCGACGCCTGCGCCGTCCTCCTCGAGGTCATGATGGCGAAGAAACCCGAGAGCCGCCCGGCGGACTGGAACGCCGTCATCGAGGACATGGATCTTGTCTCCGCCGGGGAATTCCCGAGGACGAAGCGCCCCGCCGTCGGCCAGTCCGTCGTGATGCAGATGACCAACAGCCGCGAGCTCAGCCGCCGGAAAGTCCTCAAGCAGCCCCCGAAGGCCAAGCTCACTCACTCCGGCCAAAAGCCTCATGCCGGCAGTCAAGGAGTCACCGGGGCATCGAGTCAACAGGTAGGCGGCGGCGGGCGGCCTGGAAAAAGCAAGACGCCTGTCATCATCGCTGCGGCCGCCGTCTTCGTAATCGCGCTGGCAATAGTCTTTGCCGTCGTCAACAGCCCCAAGAAGGCCGCAGCCGAGAAGGCCCGCGCCGAGGCTCTGGCGAAGCAGAAGGCCGACGACGAGAAGCGCAGGCTCGAAGCGGATGCCGCGAAAAAGAAGGCCGAGGAAGTAGCAGCCGCGCAGAAGGCTGAACTCGAGAAGCAGAAGGCGGCAGAGGCCGCAAAGCTCGAGAAGGAGCGTCAGGAAATGTGGGACGCCGCCGCGAAATTCGCAGCCCAGGCCCTCGCGGACAAGGCCAATTTCGACACGGCCATCGCAAACCTCGAGAAAGTCAAGGCATCCTGCAAAGGCACCAAGTTCGAGATCATGGCCGACGCCGAAATCGCGAAGCTCGCAAAGGCCAAAATTTCTGTGGCGGCGGCGCCCTCGCCGCCGGTCACGGAGTCATCAAGTCAGCGAGTCGGCGAACAGACACCGCCGGAAAAGGTGCCGGAAAAAGTGGCGGCGGCGCCCTCGCCGCCGTCTGCCGAACCAAGCGACGAGGCCCCCGCCAAGCTGGCCGTCCCTACGGCAGACGCCGTCAAAGCCGCGCGCTTGAAGCTGCGCGAGACCTTCAAGGACGATTTCGCCAAAAAGGGCGCCGAGGAGAGGCTGGCGTTCTCAAAGAGCCTGCGCGAAACTGCCGTCACCGAGAAGGACGCCGCGCAGAAGTATGCGCTCTTCGCCGAGGCCGTCGTGCTCGCCGCCGACGCCGGCAGCATTGACGAGGCGTTCGCGTCCGTGGACGAGATGTGCGCGGTCTTCGACACCTCTTCCCCGCGCGAGAAGGGGCAGATACTTTCGGCTGCGGCCAAAAAGGCGTCGAAGCCGGACGAGTTCAAAAGTCTGGTCTGTAAGTATCTTGCCGTTGTCAACGAGGCGATTGCCGACTCGGATCCAGCCGTCGCGTCGGATCTGCTTGACGACTGCAAGGCCCTCGCGTTCAAGGCGAAGGACAGGGTGCTTTCGGGCAGCCTATCCGAGAAGGCTAAGGAAATCGCCGCGCTGTCAGCCGAGCTTAAGAAGCTCAAGCCCTCGATGGACAAGCTCAAGGAGTCGCCCGACGATCCGGAAGCCAACCTAGTGGTCGGGCGCTACGCCTGCTTCTCAAAGAGCGACTGGGAGAAGGGTGTTGCCATGCTCGCAAAAAGTTCCGACGGGACGCTCAAGGCCGCCGCTAAACTCGAGGCCGAGGCATCCGATCCCGAAAAGACTTCCAAGGCCGCGGACGCCTGGTAGTCTACCGCCGAAAGCGAGAAGTCGCCCGCCGCGAAACTCGCAATCAAGGCCCACGCCGCAGACCTCTACGGGAAAATTCTTCCCCAACTCACCGGCGTCGCCAAAGCCTCCGCCGAAAAGCGCATCGCGCAGTGCTCCGCCGATGCCGAGGAGTCCGGGATCAAGGTGAAGTCAAAGCAGGGCGGCGAATACCTGGTCGTAGACCTTTCGAGCCGGAAAATGACTTGGAGCGCCTCCGCGCCGCCGGATCTGCTGACGAAGGACGCCTGGAAGACGGACAAGCTTGTGATGCGGCGCGTTCCCGCCGGCTCGTTCAACATGGGCGAACCCAATAATCAGCACAAGGTGACCTTGACCAAGGACTTCTACATCGGCGTCTTCGAGGTCACGCAGGCGCAGTGGGAGAAGGTGATGAAGGCTACCCCGTCGAATTTCAAGGATGTGGGGAAGGACGCCCCGGTCGAGCAGGTCTCGTGGGACGACTGCCAGAATTTCATGAAGGAGTTGAACACAAAAAATTCTTCGTCTCTGGTGTTTCGCCTGCCGACCGAGGCGGAGTGGGAATATACCTGCCGCGGAGGCAAGTCATCGAAGGACTTCGAATACAGTGGTTCCAAAAACCTCGACGAGGTGGCATGGTTCAAGGACAATAGTGGCGGGAAGACGCACCCGGTCGGTAAGAAGAAGGCCAACGAGCTCGGCCTCTACGACATGAGCGGCAACGTATGGGAATGGTGCCAGGACTGGTTCGGGGATTATCCTAAGGAGACAGTGAAGGATCCCATAGGCGCACAGTCAGGCTCGCTCCGTGTGTATCGCGGCGGCGCCTGGGGCAACGACGCCGGCGGCTGCCGGTCGGCGTCCCGCTTCAGCTACGCGCCGTCGTACCGGAACTCCGACTTAGGACTGCGCCTGTGCTTCGCCCCCTCAGTTTCAGCGAGGTGAATTTATCCTTTTCCCTGAGATGGAGAGGGGATTTACGAGGGCTTCGTATGAGCGACGAAGCGGAGCCGGAGCGAATCGAAGACCGAGCAGAAGTAGTTTGCGACATCCCTGGCGCAAGTAACAAGTAGCTTGCGACCTATGGGCGCAAACAGCAAATCCTGGCGGCCCCCGTACGCGGAGTTCGCCCTTTGCGTCTGGAAGCCGCAAGCTACAAAGAGTAGTTTGCGACATCCCTGGCGCAAGTAACAAGTAGCTTGCGACCTATGGGCGCAAACAGCAAATCCTGGCGGCCCCCGTACGCGGAGTTCGCCCTTTGCGTCTGGAAGCCGCAAGCTACAAAGAGTAGTTTGCGACATCCCTGGCGCAAGTAACAAGTAGCTTGCGACCTATGGGCGCAAACAGCAAATCCTGGCGGCCCCCGTACGCGGAGTTCGCCCTTTGCGTCTGGAAGCCGCAAGCTACAAAGAGTAGTTTGCGACATCCCTGGCGCAAGTAACAAGTAGCTTGCGACCTATGGGCGCAAACAGCAAATCCTGGCGGCCCCCGTACGCGGAGTTCGCCCTTTGCGTCTGGAAGCCGCAAGCTACTTTAATTAATTCAAAGATTTTTCATGGATGTCGAAACAATTTCTTTTACTCGTCGTCGTTTACCCCACTGGCAGGTTTGTGGCAGATCGTATTTTGTCACCTTCCGTCTTCGCGGATCCCTTCCGATAGAACTTGTATTGAGTCTGAAAAAAGAAAGGGAAGAATTGCAGAAACGGGCAGCGGAAGAAGATGAAATAATCGAATTCCAGCGCTATGAGTTCAAGAAGATCGAAGCTGTGCTTGATTCCGTGAACAATGACGTCAACGGTTTTCTTGGCAGGGAAGATATCGCTCCCATGCTGATGGATTCGTTTGAAAATCTTGAGAAGATCTACTGCTGGCGTTTCCCTTCATATGTGATAATGCCCAATCATGTTCACTGCCTATGTGTTGCAGACAAGACCGGGAAAAATGCGGGCTTGGTGGAAGTGTTGTCTCTTTTCAAGCAATTCACGGGAAAGAGGATCAACAATGTTTTGGATCGAAAAGGGAAGAGGGTATGGGTGGATGAAAACTTCGATCACTGGTGCAGATCGAGCGACAAGGAAGAAAGCGTAAAGAGATACATTGCAGACAATCCCGTAAAGGCCGGGCTGGTAAAACAAAGCGAAGAATGGAAATGGCAAAAGTAGATTACGACAGTAGTTTGCGACATCCCTGGCGCAAATAACAAAGCATTGCAGCCCTCGCATGCGGAGTTCGCCCTTTGCGTCTGGAAGCCGCAAGCTACCTGCTTGCAGCTTGCGACCTATGGGCGCAAGCAGCAATAGAAATGATGTTGTTTATGAATGAATCAGGTGAAGGATGAAAAGAGTGGGAAACCTGATTGACAAGATAGCCGACTATGAGAACCTCCGGCTCGCCTGGCACAAGGCTTCGAGAGGAAGGCAGGCGAAGGAGGAAGTGTTGAAATTCCGCGGAAACCCTCGAATCGATGAGAGACGAAATCCTAGCCGGATGTCCGGCTGTTGGCGACTACCGTTATTTCACCGTCAAAGACCCCAAGGAACGGATAATATGCGCGGCCTCGTTCAGGGGGCGTATTCCACGCATATACTGTCTGTTCTCGCATTCGCGGGATATGCGGATTCAACAGAATACAGAAAAGAGGTCTTTGCAGAATCAGGATGCTGTCCGTAAAGGGGCTCGAACCGTGTGAATCGCGGCGGCGACTGGAACAACGACTCCGGCTTTTTTCGCGAACCGCAGTTTTACTTTTAAGCATGTGCTCAACCCCTTACGCTTTGTGGTTTTAATACGATGAAGAATTGCTTAATGTTCGCCAAGTCAAGCTTGCTCAAGGTCTCGCTGATAATTCTATTTGGTCTGGTATTGCGCTGTGGTTTCATTGTCATGCATGGGCACGGGCCGCATCACGAATATCCTGTCGGCATGGACGAGGTGAACTACAGCGAGCTGGCCTCGAACATCAGTGACTTCGGAATCTACGGGAGCTGGTCGGAGAGCTTTTTTACAAGATCCACCAGGTCTCCGGTTTATCCGGCAATTCTTGCTTCTGCCCGCCTGCTGACCGGCGGCAGCCCGTGGGCGCCGCAGATTTTGAACATCGTTCTTGACACTCTCAACATTCTTCTGGTCTATTTCCTGGCGGAACTTGTTTTCGGTCGTCGGACCGCCTTGCTGTCGGCACTTATCTATTCGGTCTTCGGGCCGACGTTCTATTACTTGCCGTTCATCAGCTCGGACATCCTCTCGGTTTCCCTGTTCCTGCTTTTCTCCGTTACGATGTTTCTTGTCAAGCGCTCATACTGGACTGCAGCAGTTCCATTGATTGTAATCTCGGCGATATTGATTCACACGAAGCCGGTGTTTCTGGTCTTCAGCCCGGTCATCGCGGTGTTAATTTTCATCCAGCTGGACGGGAGGGCCGACCGCAATAGGATTCTGAAAAGTGTCGTCCCCTTGGCGGCGATCTACATGCTGTGCGTGCCCTGGCTTGTCCGAAACTACAGAATCCACAGGTCGTTCGTTCCGGTATGCACTGTCGTCGGCTGGCACATCTATGACGCATCTTTGTCGGCGAAAGACCTGTCAATAAAACCGCTGATGGACTACATCTATTCGCCGGGCAAGGAGGATTTCACCGAGACCGACTACTACAATGAAGGATCACAAATTGCGCGACGGCGGATACTTCAGAATCCATTGAAGTTCATAGGCCTCGGCCTTGCGAGGATTGCATATTTCTGGTTCCCGGACAAGCCGTATATAAGAATCTTCCTGCCCAAGGCGTATGTAGTGCCGATCCGGTTCGGCGACAAGTTCTTGCTGCCGATGCCGGATTTCGAGGGGTTCATCTATTTGTTCTTCATTGCGGCCGCGGCGGCTTTGGCAGCGCTGAAGTGGAAGAAATGGCTTGAGGCTTCAAGGGTGTGGCTCAAGGAATGCCGGTTGCTCGTGGCCATCGTCGCCTGCTACATTCTGGCGCATGTCCCAGGATATCCGATGGAACAATACCGCTTCGTCTTCGAGCCGGTTCTGATGATTCTGGTGGTGGGGCTGGCCGTGAGATATGCGTGGGCGATTTTGCATGGGATGGACAAAAAGGACGGAAGCGACAAGAAGGACATTGCGGCGGATGAAGACTGCACCGCATCCGTCCAGGAGGCGCAGGCGGCTTTTCGGATGGAGTACGGGGTAATCTGTGTTTTGTGCTTTCTGATAATCCTGCCGATTTTTATGCCGCATAGGTTCATGGCCAGAGAATACCCCCGCATTGCTGGAGACGTATGGGATTTTAAAAAAGTCCACTTGTACCAGCGCTTGCACGGCGGACAGGTTCCGGAGGACGCCTTGATCCGTGAAACCGGGGTTGTGAGATATGTGAAGCGCGGTCTGGCCTTCAACGAAGGGAAAAACTACGCTGATGTTTCGCAAGACTCGAGCGTCGGCAAACTCTACGTCCGCCTTTTCGACAAGGAAACTCCCATGGGCATCGGGGATATCAAGCTGAACTTCAGCGGCGATGAAATACCCAAAGAGGACGGCTTTATTTTTGTCGAAGGCCGGGTGAAGACCGGCAGCTACCGCGACCTGATCGTCGACGTGGAAAAATGGAGAGCTATTTCAGATTTTCGGCGTCCCGCATTGAAAAGCCGCAAGGGCATCGCCCAGCTTTTTTAACCACTTCATAGCGGCGGGTCAGAAAATTTGAACAGCTAGAACATCACATATACGGATTCAGAGACATCCTCGCTGAAATCTTCCGGCGGGGGATATTTTTCCAGCAGGTCGAGCAGTCTTGTCATTGTCGGCATCATCGCCTTTCCGAACTCCTTGTCGTCCCAGCGGGATATGACGGCCTTGGCAAATGCCTGGCTGTCCATGTGTCCGGAGCGCTCCAGATCCGGGAGGAAAAATTCTTTTGCCCGGGCCGGCGCCTTCAGTTCCGTCCAGCGGCTCGGCATGGCCCACGAAACCTGCATGATGCTTGGGCGCGGGGAGGAGTTAAGGACTGCAGGCAGGAAGCATGCGCAGTATATCCTTTCCAGATCCTCCGACATATCCGCCTTCTGAGCTCCCGCTTCCTGCTCGTCCTCCTCGACATGCCCCTTTGATCCTTTCCATGGGGTCTGTTCCTTCTTGATCAGCAGGTAATTGCCCAGCGCGAGCATGTCCATGTCGGTCCGCATGAAGCAGCGGTAGGCGTCTTCGGGCGTATTGACTATCGGCTCGCCTCGGACGTTGAATGATGTGTTGACCATCACGGCGCATCCTGTCTCCTTTTCGAACGCCTTCACCACGTCATAGTATTCCGGGTTGTCCTCGCGAAGGATGGTCTGTATCCTGGCGGAATAGTCGACATGCGTCACAGCGGGGATGGAGCTTCTCGTCTGCCGGACTATTTCAAGCATGTCTTCGGTGGGTATTTTTTGGACATCCCGGCAGATATCCTTTTTAACCTGGGCGACCAGGAGCATGTAAGGGCTTTCCCTGTCGAGCTCAAAGTAGTCGGAAAGCCTTTCGCGCAGGACGACCGGCGCGAACGGACGGAACGACTCCCTGTATTTTATACGCAGGTTCATGTTCACCTGCATTTCCTCGTTGCGGGCGTCGCCCAGGATCGACCTGGAGCCAAGGGCGCGCGGCCCGAACTCCGTCCTCCCGGAGAAATTGCCGACGACTTCGCCCCTTGCAAGAGCCTTGGCGACTTCATCGGCGCGCTGTTCCGGGTAGCATTTTCTGGCGGGGCAGCCGTATGTGTCGATGTAGGCATGGATCTCGTCGTCGCTGAAGGAGGGACCCCAGCATGAGCCGGCCTGCTGAGAACGCCCGTCTTCACGCAGTATCCGCTCATTTTCTAAGTATGTGTGATATGCGTCGAAGGCCGCGCCGAGAGACGCACCGGCGTCACCGGCGGCCGGTTGGATCCAAATGTCCTTGAAGGGTGATTCGCGAAGGATACGGCCGTTGGCGACGCAGTTCAGGGCGACGCCGCCGGCCATGCAGAGATATTCCTCGCCGGTCAGGCGGTGCGCCTCCTTGGCCATTTTGAGGAGGCATTCCTCCGTGACCCACTGGATTGACCGGGCGATGTCCATCTCCCTTTTGGTGATCCTTTCGTCCGGTCTGCGGGCCGGTCCGCCGAAAAGATCGGCCATCTTCGGGCTTGTCATAGTCGTCTGAGTGCAAAACGAGAAGTAGTCCATGCACAGCTCCAGCGAGCCGTCGTCGTTGATCCTCACCACGTTGCCCAGGATTTTATCCACGTAGATAGGTTCTCCATAAGGCGCCAGGCCCATCATCTTGTATTCGCCGCTGTTCACCTTGAAGCCGGTGAACTGTGTGAACGCCGAATAGAGCAGGCCCAAGGAGTTGGGAAACCTCATCTCCTTCAGCAATGAAACATCCTTGCCGTCCCCGCGGCCGATGGCGGCCGTTGCCCACTCGCCGACGCCGTCCACCGTCAGGATCGCCGAACGCCGGAATGGAGACGGATAGAACGCGCTGGCGGCATGCGACCGGTGATGCATGGTGCAGATGATTTCCCCGTCGTAGCGCATGAGCTTGCGGATCAGCGAGGGTATGTGGAGTTTGTATTGTATCCATGGAGGAAGCACCCTGTTCCACATATCCAGGTTGCGGGCCTTGTCCCCAGTGAAGGAACTGAACGTCTTCATGATGCGCTCGAACGTCTTATACGGGTCGTCATAATAGACGATCGCCTTCAGGTCGGAAACGTCCAGACGCGCCTCCTCCAGGCAGTAGTTCACGGCCTGGGCGGGAAAGTTCCGGTCGTTTTTTATCCGGGTGAACCTTTCCTCCTCGGCGGCAGCAACAATCTTGCCGTCGGTGATCAGCGACGCCGCGGAATTATGGTAGAAGCAGGAGATTCCAAGTATCGAGCATCCTTTTTTTGGCCGGGCCGACACTGTGCGCGTCTTTGGCTCGGTGTGTTCGCTCAACTCTTTTTGTGGTAAAAGTTTAAGCTGTTCTATGAATTTCGCGATGATGTCCGCCATCAGCCCGTGCCCGTAAGGGGAAAGATGCAGATCCTTTATGAAAGGGATGCGCTTCCGATCCTCGCGTGGCAGCTTCTTGAATTCACCGGTGGTGTCCACCACGTGCGTCCGCCCTTCAAGCCCGGAAAAGCCGTTGAAAAGGTCGTCATATGCAGGCCGCAGCTCGTCGAGGTAATAGTAGACTGACGGGATGGGGACGATCATGACTGGAACCGGGGCGCTTTCGGAAATGAAATCGGTGATGATCGCCTTAAGCAGGCGGCGGCCCTTGCTTCCGGGGTCTGAATAGTCCGGATACGGCTGGAACCCTATAGCCTTCAAAAGCTTGGAACGCAGCAGGGTATGGTCTTCTATTGTTTTCGGCGAGAACATCCTCATCAGGGGGCCGAGATGCCTGTGCGAATGAAGCTTGTCCGTAATATGCAAGATTCTATTCAGCCTCCTGTGCTGCTCGTTCCGTCCGGCACCGATATCCGCTTTCGGAGCCTCTGATGAAAGCTCCTCCGGCCGTTCGCGCGGCACAGGAACATGGTGAAGCTCAAGCCGGCCGTCCTCGGCCAGCGTGAAATACGGCTTCGGCACAAGGCGCTTAAGTCCGGTGCTCCGCTCTATTGTCGGCCGGAAGGAGGCCTTGACCCTCTCGATGTTTTCCACGAAGACGCAGAGGACTATGAGGTCCGCTTCGATTTTGCGCGCAAACTCCCTGTAAATCAGCAGGTGCTGGTCAGGCCCAGAGCCGGACACGCCGAAATTGTATGTCTCTGCTCCCAGCTTTTCACCTACAATATCTGAAAACCTCTCGTGGTTGCTGCAGCCGTCGCCGGCAGTCAGCGAATCCCCGAAGAAAAGTATGCGCGGCCTGCCGGACTTCTTCTCTGCGAAATCCCAGTCGGAGCGGAAACCCTGCGCGTTCGTCCTGACCACATATGCGCCGCGTTCGTGGGGGATCCGCGCATACTGGTTCGGAACCCACAGGTGCCCGACCTTCGGATGATAGGACAGCACCATGCGGTGTGTCGTGTTTTTCAAGAGAAACATTTCAGCGGTGCTCCAATAATTTGTTAAAGCGCAAGGGCATGTTCGAAAAGCCCGTAGTATTTCGGCATCATCTTCTCATGCGTGAAGCATGCCAGCCTCCGAGCTGCGTTGTACTGGGATATTTTCGAACGCAAATCGCTGTTGCCTGCCATGTCGACCAGCATCCGGGACGCCTTGTCGGCATTCCTGGCGCCGACAATCATTTTATCAAGATAAGGGTTGTCTTCGCCCAAAATATCCCTCACTCCACCCACATCCATGGCGAGGGTCGCGCACCTGGCGTCGACAGCCTCAAGCATCACGTTGGGCATGTCTTCGTATTTCGACGACAGGAAGAATATGTCCGCGCACGGGAAGATGTCCTTGGCATATGGGACTTCCCCGGTTATGATGAATCTTGAAGACAGGCCGAGCTCGTCTATCAGCTGTTTGACCCCGGAGCCGCCTTTGCCTATCAGGAGGCCCTTCAGCCCGGGCTTGGATGCGCAGGCTTTCGCTATTGTGTGGACGAAGAAATGGAAGTCCTTCTCGGGCGCGTTCCTTCCGGCACCGGCGACAAGTATTTCGTTTTCGCCTACTCCAAAGCTTTTCCTAAGCTCGATCCTCCTTGCGGCAAGCTTTTCCGGGGAGGAATAGTCGGGATTCATCTCGAACATGTTGTTTATCAGGAACACCTTGTCAGCCGGATACCCGTAGCCGACGACCTCCTTCCGCAGAAGTTCCGAATTAACCATGAAGGTGGAGGGCAGATAGCAAAGCTTGAAATGGATCGGGCTGAGGAATTTTTTCGCGGCCTCCAGCTCGCCCCTGAGGCAGCCGATGAAGCGTCTCCTGTAGCCCGCCAGCGAATAGGCGTTCACATAAAAGTTCCAGCAGAGCACCAAATCCGGGCGGAACCTGTTCAGCAGCATCCTGAACTTTATCAGCTTGAAGACGGGGGCGGACTTCCTCCCGAGGGACACGATCTCGCAGGATATGTCGCTCCTGATCCTATCATGCCATATCCCGTCCGCGGAGGAGCTGACGACAATCGACGGTTCGTACTTCCCCTTGTCAAGATGCTTGAGGAAGAGGTAGAGCTGCTTTTCCGAACCGCCGTTGCCGAGCTGTCCCGTCAGACAGAGTATTTTAATTTTCTTGTTTTCAGCCATGTTTTTCCAAGAGTGCCCGCAGGGAAAAACAATCTAAATGGCCAAAACCGCGTTTCAATCCCCGATGCCCAATCATCCATGTTACGGCAGTCACAAATCGTCTTCATTTCCCCTCTGAAACGTCGTAGCAGAGCAGGATGTCGTCGTGCCTGAGGTAGAGTTTCTTGTCGAGGATCACGGGGTGTGCCCAGGCGGGGCCGGCGGCGGTGGGAGGCGTGAAGCTGCCTGTGACTTTGTATGCCGATGGACTGGCTTCGACAAGCTGGACCAGTCCTCTATCGTAGCGGAAGATGACGCGCCCGTCGGCGTATAGCACGGCGGCCGATCCGCCTTCTGGCGACTCGGCCTTATCACTCTTCAGCTCCTTGATGAGATCATCGATTTTGGCGGAACTCCTGGCCTCTTCCCCAGCGAAAACCACAGAGCAGGCCAGAAAGAGGGCGAAGAACAATGGCAAAGATAGAGGCTTGTGATTCATGATCGGCTCCATTGAGTTAAGTGTCATTAAATATAGGACGTTATCAAGAATTGAAAAGCGCTGCAGATGGCATAAGTTCAATCATGGTGTGACAGGAAGGAACAGGTTTGTATGAATATATCACTCCCTGGGAGCGCCGAGTCAACTCCTGGGAACGCCGAGCACCAGCTCGGCTTTAAAAAAATGAAAAATGAAGAAGCAAATGCCGAGCTGGTGCTCGGCGTTCCCAGGCATGGCATACCCATGCTTGGATGGTATTCCCGTGGCTATATTCCTCACTATGACACATTTCAAAAGCTGCAGACAATAACCTTTCGTCTTGCGGATTCATTGCCCCAGAACAAGCTGCGCCAGCTTGAGGAGGAATTGGAATTTTATCCTGCCTCCGCCCGTGATACTGAGCGGAGGAAGAAAATAGAAGAATGGCTTGACGCTGGAATGGGCTCATGCGCCCTTAGGCATCCAGAAGTGGCTGGAACAATGCAGGAGACGCTTCTCAGATTTGACGGCTCCCGCTATAGGCTGATAGCATGGTGCATCATGCCGAACCATGTCCATGTCCTGATAGAGCCGCGAGAAAATATAGGTAGAATAGTCCAGTCATGGAAGTCTTATACTGGAAGGTGGGTGATGGCCAAAAATACCGAACTTGGCCTAGGCATTCCCGGGAAGTCGCTTTGGATGCGTGAATACTGGGATCGTTTCATCCGGGATGAGAGGCATTATATTTCGGCTGTCAATTATATAAATGAGAATCCGGTTAAGGCCGGACTATGTGATGAGCCGCAAGGCTGGCTATGGTCGAGCGCCGGATTCAAACCTGGGAACGCCGAGTCAACTCCTGGGAGCGCCGAGCACCAGCTCGGCTTTTGAGGAGAAGAAAGAAAAGAAAGTTGCCGAGCTGGTGCTCGGCGTTCCCAGGAATATGGAACTATTAAGAATGCGGCTACCCAGCATAAAATCCAAGCCCAAAAGAAAAATGTTCGCGCTA
The DNA here is from genome assembly GCA_964636325.1 of uncultured Victivallaceae bacterium. Taxonomy (GTDB): domain Bacteria; phylum Verrucomicrobiota; class Lentisphaeria; order Victivallales; family GWF2-50-93; genus CAZWRV01. Next base: position 7,934 of record CAZWRV010000040.1, on the reverse strand, counting down.
TCCGCGGCGGCAATAATCGCCGTCCTAATCGCCGCCTATTATACCTACGCCCTGACGCGCCCGCCGACGATACTTACGCTCGACATAGAAAAGTATTCCGACAACCAGGAATTATACGGTTTCGCACTGAGGATGAAAAGCGCTTTCATGGGCAATAAGCCGCTGGAGGACTGTTTATTTAAGAAATGGTCCGATGAGGGCTATGAAACCCAAGAAATCTACAAGAGGGACAAGCGTGTCGTGGAGATAATTTCCGCCGGACTCCGCCAGCGCGAGGGATTCCTGTCAAAAAGGGAAAGACATTTTGGTTATGTCTATGGCTTCGCGAAAGAAAATGTCCGTGACCTCTCCAAATTTCCGTCGGGAACCTTTTCCTACATCAAGGGAATATTCATGGTCATGTTCTATTACGAACTGAAGGACATCAACTCCCCGAACATACAGCGCCTTTCGTTCATTGTGGGCCAAGCCGGGCTGAAAGAAGTTTCAGGCGTGCTTGTCGAAGTCGCGAACGACAGCAGCCTTACTGCAAGGGTGCAGGCTATCCATGAGCTTGCACGGCTGGAGGGAAGAAACGCGATCCCGCATCTCAGAAAACTGCTCAAGGACAAAGATGAAAAATTCAGATATTGTGTTGGAGAAGAAATCTGTGGATTGTCAACCGTAGATGACCTAAGGACAATGGTTCAAGAAGACAGGAGCTTGGCCCTTACCATACTGCGAGGGATCTTGTCGGCGCGCGGGACATGGAATACGGACGAATGCGCGAAGTTTATGTTCTCGATGCTGTCGGACAGGGATCCGGTAGTCAAGGCCCATGCACTGCTTATCATTGACCGATACAATCACAAGGGATGTCCAGGCAAGGTTCTTACCGACGCGCTCATGGATATTATATGCTATGGTGGAATGGAAATAATCACTGTAAACGCGAAGTCGCTTGCAGCGCAAATTCTTGCCGAGCACCTCTACGCCAATGAGAAGATAAAAGCCGAATTGAAAAATATTCACAAGGGCATCATCGAGTATCGGCATAAGCAGAATCCTCCCTTTAGATTCCAGCGCGCCCCCGAAAGCGATCCTGAAAAACATGATTCAACGCCGGCCGCACAGGTCGCCGAGGAAAACCCCGCTCCTCTCTCCGACAATGACGCCGAAAAGGCGATAGGTATATTTCTCGGCCAGCTCGACGGAAGCCCTGAATCTAGCTACTACGCCATTGGCATCTTGAAATATCTGACATGCCGCGAGGAAGTTTACAAAAAAATATTGGAAAAATATTCCGCGGCAGAAACCAACGGAGAAATGCTTGATTTCCTTGAGGCGCTCGCATGCTCACGCAGGCCGGAGGTCTTCGGGATAATCTCCGAGCGGATGGACAAATATTCCGACGCCGCAAAATGCTTTGTCCTTTATGGCGACAGGCGCGGCCTAGCGGAAATAATGAAGGCGATAAGGAAAAACGACAAAAAATATTACATCAATACTATCAAATCAGGCGACTTGGAAATTGTCGTCATCAAGGGTTTGTTTATCAAGTCTCTGTTTGCAAGCTATTTGTCGCTTGCCGGTCCGGAAGGGTTTGCGGACGCATGCAAGGAAAATCCCGATATGACTATTCTATTCTTCTCATTTCTAGCAAGTGAGAAGGACGCGAGGGATAAATTTCCCGCTGAAAGCATTTTTCCCCTCTTGCGTGAAACCCTCGGCGGCGGCGACAAATCACTGCGGCTCGCGTCCCTATGGCTGATCGAGTCATACGGCGCAATATCCGGCCCCGGAAGCGGACAAAAACTGAAAGAGATCCTCGAAGGATGCCTCAAAGACAACGATCCCGTAATAAAGGAATCCGCAAGGAAAATCGCCGCGAAGAACGGGCTTGAGGTCGAAGAGCAATAATAAGACAGGCCATGACGACACCTGGGAGCGCCGAGCACCAGCTCGACTTAGAAGAAAAAAGAATACAAACGCTGCCGAGCTGGTGCTCGGCGTTCCCAGGGAGGGGAAGGAAAACACACAAAATACAATGCGACTGTCCAGCATAAAATCTAAGCCCACAAAGAAAATCCTCGCGCTTTCCACAGCGGCTGTAATAGCCTTCCTAATTGCTGCCTATTATGCCTACAGCAGCCTGACGCGTCCGCCGATGATTTCAATGCTGGACATCAGCAGATACCAGGACAACCCGGAATTATACCGGATCGCGAAGGAGCTGAAGCGCGGAATTAACAGTGATAGGCATATGCTAGTCGGAATTTCTATGGAAACATTGAAGGCAGTCTACATGGATGACAAGCGCCTTTCCGAGTTGATCTCCGCCGCGCTGCGCCAGCGCGAAAACTTCTCCGACAAGATGAAGAGGCGTTTTAACAATGCACGTTATGAGGCGACGAGAAACTTCTGGAATATTTTCGACTTCCCGCAAGAGACGATGGCCTACTTCAAGCAGATTGCCGACGACTTGTTTCCGGCCCATGAAAAAGACTTTTATTCTGACGACATACAGTCTTTTGCAGCAATCGTTTCGGAAATTGGGATGCAAGGAGTTTCGGATGCGCTGCTTGATGCGGCATATGACAGGACTTTGGAAGGGAATGCAAGAGCCTCGGCCATTATTACATATGCCTCCCTCGAAGGGAAAAATGCAGTCCCGCATGCCCTCAAGCTGATGAAGGATGAAGATCAAGATGCAAGAAATGGTGCCGCAACGGCCTTCTGCACCATATCCTCCGTAGATGAAATAGCGAAGGCCGCTTCGAAAGACAGGCAGCTGGCACTCTGCGTTCTGCAGGGGATGTTTTCGACACCGAACGACAAGTGGAGGACGGACGAATGCGCCAAATTCCTATATTCGCTTTTGAAGGACGGCAGTCCGCAGGTCAGGCACAGTGCCTTGGAATTTATCATGTCATATAATTACAAGGGCCATCCGACGCACGAGGAGGCCGTTATCCTCATGGATATAATGAGGGTCAAAGAGGATGAAGTTGCTGGCTCTCTAGATGGAGGGATAGCGCAATGGTGGGCTTCGGAAATAGTGGCCGTCCATCTGTATGCCAACGAAAAGATCCAGTCAAACCTGCAGGCAATACACAAACGTCCGATAAAATATAAATTGAGCACCGAATATTATGATATATATGGATTTCGGCCCGTTGAAGAGGTTGAAGCACCGAAGGAGCTTGCTCCTGCGGACGAACCAACTCCGCTGGGCGACGGCGATGCAGAAGATGCGGTGAAGATCCTGCTCGGGCGACTTTATTTCAGTATAGGGATAAACTTCGGCAGCTCATTACCCATCCTGAGATATCTGATGTTCCGGGAAGACGTCTACAAGAAGGTATACGATATGTATTCCGGGACAAAGGATCGCGACGAGAAGTTCGCCTTCCTTGAGGCGCTGGCCTGTTCGCAGAGGCCGGAAGTCTATGAGATGATCACCGAGCTGATGGATTCCGACTTGAATTCGCAGGCAGTAGGCGCTAAATGCCTTACCCTTTACGGGGACAGGCGCGGTCTGGCGGAAATCATGAGGGCGATCAAGGGCTACAACATGGAAGAAGCAGTTAAGGTCTTCATCAGCAGGCATCTGAAACATGATTCGTCAGAAATATATTTTTCTGAAAAACCATTCCGCTCAATTTTAACTTCGTTCCTTTCGCTCGCCGGCCAGGAGGATATTGCCGTCGCCTGCAAGGAAATTCCCGGCCTGGCAATCCCGTTTTTCTGGATATTGGCGGAAGAAAGCGAGGTTCGGGCAGGATATTCCGCTGAAAAGACAGTTCCTCTCGCGCTTGACGCCCTTGAAGGCGAGGACAAATATCTGCGGCTTGCCGCGCTGAAGCTGATCGAATCATACGGCGCGATTCCCGGCGCGGGGAGCGATCGGCGGCTGATCGATCTGATCACAAAAGGCCTCGAAGACCGAGACGGCGGTATAAGGGAATTCGCCTTGAGGATTGCTGTTAGCAATAAAATGGAAGCAGTAAACGGGACAAAATGACTTGTACTTCAGCCAAGTCCCAGGTTTTCGACATGCTTCCAAGTCTGCGGTGTATCCCGAGTCCGACGATTTCGTCGAGGGAGGTGATTCCTCCATGCGCTTTTGCCAGGCCGTCCTGGAAGAGGCTGGTCATGCCTTCGGAGACGGCCTGCCTGCGGAATTCCTCGCTGTTGCAGCCTGCGGTGACCGCAGTTTTCTCGGTGTGAAACTTAAACTAGCGCAGGTATTCCTACCTGCGATGCCGCAGACAGGAATGTCTGCGTTGCTTCAGGTGAGTTTCAGAGGAGTATAACGTTTATTTGAACAGGATTTCAAATGGACGAGCAAAGCATAATAAGGCTGGCTGTGGCCGCCGGAGGAGCGCTCATAGCCTTCCTCTGCCTAGGCTTCGGCATCAGGGCGGGGCGCCGCCGCCGCCTGATCGAGAACCTTCCGACCTCCAAGACCACCGGGATTTTCATCGGCCTTGTAGAAGTGAAAGGGACAGTGGAAAGCGACGAACCGCTCACAAGCCATCTGGCCGAGGCAGAATGCGTCTGGCACGAATGGTCGGTCAGCGAGCACTGGTCCAAGACCGAGACGGAGCATTACACCGACAGCAAGGGCAACAGGCGCACCCGGGCCAAGCATCGGAGCGGCTGGACGACCGTCGCCAGCGGCGGGGATGCGATTCCATTCAGGATCCGCGACGATTGCGGCGAGGTCCTTGTGCGTCCGGACGGCGCGAAGATCGAACCGCTGGAGATCATGGACCAGGTCTGCACGCCGGGCGATCCGCTCTACTACGGCAAGGGTCCTGCGGAAGCGGTCGCCAACTCCGACTACCGCCGCCAATTCCATGAACGCATCCTGCCCCTTCATGCGGAGCTCTACGTCATGGGGCAGTCGCGCGAGCGTCAGGATGTGGTCGCTCCGGAAATCGCATCGGATCCCCGCGCCCCGATCTTCATCATATCAACCCGGTCTGAAAAGGAGGTCAGCTCCAGCCTTTTCTGGGCTTACTGGTGGCTCTGCATCCTAGGGATGCTTGCAGGAGTCGGAACAGCATTCTTGCTGGTATCGATGGACAACGGCTCCTATGCTCCCGAACGTAACCTTTTGATATTGATCTTCGCCGGCGCTGCTTACCTCCTCGTCTGGATTATTTCCTGGGCCTGGATGGTGTTCAACAGCATGATCGAGCTGAGGGAGCGTGTCCGACAGGCCTGGGCGAACGTCGATGTCCAGCTCAAGCGCCGACATGACCTGATCCCCCGGCTGGTCGAAGCCGTGAAAGGGATGCGCGACTATGAACGGCAGGTTCAGGTGGAAATCGCCCGCCTCAGGGCCGAGATGGAAAGCACGCCCCCAGGACAGCCCGGGGAAAATCCGAAGGCATGCGCCGGATGCCTGCTGGCGGTGATCGAAAAGTATCCGGAGCTGAAGTCCGACGGCAGCTTCCTGTCACTGCAGAAGTCTCTGGCGGAGACGGAGAACCGGATATGCCTTGCTCGCGCATACTACAACGGCATCGCCACCTTCTACAACACCCGCCTGGAAATAATCCCCGACCGCTTCCTGGCCGCGCTAGGCGGCATGCGCCCGCAGCAGCTGATGGGCGCCGGCGGCTTCGAACGCGAGCCGGTGATCCTTTCCGCTGCATCGACAAAAACACCCTAGTGTATTGTCCAGTTATTTGATTGTTTTATTAAGGAGCTTGGCTATCGGATTAAGCGGATAAGACGGCTCTTATGCCGTGTAAGTCTCTCGCGGACAGATATATGCGATATTTACAGATCGGCTTTTATTTTTCGTCAAACCGGCGCGTGTTCAAGAGGAACCTCGATATTGCATCGAGACGAAGGTTCAACCTGAAGGTGGAGTTCGACTATCTGGTGCCGGACGGCAAGATCGTCTTCTTCGACCACCTGCTCAAGCGCATCACCGGCAAGGAGCTTTCACCGGCGGAGACCGACGAACTTATGAGGACCGGGCCGTTGACGCCCGGCGACTTCAATGTGGTCATGCAGAAGCATCTGTTCATCCCGGAAGCGGAAATTACGAACATGGCGCTCATAAGGGCGCTGCATGAAGAGTCCGTTTGCAGAATTAACTGACGTATTGCTTTTCCAGCAAGCATTTCGCCGGCCCATGGAGGAATCCGGAATTTGACTTTCAGCATATAGAACTTATTCTTCACAAAGTCAGCGGTGAAAATCAGGATAAGGGGTAGGCTGATGAAGATTTTCGTCATGGTGGACATGGAGGGGATCAGCGGAATATGCCTGTCATCACAGGTGCTCAACGGGGAGCCGAACTACCAGGCCGGCAGGAAATACATGACGTGGGACGTCAACGCCTGCGTCGACGGCTGCATCCGCGGCGGAGCCACCGAGGTTGTAGTGAGGGACTGCCATTGCACAGGATACAATTTCATCTGGGAGGAACTTGATCCGAGGGCGGAATACATACAGGGCGCCACGTCCGAAAGGATGCCGGGCATATCCGGCTTCGACGGACTGATACTGCTAGGATATCACGCGATGGCGGGAACAGTCGGCGGCGTCCTCGAGCATACTATGAGCTCGAAGGCCTGGCAGAACCTTCATATAAACGGAGTAAGGTCGGGGGAAACAGCGATTGACGCCGGAGTTGCCGGCGACCACGGCGTCCCGGTCATAATGGTGAGCGGCGACGACAAGCTGTGCGCCGAGGCCGCAGGGCTCCTCAAGGGGACCGTATGCGTAGAGACAAAGAAGGGCCTCGGCATAGAAGGAGCTCTGCTGCTCACCAAGGAGAAGGCACACAAGGCTATCAGAGACGGGGCCGCCAGGGCCGTGAAGAACTGCAGGAAAATCAGACCGATGGTATTCTCCAAGCCCGTGACCCTGACGCTGGAACTTGTCTCAAGGGGACGCCTTCCGTTCACCCGCCAGAACGTCCGCATAGTCGACGGAAGGACCTACGAAGTCAGTGCGGCCTCGGTCGAAGAGGCCCTCAACATGCTTTAGCCTGGATTATCCGGCGTCATTCCGGAGAAAGTTCGATGTAGCCGTATGTCGAGTTGTCGTCGATGAAGAAAAGGCCGTAGAAAGGTATTTCCGACCTCGGATAGACATAGCGGTGCTTCAGTATCTTTAGGCGGCCGCCCTCGGATGTGTCAAATACGATAAGACCCCTTCTGGACTCGCCAGGCGCCAGGCGGGGCATCCTGTTTGCCAGCATCAGTTCGCCGTCCGGTTTCCCTTGACGGCCGACTTCCTTGCCGAATATGCTGACGACGGTATATTCCTTGCCGTCGGGATCCTGCAGCCACATCATAGGGACGTTGGACTCGAACTGTCCCGAATTCGTTACGGATATTTCGACATTGCATGTTTTTGCCGCCGTCTTTGCCGGCACAGTTTTTTCATTGGACACCTTTTCAGACGGTACAGCGGCCTCGGCCGCTTTCTCCCTTGGAACCTGCAGATCCTTGCCCGCCGGCTGCGCCCCGTCCGACCAATATGATTTCGTCACCCTGTAGGAATAATCCCCGATCTGGGCCGTCTCGTTCTCCTGATACACAGCGCAGCCGGCCAGGGAAACTGCCGCCGCAACGGACGAAAAGACAAAGGACGGCCATGCCATGTAACGGCGGCTTGACGGACGATCATATGCTTGGATGATTGGATTTGAGCTCAAGACGACTCCCGCGAACTTATACTCATTTAGCGTGAAAATCCGTTATTCATATTAAGATAACTGCTGATAACGCATATTTCAAAATGCCGGCCGGACGACCAGCAGTAAAGAATAGGGAGACTGGATAACTGGATAACTGTATGGATGGGTGTTGCCTGCGACGTTCAGGGCGCGGCTGAGCCTCCGGGGCCGAATCCGTTTCCTTCGATGATGATTTTTACGGCACGTCGAGCAGGAGGCACAGGCGGGTGTGAGGAAAATGCCTCTT
>CAZWRV010000039.1:0-54459 GCA_964636325.1 uncultured Victivallaceae bacterium | reverse complement strand
CCATAGACACATGCACGCTTTTGTGATAGAAGTTTTTAAGAAAGTATCCTAATAACGGATAACGGGGATATATCACTGCTCACTGCTCTTATCGTTCTGTTCCTTCGGTTGTTCCGGCTTTTCGGGGCCGTCGCTGACGATGACGGAGCAGGGGCGTATAAGCCGTTCGCCCAGCCTGTATCCGCTGCGCATTTGGAGGATGATCTTTCCCTCGGGGACGTCTGGGGAGTGCTGCTTGGCTACGGCCTCGTGTATTTTTGGGTCGAAGTCCTTCCCGGCATCGTTGATCTCCTCGATGCCGAGCTCTGTCAAGGCTCTCTTGAACTCGGATGTTATGATCTTCATTCCGTCGAAGAGGATTTTGCTGTCGTGGCCTTTTTCCGCGGATTCGACCGCCATCTTGAAGTGGTCGAAGACGGTGAGCATGGGCATGACGCTGTCGATCATCGTGAAGGTCCGCGCCTCGGACAGCTCCTTGAAAAATCTTTTCCTCTGGTTTTCCATGTCGGCCCTCAGCCTGAGGGCCTTGTCCTCGGTCTCGGCGAGGCGGGCTTTCAGCTCTTCGATCTTTTCCGCCGCGATTTCCGCGTCCGTCTTAGGCGGAGCGGGAGGAGTCTGTGGCTTGGCCTTTCCGTCATCCGGGGCGGCGGATGCGGGTTCTGCCTGCCCTGCTGTGTCGACCTTCTGTGCGTCCTTGGAGTCGTCCTTAAGCTCTTCCGGCGGCTTGGAGCCGCAGTCGTGTTTCTTCTTGTGGTGCATGAGATCGGTATCCTTTTTGAAAACCAATTTTAGAATATCCGGCATGGTATTGACAGTTTTTCCGGGAAAAAGTTCCATGTCGGCGGCCTTTCCCGCAGTGATGTCCGGAGCTTTTCGCTTCCGCTACTGGGCGGCTGGCGGAGGCTGCGGCGCCTTGATGCTTTTGAGGATTTCCTCGAAGAAGGCCTTGCCGTTGTTCTCGAACCTCGGAATTATCTGGTTGAGGATGAAGCTGGCGACATCCTTGCTGTAGACGTCCTTGGCGTTGTGCATGATGCGGACTGAGTAGTTCCCGAATGCCGGGTTGGCCTTCCTTGTGTTCTCGAACACGGAGGCGAGCGCCGCGCAGGCGTCCGGCGCCGAGCCTGTAGGGGCCGGTGATCCTGTGCCGGGCGGGACGATGAATACATACGATGTCGACGTGATCGCGTTCTGGAATCCGGCGTTGTTCGCGCCGTTGATGGCGGTCCGGCAGTCGTTGGCGAACGGCTGGTAGCTTGTGGCGGAAACCGGGATGTAGAGCGGGAACCTGTCGTAGTCGGAAAGCGAATAAGCCGCCATGGTCAGCACCATCTGCGCGCCAGTGCCGCCGCCCGTCATGAAGCGCCGCCGGGGATCGATGTTGTATGTTTTTCCGAGGGAGCGTATCACATCGAGTATGTTGCCGGCGGTCTGCCCGACAATGTGGTTGTATGTGCCTAACGGCGGCTTGTAGCCCATTACGATGAATTTCTTGCCGAGCAGCATGTCGCCCCATTCCTTGACTCGCAGCTCGATGTCATCCTTCCCGTCCGGAAGGAATACTATCAGCCCGTATTTGTCGGAAGGATTGAAGTCGTCCGGGACGTAAGTGCAGAAGAACTCGTCGGGATATATGCACGGGGACTTGTAGAAGCCCTTGTGCTGGGCGTAGGCCTCGGCCATCGCGGAGCATTGCTTCGAGAGCAGCTCCAACGGCTGCGCGAAGCAGTAGTCCCTCTTCTGGCCGTACGAGGACTTGAACTTCTCTATCTTTTCTAAGACCCCCTTGTATTCCGTGCCGACGGCCTTGTTGAAGGATGCTACGATGTCCTTGAGGGCGTTGAGCTCCTTGACCCTGGCGTCCTTGTCGCCCGCGGGCCCCTTGCCGACGAGTTCGACGGTGTAGTCCAGCGTGCTGTCGTAGAACTCCTTGACGGTCTCCTCCTGGCCGTTGGGGTTCTTCCTCTTCTGTGTGAAGTGGGCGCCGAAGTCGAGGGCGAACTGGTGCTTCACCGTGAGCTTGCTGGATGTGTCGAACCATATGTCGCTCTGCCATTTAGAGATCGGAAAGTCCAGCACGGCGACCACGAAGTTGTCGAGCCTCACCGTCCTGCGGAAGTGCAGGCAGTTGTATTTCTCCGTCTTGCCGTCGGAACCTGTGACTTCAATCTGCTCCTTGCCGATGAACTCGCAGAGGTTGTTCTGGGTGATGACGCCCCCTTTGTCGTTGAGGGCGATCCCTTCGATCTCCTCGTGCTTTGCCGGATTCTTTGTCTCGTATAGGTTTTCAGTCTCGGCCTGTTTCTTGAACTCGCCGTTCTCCCACTGCCTGAAGCGCTGGTCCTCCTTCTGCATCTCTTTCTTCAGGATGTCAACGACCTGCTTGACCGTCTTGAAGGAATAGTCGGGGAGGTTGGGGAAGAGCTCCTTCATCGGCTTCTGGTACCATCGCATGCAGTAGGCGTCGAAGGGGGCGGTGCTCTTGTCAAGCCTCACCTGGTCCGATGCGATCTTGAAGTCTGCCTGTATGTATTCGACGATGAAGTAGCGCCTGTCCCGGATGTAGTTGATATCGGGCGGGAGGACCGGCAGCTCCTCGAAGTCCCACCAGCGGTTGAATGTGGTCTTCCACCAGTTGTAGACGGGGCCCGGGGTGTTCGGCTGGGACTCGCCCTCGTCCCTGGCCAGGGCTATGGAGCCGGCCTCGGTCATCAGCCCGGCCTCGTCCACCTGAGTCTCCTGCATCTTGTGCGAGCGGCCGCCGGAGACCGAGTCGGCGAGAGATGCCGAAAGGTCGTATTCCTTGCCGTCGCAGACCATCCAGTATTTTGACGGCTTGCGCAGCTGGTATCTGTAGCCGTCGAACTTCGAGACCTTGCGGCTCGTTTCCTGGAGTATCTTGATGGTGCTCTCTATCCGTTTGATGTCTCCCTGCTTCTCCCTGGACTCCTTCTTCATCTGCTTGGAGCCTTCCTGCAGGTCCTTGAGCTGCTCCTTGAGGGAGCCCATCCCGTGCTTGCTGCCGGTTGCCATCTCTATCTTGGGCGGGCTCTTGAACCAGACGTCGACCAGGGTGTCCTCGCCCTCCTGCTTGAGCATTAGCCTGTCGTTCAGCTTCGTCTGGAAGGAATATTTCATCCTGTATTCGATCTGGTCGTTCTCCAGGCCGTAGCAGAACTTCTCCGGAGGATAAGGCTGGACATACTTGTTCTTCATGAAGGGGTTGAAGCTCCAGATGTTCTGCTCCTTCGGCGCGTCCTTCTTCGCGTCCTTGTCCGCGGCATTTGTCCCGGCGGAAAGCAGCGCCAGCGGGAGCAGCGCCGCGGCGGCCAGCAATGCAAGCCTTCTCATCGTAGGGCCTCCTGGTATCTTATGGTTTCTTTGCCTTTAGATCCGTGATCCGGACCTTGGAGCCCGGCGGGATATGGACGGAAATGGCGCCGGGCTTGAGCTCCGGCACTGGGAATTTCGCGAGGACGTCGCCCTTGTATGAGCAGACGCTGGCCGTGCCGTCCTTTATCCTGAATACGATAGTGTAGTCCTGCCCAGGCTGGATTGCGGCGGCGATCTTCTGTGTGAACTTCTGCTGCGCCGCGGCCTTTGCCGCGTCGTCCTTGGCCTCGGACAGCGCCTTCGCCAGCCCGGAGATGTCCTGCATCACATAGAATCCCGGGACGAGGCCGAGGTAGTAGCCGGAACCGAAGTCTCCGGCCGCCCCGCCGAAGCGGACGCCGACCGAGCCCCGGTCTATTATTGTCCGCACCGACAATTCTACATCCGCGGTGTCCGCGGTCTTGAGCCTGACCTCGCTGGGGACGATGCCGGCGGAGACGTCGAGGCAGAGGAAGTCGCCTTCGAAGGAGATCGCGCCGGCCTGGTTCTTCAACTCGACCTTGGCGAGCTTGTCTTCAGCCTTGGGGTCGAAGAAAACCGCGTATTCGGCGGTGAGCTGATCGCCGGCCGCGGCCGCGGGGCCGCCGGAGTCCTTCGCGCTCTTGGTGACTGTCGCCGCGATGTCGCCCTCGCCGCTCTTCGCCAGCTCCTCGTTCTTTATCTTGATGAACCATGGTTTCGGCGACTTTTCCCTGGCGTCAGGGGTGTCCGGGTAGGTGATTTCCCATTCGACCTTGGTCTTGCCGTCGGCGAGGAACATCTCGGGGAGGGTCAGTTCGTTCGCGTATTTGAGGAGGTCGTCAAGGAACGATTTCATGTCCTGGTTGGTCCTGCCGTATATGAACTTCTCGAAGTCGGCGTAGGTTCCGGCGATCTTCCCCTGGCATACCTGCTCCCAGAACTTGCGGTATTCGGTGAAAGGCTTCTTCTTGGACTCGCCGTAGCGGTAGCAGAGGTAGTGGGTGATGAGCCAGACCTCGCTGTAGCAGTATCCCGGGATGGGGCCGCGGCTTTCCATGAGCTGCTTCATGTCTGACCATTTCTTGTCGGCGGGCACCGTCGGATCGTTGAGCCTGTTCTTGAGCACCACGAGCCTTGCGAAGGCGTTGCGGCCGAGCTGCAGCTTGTGCGCCCAGGGCATGAACGAGGATTCGAAGAGGACGGCCAGCCCCTCGTTGAGCCATGTCGGCATCGGGACGGGGTTGTTCCATCTGCGCTGTATGAGAAAGTTGGCAAGGTGGGTCGACTCATGGATGAGCGTGGTCTCGTGGTGGTAGAACGGATCCGGGTTCCAGAATCCGACGATCATGCACTGGTCGCCGCGGAACCATCCGCCGATGCCGGAGCCCATCCCCATCGAGGCTACGACTCGGCTGAACTCCTCGTGCTTCCGGAAGAGCTTGACCTTGCACTGGATGATGTCCTTCCTTTCCACGCCGAGGTTCTTGATGAACATCTCCATGAACTCGTCCATCAGGTCGGCCGTCCTCAGGGCATCCTTCAGCGGCCAGTCGGTCTCGAAGATGAAATGGCCGTTCTTCGACAGCATCTTGTAGGCGTTTATCATCCCGGTGTGGCGCTCGTTGAAGGCGTTGATGGTATCGGCCGAAAGGCTGTTCATCCTCGTCCTGATCAGCGTGACGTTTTTTATCTCGCCGCTTGTCATGAACTTGTCGAAGCTCGCGAGCGGGTCGGGCTGCGCCTTGTCGCCCTTAGCGTCCTGCGCGAGGACGCCGGCCCCCGCGGCGAAAAGGGCGATCATCAGCGCCGCCGTGAAAAACTTTACAGGAATCTTCACCATGGGATATGTTCCTTGATTATCCTTGACATGACGGAACTGGACGGATTTCACTAGAAAATAATGACGGACTTACAATATGCCATGCGGCCAGCCGAAGTTCAACTCGGAGAGGGCGTAGTTTGCTGAATTCATACACGTGATCTCGTTGCCCGGCGACGAGAAAAGCGGCAGGCCGGAAGCCTGTAGCTATTCCTGCTTCCTGAACAGAAGCCATGTGCGGACGGTGGCGGTCGCGAGGAAGAAGACGATGGCGGCGCATAGGAATACGATGTTGTTGCGCCAGAGGCTTATGTATTCCGGATAGACTCCGAAGCTCGACTGCATCGCGGCGATGATGGGGTTCATCGTAAGTATCTTCTCCGCGACGGCCGGGGAGAGCCTGTCCGCGAGCGCGACCGGCGAAAGGGTTATCACGCAGAGGAAGGCGGCTATCGAATACGAGATCGCGGTCGCTATGCTCGTCCTGCTGGATATGGACGATGCGAAGAGCCCGCCCGCCAGGAAGGTGAACGTGCTCAGCACCAGGATGAATATCCATATGACTACCCGCCTGTAGGTCTTCCAGACGTCCACCCACCATGAGTAGTCCTTGGCCTTCTCAGAGACGGCGGCCCACCATTTCTGTGTCAGCACGGAGCCTTCCGGGAAGACGTTCTGCATCTCGAGGTAGGACATCGCGAACATTATGAAGAAGCTGCTGATGATGAAGATGAGCGCGTAGAAGAACGTGGCCTTCAGCTTGCCTGTGATGAATGTTCCGACGCCGACGGGCGTCATCCGGAGCTGCGTGAGGGTGTTGTTCGTGATCTCCTCGGTGATGAGGCCGCTGCTGACGCCAGGCGTGAGGAGGGCGACGATGCCTATCTGGAAGATGATCGCCACGGTCCAGACCTTCTCGGGGTTGATCTTGTCGCCGAGCTGCAGCGACACCAGCGTGAGGAGCAGGAGGCTCACGATGAGGATCGCGAAGACGCTCCTGATGATGAACTTGGGGTTCGAAAACAGCTTGCTCCTGAGCTCGGCGACGTAGACCGGGTTAGACCATCTCGCGATCGGCTTCTTTCTCTTGAGTGGGTCTATGAGGTAGAACGGCCAGCTCAGCTTCCGCTTCAGGGCCTTCTTCGAGTCGGAATACTTCTGCTGCGTCTTCGCGAACTTCGCGGGCGGTTTGAGGATGCGGCTGAAGAAGACCATGAACGCGAGGGCCGAGACGGATGCCGACGAGACCATGAAAATCATGAACGGAGTGATCGGGCCGGTGCTCTGGACCGCCATCGTCAGGCCGTAGGCGTCAGGGTTCAGCAGGTAGTAGAGCGTGTCGTAGGGGCTTATGCTCCTCATTATCTGCCACAGATAGGAGAGGCCGATCATGTTCCTCAGAAGCGCGCCGGGCAGCCAGGTTCCAGCGGCGAGGACGAGGATGAGGACATAGTTGAGAAGTATCGATGTGGAGCTTCTGGCGCACAGCGTGCTGCAGGCCAGCCCCACCAGCCCGTAGCTGATCGCCGTCATCACCAGGACCGCGGTGATCTTGAAGAGGAAGGTGAATGTGACCCCTCCGGTGAGCGCCGTCACCGACGCCACCGGTATCGCCAGGATCACCAGGATGATGAGCATCAGGACGGCCGACGCGAGCTTGCCGGACATGATCTCCCACGGAGTCAGAAGCGTCGTGAAGAGCGCCGAATATGTGTTGTTCTCCCTCTCGGATGTGACCGACGTCGCGGCGAACGACGGTATCAGAAGGATCAGCAGCGACAGGTTCACGCTGAAGAACAACTCGAATATCTTCTTCCCCGTGTCGGACACTGTCGAAAGCACCCCGCCTCCGGGCCACATCGCAAGCAGGACGAAGGCCAGCGAGAGGATGTAGGCGAAGACCAGGAGCTTGACACGCAGCGACCTGCACGAGCTTATGAACTCCCTCCTGAATATCGGATTGCTCAGCATTTTTTTAATCCTGGTGAATTATCAATAAACAATTATCAATTAAAAGTAAGTTATCGTTATACGTTGTCTGTCATCCGGCATTAAGACGCGGTTAAGAATAACCGCGCGCGGTAACCATTCGGCATCGGGCTGCTGGCATCTGTTCCATTCACCTTCACTATTCACCCCGTCCCTCCGCTACCCTGCGCGGCCGGTGAGGCTCATATATACGTTTTCGAGGTCGGCCTCGTTCTCGTAGAACCAGCGCACCTTGATGTTGTTCTTGTGCAGGGATTCGAGTATGGTGCTGACCTCGTCGCGCATTCCGGCGTAGGTGAATTCGACCTGCGACTGGTCGAGTATCTTTACGCTGAGCATTCCGTCTATTCTTGACAGGACATCCCTTGCGGCTTCGACGCCGGAGGCGACTTCGACGACTCCGACGATATGCTCCTGTAGCTGCCTGCTGATCTCCTTGACGGTGCCCTGGGCCAGGAGCTTGCCTTTGACGACGATGCCGACGCGGTCGGCAAGCGTGGACAGCTCGGGCAGGATGTGGCTGGAAAGCATAATGGTCTTGCCGAGCTTGCTCAGCTTGCCGATGATCTGCTTCATCTCTATGCGCGCGTTCGGATCCAGGCCGCTGGTGGGCTCGTCGAGGATGATCACGGCCGGGTCGTGTATCAGAGTCTTGGCCAGCCCGGCCCTCTGCCTCATGCCGCGCGAAAGCGAGGAGAGCTGGTAGTCGATCATGAAGGAGGCGCCGGTGAGATCCAGCACCTCATCGATGCGCTGCTTCCTCTTCTTGGGCGGAATCTTGAACGCCGCCCCGTAGAAGTCGAGGAACTCCCATACGCTCATCTGGTCGTAGATGCCGGTGATGTCCGGCATGTAGCCTATGATGCGCTTGATGGACGAGATGTTCCGCTGCGTAACCTCAGTGTTTCCTATGAATGCCTTGCCGGAATCAGGCTTCAGGAGCCCGCAGAGCAGCTTGATGGTCGTGGTCTTGCCGGCGCCGTTGTGGCCGACGAACCCGTAGATGCAGCCCTTCGGGACGTCTATGTTCAGGTTGAAGACGCCGCGGCCCGCGCCGAAGTCCTTGGTCAGAAGCTCGGTCTTGATCATTGTTAAGCGCTCCAGGTAAAATGAAATTGGATCTCTAGCTTGAAAATCAATATCGGAATTGCGTGACTCTTTCCGGCAGCCTGCCTTTGACCGATACGGATAGCTTGACCAGCGACCAGGCGTTGATGCGCCTCTTCTGTATCGCGTCGAGGACTGGCTTCTTCTCGGTGATGATCAGATACAGTTTCCCGCTTCCGTTGACGGGATCAAGCGCCTTGCCGACGTCTCCGCCAGAAAAAACATATTCGCCGTCTCCGCGCCCCTTCCCCTGTATCTTCACCGCCGCCGCGGCCGAGCCGGGCTTGGGCGGCTGCGCGCCTTCAACCATTTCCTCGGCGGGATCGTAAAGGGCCAGCGTCGGCTGGATGTCTATGTTGCCGCCCTGGTTGCTGTATTTCAGGTTGACGCGGATCTCCGAGGCCTCGATGGCCGAGAAGGAGGGCGGGAGCTGGAACTTGAAGAGGTATTCCGACGACGAATAGAGGCCGACATCGTCCTTCTTCAGCTTGTTGCCGGAAATTATGATGCGCGTGCTGCTGTCTCCGGCCGTCAGCGGAATCTGCTCCGGATTCACCGTGACTGTTTCGGCGCCGAGCTTTTCAAGCGCCGGCAGCATGATGATCCTGCGTCCCTGCGTGCTGGCCTTTTCGGGGGGAGGGATGATGCTTTTGCCAATCTTCTCCACGAGCGCTATGCCGGGCGTGCCCTTTCTCGCGCCATCATGTATGGCGTCGTTGAGCCGCTTCGCCGTAGTGTCGGTGCTGAACATCCCCTCCGAGCCCGCCTCCAGGGAGAGCTCTCCGTTGTTAATGCTGAGCGGCAGGACGCCGTCGGAGAAGACCAGGAACGCGTGTTCGGGCTTGAATTCCTGCGGCACCTTCCACGGCTTCATGGACGGACCTCTTTCAGAGTAGCTGATTTCCGGGAGATCTTCTAGCCGGGGCAGCGACCCGAATGCGCCTTTCGCGAACGCATGGAACTCCCTCACGGTCAAGGCCTTGAGGTCGAGCCCCTTAATGGCGCAATAACCGTTGTCCCTGCCGCTGATCAGCGGCGACGACGGCGCCTGGGCGCCGCCCTCCTGCACCATCTTGACCTTCTGGAAGTTGCTCTGCGGCCCTCCGGCCAGGGCGGCCATGCTGACAAACCCGTACGAGCTGTCGCCGGGGCTTATTGATGAGAGAAGCGTGTCTGCGTCCGGCGACCTTATGTCGACCGTCCTGTCAGAGGTGGAGAACACGCTGTAGTATGTCTCCACCGGCGACGACTCCGTCCCGGCTGTCATCAGTTCTATTCCGGAGAACAGCGAGCCCTTGCTTTCGACGGACTTGCCCGCGTCCGCCAGGACGACGACGGTCACCACCCCGGCCGCGACGATGGAAATGATCCAGGCCGCCCCGTGCCTCCTGAGGACGGCGCCGGCCACGTGGACCACCAGCAGGATTAGGACATAGACGGCGATGATCCTGAGCACGACCGGCGTCCCGGGCACCGAAAAGCCGGTCATCTCGTCAAGCGCCGAAATAAATCCGCCCGGCTCGTTGTAAAGCTCCTGCTGGACGAAATGCCTCTTTAGCAGCTTGAGCTGGACCGTCTTCTCCTCATACATGTTCTCGCAGATCGGAATGGCGGAGAAACGGCAGGAGCCGAAGCCCGCCTTGCTCCACACGAACACAGGCAGGCCGTTGTCTTCGCTCAAGAGGACGACCGAGTCGTCCTTCGGAACCGCCTCCATGAAGTCTACAGCCTTGGTCCATCCATTGAATTCGGGGATCAGCCTGCCAAGCGGCTTGAGCTCGTGAATCTTCCTCAGCTTCACCGGAGTGACCGGCAGGAGCTGGGCCAGCGGGGTCTGCGCCGCCTTGAAGAGCGCCGGCGGATATGCGAATATTACCGTCCCCCCCTGGTTCACATAGTCCAGGATCGCCTGGTATCTCGAACATGTCATCCTATCAAATTCGGGCTCGACGATCACAAGGCAGGACACGCGCTTGTACATCGACCAGTTCGAGGGTGCGTTGCGCGCGCTGAAATGGTAGACGTTGTATTTGCCCTTGAAGCCGGGCGCTATGGTGAAGGCGCCTAACGACACGGTGTATGAGTCGTTGAGCACGGCGATCTGGACGGTCTTGCCGGTGATCATCTTGATCATGATGTCCTCGTCCGCCTTCTGCCCTTTGACGCCGTCCACATATACGCTGAGGAAGTATCTTTCGGCGTTCTCGAATATTATTTCGGAGCCGTAGTCCAGGACAGTCTCCGCCGGGACGTCGACGTCGTCCGAGAAGATGTTCCTGCTGGACTCGATCGTGCCCTCCGGATAGATGCGCAGCCCTATCCTGTGCGGCCTCGCGTCGGGGTTTACGATGTGGCAGGAGAACGTGGCCGCCGAGAAGGGCCTGATCAGCGGCGACATGCCGACCTTGATCATAGGACGGCTCACCTCCACCACGTCGGCGCAGCGGCAGGCCAGGGCCGGAATTAACGCCGCGGCGGCCAGGAAAACGGTTTTCAAAAGCCTTCTCATCAAAGTCCTATTCGTCCTTCTTCTTGTACGGGTTCACGGGGAATTCCGGCTCCACAAGGGGCATCTGCTCCTGCTCGGGAACTCCGCCGTTCATGTATGTCATGGCCTGCTTGAAATACGCGAAATACATGCCGGGATTGCCTTCGTCGAAGGAGTTCGGGCTCGGCGGCTTGGAATAGGTCGCGAAAATCTTCTCGGCGCATTTCTTCGCCTCATCGGATGTCTTGCCGAATTCGGCCAGGACCCAGAACGCGCTTGTCCTTGTGTGCATCGAGTCGAACACGGGCCCCATCATGGTCGGGATGATCTTCTTGGTGACGATCGTCTCCATGAGCTTGACCGTGGACGTGTCGCAGCATCTGATGCGGGCGAGCGACCAGCATGAGTAGGATCTGATGTCCGTGTGCGTCTCCGCCCTGAAGTCCGACGCGTCCTTGAGCAGGGCCGCCTTGAAGAAGTCGCTCCCGCTGAGGCCCGCGGACTTCAACGCCTCGACCTTGACGATCAACTCCTTGTCGTTGATGAGTTCGGCGATGGTCGGGTAGCTCTCCTTCATGTTGAGCCGGCCCAGCGTCGCCGCGACGGCCTGCCTTACGCGCGGAGTCTTGTCCTTGGCTCTCGCGGACACGGCCTGCCACGCCTCCTTGTGTTGGAGCAGGGAAATGGCGCCGCAGGCCCTCACCTTGGTCTCGTCGCTCTCGGTGCTCGAGAGGATGTCTGTGATCTTCCCGGAATATTCCTTCCTGCCAAGAAGCCCCAGCACCCTGACCGCCGAATCCCTGCCGACCTGGTCGTCCAAGGTGTCGGTCTCTATCATCTTTATGTGCCTGTCCCCGGGCTTGATGGCCACAATCGAATCTTCGGCTGCATCCCTTACATATATGCTGTCGTCCATGAACCTTCTTATCAACGCCTCGACCGCGTCGTCGTCCTTGTATTTCCCAAGGGTTATGCAGGCGAGCCGGCGCACCTCGAAGTCCTTGTCCGCGGAAAGGGCGATGATAGTCTTTCTCGCATCATCCGCCGCGGAGAAGGCCGAGGCCGTCAGCGCCCTGACCGAATTGCTGGCGTCCCTGGAGAGGATGCCCATCAGCCCCGCGTCGGGCGCCTGGCTGTCCGCAAGCCCCTGTGCGAGCGCGTTCCTTAGCGCGGCATCCCTGTCAGTGCAGTATTTCTCGATCGCGGCCGCGTCGGAAAGGCTCTTGGCGGAGGCCGCCAGCACCCTCGCCGCGCCGCAGCGGTTGCTCCTGGTGTTGCCTTCCGGCATGAACTCCAGCAGCTTCACGGTGTCGGGGTTCTTCGCGTTCTCACGGTAGAACTCCCACAGGAAGCCCGAGACGTATTCCGACTTCTCTGCAGTCAGCATGCCCAGCACTTCGCCCTGGCCTCCGCCAGAAAGCATGTAGAGCGCCCCCGCGTAAGCCCTGTTGTGCGGGGAAGGGTTCTTCATCAGATCCCTGTAGAGGCCGATCTTCTCCGGCCTCCCGAACTTCTTAAGCTTGTAGATCGACGCCAGAGACTCCGAAAAAACGTTCCCGTCCTTCTCGGCCCCTAGCCGAGCCTCAAGCATCTTCACCGCGGTCTTGTTGGACGTTAGCGGAAAAACCGAAGTGACCGCATGGCGGACAGAAGGATCCTTGAGTTCGTTCAGGTATCCGTAGAAGACCTCAAGCTTCGAGTCCTCCAGGAAGAAGTCCTGGTCGGGAATCTTTGTGTTCTCGGACGTGAGGGGCGTGGCCTGCCATATCGGAAGCAAAAGAGGAAACATCACAAATGCTGTCTGAAGGGCTGTCATCTCTCGACGGCACGAAGGTTCGGGTTAATAAACGAACGGCAAATATACCGCCGATACCGGAGCTTTCAACCGGATGCCGCTGAAACTTGCGTCGTCTCCGAGATGCGTCTGTTCCAGATGGGAAGCCGCCGGCGTCAATCCGCCTGTCCGCCGAATTTCGCAGCGTACCGGCCGATGTCGAACTTGCGCTCCAGCCCCTTGTCGTTCATGTAGCGGACGCTGCCGAAGATCGGCCTTTCGGTCCAGGGCCGGTCATGCTTGCCGAAGCACCAGGCGACACCTGCGAAACCGTTCGGATCCCGGCCGTCAAGCTCGTATTTGTTGTTGAGGAGCAGCGCCGTCCCGAACGCCTCCTGAGGCGTCCTGCTCCATTCGATGATCTTCTTCCCCCAGTACATCCGCATGTAGTTGTGCATCTTGCCCGTCCGGAGCATCTCCCGCTGAGCCGCGTTCCAGTAGGGGTCGTGCGTCGCCGCGGCCTCCAGCTCATCGAAGGAATAAAGGTAATTCCTGCGGTCCGAGGCATGCCGCGAAAGGCTTTCGGCCGCCCAGCGCGGAACGCATCCGTATGAGTCGTAGGACGGATTGTGCAGGGCGAAGTTGAAAGCCAGCTCCCTCCGCACCACAAGCTCCTCGACGAACGCACCCGCCGACGCGCTTCCGGTCTCCAGCACCTCCACGGCGGCCTTCACCGGCGATATCTGCCCGAAGTGCAGATACGGGCTGAGGCCGGAGCTTAGCTCCTTCGACGGATCATTTCCGTGTTCGGCGTATGAGTCAAGCCTGACGCGGATGAATTCTTCCAGGCGGCGCGACGCCTCCTGCTCCCCGCCCTTGAACACTGGCGACGGCGCTGGGCCGCCGCGGATTCCCGCCGAATCCATAACCCCGCCTGCATCCGAAAGATCCAGCGACTCGAAGTCCATCCCGAGAGAGCTGCGCTTCGGCTTCCGCTCCGGAATTAGCCTGAGGAACTTGCCAAGGGCGGGGGTGATCTTCCTCCTCAGAGTCGCCGCGGAATATTCCTCCTTCTCAGACACCGTCTCGACCGGCACCACCGCCTCAGTTTCCACCTGGAAGACCGGGCATCCCGCGTATTTCGCAAAATCCTCCCTCCAGCTCCTTTGAATCCTCAGGTATCCGCGGTCGCTTACGGCAAGGGCGGCGTCCCCGGACATCTTCATCGCCCCTTTCTCGGGAGAGGCCAGCCTGCAGACGAACTTGATTCCCCTCTCGGCAAGAGATGCTGAAAGAGATGAGAGCCCCTCCAGCATGAAAGAATAATGGCGCCGGTTCGCCTCGGGAAAGTCCGGCGTAAGTCCGAAAAAAACAATGAGCGGCTTCCTTAACTCGTCAGCCTTTTCTATCGCAAACTCGAGCGCGGGATTCTGCGAAGAACGCTGGGCAGCCTGCATCCAGTAGAGCACATAACGGCCTCCCGCGCCCGCTGCCTTCGAATTCAACCGCCTGACTCGTTCCGGCTCGACCGGCATCTCAGCTCACCTTTTCTGCGTCTTGAGCCAGGCCTCTACGAAGCGGTCGAGGTCGCCGTCGAGGACGGCGCCGGTGTTGCCCGTCTCGACGTCCGTCCTGAGATCCTTGACGAGCTGATAGGGATGAAGGACGTATGAACGTATCTGGCTGCCCCACGCGATTTCGGATTTGACGCCCCTGAGCGCGTCCGCCTCCTTGCGGCGCTCCTCCTCCTTCAACTCGTAAAGCTTGGCCTTCAGCATCTTCATCGCCATCGAGCGGTTCTTGTGCTGCGAACGCTCCATCTGGCACGCCACCGTCGTCCCGGTCGGAATGTGCGTGATGCGGACAGCGCTGTCGGTCCTGTTCACATACTGGCCGCCCGCGCCGCTGGAACGGTAGGTGTCCACGCGCAGGTCGGCCTCGTTGATCTCGATGTCAACGTCGTCGTCAAGCTCGGGGAATACGTCTACGGAGGCAAAAGAGGTGTGGCGCCTGGCGTTGCTGTCGAACGGCGATATCCTGACCAGCCTGTGGACGCCGCGCTCCGCCTTCAGGTAGCCGTATGCGAACTCGCCCGAAACGAGCAGCGTGACGCTCCTCACCCCCGCCTCCTCGCCCGGCTGCATGTCCAGGATCTCGTCCTTGTAGCCTTTCCTCTCGAACCAGCGGCGGTACATCCTCAGCAGCATCGAAACCCAGTCGCATGCCTCAGTGCCGCCGGCTCCGGAATGTATCGAGAAATACGCGTTGTTGCGGTCGAACTTGCCCGAAAGATAGCTCACCAGCTCCAGCCTGTCCAGATTGCCCGAAAGGCGCGTCCAGTGCTTGTCCGCCTCGGCAAGGAGCCCCGCGTCCTCCTTCGACTCACCAAGCAGCTCCACAAGCGCCGAAAAGTCCGCCAGCTCCGCCGTGATCCTGTCGAACGGCTCTATGATGTTCTTGCAGGCGCTCAGCGCTTCGACGGTCTCCTGCGATCTTTCTCGGCTGTCCCAGAAGTCCGGAGCAAGCATCTTCTTCTCCAGCTCAGCCTTCCGGGCCCTGCAGTCGGCGATCTTAAGGAACTCCTCAAGATACTTTATCCTCCCCGCGCCGCCGTCATGGCATTTTTTGATCTCTTCAAAAGTCATCGATTCTCCATAAGAATAATGCAAAAGGAACATAATATAAGACGTCTTCCTCTTTTTTAAATTATCAAATTCAGATTTCATGCGACAGTTTCAGGCTGGCCTCCGGCAGCATATTCAGAAGCCTCCCGACCATCGGATGCAGTATGCGGCGAAATCTGAAAAGGGATTTGCCATTTCCATGCCAAGAGCTTATCTTTCTCAGTTAATCAATTCGTAGCAGCCGTGATTATCCTGTTATCCGTCCAATCTGAAATTTAAGGAGCGCAGCAGACATGTTCAGCAAGGAAAGCCTTGATTTTCTCGAGAGGCTGATGATGGCCTCCGGCCCCTCCGGCTTCGAGACCGAGACCGCAGCCGTGTTCAGGAGCTACATCGCCAGGTTCTGCGAGAAAACATATACCGACGTCATGGGCAACACCGTCGGAGTCCTGAACGGCGCGTCAAAGTTCAAGGTAATGCTCGCAGGCCACTACGACGAAATCGGATTCCAGGTCGTCCACATCTCCGACGACGGCTACCTCTATTTCAGGAACGTCGGCGGCATAGACAAGCTGACGGTCCCCGGCACCGAGGTCGAGATCCTAGCCGAGAAGGGCAGGGTGCACGGCGTCATCGGAAAGAAGCCCATACACCTGGCGAAGGACCAGGACAAGGCTCTGGAACTCAAGGACATGTGGATAGACATCGGCGTCTCAAAGAAGAAGGAGGCCGCAAAAATAATCAGGATCGGCGACCCCGTCGCAGTCAAGTCGAACTACCGCAGGATCGGGAAGAGCAGGATAGTCTCGAAGGGCATGGACGACAAGATCGGCGCCTTCGTCGTCGCAGAAACCCTCAAGGTCTTGAAGTCAAGGGATCTCAAGGTCGCCGTCTACGGCGTCGGAACAGTCCAGGAGGAGCTCGGCCTCCGCGGCGCCACAACCAGTGCGTTCGGTATTGCCCCCGACGTCGGATTTGCCGTCGACGTCGGATTCGCCACCGACGTCCCGGACATCGAAAAGAAAGTTCTCGGCGAACTCTCGCTCGGGAAGGGGCCCGCAATCAGCAGGACCGCCGACAACAACCCGGTCCTCCTTGAAAGGCTCGTCAGGACCGCGAAGAAAAAGAAGATCAAATATCAGGAGAAGGCAGGCTTCAGGGCCAGCGGCGGCACCGACACCGCGACGATACAGCTTTCCCGCTCCGGAGTCGCGACGGCGCTGATAAGCATCCCCAACAGATACATGCACACCCCCGTCGAAATGTGCGACCTGGCCGACGCCGAAGGCGCCGTTTCGCTCCTCGCGGAGACCATATGCGCGTTCAGGGAGGGCGACAGCTTCATACCGGGAATAGACGGCTGAGTCCGCGACGGACAAATTCCAATGATCAAATTCCAAATACCAAACAAATCCGAATGTCTCAAATTCAAAACTCCATTTTGATATGGAATATTTGTATTTGGATTTTATTTGGAATTTGGAGCTTGGGGCCTTGGAACTTCATCCACAAAACCCATAGATGCTTTAACATCACTATTGAAGCTGAAGCAGATGTCTGGTAAAAAGACCAACCTATACCTCGTCTCCGGCGGCGACGACGCCGCCGTCAAGGCCAAGGCCCGCGAGCTGGTGGCCGGGTTCTGCGGCGATGCCTACCAGGAGAACCCGTCGCTGGAAATCATCGAGTGCGATGGCGAGAAGATGACCCCCGCCGACGCCATCGGCACATTCCTGCTCTCGGCAAAGACTCCAGGATTCTTCAGCTCCGAAAAGTTCATATGGCTCAGGAGCTTCGACTTCAAGCTCCTTGCGGAGGCCCCCGACGACACCAGCCTGGCAAAGCTCGCCGCCAGGCTCGAGGACGCCGTCAAGGCCGGCTTCGACAGCGATATCACCGTCGTCGTAAGCGGCCCAGGCATCGACCGCCGCTCCACGCTCTACAAGAACTGCCAGAAGAACGGCGAGGTCTTCTTCTATGAAAAGGCCGACATCTCCAAGAAGGAATGGGAGGAGGTCGTAAGGGGCAACATATTCGACTTCTGCTCCGGCAGAGGCATCGAAATCGATCCGAGATCAGTCGAATTCCTATGCGAGGCCGTCGGCGCCGACAGCGGAAGGATGGCCAACGAACTGGAAAAGCTAGCCATGTTCGTGCATCCGAAAACCAAGATCACGCTCCAGGACTGCAGGACCGTATGCAGCCGAACCCCCGAGGCCGTCGCATGGGCCCTCGCGAACGCCGTCTCCGCCCGCAACCTCCCAGAATCCCTCGAAGCCATCAACACCCTGGTAGGAATGAAAAGCAAGGAGATAAGCCTCCTCTATTCGCTCATTAACACATTCCAGGCCATGATCGACGTCGGAGCCGCGGCAAGAAAGCTCGGCGCCAGGCAGGGGATCAGCTACCAGGGCTTCAAGGGACTCCTCGAAAAGGCCGCCCCCGATGCAAGGGAGCAGCTCGCTGGAAGCAAGATATTCGAGCTCAACCCCTACCGCGCATACATGATCTTCAACGACTCGTGCAGGTTTTCGCCGGACGAACTGGCGATGGCAGTCTGCGAGATCGCAAGGTCGAACAGGACGCTCGTCTCTGGAGGCGCCGACGACCCCCGCCTCGAACTCGAACTCCTCGCCGCAAGGATTTGCTCAACTGATCCCGGTGGACGGTGAACCTGACCCTTTCAAGAGCCCTCTTCAACATGGCCGAACTTGGTCTGATGGTGTTCTTCCTCAACTTCTTCGTCAGGCTGCACAGGCGCGGCCTGAAACGGATCCTCCACATAGCCATCCTCGCCGTATTTACCGTGTCCGCCGGAGAACTCCTCAACGCCTTCCACTCCAGGATGACTTCATACAGCCCTGACTTCCTGCTCTGGATCCCGGGAACCGGCATCCCTGTCTTCATCATCGTCGGCGGAGCGTTCACATCCGTCCTGCTCTTCCTCTCCGGACAGATCGCCGCCCGTTCGCTCCCGCATTCGATCGGAGGTGTAACCTTCAACTGCCTCGCATGCACGTTCGCCCTGAGCTTCCTGCTGCCGGTAATCGAAATCGCGGGGATCAACCTCGGCGTATGGCATTGGAACTCGCCCGTCCAGTTCGGCCTCGGCTGGTATCTGGGAGTCTGGAAGTTCTACCTCATATTCGTCGCATTCCCGGCCTTCGCGGGCATCGCCCTCAAGTCCTTCGAACGCCATGCGGCCAAAAGCGAAGGGCCTGACGTAAAATCCTAGCAAATTATAGGTACCTGTTTGATTTCCAACCAGGACATGATATGATATCCCACTGCAGCCAGTCAGACGACGGCGCCTCCGCCGCACCGCGCGGCTGACTCGGAATTAAAGGGCGTATAGCTCAGTTGGCTAGAGCGTTACGTTGACATCGTAAAGGTCACTGGTTCGAGCCCAGTTACGCCCACCATCCTTAACTACCTGCGACTGAACGAGTTAACGCTCAAACTTGTAGAATCTTGCATACCCCTCCTTTACCCCTGATTTCAGACGTTTTCACGTCCAAAAAGCAAGCATAAAGGAAGCACCCATTTCCCAGTTGTTCTCCCTCTGTGGCGGCGTGTAGACAACGAAGGTCCACAATGCTCATAAAGCAAGCACCCGTCCCAGGTTAATTCCTGCCCTTCGGATGGTATAATCAATGAAGCGAGCTTCATAGCCCTTCCGGTGCCGCCCATGGCGGACCGCCTTAACCAACAGGTGGCCCACAGGGCGGACTTCACGTCCTGCTTCCCTTAGTGGCCGCCGCATAACCATAGGAGGAAGCGAACATGACAGCGAAAGCCGCAAGAATCCTGCTCACGAAGATTGTTCCCATCATCACTGCAACAGTTCCAAGGACAGTCCGGCCCACCGGCTGCGAGGACGCCGAAGAGCTCGTCCAGGACACCATCGCCACAGCCGCCGAAATGCTTGATTCGGTTGAGAAGGCCGGGAAGAGGCCCATCCCCCGGTCAATCGCGTTCTACTCGATACAAAGGGCCAAATCCGGTCGCCGTGCCTACCAGTGCTCCAGGAACGACGTCCTGTCGCCGGTGTTCCGCTCAGCGCACGAGGACAGCATATCCTACATGGATGCGCCGCTCTCCGAGGACGCCGAGCACATGACGATGCACGACTGCATTGCCCAGCGCCGGGAGTCGCCCGACGAGGAGGCACTGCGCCGCATCGACTGGGAGGAGCTGATGGAGTCGCTGTCCGGACGCGATCAGCGCATACTCGACGACACCGCGACCGGTCGCCAAGTCAAGGCCACCGCTGAGGATCTTGCCGTCAGCCCAGCCCGTGTCGTCCAGCTCAAGCGCGAACTGGGCTCGAGGATCAAGGCCTTCATGGGCGACGGCATCCTGAAGGACATCACAGCCGAGTCGCCGTGGGAGCGCGACCTCAGGTGTATCAGGGAGCAGAGCGAGTCAAGGTATGCGTCGGCCATGGACGACGAGCCGGAGGCGGCGTGAATGATGACGCTCAGGCTGAAGAGCACTGGCACCCAAACAAGGGGGCGGGTCACACCGCCCCGACTATCTAAACATCAACAACTTAAGGAGGGCTAAAAAAATGTTCTTTCTATATTTGGCGGCGGCAATCGCGCTTATCATCATCGGCGGTTCCATCGCCCATTCGGTACCCGCGCCGCCGCCGGTAGTGGTGGTCGAGCCGCTGGTGTCACAGGGCGCCGGGGCCGCGCAGGCCGCAGGCGCATCGTCCGGGACGACGATGTTCTGGATTGCGGCCGTGGCGGTGATCGCCTTCCTGCTGTTCAGGCGGAGGCCGTGATGCGCAGGGCTGCGTTCGCATTGACGGCGCTCTTGCTGCTTCTGCTCCCGTCCTGCGACGACGGCGGGAAGGCCAGGAAGATGGCCGAAGATTTGTACAAGTCCGGCAGCAAGAGCGGTTACAAGACCGGCTATTCCGCCGGGAGCGACAACGGGTACAAGGCCGGCTACAAGGCCGGCTATTCCACCGGCAGCGCCGAAGGGTTCAAAAGCGGCTACGGCAAGGGCGCGGAGGAGGCCGTAAGGAAGATCAAGGAAGAGGCCGAGTCCCAGAAGAGCAGGATGAAGGAAGCCGTGGCGGGGAACGTCTACTACCTTGCGCTCGCGGCCGTGTTCCTGACGCTGTTCGGCCCGGCTATAGGCGAGTTCCTGAGGAAGAGGATCGCGCTGGCCATGCGGTTGACGAAGGACGAGCAGGTCAGGCTTGCCTGTATAGGCTATGCCGTAGTTGCGCTCGGACTGCTGGCCTGGGCGTTGATCGCCTGCGAGTCATGGGCGTCGGTGCCGGTTCTCATATTGCTACTGGCCTCGGCCTGGCCGTTCATCGGCGAGGCCGTGCCGGGGTTGAGGTCAGACGACATGGCCAGGCGGAAGTCGGGAATATCGAAGGTGAAGTCGTTGTTGTTCTTCGGACTGGTCATAATACTGGTCGCAAGAATACTGTCGGGCAATATGCTCGGCGGGCTGCTGGGCGGACAATGACTTAGGGGCTGGATTCGGAAGCGTCCGGCTTTTTTTTAGCCCTTGCGCCTGAGCTTCCGGATTGTCCAATACTGCCAGACGACTATTCCGACTAGCAACAGGGTGAAGATAGGCCATATCACGCAGAATATCCAGACGTTCACCACCTCGTAGCTGGTGCCCAGGAGGCGGGCGAGCCATACGAGCAGGTCGACGCAGAGCTGGAAGATCCTGTCAGTCATGGGCTAAAAAAAGCGCCTGTGGGCTGCAGGCGCGGCAGATTGTTCACTGGTTCGGGGGCGGAGCCTCGCCCTTGCCGGACTCGGCCGCCTTTAGCGCCCAAAGGTGGGCGCAACCTCCGACATCGTTTCTTTTCCAGAGAAAATTACCAGTTTTCAGATTAAAACGACTGCCGAGATTACGGATTAAATTTTAACTATCGTACTGCTCTGTCCTATGTCACGACGGACTATCAGGCCCAATGCCCATGCCGCTGAAATTAAAAGATAACGACTGAAGGCGGGAAAGCAAGTAGCTGCGGATAACCGTGTCAGTTTATATCGGGTAGCCCTTGAAAGCAGCTCGGGGCATGGACGCAAAATGTCCTAGTCCGCCATATTTATTTAGTGGCATGACAGCAACAGGAACGAGCAGATCTTTCGGTGTTCCGTGCGTTGAAAAAACGTGATGGCTTGTTAGATTAGCCGGTGAGTTTACGTTTTCCAGAAAGCAAGAATTTCCGCCGCATGCGGCGGCAGGACGAGGTCGCCATGACTGACCGTTTTTTTGAAAAGCCCATCCTGAACTCCCCATACGAGTATCCCTCCCGTCACTGGGAGCTGGACAAGGGCGGCCAGCCGACGCAGAGGATTGTCGAGTGCCGCCGCCGGGCCGAGTTCATCACCCCGATACCGACGCCGAAGAAGCGGAAAAGCCAGGCGGAGCAGGAAGTGTTCGTCTTCGACGAGGGCCACGGCTTGTCGACCAAGGAGCAGCAGTACGAGCTCACGGCCATGATAAACTCCGTCCGCGGCGAGCTCGACAAGTGGAGAAGCTTAAAGGATCCGGGCACATGGCATGTCACACCTGAAACCGCAAGGCTGCTCAACCATTGGCGTCATCACAACTTCAGCGGGATCCGCCCGTTCTTCTGCCAGATCGAGGCCGTCGAGACCGTCATCTGGCTTACCGAAGTCGCCCCCGAGATTGGGAAGACTGGCAAGGGCTTCCTGGACCATATCGCCAACGCCAGCAGGAACGCGAACCCGGAGCTGGTGCGCCTGGCGCTGAAGCTCGCCACAGGCGCAGGCAAGACGACCGTCATGGCGATGCTCATCGCCTGGCAGACGGTCAACGCCGTCCGCAGGCCCGGCAGCAAAAAGTTCACGCGCGGCTTCCTGGTTGTCACTCCGGGCATCACCATCCGCGACCGCCTGCGCGTGCTCCAGCCCAGCGACCCTGACAGCTATTTCACCACCCGCGAGCTCATCCCGAACGACATGCTCGAGGACGTGAAGAGGGCCAAGATAGTCATCACCAACTTCCACGCCTTCAAGATGCGCGAGCGCATGGAGCTGTCCAAGGGCGGCCGCTCGCTCCTGCAGGGGCGCGGGGGGGAGCTGAAGACGCTGGAGACGGAAGGCCAGATGCTCCAGCGCGTCATGGGCGAGCTGATGGGCATGAAGAACATATTCGCCATCAACGACGAGGCCCACCACTGCTACCGTGAAAAACCGGTCGAGGAGGACGGGGGCGATCTTAAGCCGGACGAGAAGAAGGAGGCGGAGCACAACAACGAGGCCGCCCGGCTCTGGATTTCCGGGCTCGAGGCCGTGAACCGCAAGCTGGGCCTGGCGCATGTGGTGGACCTCTCCGCGACCCCGTTCTTCCTTCGCGGCTCCGGCTACGCGGAGGGGACGCTGTTCCCCTGGACGATGAGCGACTTCTCGCTGATGGACGCCATCGAGTGCGGCATCGTGAAGCTGCCCCGTGTGCCGGTCGCCGACAACATCCCCGGCAACGAGATGCCGATGTTCAGGAACCTCTGGGAGCACATCCGGAAGAAGATGCCGAGGAAGGGCCGCGACAAGAGCGGCTCGCTCAACCCCCTCGACCTGCCGCCGCAGCTCCAGACCGCGCTCGAAGCGCTCTACGGCCACTACGCCAAGACCTACAAGCTTTGGGAGGACGCCGGCATCCATGTGCCGCCGTGCTTCATCGTAGTCTGCCAGAACACCTCGATATCCAAGCTGGTCTACGACTACATATCGGGATTCGTCCAGAGCAACGAGGACGGTTCCGAGAGGGTCGTGAACGGCAGGCTCGAACTCTTCAGGAACTTCGACGAGCACGGCAATCCCCTTCCGCGTCCCCGTACCCTCCTCATCGACAGCGAGCAGCTCGAGTCCGGGGACGCCCTGGACGACAACTTCCGCAGCATGGCGTCCGACGAGATAGACCGGTTCCGCCGGGAGATTATAGAGCGTACCGGCGACAGGAGCATGGCCGACAAGATCACCGACCAGGATCTGCTCAGGGAGGTCATGAACACCGTCGGCAAGCTTGGCAGGCTGGGCGACTCCATCCGCTGCGTCGTCTCCGTGTCCATGCTGACGGAGGGGTGGGACGCGAACACCGTCACCCACGTCCTCGGCGTCCGCGCGTTCGGCACGCAGCTCCTCTGCGAGCAGGTGATAGGCCGGGCGCTCCGCCGCCAGTCCTACGAGCTCAACGAGGAGAAGCTGTTCAACGTCGAATACGCCGACGTCCTCGGCATCCCCTTCGACTTCACCGCCAAGCCGGTGGTAGCACCGCCCCAGCCGCCGCGCGAGACAATACAGGTCAAGGCCGTCCGCCCCGACCGCGACCGGCTGGAGATCCAGTTCCCCCGCGTCCAGGGCTACCGCGTCGAGCTTCCCGAGGACCGGCTCACCGCCGTGTTCAACGAGGACTCGGTCTTCGAGCTGACCCCCGACCTTGTCGGCGCCACCGAGACGCGCAACTCCGGAATCATCGGCGAGGCGGTCGACCTCAACCTTGTCCACACGGGCGGCGTCCGGCCGTCGCAGGTGCTCTACGAGCTGACATCCCACCTCCTGGTCAGCAGGTTCCACGACGCCAACGGCGAACTCCAGCTCCATTTGTTCGGCCAGCTCAAGCGCATCGCCCGGCTGTGGCTCGACACATGCCTCGTCTGCAAGGGCGGAACATATCCGGCGCAGCTGAAATACAAGACGCTCGCGGACATCGCCTGCGAACGAATCAACGCCGGAATAACTCGTGCGTTCATAGGGAAGCGCCCCATCAAGGCCGTCCTCGATCCGTACAACCCTACCGGTTCGACCATGCATGTCAATTTCACTACGTCCAGGGAGTCGCGCTGGGAGACCGCCGCGAACCGCTGCCACGTCAACTGGGTGATCCTCGACAGCGACTGGGAGGCGGAGTTCTGCCGCGTGGCCGAGGCGCACCCCCGCGTGAAGTCCTACGTCAAGAACCACAACCTCGGGCTGGAGGTCCCCTACCGCTACGCGTCCGAGAACCGCAGATACCTTCCGGACTTCATCGTCCTGGTGGACGACGGGCGCGGCGACAACGACCTCCTGCATCTCATAGTCGAAATCAAGGGCTACCGCCGCGAGGACGCCAAGGAGAAGAAGTCCACCATGGACACGTACTGGATCCCCGGCGTCAACAACCACCGCCGGTTCGGACGCTGGGCCTTCGCCGAGTTCACCGAGGTGTACCAGATCGAGGCCGACTTCCGGAAGAAGATAGAGGCAGATTTCGGCAGGATGCTCGAAAAGGCCGCAAAGGGAAGGGACTGAAAATGGCGCAGATGGCAAAGCTGAAGGTCTTCGTCAGCAGCGTACAGAAGGAGCTGGAGGACGAGCGCCTTATCGTACAGAACCTTATTAACACCGACCATTTCCTTGCGGCGCATTGTTCGCCGGTGCTCTACGAGTTCGAGCCGGCGTCACCCGACAAAGCCCTAGAAGGATGCCTCAAGTCCCTTGACGGATGCCAGGTCTATGTGCTGATTGTCGGAAACCAGTACGGCACGCTCGTCGGCGAGCTTTCGATAACCCACGCCGAATACCGCAGGGCGAAAGAGAACAAGCTCCCCGTCCTCGCCTTCATAAAAGGCGAACGCCACGTGAAGCGGGAGCCGGGGACTGACGCGCTTCTGAAGGAGCTTGACGGTGACGGCCCCAAGTATAAAAGGTTCGGTAACGTCATCCAGCTGCAGAAGGAAGTCCGGGCCGCACTGGTGAAGCTCCTGGCGGACCGCTTCGGGATCGCCCCGTCGAGCGACGAGGAGGAGATTGCGCAGCAGACCATCGAGGCCACCTCCGCATTCGAGTCGAAGCCTCTGACGCGGATAGCATGGCGTAACCTCGACCATTCCGTCGCCCGTCGCCTGGTCGCCGCCGCCGACAACAGGAAGCCGGGGGATATATCGGATGAGGATCTGCTTTCCGGCGCCTTCATGCGCGGCCTCGTCTGGCACGACTCCGATTCCGGCGAGGACTACGCCACCGCCGCAGGCATCGTCCTGCTGGCCAAGGATCCGTCCGCAGTCTTCCCGCAGTGCAGGATCCTCGCGGACGCATACAAAGGGACCGAGCCGGACGGCGAACCCCGCGACCATGAGGACATACGCCTGCCCATGCCGCTTTCCATAGACCGGGCGCTCGTGTTCATAGACAGGAACACGCGCCACCCGATGCGAGTCGTAGGCCTGAACCGGATACGCATGGACGAATATCCCGCCGAGGCGCTCAGGGAGGCGCTCGTCAACGCCGTCGCCCACCGCATGTACGAGGACGCCGGGCGCAAGATAATGCTCGAAGTGTTCTACGACCGCGTTGTCGTATCCAGCCCCGGACTGCCTCCGGCCCCGATCACTCTTGCAGTCCTCAGGAAGGGGAAGTACCGCCCGTGCTCCCGCAACCCCGTCCTCGCCCAGTGCCTCTCGTATTTCCATCGCATCGAGGAGCGCGGCAGCGGCTTCCGCCGGATGCGCGACCAGATGCTCAACCACGGACTGGACCAGCCGCTCCTCGGCGCCGACACCGGATATTTCCAGGTCACGTTCCCCGGCCCCGCCGACAATATCGAACGGCTCCGGGCGCCAGAAGGGGCGCCGCTTGTGACGCCGGCCGTCGAGGCGCAGCTGAATGAACGGCAGAAGAAGGCATTGGCGGAAGTACTGGATTCCGGCTCCGTATCAAGCGGCTGGATGGTCAAGAACCTCGGAGTCACCTACGACACCGCCAACCGCGACCTGAAGGATTTGGCAAGGCTTAATATACTTGTCCGCCAAGGGCGCGGACCTGCCTCGAAGTATGTCCTCACTCAAGGCGGAGGTGCCGGGTGAATCTTCCGATAATCTTCCGATTTCTCATCGGAATCTTCCGATTCCGCAGGGGTGGCCGGCCGTCTCCTTGTCCGGAAAAGCGTCCGGCATTTTCGTGTAGTTCGTGTAGTTCGTGGTTAAACTGAAGGATGATATATGCCCAAGAAGAAGCTGATAGGTTCCGGCAAGAACGTCGAGGCGATCAAGCACGACTCGGACACCCGCAAGAACATCCCCACCGCCGAATACCAGGCCGTCATGCGCAAGGAGGAGCAGAACCCCGTCCGGCTCGCATACAAGCGCCGCAACCGCGACCTCGACCCCCAGCTCGTCTGGCGCGGCAAGGACGAGCAGGACTGGTCCGACCTCGTCGTCCACGCGCCGCCGCTGTATATACAGGAGAAGGTCCATCCCAAGGTCCTCATAGACGACCTCCTGCGCCGGAGCAAGGCGGATGCGAAATCCGCAGACCAGCAGCCCGACCTATTCGCCGACTTCAACGGAATCCCCGACAACGTCGACAAGACCGACTTCTACCAGCACGACGCACACTGGTCCAACAGGATGATACTCGGCGACAGCCTCCACGTCATGGCCTCGCTGGCCGAGCGCGAAGGACTGCGCGGAAAGGTCCAGTGCATCTACTTCGACCCGCCATACGGCATCAAGTTCAACTCCAACTTCCAGTGGTCCACCACCAGCCGCGACGTCAAGGACGGCCAGACCGACCACATCACCCGCGAGCCCGAGCAGGTCAAGGCATTCCGCGACACCTGGCGCGACGGCGTCCACAGCTATCTCACATACCTCCGCGACCGGCTCACAGTCTGCCGCGACCTCCTCACAGACTCCGGATCCATATTCGTCCAGATAGGCGATGAGAACGTCCACCGCGTCCGGGCGCTGATGGACGAGGTGTTCGGGGACACGAACTTCATTTCTCAAATATCAGTCAATAAAACCAGTGGACTCGGTTCAACTCTTCTCGCTGGGACTCAGGACTTCATGCTCTGGTATTCCAAAGACAAAGGGAAAGTTAAATTTCGACGTCTTTATTTTGATAAATTGGAGCAGGCTGAGTCGGACAGCCATTACCAGAAGGACGAACTAGGTAATCTATTTACCCTAAGTGATCTTAGTGGTCAGAACAATAACGTCGCATCGTGTATTTATACCTTTAATTATTGCGGTAAAGATTTTCCAACACCACCTGGCCGTCAGTGGAAGACAACACTAACAGGATTAACTCGATTAGCACATTCAGGCAGGGTGCAAATTTCTGGGCAATCGGTACGTTTTAAACGATATGCGATAGATTCTCCCATTACCTCAATATCTGATGTCTGGGCTGATATTGGAGGAAGTGTTCAAAGTAGAAACGACCCCAAAATATATGTCGTTCAGACTGGGACAAGTGTTATCCAACGCTGCCTCCTCTTGGCCACCGACCCTGGCGATCTCGTTCTTGATCCGACCTGCGGCTCCGGGACAACTGCGTATGTCGCAGAACAGTGGGGTCGCCGATGGATTACGATTGACACTTCCCGTGTGGCGCTGGCGTTGGCGCGAGCCCGCATCATGGGCGCTCGCTATCCGTATTACCTGCTAGCCGATTCCAAGGAAGGCCAGCTCAAGGAGGCGGAAGTCACGCGGACCGCGCCCTCCAGCCAGCCCGTGTTCGGCAACATCCGGCAGGGATTCGTCTACGAAAGGGTTCCGCAAATAACGTTGCAGTCATTTTCTAAGAATGTCGAGATAGACGTCATCTGGGAAAAATGGCAGGCTGTCCTGGAACCGTTGCGCGAAAAGCTGAACGCAGACCTCAAGAAGAACTGGCAGGAATGGGAAATCCCCAGGGAGACCGACGAGAAGTGGCCGAAGGACGCGAAGAAGCTCCACGCCGAATGGTGGGAGAAACGCATCGCCCGACAGAAGGAGATAGATGCCTCGATAGCCGCGAAGGCCGAGTTCGAATACCTCTACGACAAGCCCTACGAGGACAAGAGGACGGTCCGCGTCGCCGGACCGTTCACCGTCGAGAGCCTTTCGCCGCACCGCGTCCTCGGAGTGGACGAGGACGACGAACTGATCGACGGCGTGAAGGAGCACAAGGACGGCTTCGGCGGAGAGCAGGAGTTCGTCAAAATGATACTGGACAACCTCAGGACATCCGGCGTCCAGCAGGCGCACAAGGATGACAGAATAGCATTCACATCGCTCATCCCCTGGCCCGGCCGCTACATCTGCGCCGAGGGACGCTACATGGAGGGCAGCGCGTCGAAGAGGGCGGGCGTCTTCATCGGGCCGGAGTTCGGCACGGTCACGCGCCCCGACCTGGTGGAGGCCGCGCGGGAGGCCGGCGACGCCAACTTCGACGTCCTCATTGCCTGCGCCTTCAACTACGAGGCGCACGCGACGGAGTTCAGCAAGCTCGGGCGCATACAGGTCCTCAAGGCGCGCATGAACGCCGACCTCCACATGGCCGGCGACCTCAGGAACACCGGCAAGGGCAACCTCTTCGTCATCTTCGGAGAACCGGACGTGACCCTCACGGCCGGAAAGGACGGCATGCTCACGGTCAAGGTGAACGGCGTCGACGTCTTCCACCCGCAGACCGGCGAAATCCGCAGCGACGGCGCCGAGGGCATCGCCTGCTGGTTCATCGACACCGACTACAACGGCGAGAGCTTCTTCGTCCGCCACGCCTATTTCCTCGGCGCCAACGACCCCTACAAGGCGCTCAAGACCACGCTGAAGGCCGAGATAAACGAGGACGCCTGGGCCACGCTCCGCAGCGACACCTCCCGCCCCTTTGACAAGCCGAAGTCCGGCCGCATCGCCGTAAAGGTCATCAACCACCTCGGCGACGAGGTGATGAAGGTGTTCAAGGTGTGACGGAAGCCCGGTGCGGACGTGCGCCCCCGTACCGGTGCGCAAGTCTTGGGGAATGCAAAATGGACAAAGCCGTAATCTGCAGTTTCATCAACCTCCTCAAGGAGCGCTTCGAGCACGCCTCGCCTACGAAGGAGGACGCCGTCCGCTACACCTACTATCTCGCCCTGATGCAGCACAACGCTGCGAAACATTACAACGTCGTAATGGAGGCGTCGGTGAAAGAGCTCGGCAGCCAGGAAGTTGACACCTGGATCAAAGGCGAAGAGCCGGGCCATGACATCTTCATCGAGTTCAAGTATGACCGCGACAGGGAAAGCCGGATAAACTCCACCAAGCGGGCGGCGGATCTGTTCAACGACTTCTTCAAACTTGCCCGGATACCCGTCGGACGTGGGAGGAGGTATGTTGTCTATCTGTGCGATGAACGGATGCGCCCATACTGGAAAAATCGGAACGGCTTCGAGAAGGTCATGAATATGCAGGTCAGGGACAGGATGGAGCTGGACAAGGATTTTGTCCAGGCACGGCGGAAGACTTTCATCAAGGCTATCAAGGGGTTTAACCGGTGCAGTGTGCGCCTTATCCATCCACATGAGGACAAAGCCTGGGACTTGAGGATATTTGAAGTCCTTTAGGCATATACCGCCGCAAGAGGCTCCCGTACTTATCCTGCGCCGCTACATGAAGATCGTGGCCCGCCACTGCGAACGGACCGGCTGCATGGACAGCGACCTGGTAGACGCGGCCAAGATCGGCCTGCCGTTCGATCTGACACTGCTCCCGACCGACTTCCCGCCCCTATCCGACCTGAAGCTCTGGGTCTATCCGGAGAAGTAGTCCATCCGCAGTGCGCCGTCTGTCGCGGCGGACATAGCCGCATGGATTCCGAATCTGCCCCTTCAAAACCATGATCAACTTGCGCCGGATCACTGAACATCCAGGAGGCCGGTTCTTTTCAACGGAAACGGGCCAAGCTTGCAAAAAGGAGGCCGGATCCGTGTCATGCTGCGGGTCGCGCCTCCCCCTCGGCAGGTTAAAGCCTGAACAGTGGTACGCTTTTGCACCTAACGGCGCAAAAGCTAATAGTGACTACGCTCCCGGCCCTAACGGGCCTCCGCGTAGTCAAGCTTTTTATATCGTCTGTGTACCGAACTAAAGGAAGGAAGGCCGGACCGAGCGGAACAAGCCGGCCTCGGCCGAGGGAGCCTCCATCTTGCCTCACGGCCCCCGTTCCCCCCCCCCCCCCCCCGATCCGGCACCCCCTCCGGAACCCCATGCTGCCCCTCCAGCCCTATCCGGATAGTAAAATACTTTACGATAGCAATTTTCCGGAGCTCCGGAAAATTCATCCGTGATGGGATGGGGGTGCGTACAGCCCTTTTGCGACCTTGGTGCAGACGTGCCTTTTCAGCAGTCGGTAGATGGTCGAGTCCGCCGGTCCTGCCTTAACCCACTTGGAGTAGTTCGACCTCAGCGTCTTCATGGATATCGTCGGCTTTCCGTACACCTTGTCGATCACGCAGGACTTGTGGATCAGGTTCAGCTCGCGCTCGGTGGACAGGTTGCACCTGCGCCTGCCGCCACGCTTATTTCCGCTGACAATAGTCTTCAACCCCTTATTCTTGTACTTGGCCACGAGGTTCTCAACAGTCTTCGGCCTCAACATCAGCAGGCAGGCTATTTCAGTCGCGGACATTTTGGCCACGGTTTTCATCAGGAGGGCCAGCAGGCGCCGGTAGTCAGGAACCGAGCCGGTCTCCCTCAATAGCTTCCGGAGCTGGTATTCGCGTTTTCGGTAGGCGTTGTCTTTGGAGTCCATGGCGGGAAGATACACCGGCTAAAAATAGTTGCTACCAATATGGAACAAATTCCTTGTACATGGACGGAGTGGGGCATATTTTATTTTAGCAGATTGGGCACTAAGAAGCCCGGTAGGGCTTCAAGGGACATCCGTGTTTGGAACAGGTTTCGATTGGGAAGGGCCGGACGGTCTCTTGAACGACCGTGCAAGTACGACAGGAAAACGTAGACACCTTAGCCAGCAGTGGCGGTTTGTACGTTTCCAAGGCCCTCAGGGGGTGGGAGCTGCCGACCGGCTCCAGATACCAGGTCGGTGGTGCTTCCGAAGGCAGGGGCTATTAAGTTAATAACGACGAGATGAAAGCTACAGGATATCCGGCTGGGCCGAAAGCCCCCACTCCACTACAGCCCTTGGTGCGACCTTCCTGGCCCTCGCGGCCGCCGCCAGCTTCCTGCGCCTTTCCCTCAGCTCCGGTGTCGACCGCCGCGCCCCCTGCCTGCCTAGCCTGAAGCGCCAGACCGGGCACTTTACCGTCGGGCACTCGCTGACCGCCTTGGAGGACCCGGATGAGCATTCCAGGCAGAGCAGGCGGATAGAGCGTACGGGCCCCGGCTGTCTGGCCGGAGCCTCAGTCACTCCGGCTCCTTTAGTCTGTTTCGTGGTGGATGTGCCGACACTGCGATAATCGCAAGCCATGTGCGCCGCCTTCCTCAGAACCCCAGCTCCGGCTGGGCTAGGTACCAGCTGTCCGGGCCGTTGGCGTCCATGCCGTTTACGGAGACAGGGCTGTCCTTGTCTCCGCCCTTTCCAGCACCGACCGGCTGCCCGTCTGTACGAACGGCATCTGCTCCGCCGACGGTTGCCAGCTGTTCCAGTAAGCCTGCCGCCTCAGTTCCGCCGCAGTCTTCCAGGTCCCGCATCAGGCGCGCCGCAGCGCCCTCCGCCCCCTTGAGCACCGACCGCGCGGAATACTCGACGTGAACCCAGTTGGCGTCCCGGGCCTTCCTCTCCGCGCCCATGGCCGCCATCCCCTCCAGCAACCGCTGGAGCGCGGATCCTTCGTCCGTGGTGTACGGCGCTGCCGCAGTCGGCCGATAAGCGTCTGCAGCCCCCTTCATCTCATTCTGCCTGAGTCCCATCATGTCCTCCTTTGTTGGTTATTTCAGCGAGGGACCATGCGGCGTACTGGCACCTACGCAGCCTGCGGGTCGCCTCCGGCGACTCCTCGCTGCTCCGGCCGCCAGTACGCCGAATGCCTCTTAGTGACCTCCCGCCGGCCCGAAGCGGACCGGCGGTCGGTCATTCCTCCTCTTCTTGATCCTGCCGCATATCCCAGCGCCCCTGGCAGGCTGTGACGCCTGGACGGCGGCGGAGGGGGGAGACCCCGTCTCCTATATTCTTATACAGAGCCTCCCCCCCTCCCTCTAGGCAGCGCTCTCCAGCATGTCACGCCGCACCAGCGCTGTGCCATCCTGCGACATGCGGAAAAACAGCTCCAGCAGCCCGTATATGCGCTCCTTGTGGTCCTTCCAGGCGCCGTCGCCGGAGTAGCCCATCGTCACGGCGGCCTGCCTCTTCCCTATACTGGCGCCGGGCTCCATGTTCATGAGCTCCGACAGCCCCTTGAACTGCTGGACGGTCTGGGCGTTCGGGTGGGCCGCGTCCACGACCTCGAAGCGCATCAGCTGCCGCAGCGGTACCAGCCACCCTACGTCGGGCACTGCAATGACCACGGCCACGTCACGGCCGTCGCGGACGGCGGTCCTGTACAACCCTTGATGCAGTTCGCCGACGGCCATCCGTACAAAGATGTCCTGCACTAGGTCGTTCTTGAATCTGCCGTGGTGCATAGCTGGGCGGCCGTCGGCTCCGAACACCTCGGAAAGGGGCAGGTCCCTCTTCAGCCGCAGGCAGGCGTGGAGGGCGCAGTCCTGTACGGAGGTGAAGAGGCCGGAAGCGGCAAAGAAGGCCGTGGTGCAGATGCGGAAATCGTTGGTGCCGCGCATGAGGCCCCTGCTTATCTTGCGGATATTGGCGACGACGCCCCTGCCGACGGCGATACCGGCTATCCCCTTCTCGACATCCGCCAGATCGAACCTGGGCGTACCGGGGTAGGTGTCGTAGGGGGATTCCCGGTTGAATGGAAGCATCATGTCTGGACCGCCCGCGAAGATGTCCGCGCAGTGCCTGGCCAGCAGCTCCAGTCCGGCGGCGCTGTTCTTCATCCTGCGCCTCTTGGTCGCATTCCCGACAACAGCGTAGACGCTGGCCTTACCCTGCAGCGCATAGCTTTCCAGATCCGGGCAGGTCCAGATGCGGGTGTCGGGGGCGAACTCCGATAGCGACACGGCGGCCGTGGCGTCCAGCACCGTCAGGCCGGCGCACGTGGTGAACGCGCGCAGGTCGAGCCGGTCCTTCTTGACCATGAGCCTGCCGCCGTCGAAGAGGTAGGCGATGCTGGCGCCGCAGGCGGCCGCGGTGCGCATGAAGAGCAGGAAGCGCAGCACCAGCTCCTCGTGTTCGCGGAAGCCTGCGCCAGCCGCCCTGACGAACCGCATGATCCGCGCGGAGACAGCGGGATCCCATGCGCCGGAAAGGTCCATCCACCGGACTCGGTCGTCCGGGGTCCGGACCATCCCGCCGTACGCCCTGAACTTCAGCGGCGGGAAGAGCCTGCCCAGAAGACCGGCGGTCTCCTTGCCGGGCGTGAACCTGTTGAATATCCGGTGCAGGACGTCAAGCTCGTCCGCGCTGAATTCCCTGTCGGCGAACGTGAGCAGCGCCTCGTCGACTATGATGCGGTGGCGCTCGAACTCCTGCCTTCGTTCGCAGAGGAGCAGGAAGGACTCGCGGGTCATCAGAACCACGTTGCGCCCGAGCTGACTCCGGGACTTATGGTAGTGGCAACCGGCT
This sequence comes from uncultured Victivallaceae bacterium, assembly GCA_964636325.1. Classification (GTDB taxonomy): domain Bacteria; phylum Verrucomicrobiota; class Lentisphaeria; order Victivallales; family GWF2-50-93; genus CAZWRV01. Next base: position 20,867 of record CAZWRV010000039.1, on the reverse strand, counting down.
TTGCCGGAGCATTTGAGGCAGGCGCCCTTAGGATCGTCGCGCAGGCAGTCGGTGTATTTCAGATCATGGCCGCTGATGGACTTGCATTCGGCGGAATTCCATCCGGCGTAGATCCCGACCGACCCCGGCGGCATGAGGACCTTGAGCTGTGCCGCCGCCCTGAAGACGGATGCCCTGTCCTGCAGTACGAGCAAGTAGGGTGTACGGCGCGAGGCGTTCACGGCCACATGTACCAGCGCCCAGGTCGACTTGCCGGATCCGCAGGGGAACATGACCACCGACTGCTTCTCCCTGCCGCGGACGTGCTCCAGTATCCGGCAGCAGGCCGTCAGCTTCTCCGTGACCTCCATTCCCGTCTCGTGGCAATAATGCTTCAACATCTTGACGAATGCAGGCTTCAGCCGGGGGCAGTCGGCCAGGGCTACAGCCTGCTGCCTGTTCAGGGGCCTGGGCGGCTGGAAGGCTGCTTCGGTAGCCGAAGCTTCAGGCCGCGGCTTTGAAAGGCAGCGCTCGATTTCCTGCTGAAGCCTGCCTATGTAGCGCTTCGGTACCCATGGCAGCCCCTTGAGGATGTCTTTGCTCTCTTCAACGTCCATCCCCCAGTCATGCAGAGCCCAGACCGCAAGGTGGAAGACCTCGGAGCGGACCCCTGCTGGGTGCTTGGTCAACAGGTACTTCGCGAACTCCTTGGACGACGCTGTGGACGTCGGCAGCGGTGGACGCGGGGCTTTGGCGGAATCCTTCCGGAGGACCTTCCGCTCCCGGTTTGTACTTACGGAAATGTCGGCGGGCTCCAGACGGACTCCGTCGAGGATCCCAGCCAGTTGTCCAAGGGAATATGGCTTCACGGTTCCACCTCCCAGCGGAGCAGGCTGCCCCTAACATCCGGACAGCCCGGCTTCTTGTTCATACAACCCGGGAAGCGGAACAGACCGGCCCTCGACGGTGTCTCTGTGCAGCGGAACAACCGGCACAGCTTCCACTTCTGGTTCTCGTATACGTCCGCGGCGGCGCTGTCGGCGAAGATGACGGGCTCCTCAAGGAGGAAGGCCATCTGAAAACCGTGCCCGGAGTGCCAGAGTATCTGCGGCTGCACGGGCTGTATATAGATGTGGTCAAGCGCGGACTGGTAGTCTGGAAAGGGACTGGGACGCTTATGACCGAGACTGCCGTAATCTGCTTCGAGTAGAATACTTTGTGTCGACAAACAGTTGGCTGCCGTCCTGCCCTGGCCATCAAGCACTGAAGGGCAGAACCAGAGGTTGTCGTCCAGGAGCGCCGGAGCCGAAGCCATGGCCTCTTTGAACTGCGCGAACGTAAGCCTGATCCGCCTGGCTCCGGTTCCTACTGCGATGGATAAATGGGAACCGTCTTCCGCCCCTGTCGTAACAGAGATGAACGTTGCAATGTCGAACTTGGCGGATAGATTAGAGTCCAGGTTCGAGCCTACACCGGGCTTCTGACCGTGCCCGTTGTTCGCAGCAACGGGCACACCTTTATCATTATTCATTAATCTTCCCACCTCCCTCCTCAAGAAACCTTTCAACGTCTTCGCGCCGGTATCTGACCAGCCTCTTGCCAGCCAGCCTGATGGGCCGCAGGAGCCCAGACCGCTCGTAGTTCCGTACCGTGCGCGGGCACGTTCCGATCCTCTCAGCCACCTGCGGGCGTGTCATGAGTTCCGGGAGCGCCGGCGCCGACTTTGCGGGCGAGTCCACAAGCGTTCCTATCTCCTCGACAGACGCAGCACTGACTGCGCCAAAGTCGGCCAACACCTTGAGCGACTGCTTGATAGTCTTAAACTCGTTAACTGTCATTCAACCACCTCCTTGCCTGCCTACCCCCCTACCACCGGATGGGGGGGCATGCTGTTGTCTTTATAGTTCAACATGATACGGCGTAAACGAGTGTCAATTTTCATTCGCCCTTTTTTCTTTAAAAATCACGTTGATAATCCCCTTTCAGATAAAAAATAGAGGCTTTAGGTGGAAAGCTGATGATCGAGGAAGGTGTCATCGATGCGACCGGCGGTGGTGGCAGCATGGGGTGGAGGGGGTGCCGGCCATACCGGCTAGCCCCCCCTGCTGCTAGTGTGCCCGGTATACTGAAGACCATTAGTGTCCAAAATATTCTCATCGGTATCGGAATCGGGGTCGTTTGAATTCAAGTTTCGATTCCGATCCCGATAGCGACCCCGACCCCGAAAAAACACCCCTTGGGACGTTTTACATAGACAATTCCATCTTTATTTTGGACGGGATTGACTGAAGACATACTGTCATGAGCCTGCTCGATGCGCAGCGGCATGGGGAGCCGACGGCGATCCCTCCGGATGTGCCGACGGAGATGCCTCCGGCAGGGGGCACTGCGGGCACCCGGACATACAGGAGAGGCTTGGACGCCGGGCGTCTCTACGATGTTGACGGCGTACCTGCCGCCGGGGGTACGTCCGCCGGTGTTGCATCCCCAGGCTGAGGCACCCGCTACCCACTGCCGAGCGGCTATGACCCGAGCAGATCCACGTCTGTCCGGCTGCTGGACGGGCGGCTGGCCTATCCCAGCATGGCCAGCAAGCGTTCTTGTAACGGCCGGGGTATGCCTCTGGAAGTCCGGATGGTCTCGGCCACTTTGCGGATGCGCTCGCGGAGCTCTGCATTCGTGGCACCAGCGGTAGCGGCTGTGCCCTTGGTGGTACATACCTCGGCATCGGTTATACTCGGTAGCGTCTTCTGGTCAATACTAATGGACAAGGCGTTGACGGCCGCCTGCTTGGCATCGTCTGAAACCTTGATATAATACTTCTCGAGCGTCCGGATGTTGTCCCCTAAGATGTGCGCAAGTATGGCGATAGGCACTCCGGCGTTGGCTGCAAAAGTGGCAAAGCTGTGACGGAAACTGTGGTAACCGTATATGTTCGCCTTTCTGGTTCTCTGCCCTTTGTCTTCAACATCGCCGCGTGTCACAAAACCACAGTGTTCTAGTACTTTCTGGACATCCTGGATAACACCGTCGGGGTTCCGCTGGTATCTTTCAGAAACGTGCGTTAGGAGGTATTTCCCCTTGGAAGACTTCATATGTCCGACCAGTACCCGGCGCAGGTCAGGATGGATGGGGATGGTCACCTCCCGCTGGATCTGCCGCGTCTTAATCGGCGTGAACGTGATGCTGTTGTTTGCCAGGTCTACAGACTCCCTCTTCATCAGGGCGCAGTCAGCGAGCCGAGCCCCCGTCCATGCCCCCAGGTAGAACAGTACCCGCATCTCGTCCTTGTTGGTCAGATAGAGCGTGTCCCTCTTTATGAACTTGTTGTCTGCGCCTCTCTGCATCACCAAGACGGAATCGGCACTGTCCACTGCAGCCAGGATCTTTAACACATCGGCCTTCTCAAAGTGCTTCCTATGGACCTTCATCTCGTTTTTGCGGCCGACCTCTGCGAACGGGTTCTCCGAGCCCCCGCAGAGCACCTTGAATATCAACTTCAGGCTCTGTATGTGGTAGTTGTAGGTGTTCGCTGATATGCCGCTGTTCCACAAATGCCCAGCATAGAGTTCAGCCTCCTTTTTCGTTACCTGGTTGATCCGTTCAATGATCGGATAGTTGCTGTTAAGCCAGGACTTGAACTTGCCCCAGTTCCGTTCGTAGTTGCCGAGCGTGCCGTCGCTGGAATCCGGCCTCTTCGAGCTCATCATGTATTGCCCCCATACCGCGTCGAGCGGATAGTTCACCGAGCTTATCAGCTTCCGCGCCTCGGCGATATGGACTATGACCTTCTCCTTGGACGTGGCAAGCAAGGCTCCGGATAGAAGCTCATCCCGCCGGCGTTCCGCCTCTCGCCTGTCGGCGGTCTTGAGCGAGACCATCCGCCGTCGGCCCTTGAAGTTGTACTGGAGCGTGTATATTCCACCGCGCTTGAACAGGTGCCCTCTGCCAGTCGTTTTCATAGCTTCCCCCTTATTTACCCTTAAGATGGGCTGTGGAAACGATAAAGCAAGCATAAAGCTATCAAAATTTATAATATCATAGGGTATTGCGTTACGTTGACATCGTAAAGGTCACTGGTTCGAGCCCAGTTACGCCCACCATCCTTCCGGCCTCAATTCCCTTGAATATGAAGCACTTACGGCAAAAGCTCTAACAATACCCTTCCCCTCATTTACCCTCTTTTTCCCCTATTTAAAAATGAAATTTTATGTGAAATGCCGTGCAAGGGACTTGTAGCTTATTCTCTTCATATGGGCCAGTTCGTTGCGGATGAAACGCAGGAATTCCACTTGCTCCTTGAGGTTGGAAGGAGTTCGATAGTCTTTTTTTAAGATGTAAAATAATTCAGCCACTTCTATTTCCTCATTGGCCTCAGCGCACAATCTGTTCTGCATAGGTTTTGATTCCACAATGTCCCGGCAGCAGTCGGCCACATACGGCAGGAATACTCCAACCTGGGCACGCCACAGTATCCGCTCAATAGCCTGAGGTCCGTCCTGCACAAGCAGGAATGCGGAATGCCTTCTCATTTTTCCTTCATATAGGCCGCATGAACCGTCCCATAGATCCTCTTTGGAGTCCGGCCCCCAACCTCGCTCCAGCGCATATGCGCTTAAGACAGAGAATGGCTCCAGGATGGTTTCAGGGCTGCACATGGCAAAACGCCTGTGAAGGTCGCAATCCCACATTGCCAGGGAGGCAATGGTTTGTATTAACAGCTGCCTGAGCTCCGGCTTTTCCCTCCTTTCCGGCAGGAACATGTGCGCCAGGCAGCATGAATCGACATGGGAAATGACACCGTTCCACTCTCTGGCGCCGAGGACGATATCGTCGCAGAAGTCAGTCCGGAAGCCTGTCCCGACAAGGGGCAAGATGAGCGAAACCCGTTGTTTTGCCTGGGATATCTGCCGCATCCTATGGCTGAACAGCTTCATGAGCTTCTCCCACTCCCGCCAGCCCCCCTCGCTGATGTCCTTAAGGACCACGACCTTCTTTTCGAGAGAGCACGCGCTGGTGACGAGTTCAAGGAGCGAGAGATTGCGGCTCTCTCCGGGGCATAGCACTCTGGAGAGCCGCTCGTAAGGCGTCTCGCCGTCAATGGGGAGATCAATTCCACAAAAGATTTCCTCCTCCCGCAAAAGGCCTCTCACAGCCTCTGCAATCCCGGATACTCCAGGCCGGGGCATGCGTAATATCAGGCTTTTACCATCGTGCAGGTCTTTCCGTATCCTTGAGATGAAATTTTGCGGGCCTGGCAGGCTCCAGAAGTGCGAAGGACTCATTGATGCAGGCCCCGGATGATTCGGTCAAATACCGGATCCCATTCCCATGTGTCGGGGGAGAGTTCATCCAGAAGGCCTACGTCCGTAGCCCACTCGACAATGTTCCTCACGGCGGCGGCCTCGATCCCAAGGGTTTCAGCAAGCACCTCGAAATCAGGCTTGCCTACCGCCTGTCCGTTGGAAAGCTTGTGCATGTCCAAGAGTTTCGCTTTCAGGCCTGCAGCCGGCTCCTTGGCGAAGCCATACTGGCGCAAGACAGCGTCGGAGTTTTCGCGCTTCTGGAGCCATTCCTGGAGTGTCTCCATCGCCTTTGCCTGGTCATTGCTTCTATCGAACTCCTGGACAAGCCGGTAAAGGAGGACAGGCCATCCACCTGTAAGCGCGGTCACTTTTTCGATGTTTGCGGCCCCGCCGCCGGCAATCCCTTCTTTGGCCTGAGACTTTTCCGGTTCCTCGCGTCCGTCGCTGAAGAGGAATCCGCACTCTGTCAGCCACGGTTCAATGAATTCCGGCTTCCACTTGAGTGTTCGAACGACCGGGTATGGGTGCTTGGGGGCGGCATGATTCTTCCTTATTTCCGAGAGCAAGCCCCACCATTGGGCCGGATCGGCGGCGATGACAATCCTGATGTTGGCCCTGCTCCGGGGCCTGGAGCCAAGAAAGGCCTCCAGCATGCCTATCTGTTCCAGCTTCCAGCCCTCAGGCAACGGCATCCAAAAGAGCGCCGAGGTGTTGTCCTTGTCCAGAAACTTTTTGACAACGTTATTAAGCCTCGCAGGATCGGAGACGTTCCCGGGATCGACGAACTGCGCCACGGCGGACAGTCGGTTGCGCATGGCCTCCTTGAGGATTTCCATCTTGAGTGCGTCCGAAGCAACCAGGAACATGCATCCCCTTCCGGCCTTGAGGATTTCCCCTTCCTGCGCCAGGGTGAGGGGGTATCTGTCAATATGCCTCATGTGCAACCTCGGATGGAATGTTTTTGGCTGGTATTCCTTGACTGTCCTCGGCCCCGTGAGCAGCACCCTTTCGATCTCCTCCTTGTTCCCGAGGAGCAGAAGGAGGTTCGGATTCCTCAATGAATAGTGCTTCGTCTTCTCGGAATGCCTTAGTACGCCGAGACCGCACATCTCGTCGAGGAGTGTCGCGAACTCCTCCAGGCTCATCCCCCGGAAGCCTTCCATCCAAAAGTCGGAGGCCGAGGATTGAAGTTCTATCGCGTCGAAGCTGTTTCCCTTCTTTTCATGGAACAGGTGTGCGAGGACATAAGCGACCACATAGTAGCGCGGATCCAGCTGGAGAGTGAGCTTGAAGCGTCCCACGATAAATTCGCGGAGATCCTTGTTGTTGTAGACCTCCTCCACGTCTCGTTCGCCAATGTCTCCAGGAAGGCCGCTGCCAATGCGGTCGTTGAGGTGCCTAAGTAGGCTGCTGCCGAACTTTTGTATGAGACCCGGATAGAAATTGCAAAGGGCAAGGATGCGCATCACAAGGTCACGGTTTGCAAAGCGGTACCCAAGCGCTTCAAGCGGTTCGGACGCGAGCCTGAGACCCGCTATCCAGTCGCCTTTGTTGGCGAAGGATCCGACGTTGATCGGTTCGCCCAGGTGGGCGAGCGGATGATTGCTTTGCTGGGTCGTCCTCTGGACGTTGTGAAGGCCCGCAAAGACGATCTTCATATGGCGGTCGGTGCTGTCCATGAGCCCCTTGAGCTTGCGGGACACCGAAAAGTCCTCCACTGAATCCCGTTCGAGGAAGCGGTCGGCCTCATCGAGCAACAGGAGTATCCGACGCTTGGTGTTCGACTTAAGGAACTTCCTGGCCTGCTCGATGAACCTGGCAGCTGGATCGGAGCTCCTTTTATGGTCGATTTCAAACGATTCAGGCATGAGCCTGGCAAACTCCTCCAGCAGCACCTGCCATATCCCCGACGGTTCCCTTTCCGTCCCGAGGCCGAGATTGATGAGATCCAACCACAGGCTGAACCTGTCGTCCTTTGGACTATGGAAGCGCCTCTGGGCCTCGCGGAGCAGGGCGGTCTTTCCGAGCTGCCTGCCGCCGTAAACAAAACAGCCGCCACGGTTTGTATCCTGAAGTTCGCCCAGCTCCCGTTCCCTGCCGTAGAACATTTCAGTGGGGACAAGGCTGGCTGCGGTTATGTATGGATCGGCGTAGGAGAAGGGCAGCGCGCAGCGGAAGAAGGCGGGGAGCCGCAGGCCCCTCTCTCCGCATAGATAAACCAGAAGCGTCTCATCGAGCAAGAGGAATGTCCTGGAATGTTCGCGGCATAGCCTTGCGAGGTCGCGCCGGCGTGTATCAGTCATGCGCCCGTAGTATATCACGATGACAGGTCTCTGCATCGCCGAAGTATCGCCGACATGCTGGATTATGGCGTCCTCGGCCGGCCTTTCCCAGACGTTGATAAAGGTGTATTCGCCGTTGCAGTCTGAGCCGAACCTCGGGACGGGGCAAAGCTGCCGGTCTGTGATGGCCTTGCACCTCACCTGGGCATTCTGTCTGGCATTCTGCGGCTCATCGAGCTGGATCCCGAGAATCTGGAATCCCAGCTTCTCAAGGAGCAATTTAAGCTTTTCGTTGCCGCACAGCCTGGCTCCCTTAAGGTTCTGCCAGGCATCGATCATCGCCATGGCCTCGCTCCTCTGTGCGCCGGGAACTATCGACAGCTGCAGGCTGCCAAAATCCATATCGGAGTGGAGCGCGCGACGGACTGCGTCGATTCCGCCCATGTCGTCGAGCATCTTGGCCAGTTCGCGTGCAGTGTCAGGGAAAAATTCACGCCAGACATCTCGCCTCGACAGCTCAATGTCGGAGAGGCTTCCGCCCTCGTCCAGCCTCCCGATGTATTCCCTGGCGGTCAGAACATCCCCCGAGTCGAGAATGGCCCGTATACGGCGGATGTCCTGGTCGCTCGTCCTGCCCCTCAGCTTGTCCAACTCCTGCCTCACTTCTTCGGCACGTTTGTCGCGGAGGCCGCACATTTTCCGGGAGAGCTCCTCGCATCTTGCGTCGAGCTCGTTGAATCGGATGGTCTTCGCCTTCGATATGTCCAGCAGCCTGACAATGTTCTCGTCTATCTCCGTGGACTCTGTTTCGTCCATCAGCCCCATGGATCTGTTGGTGTCGAAAAGGGACTTAATCGCCTTTAACTTCTCATTGATCCTGTTTGACCATGCGGTCTCCTCGTCGCAGATTTCGGTTTCAAGGTCGGGGAGCCTGCCGTCGTCCTGCGGCATGAACCTCATAAGCTCTCTCGCGCCGAAAATGTCGCCCCGCTTCAGCCTTTCGCGAAGCGACTTTTCAATGCTGGAAGGCTTTCTCGCGTAAGCTTCAACAATGGTGCGCGCCTTCCCCTCTGCCTCACCGCATATCCGGTATTGCTCGTCGATATCCAGCTGAGGGATGCGGTACAGCTCCGCCTGCCATCCGCCTATCTCCGCCACGTCGGATGGAGGCATCTCCTCAAGGCCTGTCAAGACCTTCAAGTGCTTCCATGTGAATTCGCACGAGAGTCGCGCCAGGTCTCCATACGCGCTGAGATTCATCTTTCCCATCTCCCTTAGCGAAGAGTCTATGCCGGTTCTGGCCCTCTGCAGGCACAAATGGAAAGAGGTTATCTGTTTTGCTATATAGTCCTCGTTCGTCTGGATCTCCTGCAGCTTTATCCATTCCCTCGCGCAGTCCAGCATTTCTTCCGCATGTCCCTGTATCTGATCAATCGCCCTAGCTTCAATGCCGTTGGCTCGCCTGTTTATGCGCCTGTCTACCTCATTGACATAAAGGCGAAGCTTCCTTGTCTCGGAAAATATTTTGATGGTTTCATAGATTTCATCGACATCCCGGGCATTGCCTTTTCCCAGGATGATTCTTGCGGCGGACGCCAACCTTCCATTCTTGCAGATGTCCCGCCACACGATGGTGGCCGGCTGGTAGAGTATTGCCTGCCTCGGTGCATTGGCGATAAAAGTGCTTACCCTGCTGTGCAAATTCGTCCTGGTTTCTTCAAGCTTGCCTCCCTTAAGCATATCGGGCGTAAGATTTTTCACCTTCCCAGTCAAATCTATGACGGCATCGTTGAGAGCCTTGAATGGGTCAATGGGCAACAGTGATTGATGCTGGCACCCGAGGTTGACCCCACGTATGAGGGCCGCCGCACCGGTCTGGGGCGCCGTCAAGGCGGGTATGACAAAACCAGTCCAATAAAGCAGGTCGAGATATATATCATTGAAGGGCGGACGCACGGCCAGCGACTGAAGCTCAGTGGCGGCGAAGTCTATCGCTCTGGAGTCGCCGGTACAGAGAAGCGGTTGAAGGGAGACAACGGACAATATGGAAGCCAGCGACTTTTCAGACGGGCATTGCCCAAGTCTCAAATACTCCGAGGCCACCCGCCATAGACCCTGCCCTGCAAGTAGCGGAAGTACCTCGTATTCTTTCAGTGGTATTTCCTTCCCAGCTTCGTCCTGATGTGTTTCTTCATGTGTTTCTTCAGACATCGGCCTGGGCGGCTGGATATGTTGGTTCGCCGCAGGCTTGCTGTCCTTTTTCGGGCCATCCTCCTGCCCAAGTCCCTCCGGCTTCTCCGCAGCAGGGGGCTGGACCCCCTTTCCTGCCGTTCCGTCCAGGTGGGGCTCCTGCCTGATGGGCGGTTCTGGTGGAGTCGGCTTTGAGGAAGGGGGGCGGGATGAAACCTCTTTATTCGGCGGAACGTCCGCATCAGGAGTGGCTGCGCCATCCCCCCCTGCCACAGACGGGACTTGCACGTTTCGGGTGTCGGCATGGGATGCATCCCCCTTAGATAATGTCTGCATTCCAGAGGCGTCAAGCTTGGTATCGTCCATATCTTTACTAGTACTGGGGGGGGGTGGGCGCAGACTCTTCAAAAATAAGCTGATCCCAATTTGTTTTTTCGATGAAATATGCGAGGCTGGAGAGTGAATCCTTCTTCAGTTCCTCCACAAGACATTCCAGCGGCTCGTCCACCAATTCGTAAGCCTTTTTAATCCAGTCGTCCCCGTCCGATGCGGCACCGGACAACTTTGCAGGCGACTCTCCTGACGCAGAGGATCGCAGTTCGCCAATGGCGCGCATTTTATACGACATCAGCTCTTCCCGGCTGCACTTGTTCCTTATGCGCAGATCCTTTATTTTTTCCATGAATTTCGCCACCTGCCCGAGGAATTTGCGGTCGGAATCTCTCCCACAGGCTTCGATCTTTTCCTTGTCCAGATTATCAGCGAACTCCTTGAGTTCGTCAATGCTCACCCAATCGGGCATCGGCTTCTTAAGACTGTCCGCCATCCCACGAATTTTACCCCTTATTCCCTCTCCCTTATCGGCCAGCTGGGCGAGGAGGCTGCATGCATCTTTCAGATCAAACTCCTTTGCCGCCCCGGCCAGTTTAATAATATCCTCGGCCCTTGATGCAAGCCTGCTAATCTCGTCCCAGTCGTATCCGCCCTCCTCGACTATTTTATCCTTTTCCGATCCGCCGCATACGGCGGGATCGTCCGTATCCGGGGCTTCAATGCCATTCTCCGCCACCTCTCCAGCATGGGAGACTGTAGCTTCCAGTTCCTGTATCTGCTCCTGTTCTTCCTCCACCTCTTTCTCCTGTCCTTCTTGGCCAACTTCTGCATCATTGAAAGATTTGAACGCCTTAAGACATATCTTGGTCTCATCATCCCCGAGCCATGCAATAAATACGCCCCACCAGGGGTCGTCCGCATTTTTTTCAGCCAGCGGGCTAGATGCTATACGAGCCGCCATTTCCTGCATGCACGTTTCATTCTCAAATTTCAAATTGGCATTGTCGTGTATCCATGTACGCCTGTGCTTGGCCAGAAAAAGAAACACAAGGTATGCCAGACTGTAGATACCATGCCCGTTGCTCGTCAGGATCGTATCGAACTTGAGCTCGAGTTCGGAGTAGAATTTCTCGAAGGCCCGGGGCCTGAAGGAGCCTTGGCTCAGACCAACCGCATCCCTCAGCCATTTGAATATTTCCCCGTGCTTGGTGATTGCCAGGACAAATCGGCAGCGTTCGGCCTTTGGCAGCGAAAGATATGCCCTTACAAGAGGCGTGTCGGCTTTGCTATTATCGTTATTGTTTTTCATTTCATCCACCCATATTTTCCCAACCTTTAGGATTATAGCCTTACACGGCAAGCTAGTCCCCGAAATGGATTTTTCAACAATGTATTATCGTAGGAACTCAGCGATGGAAGAATGGGAGGGGTTTCAGGTTCAGATTTCAGCCCTGCCACGTTTCTCGTTGCCGGACAACGAGATCACGTGCTCGTCCCGCTCTGAAAAGGCACAGGATCATCTCCCTAACTCAAGCGGTTACTGCCGTTATGCGTCAGCTCCTATGAAACGGAGCAGGTTCCCCGAGAAATATTTTCCGGCGTCCGCGGACGGAACTTTCATGCGCCTCAGGATTTCGGAGTCCTTCTTCATCAGGCCGGCAACTTGCTCGAAGTGATAGTATTCCGCCGCGGAATCCGCGCCGAAGAATACGTTCTCCGCGACGGCGTAGCCGGTCCTGTAGAGCTTTGTGAGCGCCTCCTTGCGGTAGACGGCCGGAGTGCCAGGAGTCGTGTCGACGAAGAGCTCCGCGGCCATGTCCGGGCGGCGCCTTCTTGCGTTGGCGATTTTGCCGTAGAGGGCGATCAGCTCGTCGCACCATGGCCAGGAAATGTGCGCCATTGCGAACCTGAGCCCCTTGACTTCCATCAGCGCCTCGAACTCGACCGGGCGGTTGTATTTGGATGAGACCTTGCCGTCCCACAATATCCCGGAGTGGAAAAGTATCGGCCTGCCTGTGTCGGCAATGGCTCGATAAACCTTCATGGCGGATCTGTCGCCGGGATAGAACCGGTTGCATATTATCTTGAAGCCCATTACTCCTTTTGAGACCGCAAGGCCGACCTGATCCGAGGCTCCTTTTTCCAGAGGATCGATCCAGAAGAACGGGAAAAGGGAACGTTTGTCCGCGCACCATCCCAGGACGTTAGCGATTCGTTTCTCCGCCGAAAGGCGTCCCTGGCCAAAGTCGAAGGATGGGGGGGGCAGGGAAATGATCAACCCGCCGTCCAACCCGCCCTTTCCGAGTCCGGAGCTGAGAGCTGAGCCGTCAGGCTTCCTTGTGGGATCGAAAATATGTATATGCCCGTCAAGTCTCATGGATGAGCATAATATGCCATGCCGCCGCCGACAATCAAGACGGATTTCCGAATTTCAGATTTCCCGGCCCGGCCGCGGACTAAAACTGACGCATTGCGCTTCGGCGTAGGGACGGCGTTGGAGATGCGAAGGCTTCTTGATTTTCAAGCCATCATGTTTAATTTATCGGAGGATTACCGAACTGGCGGCGCCAGTTTTGTCGAACAGAATCTCGATGGAGGGCGGAGCCGTGCACCGCCGCGGTTGAGCTCGGCTCAACCCTCCGGAAGACGACAAAGCTCGCGACAAAGTTCGCGACAAAGATGGGCGAGTTTCAGAGGAGCGACTCTCCGGCGAGGGAATCCATAAATATTAAGTGAACTACGCTCTTTCAATGAATATTTGCCTACCTGCGGATTGCGCAGACAAGAATGTCTACGCCACTTTGAGGCGAGTTTCGGAGGAGCGGGTCGGGAAATCTGAAATTGCGGAGCCTGGTGTTTGCCATGGAATTCAAGGACTACTACAAGACTCTTGGCGTGGCGAAGGATGCCTCTTCGGACGAGATCAAGAGGGCGTTCCGGTCGCTGGCGCGGAAATATCATCCGGACGTGGCCGCGGACAAGCGGCTTGCTGAGGAGAAGTTCAAGGAGATCAACGAGGCATACGAGGTTCTCGGCGATCCTGCGAACCGGAGGAAATACGACCAGCTCGGCGCCAGTTGGAAGGACGGCGGGAACTTCAGGCAGCAGCCCGGGCGCGACGCCCGTTTCCGCCAGCAGGCCGGCCATGGGACGGGCGCACAGGACTTCGACTTTGAATTCGAAGGCACCGGCTTCAGCGACTTCTTCGAACAGTTCTTCGGAGGACGTTCGAATCCTTTTTCAGGCTTCGGTTCCGGCGAGGGGGCAAGGACATGGGGGCGCAGGGCGCAGGCGGAACGGGGCGAGGACGTCCGTGGCGACATCCTGATAACTCTTGAGGAAGTTCTCAACGGCACTTTGCGGAGCATCACTGTCAGGCGCATAAATCCCCGCACCGGCAGGGACGAGTCTGAAACTTACCAGGTGCGGATACCCGCAGGGGTGAGGGAGGGGCAGTCCGTCCGTCTGCGCGGGAAAGGCGGCGAGGGTTCCGCCGGCGGCGGCGCCGGCGACCTTTATCTGAGGGTGCGCTATGCCCAGCATCCGGAATTCAATGTCAGCGGCTCGGACCTCGTGGGCAGCATCGAACTGGCTCCATGGGAGGCCGTCCTGGGGGCGACCGTCTCAATCCCCACTCTTGAAGGCACTGTCTCCTTGAAGATTCCTCCGGGCACACAGCAGGGAAACCGGCTCCGGATCCGAGGCCGGGGGCTACCGGCAGGAAACGCAAGGAGAGGCGACCTCTACGTCCAGGTCTCAATCCAGGTGCCGCCATCGTCCGGCGAGGAGGAGAAGCGCCTCTGGAAGCAGCTTGCCGCAAGGTCGATGTTCAGCCCCAGGTGAACGCCCAAGCCAATTTCAAATACTGTCGGGCATGGCTCAGCTGTCCATCGGACTGAGCGTATGAATTCAGCGAAAGGGCGTAGCATGCTGAATTCATACCCGTCAAGTGCGCTCCCTGCCGATGAGGACGCCTTCTCCCGGACTGCCGAGGTCGGCGTCTGAAATTGTATATTCAGAGTCGACGAAAATTATTCTGCCGCGTCAGCCTTTTCCCACCGTATTTCCCGCGCCGGCAAGACTGCTCAGATGTCGTGCATAGTTTTCTTTCTCGCCTGGAGACGGCTCGACAAGGTTCTGCAGCTCGGTGATCTGCGAAAGCAAGGTTCGCAGCTTCGCCCGCAGGCAAGATACTTTCGCCTCAACTGCCGAACGTTCGCATGCAAGGGTATGCGCTATGTCGTCGACGCTCAAGCCTTCGAGGAAATGGAGATGGAATATTTCCCGTTCTGCCTTGGGCCAGCGCCGCGCGACGCCCCATATGAATGCCATGAAGTCCTTCTTGGCTGCCTTTTCAACTGGCGATTGGGTTTTCGGATCGGGGATGACGTCCGCCAAGCTTGACTCCTCCGGTTCCAAGCGGCTCTGCAGCAGGTTGAGGGCGAATTCCTCGGGCTCCATGTCGTCTTCACCGGCCGGCGCGGGTTCCGGCGGCAGCTCAAGATCTATCGGGACCATGATCTTCGCCTCTTCCGCATAGCGGCGGATGGCCTTGCGAGTCTGCTGGAACGCTAGAGAAGAGCACCAAGTGTGGTAGTTCATAGAACTCGGCTTTCTCCCCGGATGCCGCAACACCTCCTCGGCCACCCTGTCGACGATGTCATGCGGATCCAGGACCCCGCCGGGTATGACTCCAGACATAACATGCTCATGGATTTGGCGGGAGACGAAGCCCAGCATACGTCCATAATCTTCCTTAAGGACTTCAATGACCGAATCGTTCTCGGTCTGTGGGCCTTTCTTGTCCGGCATGGGCTTCTCGTTGAAGCCGCAAGTATTTCCGGGCTCGGGAAGCCTGCCGTTGTTCTTCCAGGAGTAGTCGCGCATGTATCTTCTCTTCAGCTGTTTCAGATGACGGACCAGCGTCCTAAGTCCGTCGTCCAAGGCTGCAACAAGGCTCATGGATTCCTTCCTGACATGCAGCACGTCCGAGGGGATGCGCAGATTGAGCACCACGTCGAACGTCTTGCCGCTGGGATCCGAATCAAGGATGATCTGCAGATGTGTCGACTCCACCGGGTATTGGTTCAGGAATTTCTCCAGTATTACTATCCTTGGGCGGAGCTTGGACGTTACCGAATCGAACTCTTCGCCGGTTCGATTCACGATGTTCCAACTTATACCTTTGCTCTGCTTCATCTTGTTTGCACCTCCTGCCTTAGTTTTTCGCAATGAAGCGACTCTGACCCATAAGGTTCATCGGATTTCGCTGCCTGTTTTGTTAAAAGCAAAATCCTTGCCAATTGTCTATATGCATTCAATATCTAGTTTATCATCAGGCACATATGAGTTGCATCAAACAGGATTATGTCTCCCCCGGCGCATGCCGCCGGATGTGAAAAAAGTTCCCATCTAAGGGACACAGTGTCACACGCCGAGTCCGTGCGCCAGCGCCGCGCCATGCCGAAGGCATTTCATAAATACTTGATCATTAATTAGTTATGACAAAGAAACTTTTCCTGGCATGCCCCATGCTCTTTGATCCGGCAGAGTTAAGGAACGAACAAATAAAAACAGGAGGAGAAAATGATGTATCTGGACTTAGGAGCGCCGCAATGGGGGGCCTTGCCGGAACTTAAGAGGCTCCAGAACGAGATGAACCGTCTCTTCAACGTGACGGCCCAGGGGGCCGACGAGTTCCCGGCGGTCAACCTGTGGAGCAACGAGGACAAGCTCGTGCTCACGGCAGAGCTGCCAGGGGTGTCGCCCGAGGACCTCAACGTAAGCGTGCTGGGCAACCAGCTTACCATCGAAGGCGAGAAGAAGCTGGAGCCGGCGGGTGAAAAGGCGGTTTACCACCGCAGGGAGAGGACACTCGGAAAGTTCACGCGGACCATGAGGCTGCCCTACGAGGTTGACTCGGATAAGGTCTGCGCGAAGTTCGCGAACGGAGTCCTTGTGCTCGAACTGCCGAGGATCGAATCCCAGAAACCCAGGAAGATTGCAATCAACTCATAATTAAGGAGGGTCGAAAAATGGTCAAGAAAACGACAGATACGGAGATGCAGAAGCAGGAGCAGCCGGTCCAGCAGGCCGAGATATCGCACGATGTGCCGGTGTTCATTCCGGACGCCGACATCTTCGAGGACGACGCGTCAGTGGTAGTCATGCTCGACATGCCGGGCGTTCCGGAGAAGGGCATCGACATACAGATCGAGAACGACCTTCTCACGGTGACGGGGCAGCAGAACGAGCAGAGGCCGAGCGGCTTCAACCTGATCTACCAGGCCTACGACACCGGAATCTTCAGGCGTTCGTTCAGGATACTCGCGGACATCGACCGTTCGAAGGTCGCGGCGAAGCTCAGGAACGGCGTGCTCTCCGTGACACTGCCTAAGAGCGCGAAGGCGCAGCCGAAAAAGATTAAAGTGGCAACAGAATGACGCTTTGATAGGAGGTGAGAGCTATGAAGGACTTGATTCAATGGCACAGGAAAGGAAAGTCTGAGCTTGCGGCCCGGAAGGATTCCGACGTCTTTTCCAGGCTCCGGAGGGAGATGAACGAGATATTCGAGAAGTTTGCCGCCGACTTCGACGGCGTGCTCATGCCTTCCAAGGGCTTCGGTGCGCTTGCCGGCTCAATGTCGCCCAAGTTCGACGTGGCCGAGACCGACGAAGCGTTCGAAGTGACTGCCGAACTGCCCGGAATCGACGAGAAGAACATTGACGTCTCCCTGGACGAGAACGTCCTCACTGTCAAGGGCGAGAAGAAGGAGGAGCACGAGGACAAGAAGAAGCTACATGTCTCCGAAAGGAGCTACGGCTTCTTTGAAAGGTCCTTTTCAGTTCCGTCCGGAATCGACGCCGCGAAGGTGAAGGCGGAGTTCAAGAAGGGGGTTCTCAAAATCCGTCTTCCTAAAACGGAGCAGGCCAAGTCCAAGGCGAAGAAGATCCATATAGGCTCGTGAGGCCGAAACTTCAAAGAGCGGGGTGCCGGATGGGGACCGGGCCCCGCAGGCTTTTGGCGGCAGTATTCCTGCATGTTGTTTGTCCGGAAGGACAGGCTAGATTAAAAGGCAATCCCAATTTGTCGGGATTGCCTTTTAATACGTCTAATCGGAGGGTTCGTGGGGAAGAGCAAGCCTGAACTTCTTGCTCCTGCCGGTGGTATGCGCTGCCTGGAGGCGGCGCTGTCGGCGGGCGCGGACGCGGTCTACTTCGGGCTGCGCGAGCTCAATGCGCGGCGCGGGGCTGAAAATTTCGCGGCGGACGAACTTCCGCTTGCAGTGGAACTCGCACATGGGCGGGGCGCCAGGGCTTATCTTGCGCTAAACATAGATCTTGCGGAGCGCGAGCTCGGCCTTGCCGCCCGCTACCTGGAGCTTGCCAGGAAGTCGAAGGTCGACGCGGTGCTGGTCCGCGATCCGGCGCTTCTGGCCTTCGTCCAGTTCTACGAAGGAATCGAATTCCATTTCAGCACCCAGGTCGGCATATCGACTTCCGAGGGCATGGCCGCCGCAAAGGAGTTCGGCATCACCCGCGTTGTCCTTGCGAGGGAGCTTGCGCTGGAAGAAATACGAGCCTGCGCCTCGGCGGCCGGGGTCGAAGCGGAGGTCTTCGTCCAGGGCGCGCTATGCTTTTCCGTTTCGGGGCGTTGCCTCCTGTCAAGCTGGATAGGCGGCCGAAGCGGGAACCGCGGCCTCTGCGCAAGCCCCTGCCGGTTCCGCTGGACTGTGAAGGGAACGCAGAAAACCGGCTGCTGGATGTCGATGGACGATCTGTCGCTCAATGCGCACCTGCAGGAGCTTTCCTCCGCCGGAGTGAAGGCTCTGAAGATAGAGGGGAGGCTGAAAAGCCCCGGGTGGGTGGCGAAGGCGGTGGAGGCATACCGCGGCCTCATCGGCGGGAAAACCCCCGATGGGGTGGAGGAAATGATCCGTAGTCTCGGCGATTATACCGGCAGGACGATGTCCGACGGATATTTCAAAGGGAGCAGGAAGGGGCTGGCGCGGGCTTCCGGCAGGACGTCCGGCGGGCAGCAGCCGCAGCTTCGGGAATCGGGCTCTGCCGGCGCCCCGGATATCCTCTCCGTAGAGGTGAAAACTTCCGGCGGGCGCATCGAATGGAGCATGCAGTTCAAAGGTCGTTCGTGTTCCGTTTCATTGCCAGTCAAGGTGATACGCAATCCATCGCGTGCGGTTCCGGCCGCCGAGGCGGAGACGAGGACGAGGGGGCAGCTTCAAAAGGCCGGGATATCGCTTCAATGGGCCGACGATTGCGGGGAGGCGCTGATTCCCCGAAGCTCGCTGAACAAACTGCTTGACGAGCTTTCGGCGTTCGTCCACAGATCTCTGAAGTGCGCTCCCGAGAAGATTGATGTCTCGCCGCCGAAGGAGGTCAGGCATCTTCTGGAGCGCCGTCCGGGAGACGGAAGTCCTAATTCAAGATGCTTGGGCGGACCGCCGGACAGGATTAGGGTTTCCTTAGTGGATTATCTCCGCTTCGTGAAGGAGCTTTCCGCATTCCAGCCGATTCTCACCGAAGCCGGGGCAGGTTTCCTGGATTCCCTGCCTGGGAACGCGGTCGTCGCATTCCCGGCGGTGTTCTACGAGGAGGATGTGGGGCGCCTGAAGCAGTTGGCAGGATGCTGCAGGGAAAAGGGGCTAGCCGTGGAAGTGAACAGCTGGGACGGCTGGCATATCGCGAAAGGGCAGGGGGCCAGGATGGAAGCCGGACCGGGGCTGATGGTCTTGAACTCCGTCGCCGCGGAGTTCCTGAGAGGGAAAGGCTGCGAATCCGTTACGGTTTCATACGAGGCCGGCAGGGAGCAGATTCGCGACTTGTGCTTGAATACTTCAGTTCCGTTGTCAGTTTACGTGTTCGGGCGTCCGGCGCTTATGATCTCCCGCGCCGAACTTCCGGAGGATGTCGCCGCGCCAGGGACGGTTCTGCGGGATTCGCGCGGATTCGAGATAAAGGTTGGACGGGAGGGCGGGCTATCCGTTTTCCGGCCTGCCGAGCCTTTTGACATAAGCGGAATTTCAGATCCCGGAATCAGGTGCGTGCATCTGGTGGCCGATCTCTGCGCTTCCGCAAATCCGCCGGCCGAGCTGAAGGGTTTGGGCGCTGAAACGCGGAACAGATTCAACTTCGACAGAAGGCTTAAGTGAAATGGACAGGAACTACGACCTGATCATCATCGGCGCGGGCGTCACCGGCGCATCGGTCGCCAGGATGATGTCGCGCTACCGCCTGAAGATCGCCGTCCTGGAGAAGGAGGAGGAAGTCTCATTCGGCACGAGCAAGGCCAATTCCGGCATCATCCATGCAGGCATACACACATTGCCGGGATCGCTGAAGGCCAGGCTGGAATGCGCCGGCAACATGGAGTTCGACAGGCTTTCCGACGAGCTCGGCTTCCCCTTCGAGCGCCGCGGCGAACTGATGGTCGCCTTTTCGGAGGACGAACTGCATCTGCTCAGGAAATATTACGGCAGGGGGCTTCAGAACGGGGTCGCCGGCATGGAGCTCCTCGGGCGTGAACGGACGCTGGAGATGGAGCCGAACCTCAATCCCGACATCGAAGGATCGCTCTATGCCCCTACCGCAGGGATAATCGGCCCCTACGAATACTGCTTCGCCCTTATGGAAAACGCCGCGGCCAACGGCGTCGACCTCGTCCCTAAAAGCAAGGTCGTGCGGATATCCGGCCTGCCGGACGGACGTCTGGAGGTCGAGACTGATTCCGGCATGGTCGCCGGCGCCAGGTTCGTCGTGAACGCTGCAGGCCTCTTTGCCGACGAGGTTGCGAATCTCGCAGGGGCGGGAAGCTTCAGGATCTGTCCCCGGAAGGGGGAGGAATATCTTCTTGACCGGAGGGTCGGAGGGCTTGTCCGGAGGGTGATATTCCCGGTGCCCTCTCCGAACTCCAAGGGGATGCTGGTAATCCCCACCGTGGACGGGCCGGTGATGGTCGGCCCCACGGCGGTAGAGATTGAAAGCAAGACCGACTTCAGCACGACGCGGCAGGGCCTGGAAACAGTATTCCTGAACGCAAGAAAGATGGTTCCGGCGATCAGGAGCTCCGACGTGATCACGTCGTTCGTAGGCCTGCGCCCCGCGGCCGACACTGGGGACTTCATAATCGGTGCTACCCCGCTGAAAGGGTTCATAAACGCCGCGGGCATCCAGTCGCCGGGGCTTACCGCCTCGCCCGCAATCGCCGCGATGATAAGAGGTATCCTCTCGGAAGAGGGGGTGTCCCTCGAGGAAAGGAAGGATTTCATCCCCCGCAGGGAACCGGTGCCGCGGATAAGGGCCGCGGTCGAAAAAAGGGACTATGCGCATGTTGGAAGGCTGATCGCCGCCGACAAGCGATATTCGAAGATAGTCTGCCGCTGCGAAAACATCACCGAGGCGGAAGTCGTGGCTGCGGTAAGGAAGGGGCACGTGACACTTGACGGAATAAAGTTCTCCGCGAGGGCCGGAACCGGACGCTGCCAGGGCGGGTTCTGCACAAGCCGCATTATGGAGATAATAAGCCGCGAGGCGGGGATTCCTGTCGAGAGGATATCCAAGAAGGGGGCGGGATCGGAAATCCTGCGAATCAGAACCAAAGTGGCTCATCAAGATAGGATTTAAGAAATATTTGTTGTCGGACTTGTCGGGCTTCTCTGACCGGTCTGACTATACTCATTTAGCGTGAAAATTGACATTTTGACGAGCGAGATTTGGGATTGGATTTTTTTGTTCCGACCGAGTGGCGACATGAATGTCGT
>CAZWRV010000038.1:0-54585 GCA_964636325.1 uncultured Victivallaceae bacterium | reverse complement strand
ATTCCGGCCAGCCGCCGTACAAGCTGGACGACAACACCGGCGGCTGGGGCGGCGATCACGGCTGTTCAACGACCGTCTGCGCCATCCCCGGCGGCATGCTGCTCGCCTGGAATGCCGCCGAATCGGGATGGGGAATCGTCAAAACTGATCTTAACGGGAAAAAGATCTGGGGCAGCCGCCACTGCGCAACACACATGGCGACGGACGGCGAAAGAATCTTCACGGCCGGAGACCTGGGTTTCGATCAGCATGCCGGAGTGAAGGTGTTCTCGCTCGCAGACAGCCGCCCGCTGAACTTCGGAAACAACTCGCCCGTCCTCCCTCCGCCCGACGGCGGCGACGCCGCAGCGAACCTAGTTACGGGCCTCGCATACGGCAACGGCATCATCTACACCTCTTTCGCGGCGAGAAATCTGATCGCCCTCTATGACGCGAAGGCGGGGACGCTCAAGGGGACATGGTCGATTCCCGCGCCTGGCCGCATCGCAATGAAGCCTGACGGATCGCTCGCGGCAATCAGCGACGGAAAAGTCCTAAGTGTTCAGGTGTCAGGGGTCAGTGTTCAGGGGAAGGCGGATACTGAAATCCGAAACCCGAAACCTGAAACCTTGATCTCAGACCATTTGGACTCCCCGAGCGGAATATCTGTCGCTTCCGACGGAATCATCGTCGTCGCCAACTGCGGAAAGCTTCAGAACATGTCCGTTTTCAATGCGAAAGGGGAATTCCTCCGCAGCATCGGCAAGCCCGGCGGAAGGCCCCGCCTCGGACGCTACGAAAGCGACGGCATCCTAGAGCCGGGCGGCATCGCGGTCGACGAGAAAGGCAAGGTCTGGGTTGCGGAAACGCTCGACGGCCCGAAGCGCCAGAGCGTCTGGAACCTCGCGGACGGCGCGCTCGTCAAGGAGTTCTTCGGCGCAAGCTCCTACTTCGGCTGGGCATACATGGATCCGAAGCACCCCGACGAACTTTACTGCCACAACGTCCTCTGGAAGATCAACTTGGACACCGGCTCGTGCGTCCCATACAGCACGATCTGGCGGCCGACCGCGCCCAACATGATCGAAATGCCCAATCCGGGCGGCTACGCCGGACATTTCCGAGTCATGACCGCCAAGAACGGAAAGCAGTTCGGCTACGGGATGATCGACTACAGCAACATGCTCTTCATCCGCGACGGCGACATCTTCAAGCCTTTCGCCGGAACCATCCGCGTGGCATTCGGCCCATACGGCGGCGGCATGCTCTATCCGTGCATGAAGGATATCTACGAGAAGACCAAGGCGGGCGCATTCCTCTGGCAGGACGCCAACAACGACCAGACCGTCCAGCCCGAGGAGCTGACCGTTTCACCGTCGGGCCGAGGCGAGACCACGTTCAACTGGCTCGACCCCGATCTCAACGTCTGGTGCGACGCAGGTTGGATGTATAAGCCGGTCCGCACCGAGGCCGACGGCCGCCCCGTCTACGATTTCAGCCAGAAGATAGACATCCCGTGGAAGGGCGGCAACTCGAACGGCACATCCCTCTGGCTCGACAACCAGGACGACTCCGTCTACACCCTGCTTCCCGACGGCAATCCCGGATTCGCGCGTTGGACCCGCGACAACAAGCTGATCTGGGGATACACCGGCATCATAAGCTGGAACATGGCATTGAGCCTGCCCATGATCACGCCCGGCAAACTGTATGGCCTCACCATGCCGCTCGGAATCGCCGGCGATTTCACCGGCGCGGCAAGCTACTTCGGACCATACCACATATTCACGCGCGACGGCATCTATGTAGCGATGGTCATGCGCGACGGCCGCAGCGGCGGCCTTGGCCCCGACATCACCGCGTCGGAAGTCGTCACCGGCCAGCTTGTCAAACCCGACGGCATGAATCGCTACTTCCTGCTCGCCGGCGACCAGGACGGACGCGTCACCGAAATCCTCGGCCTCGACACCGTCAAGCGCCTGCCCGGCGGTGAATTTTCGCTCAGCAAGGAGCAGGCTGACCAAGCCGCCGCAGCCCTCTCCGAATACGAGCAGGCGAAGGCGAAGCAGCAGAGGCTCGACATCGTGCGTGGACGACAAGCACTCGGCAGCGGCAAGCCGGTCGGAAAAAATCTGGACGACAAGCGTTCCTTCATGGCAAGGGCCGCATACGACACAGAGAACCTATATGTCTCGTTCGAAGTGAGCAGCCCGTCCGATCTAATCAACGAGATCAGCGATCCGAAACTGCTCTTCAAGGGCGGCAACTGCCTCGACATCCAGTTCGCCACCGATCCCGCCGCCGCCGTCGACCGCAAGAAGCCGGCACCCGGCGACCTTCGTATCCTCGTGACACGCCAGCAGGGAAAACCCTTCGCCGTCATTTACCGACCCAAAGTCAAGGACTTCACCGGCCAACCGATCGTCCTGAAGTCTCCTACCGGAGAGGAATCGTTCGATTCGATCGAAACCGCCGACTGGATCAAGCTGGACTACAAGAAGACCGGCACCGGCTTCGAAGCGACGGCGATCATCCCATTCGCCAAGCTTGGCTGGACACCAAAACCCGGCGCGGCGATCATGATGGACCTCGGCTACCTCTTCGGCAACGCCACCGGCAGCATGGTCGCCTCACGCGCATACTGGCGCAACAACGGCTTCTCCGCCAACGTCACAAACGACGTCCCCAACGAAAGCCGCCTCGAGCCGAATCTCTGGGGCACGGCGAACGTGGAGTGATGGAACCATATCCACTAGCGGAGTCACCCTCGATTCCAAAAACACATGCCACCGCAATAGTATCCTTGCATTTTTACAATATCATGTTAATATATACCTATTCTTGTACATATAAGGAGCTTTATATTAATGCAAACTTCGACTCTACATATAAAGGTAAGCCCTGAATTTGCCGGCTCGCTGAAAAAAATCGCCAGGAGAAAAGGCGAATCCGTCGGCGAAATCGTGAGGCAGGCGGTCATCTCCTCGTTCCAGACTGAAATGATGGGGCTTCCCCTGCATCAGAAGCAGGCGGTCGAGGCGTATTCCGGCGGCTTCATAAGCATCGGCAAACTGTCGGAAATAATGGGGATGCATGTCGTCAGCCTGCGAAAATGGCTCAACGAGCATGGCATCAGGCAGAACACCGCCTTCTCCAGGGATGATATTTCCAATGCCTGAGCCAAAATATATCTTCGATACGGTCTCCATCAGCAACTTCGCCATTTCAAATTCGCTACACATACTTGACAAAATATACTGCGGCAGGGCTTTTGTAAGCTCTGAAGTGTATGATGAAATACTTGATGGCATATCATGCGGGCATGAAGACCTAGCCTCCTTCCCGGATCTTCTTAAAAGCCGGGCCTTTACAGTTTTGCCGCTCCAAGGCATAGAATACGAGTCCTATAAGCTCCATCTGAACCATCTGGGGCGAGGAGAGTCCTCCAGCATCGCCATAGCCAAGCACAGGAAAATGATATTAGTCTCCGACGACAAAGATGCTAGAAACATCGCAAGGGAATCGAAAATAACCCTCACTGGGACAATAGGAATATTGAAGGCCTCTACCATGGACAATCTGATCTCTATCCAAGAAGCCGATACTGTTCTCGGAAAAATGATTGAATCCGGCTTCTATTCACCCGTAAACAGCATTTCGCAGATCGAATGAATCAAGGAAATGCCACCGTGTCAATCACCGGCGTTACCGTACGAAGATTTGGATGCAACGCGAGGACATCGATCCTTTCTCTTTGCCATATGTAACACATGTGCTACATTATCGGCAACCAGACAAAAGGAAGGGTATACATGCTTACGACAACCGTTAGAAACACGAGGATCAACTTGACGAAGCTCCTGAAGCTTGTCGGGCAAGGTGACCGTGTCATAATTAAAAACAGGTCAAGACCAGTGGCAATGCTCGTACCGTATGAGCAGCCAGTCAGGCGCAGATTCCCTGACCTTACGAAATTCAGGCGTCGCATGAAAAAGCACATAAGGAAGACAGGCGACGCCACGGCCGAAGTCCGAGCGGACAGGGATTCGAGGTAGCATATATGTATGTTGACAGCTGCGTAGTCATAAAACTCTTCGTCCCCGAGCCGGAAAGCGACGATATCCAACAAATAATCAATGAAGCGGAGGATCTTACTTGTTCCGAGCTTCTGCTTGCGGAGTTCCAGTCGGCGTTGATGCGGAAACGTCGGGAAGGCCAGTTTGATGCGTCCACTGCTGAAGAATTCATGGCTGCTTTGCGGAAAAACATTGAGGATAACTCAATCCAACTCGTCAAGCTCGACTCTTCAACCATCGAGTTTGCAGTGAAACTGCTTGAGATGATGCCTGAAAGCATCCCCCTACGGACTCTCGATGCAATCCACCTGTCGGTCTGCCATGAAAACAAGATATTTCCGATGTTTACCACGGACAAAGTAATGCTGAAAGCTGCCAAGCATCTAGATATCCCCCTGGCGGAGAATTAAATCAAGCCGATTCATTCATAAATAATGGGAACTGCAAGATTGAAATAGTGCTCGACAATGGCAACAATCATTTGCCCTAATGCCTTCCCTTCTCGACAAACTGAATACTCCCGGAACATTCATCTGCCGGCTGCCCGGCACGCGCAGGTTCGGACTCTTCATGGAACCGCTGGAGATAAAATCCGTTGATGAGCTGCCCGGAATTATTACTGTGGTCGAATGGCTTGAGGAAAACCTGCGTCACGGCAGATATGCGGCGGCATTCCTCTCCTACGAGGCGGCTAAGGCCTTTGATCCGGCCTTCTCCGTGAAGGGAATCTCCGGATTCCCCTTGCTTTATGCGGCGGTATATGACGGCAAACCTGAAATATTTGAACCGGACATTGCCCCCCTGAATCCCAGGCCGCACATCGATATCCGCCCGGAAATTGGAAGGTACGAATACGTAAGGAACGTCGGGCGAATCAAGAGCCGCATCCATGACGGCGACACGTATCAGGTGAACTTCACGTTCAGGGCGCGGGGCGGCGCAGTTGCAAATCCTGCAGGACTTTTCCTTGATCTCTTCTCGGCTCATCCGGTTCCCTTTGCAGCCTTCGCGAACACCGGGGATTTTCAGATCATCTCCAATTCGCCGGAGCTTTTCCTTGAACGGATTTCCGGGACGCTGAGATGCCGGCCGATGAAGGGAACGGCGAAGAGAATGCTGACAGCACAGGAAGACTTTGCAGCGTCGAAGGCGCTTTCGAAGGACGCCAAGAACCGGGCGGAGAACGTGATGATCGCCGACATGGTGCGGAACGACTTCGGCCGGATCTGCATCCCAGGCACGATCAGTGCGGAAACACTTTTCGAAGTCGAGACATACCCCACCGTCCACCAGATGGTCAGCGAGGTCAGAGGGCATCTGCGCCCTGAAATATCCCTTGCCGAAATTTTTTCCGCGACTTTCCCGGCGGCGTCGATAACCGGCGCGCCCAAGGTCAAGACCATGGAGATAATCGACACTAGCGAGAAAAGCCCGAGGAAAATCTACACCGGCAGCATCGGCTGCTTCATGCCGGGCGGAAATTTCTGCATGAACGTAGCGATCAGAACGCTCTTATGCTGCAAGACGTCGACCGAGATCGGCATAGGCAGCGGCATCGTCGCGGATTCGCAGCCCGAATCCGAATGGGATGAATGCCTCGCCAAGAAGGAATTCGTGAACTTCTCACGCCCGCAATTCGAAGTCCTGGAAACAATCCTATGGGAGCGCCGCAAGGGCTTCCATTTCCTCGTCGAGCATCTAAAACGGGCGCGGAATTCGCAGAAATATTTCGGACGGAAATGGAACGCGAAGGCCGTCAGAAAATGCCTCTCTGATTTTGAATCGCATATTCTCCAGGATGCGGAATTCGCAAGGGTCCGGCTGCGAATTTCGCAGGACGGGAATGCGGCGGCCGAATTTACGGTCCTCGAGGGCAGAGGCTGGGGCAAGGAGAAGCTGAAGCTTTGCCTGTCGCCGAAAAGAAATAGTTCCCGCGACGTTTTCCTTTTCCACAAGACGACCAACCGCAGCCTATATGACAATGAATTCAAGCGGGCCTTGGGAGCAGGATTCGACGAAGTTGTATTTTTAAATGAGAAGGACGAAGTCACCGAAGGCGCGATAAGCAACATCTTTATCGGCAAGGACGGGAAATGGTTCACGCCGCCGCTGGAATGCGGACTCCTGCCGGGGATATGGCGTGCGAAGACGATCAGGGAACTGCATGCGCGGGAGAAAGTGCTGAAGCTTGAAGATTTAACCGCGGCGAACAGGATAATTGTCGGCAATTCGGTCCGCGGCGACGCGGAAGCCATGCTAGTCTATTAATGAACCGCAAGACGCAAAGGCGCCAAGTATTATGAGACTGTTCACTGCCATAGACTTTCCTGACGACCTGAGGGAGGAAATCTGCGGATTCCGCAGAAACCTTCCCGGCGTCAGATGGACTCAAAAGGAGCAGATACACCTTACTCTGCGCTTCATCGGAGAGGCGGACGAGGAGCATTTCGAGATGATCAAGCGGCGCCTGGCCGAGGTGGAATTCCCGGCGTTTGACATACAGGTCGACGGGACCGGCTTCTTCCCGAACGAGCGGCGGCCGCGCGTCTTCTGGATAGGATGCGCGGAAAATGAAACCCTTTCGCGGCTGAAGAACAAGATCGACGAGAAGCTTATCGACGCCGACCTCCCGCTCGACGACAGGGAAAAATACGTCCCGCACATCACGTTGGCGAGGCTCAAGTTCCCGGACGCGAAGACTGTGGACAAGCTTAAGTCGTCGATGCAGGTCTTCAAGCCTGCGAAGTTCGCAGCGGATCGCTTCTACCTCTACTCCAGCGTCCTCACCTCCGACGGTTCAATCCACACGCGGGAGATGGAGATCATGGCGCGTCAGCAATGATCCGGCCACTTGGGCTTCACCGGCAGGAAGACACTTGGCATATGCATCATGATGCATTATATTGTTGCATGTATGCTAACCTGGCGCACAGAAGCCGCCGCGCTTGAGAATCCGTCGGTGAGAGGTCAAACGCCTTGTCAAGTGCCGCATCAACCAGCGTCTGGGCGGCGGCGCATCGGCCTGCGAGGACGTCTAGGGCTTTTTCGGGATTTTGAATATCCACCGGTTCTGGCAGTTCCGCTTGTCAACCGGCTCTCGCAATGCGAACTGAACGACACGGCGCTGGATGTATTCGGAGGCGGCCTTTCCGCCTTTGACCAAGGGGTCGTCCGCGAAAGTCGCCGCGACGGTCTGGCCTGTGAACGGCGACGCTGGCTCGGCCGTGACCGCGGGCCCGGCCAGCTCGGCCGGACCGCACCAGATTTCCCTGGCGCTTACCCGGATCTGGATCGTATCCTCTTTCATCCCTTTTACAGGAGCGGCGATGGCTGTATTTGGATCGGCCTCTGTCCGTCTGACGCGAAGGGTGACCGTGTCGCCGGGCTTTTTGCTGGTAATGAATTCCTTCAATTCGAACGCGTTGACGAGTTTTCCGTCCACCGACAAAAGCAGATCGCCGCGCGCCAGCAGCGCCGACTTGAATGTCGTCCGAGGAAGGAACGGAAAAATACGGCCTAAAGATGCCGTCCGCCCTGGCGGATTGCGGTCTTTCGGTTTTGCTCCGCACCCTTCGAGAGCGTTCAATACCCCGGTATCGGGGGCCTCTCAGAATACGGAGCAATTCCCGAAATCTCCGCAATCAAAATGTAACTATTTCAGCCTGAAGGAGTATAATCCGCGCAAGGCAGGACAGGCGCTTTGATTTGAATTCGGGGGCTGATATATTTCAAGGCGTATACGAAAACTTATTACTCGCGAGTCATTGCAATGCTTATTTCATTGGATAGCATGCGTGTATGTGCATACTGGCCAATATCTTTATTACGTAACATGGATAACGGACAACGCACGGGGAGAATACGCCATGAAAAATGTCTGTCGCATGCTGGTCTTCTGCATCAGTTTGCTCGCCGGATCGTCTGTCTTTTCCGCCGATGCGATGGTGGAGGAGGCGGAGAAATGGGTCGCCGACAGTAAGAGCATCTACCGCGATCCCGGCGCGTCCGGCGATCAAGCCGCCGTTTTCTTCTTCAAGGATCAGGAACCGGTCAAACGCCTGGACGGCCTTCCGGACGGTCATCCCATCGCAATGGAATACGGCAGTTGGATGCTGGGCGAGAAGACCTTTCTCACCGTGCAGCCCGATCTCGGGCCGGGGGTCTACGAGATCACGGCCTATGTCACCGCCCGCCCCGTGGAATACATGCACACCTTCACCCTCATGCTGGAAGCCAACGGCGTCCGCGCCGATGCGAACACAGCCTGGTTCGAGAGTTCAGGCACCTATATACCCATGACCCTGCAGGTGCAGCACGTCGGCGGCAAGCTGCCCATTGTGCTCAAGGGTTGCGGCGCCACCGGCTTCAGCGGCATGCGCGGCACCAGGAGCGAGGCGGAGCAGGAGATGCTGGATCAAATCAAGCGGGAGAAGAAGGGCGAGCGGGTAGGCGCGGACAGCGAGGCCAGGGCTGCGACCGAAGGAAATGAGGAGGAAAACCTGGGCGAACTCGACGGCACACCGCTCCTGTCGAATATCGATCTTCTCGATCTCATTGTGGCCTGCGACCGTGTGGCTATCGTCAAGCTTGCCGACCTCCAGGCCCGGGTCTCCCGCGTCTGGGTGGACAAGGTGCACTACCGTCCGGCCGAGAAAGCCGCTATAGAGGTGGATTTGGAAGCGGTCGGGCGGCAGGGAGAGTTTGTCCTGGAAGTATATGAGATATGGGAACGGGACTCCCACCGCCTGATCCATGAGGAGAAGCTGTCTCTGGCGAAGGAGAAACGGACAATAGCCTTCACCACAGACCTTGCGCCTGTCGAGTTCGGCCGGCAGATTCTGGCGACGGTGCGGCCCGCAGGCAGTCAGCAGCCGGAGCTCTCCGCGCAGCATCTGGCCGATCCGGCGCGTTATTTTCCCGGCAGCGCCTTCGAGGTTTTCGGCGTCAGCCAGAATTTCTATCGGATTGGCATCACCGCCAACGGTGGCCCGCAGGACACGGCCGGCTTCCCACGCGAAGCCGCGGCGGCCATAATGCAGGCAAACAAGCTCAACTACGCCAACTACTTCGAGCGCTTCGCCTGGGCGCCCTCCGATTTCGGCGAACAGGCGTCGGACAAAGAGGTCTTCTTCGCCGGCCAGACGCAGTATGCCGGTTCCATCACGGGCATGCGCACCCTCATCGAGGAGGCCCACAAGGTCGGGGTCAAGACCCTGACCTACGCCAACACGGTGGCGGCCGGCGCCGACGGCGTCGAGGTCTTCCGCAGGCATCCGGAATGGTTCGCCACGGACGCGGGCAGGGGCGTCTCCACCGACACCCTGGGAACCCTGTACATGGAGCGCTGGCTCAAGAACGAGTATTATGCCGCACCGCCCCTGGACGGCCGCTGGCGCGCCTGGTACCATTTCAGCTGCGACTGGTCGGACGGCAAGACCGACATGGTGGACTATGCGGCCGACGACATCGCCAGGGCCGCAAAGATCTTCGGCTGGGACGGGGTGCGCTGGGACGGTCACTTCATGGGGCAGATGGCCCGCTTCAAGGAGCGCATGAGGCAGCTCAACCCCGACTTCATACACGGCTACAACATCTGCTTCGGCGACCCCGGCTCCAAGCTCTTCCTGCCGCGCGGCGACTGGAAGGATTTCCACGAGGCGGCGCGCGGCGGCGGCATGATGATGGACGAGAGCCTGCGCGACTACAGCCACACCAACTGGAGCCAGATGCACTGGACAAAGGGGCGCCCCGTCCACTTTTACCAGGCGATCTGCCGCGAGGCCGACTATATCCGCCGCATCGAAGGCATACCCCTCTTCATCATGTTCGACATGGCGAGCGAGCTGGACCGCATCTACAATGTGCTTTATGGGCTCGCGGCCGGGGAGATCTACACCTACGTGACTACCCCGGGCTGGTGGCCTTACGGGAACCTGACCAAATGGCTGACGCGCTACTCCGCGGCTGTCTGGACCGATGCCAGGCGCGTCAAGGATCCGGCCAAGCTGTTCCGCATCGCCGACCCCCAGGCGGAGAAAGCCAGGGAGTATCCGCTCTTCTGGGAAGAGTCGTGCTGGATTCGGGATGTCAGCCCGACGCAGAAGCAGCTGCACATCCGCATCGTGAACCCTCCCCGCTACCCCACATTCTGCGACCGTGCCCAGACACCGCCTATGAGCCGCCGCCAGGTGGAAGTCTCTGTGCCGGTCCCCGAGGGGGTGAAGGTCGGGTTCCTAATGCACGCCTCGCCCGATCTCGTGACCGGCCACGAGCTTCTTCCCGCAAAGGCGGCGGACGGGTATTGCTCCGTGACAGTGCCGGCCATCCGCACCTTCAGCGTTCTCGTCTTCACGCTCGACAGCACGGGAGGCCCCTTTGCCAAGGAACCCTACGCCCTGACCACGCCGGTCGAGGACGCGGCCGCATTCATGCAGACGGAGGAAGGCAAGAAGATGCTGGCGGAGGAGGAACAGAAGGCGGTGGCAGCCGGCATCGCCCGTTCCCAGGGCCTTTACGGGAAGCTGAAGGAGCAGGGGCGCTTCAACTACGAACTGGTCAAGAACGTTGACGCCGAAGACGAGGCCAAGCCGGAGACGGTGAAGCAGTTGAAGGAGATCATGAAACGCCCGGACGCCTTCCGCATCTGGCGCAACGGCGTCCTGGATGTGCACCATGCCCGCGGCTACTATGCCTGGCTCAACCGCGTGGAGGAGGCGATCGGCCTGCTGGGCGGCGGGCGGCATGGCTGCTCCTATATGATCCGCGATTGGGACAAGGGGCATGTGGAACGGAAGCTGGACGGATTCCCGGCGACCTATCCGGAAATCGAGAGCTGCGACATCATGATTCTGGACAACCTGCACGCCGAGGAGATCGGCCTTGCCAACCGCGTCATGATCAAGGATTTCGTCGCGGCGGGCGGGGGGCTGCTCGTCTTCGGCGGGCACTTCAACCTCTCCTGTGGCCTGGATCACAACACCTGGCTGGAGGAAATGCTGCCGGTGCGCATCGCCGGCTATCGTCAGTTCGCCCGGGACGACCAGAATGGCTTTGCCCTGGCCCCGGCGGACAACTCCTTCTTCGGCAAGGACATCGACTGGGCGCATGCTCCGGCCGCGGCGACGGTCGACACGTCGCCGCTAAAGGCGGAGGCCCAAGTCCTTCTTAAGGCGGGTCCGCACCCGGCCATCGTCGCCAGGCCCTACGGCAAGGGGCGCGTCATCCTGGTGGCGATGAACCAGCACGGCGACCTGCAGCAGTCCCTCGCTCCCTACTGGGAGTGGAAGCACTGGCCCCGCGTCGTGCGCGACTGCCTGCGCTGGCTGGGACAGAACTACACAGACAAGGAAGACCGGCCAGCGATCAAACGGGAGTTGAACCCTAATCTCCCGGAACCCGAACTGCTGCGCGTAGAGGCGGACGATCTGAAGGAGAAGGAGTTTTCGGAAAAACTGGTCGCCGCCTGCGGCAATGTGATCGACCGCGAATCCGCCAGGTCGCTCCTGGCCTGCGCCATCGAACAGACCGCCAAGGTCAATGACTTCGAAGCATATGTCTCAGTTGCACAGAGCATCGGCCCGTACATGGATGCGTCCTTCGCCCCCTTCATCGACGATCTGCTGAAAAAGGATCTGGGCGAACTCAAGGCCATCGGCCTGCATCTCGTGGCAACGACGGGCGACGACGCGTATTATGCCGCCGCCAAGCAGGGCCTGGCCCACAAACATGAGATGGTGCGCCGCGAAGCCATCCTGGCACTTAGCGCATTTGACAAGAAGCCCGAGGCGGTGAAGCTCATCCAAGAATACGTCAAGACGGGCGACGGGTTCAACTTCCGCGCCGCCACCATGCTGATCCGCCTGCAGGTGAAAGGCGGCCTGTCCCAGGCTCTGGCCCTCTATCCGGCGCATCTGCGGCGGGTACGCGACATCAAGTGTATCTACATGGGGGCCTACAACAGCCGCTACGGCGCCATGTCGTTCAAACTGACACCCAAAGAGGCCCGCGAAATGGAACGGCGCCTGTGCCAGCTGGAACAGATCCGGCGCTGGGCCAACGAGGACCTGGAACTCTTCACGGCGGCGGTGGCCGCGCTCACCCCAACACAGAACAGCGAAGCGGTGGAGGCTCTGGCGGCGGCGGAGAACGAGGACGTCATCCCGCTGGCATATGCACTGATCGGACGGCTCGGCCCGGAGGAGCGAAGGACAGCGGCGCCGCTCCTACAGCAGGCCAAGCTGGCGGGGATACGCCTGCTTGTAGAGTAGGGAGCCGGAGTATGAATTCAACAAGCTACGCCCTTTTGCTTATACTCCTTTAGGCTGATAAATTTACATTTTGATTGCGGAGATTTCGGGAATTGCTCCGTATTCTGAGAGGCCGCCGATACCGGGGCATCGAAGGCTCTCGAAGGGCGCGGAGCAAAACCGAAAGACCGCAATCCGCTTTCAAAAAAGTTTCCCATGTTTAATTAATAGAATATGCAAACATAACCACAGGACATATATGAAGAAGTCTGCATCGAAGACGCTCGGGAACGCGCTCGAATCGGCGTCGCTTGAACGCCAGCAGGAGACGGCAAGGATTTCAGCGGAGCTGGACTTCGCGGGCAAGCTGTGCGAATTCCACAAGGACATGTCGCTTCAGTGGAGGAACCTGATCTCCAAGGCGGAGAAGATGGTTGAATCAGCAGCCGGCGGAAGCATATCCGAATTAAAGGCCGCGGTCCGCGACGCGGAAAAGATACTCGCCCCAGTCGCGGAAACCGCCAAGAGCTATAATATCCACTGCGTCGGCCATGCCCACATCGACATGAACTGGATGTGGTCCTGGCCGGAGACCGTGGCGGTCACCAACGACACGTTCTCCACCATGATCCGGCTCATGGAGGAATATCCGCAGTTCCATTTCTCCCAGAGCCAGGCCAGCGTCTACAGGATCGTAGAGGAGCACAACCCCGCGCTCCTTGAAAAGATCAGGAGGCGCGTCAAGGAGGGCCGCTGGGAAGTTACGGCCAGCCACTGGGTCGAAGGCGACAAGAACATGGCCGGCCCGGAGAGCCTCTGCAGACATATCCTATGCACCCGCGCCTACTTGCGGGCGCTCCTCGGCCTGAAGCCGGAAGACGTGGTGATCGACTGGTCGCCGGACACCTTCGGCCATCCCGTCACCGTCCCTTCATATCTGGTCAGGGGCGGCGTGAAATACCTCTATCTCCACAGGCCGGGCGTCTTCACCAAGGAGAAGCCCGAGGTGTTCTGGTGGAGGTCGCCGGACGGTTCCAAAGTGCTGGTGCGCAATGATATGCGGCTGGGATACAACGGCTCGGTCGGCACTGGGACAGTCACGAACGACCTGGTCAACTTCGTCAGGAACACCGGCGGGCTCAGGGAATGGATGTTCGTCTACGGCGTCGGCGACCACGGCGGCGGTCCGACCAGGCGCGACATCTCCAGGATCATCGAGATGAACTCCTGGCCGATATTTCCTACGATAAAGTTCTCACGGGCTCAGACCTTCTACAGCCTCCTCGAAAAGGATGGCGGCGCACTTCCGGTGATAGATACGGAGCTCAACGTGGAATTCACCGGCTGCTACACCACGCAGACATTGATCAAGAAGGCCAACCGTTTCAGCGAGAACCGTCTCGTGGACGCGGAGTTCGCGGCCGGCATGGACTGGGCTGTGGCAGGGAAGACCTATCCCACGGAACAGCTCCAGATATCTTGGCGCGACACCCTCTTCTCGCACTTCCACGACATACTCCCCGGCTCGGGAGTGCATGATACAAGGGCATACACCTCCGGTCTTTATCAGAAGACCATGGCCGCCGCTTCAATGATCGAAACGCAGGCCCTGAGGCATATAGCCTCCCTGATAGACACGACCGATCCCGAAGGTGTGGATCGCGTAAAGCTTCCGGCCCTCTACACCGCCGGTGGAATCGGCGCCGGCGTCGGCAACGACTCGTCGGACGGAAGGATAAGCAAGGCAGAGCAGAGCGCGGGCGACGGGACGTTCCCGTTCGTATTCTTCAACCCCACCGCCTGGGAGCGCAACGAGATCGTCGAAGTCAAGATATGGGACAACGGCTCGCACAAGCCGTTCAACAGGAGCAGGACTTTCTCCGTCAGGACTCCTCAAGGGAAAACTATTCCGACGCAGTTCATCGCGGAAGGCGGATACTGGGGGCACAACTACCTTTCCCTGGCCTTCCCGGTGAAGGTCCCTGCATACGGCTACGCCGCATACACCGTGGTCGAGGAGAGTTCCGAGCCGGCCAGGGGCGAACTCGGCTTCATCACTTACAAGCATCACTGCTTCTACGGCGCCGAGGAACGCCGACCCGAAGGCATCGAAAACAAGTTCGTCCGCCTGGAAATAGATCCGAAGACCGGTGGAATCTCGAGGCTGTTGGACAAGCGCAGCGGCCTGGAGCTCGTGTCGCCTTCCAATCCGGCGCCGGCATTCGAGTTCGGCATGGAGAGGCCGATCGGCATGAGCGCCTGGTGCGTGGGCCACGACGCTGTCATCGAGCCTCCGAGGCTCAAGTCTGTGACAAAGAAGTTCCAGGACTGGTGGAGCTCATCGACTAAACCGTACAAGCTCGGCTGCGAACTTCAGTTCGTATTCCGCGAATCCAAGGCGACAATCCTCTATGAGCTCCATGACGACGATCCAAGCGTCTACGTCAAATTCAACTGCGAATGGTTCCAGCGCGGGACGAAGGACGACGGCATCCCGTTCGCCAGGATGGCCATCCCCGTCAATCTCGAAAAGCCCGAAGCCACATATGAAATCCCGTTCGGCTCCATCAGGCGTCCCTCGGAAAACGGCATGGAATATCCCGCCCTGCAGTGGGTCAAGGTGGACGGAGTCAAAGCTGGAAAGAAGGCGGGGCTCCTTCTCGGAAACGATTCCAAATACGGCCATTCCATCCTTGGGAGCACGCTGAGGATGACGCTCATCCGCGCCGCATACGAGCCTGATCCTCTTCCTGAAATCGGCAACCACGAGGTTAACATGGTCATCCTCCCATATGCCGGCGAAATGCCCGGCTCCGAGGCCGCCATGAACGCAAGAATGCTCAACCACCCGCTGAAGGCGGTTTCGACGGACGCTCACAAGGGCGGCCTTCCCAAAACAGAAAGCTTCCTCGACGTCAGCCCCGCGAACGTGATAGTCTCCAGCATCAAGAAGGCCGAAGGCGCACGGGGAATCGTCGTCAGGCTCTACGAAGCCGACGGGAAGGACACCAGGGCCGAAATCGCCTTGAACACCAAGCTACTGGGCGACGTCAAGTCCGCCGAGGAGACGGACCTGCTCGAGCGTCCAGCGAAAAACGGTTCCGTGAAGTTTGCAAAGGGGAAGCTATCGGTCGGCGTCCCGGCCTACGGCATAACCACCGTCCTGATAAGGCAGTAATTGCAGATGCAAAACTAAGTTTTGCCGCACGCGGTTGAAAAGAATTCAACCCTCCATCCTATTACGCCCGTTTCGGGCGTGGAGGGCGGAATTCTGTTTCGCCGTTTTTGGAGTTTTGAAATTAGCGCAGGCATAAGCTTTTTGCTGACACCTGAACACCGCCAATTGCCGACTTTAGCAATTGTCTCAAATGCCCAGCATAACGGGAGGTAACATGAAGGCAGTCCTTGCCCTGATCACTGTCCTGCTTATCCTGTCCGCCGGGATTTCCCGAGCGGACGAACAGACGGAGTTCCGCACGAAGCTGAAGTCCATAGTTGTCGAGCACATCGAATTCGAAGAGGTCTCGATCAAGACCGTCGTCGACTATCTCCGGAATATCTCCAAGGAGGCAGACCCCGACAGCAAGGGCATCAACATCCTCCTCCTGCTGGAAAAGGACAAGAAGCC
This sequence comes from uncultured Victivallaceae bacterium, assembly GCA_964636325.1. Lineage (GTDB taxonomy): Bacteria > Verrucomicrobiota > Lentisphaeria > Victivallales > GWF2-50-93 > CAZWRV01. The sequence goes on along the minus strand of CAZWRV010000038.1, from coordinate 38,656 downwards.
CGAGGACTACAGGATAACGCTTCTCCTTGACAAGGTTCCGTTGGACACAGTCCTCGACTACACGGCAAAGGCCGCGGGCCTCACATACTACACCAGGGGGAACGTGGCCGTCATCGCCGGAAAAAACGTCGGCAGGGAAAACATGGAGACCAGGACATACCGCGTCCGTCCCAACGTGGTCAGGGACGTGGAAGGCGTCGAAGGCGCAAAGGCGGACGACAGCGATGTCGGTTTCAAGAAGAAGTGAGGATTGCGCCGCCGTGGCTAGGTTTCCGCCTGCCAGACACGTCCCATGAAGTCTGTCTTTATGCCTGCTAATAATAGGGCGCCATCTTTGATTTCACAGGCGCGCCGGGTTATTTTATCAAGTGCGTCGAAATCACAGGGATGCTTGTAGATGGACTACGAAAACAAGCTTGATCAGATCGACAGGCTCAATGCCGAGATCAGCAAGTTCCGACCCTTGTCTGATGGCGTCTTGAGGCAGATCAAGGAATATTTCCGCATCGGGCTTACCTATTCCAGCAACGCGATTGAAGGCAACACCCTTACCGAAACCGAAACAAAGGTCGTCCTTGAGGACGGGCTGACAATCGCCGGCAAGCCGCTCAGGGATCATTATGAAGCATCAGGCCACAGCGAAGCCTTTGATTTTATGTTTGAAATGGCAAGAAAGAAGTCCATCGCGGAGAAGGACATCCTGGAAATCCATAAGTTGTTCTACTACCGGTTGGACAAGGCGAATGCGGGGAAATACCGCACGGTTCCTGTGGTGATTACCGGTACCGACTACATCCCTCCGCCGCCGAAAAGGGTTCCGTTTCTCATGGACGTCTTGGTGAGAAGGTTGCCATCAATGAGAAAAAAAATCCATCCGGTTGAGTTTGCCGCCAGGATTCATCTGGAAATCGCCCGGATACATCCGTTTGTGGACGGAAACGGCAGGATCGCACGACTGCTAATGAATCTCGCATTGTTTCAATCCGGCTGCACGGTCACTGTGATTCCGCCTGTCCTGAGGGCCGACTACATAGCGCTTCTCAAGCGCAGCCAGACCGGGAAAAAAGACGATGCCCCGTTCGTCAGTTTCATCAGCTGCATGGTATATGAATCGACCAAGGATTATTTGAGACTGCTCAAGGGGCTGGCATAAGTGAAAACGAGAGCCTTCGATACCCCGGTATCGGGAACCTCTCAGAATACGGAGCAATTCCCGAAATCTCCGCAATCAAAATATAAATTTTTCAGCCTGAAGGAGTATAAACTTTGAGAGGGCCTGCGGCCTCGCGGGCTGTGCGGACGCCGGAGCCGGCGTCCCTCCCTCGACAAAGTTCGCGATGAAGACAACGAGGAAGATCGCGCTTAAGATTGCCGGCATTATATAACTATTCTGTTCACATCCTTCCGTGCCGGAGGATGGTCACCAAGAGGAATATTCCCATGATGACGGAGAAGACGAAGATGGCGGCTCCAAGGATCGAGATGTTGTGGATCTTGGGGGCGACGCCGGCTGCGAGGATGAGCGAGGAGCCGATGATCATGGATGCGGTTATGATGGAATAGCTTACACGGTTGCTGATCTGGTCGTGCTTCTTGAGCATGGGTTCGAGGCCCTTGTGCTCGAACTGGATCTTGAAGTTTCTGTTCTTCAGCTGCGAGAATATCTCCCTAAGCTCGGACGGTATGTCGTAGAAAAGACGCGCATAATCCTGTATGGAGTCCGCCAGATCGCCCATGATCCTCTTGGGGCTGATGTTCTCATAGACAAGTTTCTTCATGTAAGGCTGGACATGGCCGATCATGTCGAAGTCGGGGTTGAGCGCGCGGGCGATACCTTCGATGGAGATGAACGCCTTGATGAGAAGATAGAGATCCGGGGGGACCTTCAGCTTGTATTTCATCATGAGCTTAAGTATCTCGTTGAAGAACTTGCCCAGGTTGATGTGCCTGAGGCTTTGGTAGCCGTATTTCTCCATGACCTTGAGTATGTCGAACTCGAACTGCGTCCTGTCGATGGCCTCCTGCTGGCCTGCTGCCAGGCTGAGGACCGCCGTCGCCACTTTCCTTGAATCCCTCTTCACCAGGCCGATCAGGAAGCTGCTGAGTAGATCCTTGGTCCTGGGAAGTATCGCGCCCATAAGCCCCAAGTCTATGAAGCAAACCATTCCTCCATCCATGACGATGATATTCCCCGGATGCGGATCGGCGTGGAAGAAGTTGTTCTCGAAGACCTGAATCATGAAGAGGTCGGCGATCCTGTCCGCGATGGAGACCTTGTCCGGGACATCGGCGGTTCCTCCGCATATGTCGGAGAGCTTGGTTCCGGCGATGTATTCCATCACGAGGACCCGCGAAGTAGAGAATTCCCTGTTCACCTTGGGGACATGGGTGCTGTTGTTGCCCGCGAAATCCTCGTATAGCCGTTCGATGTTTGTGGCCTCGAAGTTGAAGTCGATCTCGTTGTTGATCGCCTGCGCGAACTCGTCGACTATGCCCACGGGATTGAACAGCTTTATTCCCGCGACGGACTTCTCCAGCATCTGTGCGATGTTGCGCATGATGGCCAGATCGGATTCTATGATCTTGGCGATGCCAGGTCTCTGCACTTTGACCGCAACCTGCGAGCCGTCCTTGAGTACGGCCTGGTGGACCTGGGCGATCGAGGCGGAGGATATCGGGGTCTCGGAGAAGTGGATGAATAAGTCGTCCAGGGACGAGCCCAGCTCGTTCTCTACTATATGTTTGGCCTCGCCGGAGTCGAAGGGGGGGACGGCGTCGAGTAGGAATTGCAGCTCCCTGCACAAGTCCTGTGGGAGCAGGTCCGGCCTGTTACTCATGAACTGGCCGAGCTTTACGAAGGCCGGGCCTAGCTCCTCCAGCGCGAGCCTTATCCGGCGCCATCTTGTGCCCTGCACCTCATGGTCGCGAGGATATCTGGCATCGGTCAATATTTCCTTCTTGAAGCGGAGATACCTTGCCAGCTTCGTCTTCTCGACGAACTCATGGAATCCGTGCTTGACCAGGACGCTGACTATCGTCCGGTAGCGCTTGAAGGTCTTGAGTCTCTTGAACATTTACTTTTTAGAGAGCTGTTCTTCGATCCTCGCAAGCGTCTGGTTTATCTTCTTGATCTCCTCGCTCAGCTTCTCGAAGTTCGAGTTGCATGGCAGGCGGGCCGAGCTTGTGGCCTTCTCCACGGCCTTCGAGATCATGTTCTGGAGGTTGGCCTTGCTCTCGTCGGCCTGTTTGAGGAGTTCGTCGACGAACTTCTTGCCTTCGGCCTCAGAGAGCTTGCTTTCCTCGGCGATCTTCTTTCCGACCTCGGCTATCTTGTCGCGGGTCATCGAGACGAGTCCGAGTCCGACGTAGAGGTTCTTCTTGAGCAGTTCCATCATGGCCTTGTCCCTTTATGTTATTTGCCGTACGGCATTTCAAATGGGAAGAAATCTTTGGCTTAATATATTATTGTATCCATTAAATGTCAAGATATTGTTTGCCCGTCCGTGCATTTGTCCCATATAAGGAATGCCATGATAGACATCAATGCAATTCCCATATCGTCCTGGATCGAGCTTGTCCTGGCGGCGTTCCTGATTGGATTTTCGAAGGCCGGGGTTCCGGGTGCCGGCATCCTGACCGTCGTCCTGATGGCGATGGCCGTGCCGGCGAAGGCCTCGACCGGCCTTCTGCTGCCCTTGCTGATCTTCGGCGACTTCATCGCGGTGGCGTATTACCGCGAGCATGTCGTCTGGCGGCACCTCTTCGCGCTAATACCGTACGCCTTCATAGGGGTCGTGATAGGATATTTCGGGCTGAGCTACGTGAACGACGCCCAGCTGCGGCCGATAATCGGCATCATAACTCTTGTCATGCTGGTTCTGAGCATGTGGCGCGACTACAACCTCGGCAAGGATGCTTCGCCGCCGAAAGGGTGGTATGTCGCGCCGGCCTTCGGAATGACGGGCGGCGCCACGACAATGATGGCTAACGCGGCGGGTCCGGTGATGATCATCTACCTGCTGGCCATGAGGCTGCCCAAGAACGAGTTCATAAGCACCGGCGCCTGGTATTTCCTGGTAGTCAACCTGTTCAAGGTTCCGTTCAGCGCCAACCTCAACCTGATCAACCCGAGCTCCCTGACGATCAACCTTCTTCTCGCTCCATGCGTCCTGCTCGGCGCCTTCGCGGGCCGCTCGACAGCCAAAAGGCTCTCGGAAAACACATTCAAGATCATCGTCCAGATCCTCACCGCCGCCGGCGGGATCAAGCTGATTTTTTGATTGATGATTTTCAAAGATGTTCAGGCTCCTTCCAGCATTTCTTCGTCCGAAGCCGACGCTGTTCAGGCGGCTGATGGACGAATACGGGTTGAAGAAAAGACGCAAAAGTTCGCCGGGGTCTATCTGTCCGGGGAAAGCCCGCGTATCGTCTCCTACGGCTTTTTCTTCAACTACGTCATGCGCCTGCCGGTAATCGCTTTGTTCCTGCGGATGCTCAGATGACGCTCATGTTTGTTTTTTTTCGGCTAAATGTCGCGGATCAGCAGTTTGCCACGCCGTTCGGCACCGTTCGAGCATGGGGAAATGTTTGACGTTCTGAGTCTTCAATTTCGCATTGCATGCCGTTGCGGTTGCGGCGATAACGCAGTCGGCTTTGAAAATATGGATCATAAAGATTATCTTTCACTCCAAAGGCTTTGACAATTATACTCCTTTAGACTGAAAAATTTACATTTTGATTGCTGAGATTTTGGAATATGCTTCGCATTCTGAGAGACCGCCGATACCGAGGTATCGAAGGTTCTCGAAGGGTGCGGAGCAAAACCGAAAGACCGCAACCGCCTTGCGGCGAGCATCTTTGGGCCGTATTTTTCCGTTCCTTCCTCGGACGACATTCATGTCGCCGCTCGGTCGGAACGAAAAAATCCAATCCCAAATCTTGCTCGTCAAAATGTAAATTTTCACGCTAAAGGAGTATAAAATGGGGGTGACAACCATGGGCAAGCTGTATTGCGGCAGGCTGTACCGGCTCGGAAGAAATGCAATGATCCTCGCTGCGGCCTTGGCGGTTCCGGCCGGTGCGCACTTCACCGCGGCCGACGAAATCCGGGCGGACATAGCCAAGGGTATGAAGGACGGAACCATAGCCGTCGACAAGGCCGCCGACGGCGGCAGATGTGCGGTGGCGAACGTGTCGCTGGCCGTCGGAACGCTTTTCACAGCCGCGACACCCGCGCTGAAGCCGGGCGTATACGATGCGATGCTTTACATCAAGCTGAAGCTCATCAACAACCTCAATACCGGCGGCCTGACCTGGACGATGACGGTCGACGGCGCGTCGGAAAAAGTCCTGCGCAACTTCGACATCCTAAACATAGAAAAGGCGGGCGTATACCAGGCGATTCCATGCCGTTTCGCCGTCGACAAGCAGGGTGCGGTCAACGTCAGCCTCGCATGGAAGCGCACAAGCCTCAACTCGGACGGCAGCGGAATCCGCATGCGCGTCGAAAAAAGCGACATGCCTGCCAAGCCGGAGAGCTCCGTCGGCATCGACGCGCCTGAGCAAAAAAATTCCGAGCTCGACGCCGAGACGGAGCTCGCCAACGAACCGCCGCTCGAAGGGCTCAAATACCTCTGGTGCGCGGTCGAAAAGGTGTCGATAGTGCCAGTTTCGGATGTCGCAGTCACCAGGCTGGACGTCGACAAGATCCGTTACAAGCCCGGCGAAAAGGCGCAGGTCTCCGTTGCCGTCCGGAACTACGCCGGCACCGCCCGCGACCTGAAGGTCGAAACCGAATTCGTCAACGATCTCGACAACATTATTCCTGCCGACAGCCGGACGCTGAAGCTCGGCCCGGGCGCCGCGGAGGCATTTACGTTCACAGGGCCTGAATTCAAGGACAAGTGGGGCTACGCGGTCCGCTGCCGCATCTCCGATGGCGGAAAGGCGCTTGCCGAGAAGAGCGAATACTTCACGGTCCACGGCAACATGTGGGCTGTCGTAATCGCCGGACGCGGCCCGGCGCAGTTCACGGCGCATGTGACGAAGGAAAACGCGGCGGCATCCGCGCAGGACAACAAGCGGCGCTACCGCAACTGGGTCGAGAGCGGCTTCTGGGCGCCGGACGAGTTCGGCGACTTCACCCCCGACACGGAGTTCTGGTGGGGAGGCCAGGGCTGCTACTACGGCAGCGTCACCGGAACGCGCACCATGACGGAGGAGGGGCACAAGGCCGGCATCTCCTTCGCCGTATATTCCAACATCTGGGGCGGGGACGGCCCGCCGGCCTTCGAAATGGTGCGTGCCAATCCCGACTGGGGCTGGCCGGCCGGCTTCGACGTCGAATGGTTCGACCGCTGGGACCGCAACACGATGGGCACCGGCAAGCCCGGGCGCGGCATGCACGTCTGGCCCTACACCTGCATCAACTATTCCGCTACCGCCGCGTTCGAGCACCATGGCCACGAGCTGATCGAATCCCATCGCACCCTCGGCTGGGACGCCGTGCGCTATGATTCCCACGCAATCAGCGATGAGAATGCGCGGGTGGTCGACATCGTAAAGAAGGTCGTGCGCGCCGAAGTTCCCGAGTTTCAGTTCGGTTATAACTCCAGCACACCGCTCGGAGTCGCCGAAAAGCTGGCCGCCTTCAAGGCGGAATGCGAAGGGGAGGGGCTGATCATGGAGGAGGGCATCCGGCAGTTCGGCGGAGGCGGCATGAGCTTCTCCAAAGGGCGCACATACGAGGACTTCGCACGGCGGATACTGACCATGAAGGAGGAGGCCCGCAGCAACGGCGGCCATTTCCTCGCGATAGGCATGGACAAGTGCTTTCCGAACGATCTTATCTACCAATACATATTTTGGTTCGCAGGCAATACGCATCCATGCTACGACTGGCTGGATAGCTCGGTCGCCAACTATATGCAGTTCGCCACGCGCTTCGCCGGACAGCTCTGGGATCTCAAGGTCAGACCCGTGCCGAACGCACTGCAGTGGATCGACTTCGGCGAGGCCGCCGAGTATCTGTGGCTGCCGGACCAATACATCCACCAGCGCGACCTCGGCAACGGACGGCGGCAGCTCATTGTCCACATCATCAACGCGCCGTTGGAAAAGCAGATCTTCACCTTCGACGACGCAAAGGTGCCTCCGCCGCGCGAAAAGATTTCGGTGAAGGTCAAGATGCCGGATCAGGCGAAGCTGCGCTGCGCCTGGCTGCTTACTGCGGAGCCGGAGCTGCAGCAGACGCGCCTGGAGGCGGCCGTACAGGGAGGTGCTGCCTCGGCAACTGTGCCGCGCCTGCGTTTCTGGGACGTGCTCGTGTTCGACTTCGACAACGCGCCTGAGTTCAAGTGAGAAAGGGGCCAGCAATGAAAAAACTTCTTCCGATACTTATCCGCCGCGTTCGGGCCGTTGCCTCGTTCTCGCTCCTTGCAGCCGCGACATCCTTGATCGCGGAGGATTACTTGTACCACCCCCGCGACGCGGAGGAGGCCGGAGGAGCGCCGCGATTCGTCGTGCCGGATCCGGACGCCCAGGGCGGAACGGCCCAGGCCGCCATTCCCGGCAAGAGCAGGCCGGGAAGTTACACAGCGGCCCTCTATGCCTACTGCCGCCCCGGCGCGAAATACAAGGTCACATGGCGCATGAAGATCGACGACAACAGGATTCCCGATTTGGTCGTCAAGATATGGACGCACGACGAGCAGGGCCGCGACGGCTACAAGGGCGGAAGCCTTGAGCTGAAAGGCACAGACTTCAAGGCCCCGAACCAATATCAGGAGTTCACATACAACGCCGAGAAGACGGAGGGCGGCTTCTTCAACGTCGGGGCGATATGGCAAGGCAAGGGGCGGCTTCACATCGACTTCATCAAAATCGTCCCCGAAAAGTTCTATACCGAGCGCGAAATGCTGGAGCACAAGGGCAAGATCGATCTTCCCGAAGCCTGGTATCTGCCCCGTCCTGTCCCTCCAGTGATCCACCTCGCCAAAGGATTGTGGTGGGACTTCTTCGGGCTGAGCGAGGCCATGGCCGAACTCGGAGGCGCGACCTGGACTTCGTCCTACCACTGCAGCGGACAATATGGCATGACGCTGCGAAACTTCCCCGCCACATGGCAGGAGCTCATGGGATACAACCTGGTGGTCATCACCAACGCGGATGCCCAGGCCGTCGGCACCAACGGGCGCATGCTCCTGGAGGAATATGTGAAGAACGGCGGCTCGCTGCTTATATGCGGCGGCCCCTACTCCTTTGGAAAGGGCGGCTACAAGGGAACAGCGCTGGAAAAGCTCCTCCCGTGCGAGATGACCGGAACTGAACGTGTCAAGGTGGAGGGCGAAAACATACTGAAGCCGGCCGCGGGCGCGGAAAAAATTCTCCCCGACGATCTTGCGTGGGACGTTCAGCCAAGGGCACTCTTCCACCATCCGGTCAGGCCGAAGGACGGCGCGCTGGTGCTGGCGGCAATCGGAGACAAGCCTGCGGTGCTGGCATGGAACTGCGGCAAGGGGCGTGTCGCGGCAATGGCCATAACCGCCGAAGGGCAGGCCGGCGACGGCCAGCTCGCGTTCTGGGAATGGGGCGACTGGCCGCGCCTCATGGCTTCCGTCATGCGCTGGCTGACCGCCGAGCAGGGCAAGGAGCCGCCCCCGGCGAACTCCGCGGCAACGCGCAAGGCGCTGGAAGACTTGATGGCTCCGGCGGCGGATGAAGACCCGGGGCCGCGCATGAACAAGATGAACAATCTCCTTTCCAGAGGCCACGACAAGGCGTTTGCCAAGGACATTTTGGAAATAATGTCTGGCTTCGACGGAACGCCGGGACGGCCGCTTGTCGAGGCGATTGCTCGCACAGTCCGTCCCTACGTAGATGCGGAATTCGCAAAACCGGCCATGGCGCTTGTCGACAGCGGCAACCCCGGCAAGGTCGCTCTCGGCCTGCAGGTCCTGGGGATGTGCCGGACACCTGAAGGCGCCGCGACAATCCTGAAATATCTTGAAAGAGGCGCGGCCGCGCTCAAATCCTCGGGCGGGGGCGGTGGTGCCGAAGGAGGCCTCGACGAACTTGTGACGCAGGCCCGCAGCGGGGACAACGGCGACGACCAGCGGATCAAGCTCGCCGCCGCAATCGCCATCGGCAACCTGGGCGATCCGAAGAACCTGCCCGCGCTGAAAGCGGTTCCTCCTCCGCCGACCGGCAAGGCTGCGGCGGCCGACGGCGAGCTCGGCGAACTTACGGATCTCAATGAAAACCTGCTCCAGCAGCTTCTTGCCGCCAGGGCGCGTCTCGGCGACGCCGCCGCGGTCGGTCCGTTCTTGGACGAAGTGATGGCAAACATACTCAAGATTGAACACTACGTAAACTACATGGACGTCATGCTGCTGGATCCCGACGACAAGGAGCTGATACGCGGCCGCAAGGTGGCCGTCCAGCGCCTGCCGATACTCCGCCAGCGCCAGGTTCTCTGCATGGACGTGCTCGGCCAGTTCCCAGACTCGGTCTATCCGGCGGTGGGCGCGGATCTCGCAAAACGCGGCGATGAACGGCTCGCCCCGTTCGCATATGCCGCCCTATCAGGAGCCGCCGGTAAGCCGGTCAAGCCGGAAACTGCGGCCGCCTTTCTGCCGGCCGTCGAGAAATGCAACGTCCGCGAACTGCGGCGGCTGGCGTTGAACATGGTGCTCGCAGGCGGAGACGCGGCGCTTAAGCAGAAGCTGGGCGAAACTCTGGCCGCTCTTGCGGCAGGCAAGGAAACGAATGCTGCGATGTTCGCGATCCGGTCCGCATCGAGGCTCCCCGCCGAGGCGCGCTGCCCGATCCTGTCCGCGGCGCTAAAGAATCCGGACGAACGCGTGCGCCGCATTGCCAAAGCCTCAATCTGCCTCGCTCCTCCGGACAAACGCGACGCCCTCTCAAGGCAGGCCGGAGGGAAGTGAACGTGAAATACTGCTCCCTAATCTTGCCCGTCAAAATGCAATTTTTCACGCTAAATGAGTATAACCCCCAATCATCCATTCATCCAGCCTTCCATCGGAGTCTTTTTACAGCGTTGTCTTTATGACGATGGTTTCTTCGCCTTCCTCGGCGATGGAGATGGAATACTGGCCGTAGATGGATGGGACGAGGCACGAGCTGCCCCTTTTGATCTTGACAGGGTTGTCGTGGGCCAGGCTGTTGACCGTGATGTTGCCGTTTATGGCGGAGAGTATGTGGAAGCTGTTCCTGTCGGTCCTGTCGAGGTAGGTCTCTACGATGCGCAGCTCGTCGACCCTGAAGTAGGGACACCTGTTGATGATGGGGAACTTGCGGTTGTAGTCCGCCGGGCTTGAAACTCCGGCTATCCGCGGCGTCTTTCTGTCCATGAAGTTGATGCTCCTGATCGCCTCCTCGACGTGCAGCTCGCGGGGTTTTCCGTCCGCTCCGAGCCTGCCCCAGTCGCTTATCCTGAACGTTGTGTTGCTGTTCTGCTGGATTTCGAGGAGCAGGGTTCCGGCGCCTATCGCGTGAACCCTTCCGGCATTGATGAAATAGGCGTCGCCGGGGGTTGCAGGGAACGCTTGCAGAAAGGTTTCGATTTCCGTGGAATTTATGCTGGCCAGGAACTGGCTCTGGGTGCAGTTGGACTTTAGTCCCGCGAATATCTTGGCGGACGGCTTGGCCGCGACGACATACCACATCTCGGTCTTCGGCTCCGCACCGGGAATGGCCCTGGCGGCGTGTTCGTCGGGATGCACCTGGAGCGAGAGGCGCTTGCCGGCATCTATCAGCTTCACGAGGAGCGGGAAGCGTCCGCCGCGGTAGGATTCGCCGACAATAGCCTTCTCGTACTTCTGCAGGAGCTTCCTGATTGACCACCCCTTCAGTTCGCCGTTCGAAATGACGCTCTCGCTGCCCTCGCGGTCGGAAATCTCCCAGGATTCGCCTATCGGGACATCGCTCTTCGGAAGCGTCCTTTTGAGATGCGTCTTCAGCATCGATCCGCCCCAGACCACCTCCTTGTAGATGGGCTCGAAGACAAGCGGATATAGCTCTTCCTTCTCAATCATGCCGCAGAAATGCCTTATTTGAAAACGGACGGATGGATGATTCCCGGCTAATCTATACGGACTATTGGAATACGCAAACAGGGCGGGTTGAATAATACCGCCCTTCGTGTTATCTTCAGACTTCCACAGATTTCATAATCGGCAGCCGGTCATGTTTTGGCCGGATCAATGCCGTCCGGATCTGGTTGAACCGGCAGCCATGGAATCTGGATGCCAAAGATAAGGATATATATGGGGATGAAGCACATAAACGAGCCGCCGCCGAACCACGTCAAGGTTCTGGGGGGGCAGGGCTGGGTCGGGCTGATCGGCTGCCTCGGCAGCGAAGCGACGATCGTCAATGCGGCGAGGGTGTCGTTCGGGAAGATGAAGGAGAGCATGGACGAGAAGGATCTCGTGCTGCTCGACTACCTCATCAAGAACCGGCATACGAGCCCGATGGAGCATGTCGTCCTGACTTTCAGCGTGCACTGCCCGCTCTTCGTCCGCGGCCAGTGGCACCGCCACAGGACATGGTCGTACAACGAGATTTCAAGGAGATACACGGAGATCGATCTTGAGTTCTATGTTCCGACGCAGATACGCAGGCAGGCCGACAACAACCGGCAGGCCTCCGTCGAATGGAAGGGCGCGGACACCGAACCCGTAAGGAAGGAGTTCGACCAGCACAACAGAAGGTCGCTGGAGCTCTACAACTCCCTGCTGGAGAAGGGGGTATGCCGCGAGCAGGCGAGGGCGGTCCTACCGCAGAGCATGATGGTCACCTTCTGGGCGACGGTCGACCTCAACAACCTGATCCATTTCCTGGACCTGCGCGACAGCGACCATGCGCAGTGGGAAATCCGCGAATACGCCGTCGGCATCAAGAAGCTCGTGAAGCCGCTTGTCCCGAACGTCGCGAAGATACTCGGCTGGGAATAGCTTCAGATTTTCACTTCTGCGGGATATCTGGCAAATATTTTATGATATAGCCGGGCGATGTTTACGAGTTGCGCGCCGAAAATCTGAACTTGACATCCTAACGGCGCCGGAATTTCAAATTGCAATCCCGATAAATATTGGAGGTGTTTGAACATGGACAACTGCATCTTCTGCAAGATCGTGGCCGGTAAGATTCCGTCCACCAAGCTCTACGAGGACGAACTTGTCCTCGCGTTCCTCGACATCGCGCCGATCAACCCGGGGCATCTGCTCGTAATTCCTAAGGAGCACCACTGCAGCGCCTCGACGGTTCCGGAGAACGTCGCCGGCCGCATGTTCCACGTCGCCGGACGGCTTGGAATCGCGCTGAAGCGCGCCCTCGACGTCGGCGGATTCAACTTCCATCTAGCCGACGGAACCTGCGCCGGACAGGTCGTAATGCACGCGCATCTCCACGTCATCCCGAGGAATCCCGACGACGGCTTTCACTGGGGCTGGCGCCAGAAGAAATACTCCGCCGACGCCGAACGCGACTCCCTGGCCGCACGCATTAGGGAGAAGCTCAAGCTGGATTAATAAATTTCCGCCGTTCCTGAAAATACCACATTCACCGCCAGCGTCTTTGCGTCACCGCGCATCTTAATCCGCTCCTCTTCAGGGAGGAAGCGCACCGGCACCTGCACGGTGCAATGTGTCTTGCCTTTCTTCTTCGAAGTCAGCTTGAGCCGAGAGATTTTCCCGCTACGGACCTGTGCTTGAACCCAGACGCCGCCGTATGCCGGCAGCGTGAAGGAGAAATCGCTCCATTCTCCCGGGATGCCTGGCATCAGAATCATTTCGCCCTTCTTCGGATACAGGAGCATCCGGGCAAGTGCGCGGAGGAACGATCCGGCGGCCGTAGTGAACCAAGGATGGTGGATCAGGCCGAGACCGGCTTGGGCGCTTTCATTCAACGCGCTGAAGTCCATCACGGTTTTAAGACTGCCCCGCAGGTTTGCAAGAGCTTCTTCAGGCATCATTCTGCTCGCGTAGAAGTGCGCGTTCGACAGATATCCCCACGACCATTCGGGAAGTGTCCCCTTTTCGCCGGACACATTCTCCTCGACGCCCTTTGGCGCATGCCTCCTGCGGTATTCGTCACGCCAGCGGGCTATGCGCTCGTCCGCTTTGAGACGGCTTTCCGGCAGATAGTCGATCTCAAAATCCGAATGGCAGAGCGGGTGTACGGTCAACGGACCTCCGTCAACAACATTTCCAGGATCAAGGCGCCGGGACAGAGATGTGGCCATGTCGGCAAGGCGCTTCCATTCAAAAGCTTCCGGCCCTGCAAGGCCGAGCGTCTCAGACATCTCGGACGCAAGATGCATTGTGCGCGCCGCGCCGGTCAGCATTGCCGGACCGTCCTGCACCGGATAGCGTCCTTCGTCGATGTCGATCAGCGGGACGACCATGATGTTGTTTCCGGGAAGTTCGACGAGCATCCAGTTGCGGAAATATTCCGCGCATTCGCGGACTATCGGATAATAGCGGCGCAGAGTCTCGAGGTCGTCCCTATATTTTGTGAAAATTCTGACATAGTTAGCTATCACACCGATATGAGGAAACTCGTAGAAGTGGGTGCCGTTGCGGTCTGAAATCATCTGACCCGACTCCACCACGCACGACGGGTAGCGCGAGCCGCGCCCGGCAGTCATCATTGTGGAGAACGGGAGCGTCCGGCGGCGGAATTCGAGTATCCGTTCAGGCATCTCCATCGCACCGCAGGCCATCAGCCCCTCCATACCGTAGCGCTCATCCCAGAAATAGCCCGCGCCCCACGAGCTGTTGAACGGATTGGCCGGAAGCGACCAGTCCGTAAAGCTGCACCTGATCGTATAGACCTGCGTCTCAAATGCCGCTTTCAGCGCGGTCTCCTCTGGCGGAATGCTGATCCTTATCCCGTCCCAGAAATTCTTCCATGCTTTTTCATGTTTGCGCCTGACCCCGGCGTAACCCTCCCTTCCGACCCATGAGCGGAGCTTCCGGGTCTCGGTCTTCGGATCGGGCCTGAAAACTCGGAGTTTCAGATTCTCCTTGTTCACCTCGCGCACGGACGGAGACATCCAGGCGCCGTCCGGGATGTGGACAAGCTGCGGCTCATTTCCGAGATCGTCCAGAAGCGAGAGATAAACAGTGGCGGAGCCCTCGTCGGAAAGCGGAACGTCGAGAAGAAGATGGTTGGCCTTCCATGACGCCTTGCATGACCGCGATGCGAAGAGCGCAATGCGCCCGGAATACATGACAATTCCATCAGCAGTGGCGGCCGCCTCGACACCGAAACTGTCTTTCAAAAACGGTCCGAAGGTTGTCCTGAACGGAATTTTCTTTGTTTCGGCCTGGCAAAAGCAGTAGTCGGCCTGCATGGTCCAGCGTCTGCTCTTGGGAAGATTGCGATATTCGCGGTGGAAGACGATCAGATTTTTCTCGAGGTGTACGAAGCTGGCATTCCGTTCTTCGACCGAGCCACGCAGGATTTCCGTCTCCACCAGGCCCTGCCGCGGACATAAGCGCTGTTTCCAGCCGGTCACCTTCGGAAGAAGTCCCTCGCCCTTCAGCTTCAGGTCGAGGAAACCCCACTCGAAGAGGTTGCTCGAGTAGCGGTCTATCCTGATGTTGTGCCGACGACCGGTCATGATAATCCGCGGCGGCGGATACGACGGCAGCGCCTCGAAATCGTGCATCGCCCCGCGCGCGTCGACGCAGAGCTTGACGGTGTCGTTTCCGATCAGGGGGAGTATGCGCCGACTGTCGTCCGGCAGGGACGGCGCGGAAACTTCGTGCGGATTTCGGGTTGTCATCATCGTAACTCCTTGCTCATCAACATATATGATTATGATCTCTTGCTATTTTTGCCTGCAAATGTTTTTCTCGAAAAAGGTGCTTGCTTCCGCCGAGCGCAAACTTCAATTGATAAAACTGCGAAGCCTGCAACGGTCTATTCCCACAGCATGATGCAGGCGTATATGCTGCTGTTTTCGAAGTTCAAACGCATGCTGTCCTTGCCCATGTCTACCTTCAGCCCCACCGGCTTGCGGCCTGGAACCAAGAGGGTCGCCTTTTTAACGCCGATTGACTTGGAAGCGATGAGTTCCAGGCGGCCGCCGAGGACTCGGGCGTCATAGTTGATCACATGAACCACAAGGGTTTTTTCGTCGGCAAGGATGCGCGGTTCGACAAATGTGTTTATCCCCGCATTGGTCTTAACCGGACGAAGATCGCCAAATTTTCCGCCGTCGAGCAGCGCCATGAGCTTTCCGGCATTGGACGGAAGAATCCAGAAGCGTCCGTCCACGACCTTGTAGAAATCGTCCCAGACTGCCCTGTCCCTCTTGAGCGGCGCCTTCCTAGGAAGTTCGAGCTCCGGAAACCGCGCGATAACGCCTCTTCCGATTTTCCCGAAAACGTCCTTCCCTTTGAACGCGTAGGCGAAAGGATCCGGACGGCCGCGCCGCGGTTCGCCGTAAACCCCCGTCTTTGCGATATTCACAGGGCCGACTCCGCCAGTGTCGCAGCTGCGAATTCCGCATCGGCGGCGACGCCACTGGTCATAAATTCCAACATTGCCGACAAGAACGACATTGCCTCCTCGCTCTACATGCCTGCGGATTCCGCGGATTTCCTCGTCCGATAGGCATTCCATGCCGGAGACGATCATCAGGCGGTCTCCGATCTCGGATAGATCGTAGATCAGGTCGAAAGGGATGTGATTCTGGAGAAGCGTCTGTTCCGCGAGGATCGCCTGGAGGTGCGGCTCCCAGCCGTTGTAGGCGAGCGACGGGAAGTTCCGGTAGACCGCGGCGCGGGCTACGCTGCGGGTTCCGCAGAAAAGCTCCGGGCGTGAATGCAGGAGTTCGACGAATTTAGCGCATTTCGCGGCATCAGGCAGCGTGTCGCCGTCAATGAACGAGATCATTCCGATGCAGCCGCCGTTGAACGCCAGGGCTTCGCCCAGCTTGGCTTCGACCTCTTCCTGCCTGCCGGCGAAGCCGTAGAAGAGCGCGCGATTGCCGAACGCCTCGCCCATCTTCATGCTGCGGATGCCAGTCGGAAGAGCGCCGTTCTTCAGGAGGCCGTGGGGATTCGGGCTCTCGTCCCAGAAGAGCTGGGAATGCGGCAGCAGGCGCACATGGTCGACGCTCCGCATATAGGCCGTGTTCTCCCCCCAGATTCCCGTCGGGTTGCTTTCTATGACGGTTTCAGGGTTGAGGCTTCTGGCGAAGTCGGCGAGCGCCTTGAAGCTGTCGGCGAGGGACTGGCAGCGGAAGTCTATCCATTCCTGGAGGAGGGGATTCTGGATCACGTCGTCGCCATAGCAGACATAGAGCGGGCTGGAAAATGTGGGCGGCTCGACGCATGAGACATCGGGGAAGCCGAACCTCTCCTTGAGTTCCGCCGGGTGATATTTCGCCATGAGGAACGAGCGGAATTTGTCGGCGCAGTGCCTGCAGTGGCAGGTCTTCGGCTCGGGCTTGTCGAGGAAGTTGTCGAAGTGCAGCATGTCGAGGCCGTTTTTGACTCCCCGCTCCAGAACGCGCTTCATGTATGTGAGGAAGGCGGGGTTGTTGCGGCACCATTTGAGACGGTATGTGAGCGTGCCGCCGTATGTGAGGGGGCTGCCGTCGGGCTTCCGCTGCACCCAGTCCATGGCGTCGGGCTCCTCCAGTAGCATCGTTTCTCGGACAAGCGTGTCGCCGATGTATCCGGCAACCCGGATGTCCCGGTCATGGCAAAGCTTTATCAGCTTTTCGGCGGCCTCGATGTCCTCCAGCTCGCCTTTCAGGCCGAAGCCCTTGAAGTAATGTGTGACTATCAAGGTTACGCCGGCCTTCTTGGCGGCGGCTACAAGTTCGGGCGTGTGCTCCTTCCAGTATTTTTCCGCGCCGTCCGTGCCGAGGCAGTTCAGGCGGCGGCGGTATATGAGCGGCTCCCAGTTGCCGCAAAGCACCAGCGGACGCTCCAGCCAAGATGGAGTCTTATAAGGTTTCGTCATAAATTTACTCAGTGCCTCAGTGTCTTTGCGGTTTATTCCTGTTTCTTCTTGATCAGGACAAGCAGGTCTCCCTTGTCGGCGTAGGCGTGCAGGCCGGTCAACTGCACGTCGGGCGACTGGGCGAAGCGATGGTTTAACCAGAGGTAGCCGTCGCACGGGGAGAATAAGTCCTTTGTCCTGCCGGTGAACGTGTCGAAGAGCGAGCCGAGATGCTCGCCCTTTCTCACCATGCGTTCTATTGGCTTGTGCGGAATATAAAGTCCGGCGAAAGGCGCGCGTATCAATGCCTCGCTGTGAACGCCCATGTTGCACTGGCCGCCGGGGTTCGCCTCCATAGTGCCCTTCATCGCATTGAAATAGCGGCATACGTTGCGGATTACGCGCAGCCCGATCTCCCGTCCTTCGTAGCGGATCGCCCACTGGGTGTGTATTTCGACTAGGAATCCGGGGACTTTCAGGACGTAGCTGGCGTATGTGGCGAGCTGTGAAGCGGCAGGGGTGTACTTGTCGGATCCGATCTCGTGGAAGAACGGGATGCCCAGTCGGCGGCCAAGGTTCAGTTCATCCTTCACAGCCGGATTTCCCCCGGGGAAGCCGGCCGTGGACGAAAGCGAGGCCCAGGCATGGAAGTTCAAGACGCATTCGACCCCGGGAAGAAGCTTAGTGGCGATGGCATGGCAGATGCGGTCAGCCGGATCGCCGTCCGGTCTGCCGCCCCAGCGCATGTAGGTGTTGTAGGCCATGTCGAAGGTGTAGGAGTGGTCGCGCGGGGCGTTGTTGATGAGGTGCCGGTAGCGGACGTTGGGAGGCGTAATGATTGGCACCATTATCAGAGTCCCGGAAACCTTGTCCGGATCAAAGTTATGGATGAACGACTGGATGGAGCCCACTCCGTTGAGTTCGATGCCGTGCTCCCCGGCGGAGAAAAAAAGGGTCGGGCCGGCCTTTTTTCCGCGAAGGATGAAATACGGAATACTGAGTCTGCCGTCGCATCCCGTGTCGACTGCCAGAATTCTGCGATGCGTCCCGGGTTTTAAAACTCCCATAATGCTACTCTCCTTAAGACAACATTGATGGCATATTTGATATATCCACAAGATTCAAGGCTTTAATATTTCATATGTATATACATAATCAAATTATAAAATATACAATAAAGCTGTTTTTTTTGTTTAAATTAGTCTTATGATGTCTTTTCCATAATCAATAAACCATTATATATTGTCGGCATGTACAGATATCAAAAAATATTTCAAGCGATTCAAGCTCGGATCAACTCAGGGGAATGGGCTCCGGGCGTTTGTCTTCCATCCGAAACGGAGCTGGCAAAGGAGTTCGGTGTAACGAGGATCACTCTGAGGAAGGCGATGGAGGCGTTGAAGCAGAATGGCCGAGTCGTCGGGCAGCCCGGACGCGGAACATTTGTTTCGGCGCCGCATAAGGGGGGGCTTGAGGCCGTCTATGTGGGCGATACGATGGCGCACTTCCACAAGGAGCTTTTCCTTGCGCTCTCGAAAGAGGCGCAGGAGCGCCATCTGCGACTCACGCCGTTCCATGTTTCCTGCGAGGGCGGCGAAACGCGCCTCGAAGGCCTGCACCGCTATTTGGAGAAATGCAGTTCGGTAGTAGTCTCGCACATGGCATATCCGCAGGTTAGCCACTTGCTTTCGAAGACTTCTGCGAATCTTGTGGTGGTCGGAACCGCCCGGATTCCGGTCAACCGGCCTGCCAGCTTCATTCTGAGCGATCTAGGCGGTGGGATTTCACAGGCGGTCTCATACCTGGCCGGGCTGGGTCATCGGAGTATTGCGCTTCTGACCCCCGAGGACAGCGCGCAGCTGAACGGCGGGAACGGCGTAAGCCAGATATTGAAGCCTTATGTTCCGGCATTCAGGGCGGCAACGTTGAAATACGGCCTTGATGATTCGGCCTCGCTGGCACTCATCACAGCAAGGGATCAGGAGAAGGACATCGTCCGGCTGCAGGAGGTGCTACGTAAGCCGGGCCGCCCTACGGCGTTCGTCTGCGACGGCGATTTCCGCGCCCGCCTCCTCTATACGGCCGCCATGCGCGAGAAAATCGAGATTCCCGGGCAGTTAAGCGTGGTCGGACTTTCGGACACTCCGTGGGCGGAGGCGCTGATCCCGCGTCTCACTTCCGTCAACCTCGGCGAGTCGACGGTCGCAAGGCTCGCGATACTCCTTTGCATTGAAAGCGCCCCTGTCCAGAAGGAAATAGTCGCATACGCCGCCCCAGAAGTCAGGGAGCGCGAATCCTGCCGGAAAATATGAGGCTAATGGCCGCATTTGGAAATATGCTGTTGCTTTATACTCCTTTAGGCTGAAAAATTTACATTTTGATTGCGGGGATTTTGGCATTTGCTTCGCATTCTGAGAGACCGCCGATACCAATGTAAATTTTCACGCTAAAGGAGTATAAAATCGGCTCGTTTTGTATGTTTTTTACTTCAATGCCCGGTCAGGGTATAAGCCTGGATTGCCGTATGCGATATGAGCCCAGCCGGGATACGGCCCGTCGCCCCCGTCGTAGAGATACCAGAAGCCGTCCGCCCAATGGATAGACGTGTAATATGTCTGCAATATGGCGCCGCATAGGCGCGGGGTCGACCACGACCAGAAGTTGGCGGAACCGTCGTAGTAAAGTATGCACGAGCCTTTTCCGTTA
Source organism: uncultured Victivallaceae bacterium (assembly GCA_964636325.1). Lineage (GTDB taxonomy): Bacteria > Verrucomicrobiota > Lentisphaeria > Victivallales > GWF2-50-93 > CAZWRV01. Next base: position 18,967 of record CAZWRV010000038.1, on the reverse strand, counting down.
TGCGGGAAAAGGGGCAAGTCCTTGTGTGAGGTGCACGCGATCCAGGCTGTCCATCTGCTCTTGTTGCAGGGATGCGCGGACTCCCCCTTGTAGGGGAACTGGGTGATCTTGATGAATGTGTCGTAGGCTGCGCCGTTCCCTGCAGCGCCTGGATACGGCGCCGGCAAAGAGGCGCCGTAGGCATATGGTATCTCGTTGGGAACATAAAAGGGATGGACGGCCGCGCCTGTCGTGTTGCCGTCGGGGCAGATCATTACCCTCGCGATCATGCTTGCGGCCCAGGTTCCCTGCCATGCGGGGTGGCCGGCTCCTAGGTAGCCGTTTGCCGCGATTGCGCCGAGACCGATAGGCATGCAGTTGCCGTTCGCAACGTTGTTCAAGGCCCAGTCGGTTCCTCCCGCTCCGAAAGAGGAGCTGAGGGAGCCCGTCCGCAGAGGCAGGCCGTTGTCGTAGTCGCCTGCATAGTTGAACATCCCGTTCCCGATCTGCTTCATGTTGCTGATGCACAAGGTCTTCTTGGTGCTCCTCCTTGCGTTCGCCAGCGCCGGCAGGAGCATCGCCGCAAGTATCGCGATGATGGCGATGACGACAAGAAGTTCTATTAAAGTAAAGCCTTTCCTTGCTCCGCAAGGATTCGGTTTTGCCTCATAGACCAAACCGGACATATGGTCTTTGCTATGGGTTTCGCTTTTCAGCATTGATTCCGGTTCAGATGAAGGAGTGCTCATAGATCGCCCCCTGTCCTATATACTTCGTAGCCGCAACTTGCAGTGGTTGCCACAATCTGCGTCTTGCTGTCTGGCTGCTATGGCGAATTTGGCCAACTGCAGCTATTAGGATTGAATTGCTAATTTATTCATCTTCATCAATTAATATGTGTTATCGCAGTTTGGCGGATATATCGGCTGGTCGCTACGGTAGAAAAGATGCGCCCACCCAGGATAAGGCCCGGCGTTCCAGCTTGTATGAAGAGTCCAAAATCCTGGAACTTGATAATATAAACTGTTATAAGCTCCGGAGCTGCTAGCCCTCCAAAACTTGATGCTTCCGTCGTAAAAAAGCAGATTGCTTCCCAGATAATCATGGCAATGCGCTTCCATGGTTCCATATTTCCATCCATAAGGGCAGGCGGCCATCACAACAAAAGCACTTTTCCCGCGGCGCGACTTGTCGTAGGGATACTTGCGCATTGGGATCGGCGGTTGGAGACAGCATACTATGTAACCATTCGACGCTACCGCCCCGTACGAATAGGCTACTTTCCAACCAGGATTGCTTTTACTTTCCATAGTTGGACAACCAAGCGACGCTTGTCCTCCCGACAGGTAGTTGCATGTTTGAAGAAGCCCCAAGCCTACGGGGACTTGGTTAGGCGTCTGCCATCCGGAAATATCAACAGGATAGTAAGGGCCGCTAGTCAGATCTGATGGGAAGTATGGGGGATAGTCGTTGTTGTCCGCCGAATATGCTGCAATGGCAAATCCAAGCTGCCTTTGGCCGTTGGTGCACAATATTATTTTGGTTATATATTTCGCATTCTTTAGCGCCGGCAGGAGCATCGCCCCAAGTATCGCGATGATGGCGATGACGACCAACAGCTCGATCAATGTAAAATTTTTCCGCCGCGGAAAAATTTTACACGCTTCCGGATAAATCGCTATGCCCATTTCAATACCCCCGAAAGCTAACCGGAATATCACATTTTATTTTGCATATGTATATACATTATTCTGCAATATAGCCATGTCAATAGAAAAATTAAAGAAAAATTGAAGTATTGCACACTTTCCTTAGCCGCATCTGCATGACCGTCGGCAAATTCAGCTCTTATTGAGCATTATATTCCACATCTTCTTCATTTTCAGTTCGAATCAGATAAAATTCCGCCTTAGCCTTCCGGCATAATACGGACGATATTAGGCGAGATAAGAAATTGCCTGGCAGATAAATTTAATTATTTACATAATGTATATAACATTAGCTTGACAAAGGCATGTTGGAGGATAAAGTATCTGCGTCAACAGCAATTAAGGACATATATTAAGGAGCAGAGCCAATGAAGAAAGCCTGTTTGTCAGCGCTCATCGCCGCAATACTATGCGCCAGTTTCCTCTCTGCCTGGGGTGGAGATGCGGCTCCCGACCACACTCCCACATTCCAGATTCCGAGGATCGCCAATCCGCCGGTCATAGACGGAACGATTGATCCCGAGGAATGGAAAGGCGCGATGGCCGTCAGCGGTGTTACGGAGCAGGGCAGCAACGAGTTGATTCCTCGCCCTACGACATTCTTCCTCGCCTGGGACAAGGAAAACATCTACATGGCCTGCAGGGCCTGGATGATGCCGGGCCGCGGAAAACCGCATTGCAGCGGCCGCGAGACCGGTGCGCCGAACTGCGGCGACGACGGGATGGAGCTGCACTGGCAGCCGCTGGGAAAGAACGTGCCCACCAGCACTTCCACGACAAGTTCCTACAAGTGGATAACGAACATGCTTGGATTTTCGGGGGACGCCGTCCGCGTGTCGGTCGGCCAGCTCTTCCGCAACTGGGAGCCAAAGTTCAAGTCCGCGGCGCGGCAGCTGCCGTACGGGTCGGCTCCGAACGGCGGGGCCTGGCTCGAATGCGAATTCTCTGCGTCATGGAAGGATTTCGAACTGACAGGCCCGCATCAAGCGGGCGATTTATGGAAGATGATGCTTGGATTCGACCAGCTTCCAGGTTGGATACAGGCACGCATACCCTGCTACAGCGGCTACTTCGATCCGTCCGGCTATTGCAGGATGACGCTTGCGGAGGATGTCCCGGCAGTCCAGGTGACAATGGAGGATCTGCCGAACGTCTGCTACGGACAGGCCGCGGTGACATTCAAGGTCTACAATCCTGCGGCGCATCCAACCGCTCTCAAGATATTCGCCCGCTACGCCGAGTTCCAGACCAAGAAGGAAGGGGACAAGAATGTCACGTCCGAGGTCGAGCTCCTCAAAAAGGAGGCTGATCTGGAGGTCGAGGCCGGAAAGGCGGCTGAATTCAAGATCAACGAGAAATTCCCGCGCGATCCCGGAAAGAACCTCTGCGCCATGGAATATCTCGTGAAGATGGGCGACAAGGAGATATTCAAATACTATGCGCCGTTCCGGCTGAACGTCCCGGAGTACATGGTCAAGATTCCGCCGCCGACAGACGCCTTTCCCTTCGATGTCGGCGCAAATCCCATCCGTTCGATCATAACGGTGAGCGGCGACTCCTACTATCTCGACAAGCCAGAGGACGCGCTGAAGATGGACTACTCGGTCACGAAGAAGGGCGATGCGCAGCCGATATTCGCCAAGACGATCGACAAGAGCCAACTCTACTTCTTCCGCGACATGGTCAAGCTGCCGCCTCTGGCTGAAGGCGAGTATGAAGTCTCGGGCACGATCACCTTGAAGGACGGCAAGGTTCTTGGCCCGGTCATCCGTCCTTTCAAAAAACTGGACGAACCTAAAGCCTTCGCTTCCTGGTGGGACAACAAGCTTGGAAATACTGAACGCGTCATCCCGCCGTTCACTCCGCTCGAGCTTAAGGGCGCTACGGTGTCTCTGCTTGGCCGCAGCTACAGGCTCGGCAAGCTGGGCCTCTTCGAGAGCGTGGTTTCGCAGAAGGAAGAAGTTCTGGCTGGTCCGATCCGGATCGTAGCCGTCGTAAACGGGAAGGAAGAGGAGATCGACATTTACGGACAGCCGAAGATCACTGAAACGCAGCCGTGGCGCGTCTCTTTCGAAGGCGACGCGCAGGGCGCAGGGCTTTCGTTCAAGGCGAAAGGCTGGATCGAGCAGGACGGCTGGGCGCAGTTCTCCATCACATACGCGCCGTCCGACGGCAAGGCGGCCAAAGTTGACGCGCTCAGGATCGAGATCCCGGTCGCTACAGAACAGGCCGAATGCCTCACATGCATCGGGCCTGGCGGGAATTTTTCACACAGGACAACGGCTGTCCTCCCCACCGGCAAGCAGGGCAGGCTTTGGAGCAGCCTCGGGATGGGGCGTGCCGGATCGCTTACGGCCAAGGGCTCGTTCATGCCTCTCGTCTGGCTCGGTTCGGAACGGCGCGGCCTGATGTGGTGGGGCGACTCCGACCGTGGCTGGTTCCCCGAGGACGATGTGACCGCGCATGAGGTCGTCCGCGATGGAGGACAGGCAATCCTCCGCAACAACATCATCGGAAAGACCGTCAGCGTCGAGGGGGAACGCACATTCACTTTCGGCCTTAGCGCAACCCCGTTCAAGCCCTTCCCCAAAAACTGGCGCTATGTCATGTATTCTGCGGACAGCACATTCTGCGGCGGCGGCGACTGCGGCGAATACACGCTGGCGAAGGGCGACAAGGTCCGCCTCGACTGGAAAATGACTGTAAGACCGGACAGCAGCGGGAGATATTTCGACGGATGGTCTCTTCTAACTCCCCCATCCGACGATCCCGCCGACTGGCCGGGCATGTGGGCGAAATACAAGTCCCTTTCCGATCAGAAGCTGAAGGATCGCTGGAACAACCCCGCCGGTGCCCGCAACGGAGTATTTTCGCACACGTCACTGGCGTTGTACGGATACGGCTGCAAGTCCGCCGACAAGGAGGTCGTGAGCTATCTCGCACCTGAACTCGGAGACCATGAGGGCTACACAAAGCCCATCAGCGACTACTACACTTATCTCCTCAACCGCGCCATAACCGAAGGAGGGCTCCGCGCAAACTACTGGGACATTTCCTTCCCTTCGCCGACCTGGAGCCTCACCAACGAGATGGCGTATGTGCTGCCGAACGGCAAGACCCAGATAGCATATCCCGGCTTCAACACGCGCAGGCACATGCAAAGGATGTATTCGCTCTACACCGACCACGGCCTCGCGCCCGGTTGCCAGGTATCGCACGCGACAAACGCTTACTTGCTGGTCATGATGCCGTGGATTGACGCCATCCTAGACGGGGAGTTCCACAAGCTCACGGATCTCTCGGCCTGCGACTGGGTGGACGGCTATCCAATAGAGCACATGCGCGCGCTGGCAACGCCGGCAAACTGGGGGCTGCCGATCTCATGGATGGACCACATCGAGGTCACCGGCGAAAAGGGCAACATGGTCCGCCGCGGGAAGAGCGACTACGTCCGTATGTTCGACTCCTGGTGCGGGATGACAAACTACAGCGGCCCCCAGTCGGCCATCGAATGGGGAATCCTCGACGAATCAGTCCAGTTCGTGCCGTTCTGGAGGAATCCGTTCGTAACCTGCGCCGACAAGGAAATCCTCATCTCAATGTGGAAACAGGACGGACGCGTCCTGGTCCAAGCCTTCAACTACAACGGGAAGCAGGAGAAGGACGCCGTCATAAAACTTGACCTTGCTAAGCTCGGCCTCGCACGCCATGACGGGACACTGGCAGTCCGCCTGCTCAGCGCTCCGGGCGAAGCGGTGCCGACACTCGACGCCGTCAGCGGAAACATCTCAATCACCGGCATCCTCCCGCACACCGGCCGCCTGTTCGGAATAAGACATACTGAAAAATCGGCCGGCGACGCACTGGCAGGCCAGATCGAGGACATCCAGAAAAAGATCGACGCTCAGGCTGTCCCGAACCTCGTAGACGAACTCTGCGACAACGGCTTCGCCGAACTCGGAACACAGTTCCTCGAGCCGGGAAAGACTCCAGACGCTGTCTGCCAAGACAAAGACATTGATATCTCAATGTGGCAGCGGAACGACCGCGTCCTCCTCGCCGTCGTCAACAAAGACGAGAAGATCGGGAAGAACGCCGTGATCGCCCTCGACCTTGACAAGCTCGGTCTCAGACAGAAATTGCCGACGCTGGAATTCGTTCGGGTGAGGGACTTCCCCGATCTGCCGCAAGGCCAGAAATCGGTGCTGGACTACGAAAAGAAAACGCTCGCCGTCAATAACATCGCTCCGAGGACGGCGAAGTTCGTAGCAGTCAGAAAATACTGAACAATACGTGCCGAAGCAATCTTGTCCAAGATGTTTGCACGGCTTGCAGTTCCTCTGAAACTTGCCTTTAAGTGGCGCATACATTCCTGTCTGCGATTCCGCAGGTAGGAATACCTGCGCTCAGGCCTGTCCCAACATTAATCAAACAGCGTCAACAGTTTACAAGTATCACTATCAGGAGATTTTAAATCATTATTTGTAAGTATATGGGCGATAACATCTTTCTCGAATATGACAATGCTCAGCACCTGGAGAATCGTGCAAGGGCTCTGGGGCAGCCTCAATTGCCGCTTGAGAATGACAACAAGCGCGTAGACGGCCTCTCTCAAGTCGATATCGGAATCGAGGGGAAGATCCCCAGACAACCGAATCGCCCTCTCCACCAGAATGAGCGCGAACTCCTGGAATATCCTCCGGTCCCTCACGGCGTTCGCATGGGCGAGGTTGTTCCGTGTAGGCTTGGTGCGTATCCCCATGTGATAGAGCCTTTTGCCAACGGACTCCAGGCTGGTGACGGTGTCCCTCAGGCTATCCCGGTAAGTCAACTGTGCGAACGCCATGCTCAGAAACTGATCCGTGCAGGAAAAATTATTGACCTTGTATTCCCCCTTGTATTTCTCCACGCATTTCTGAAACTCGTAGTGCGGAAGACACTCCATCAGCTGGGAAAACACAATCTTGCCCTTGTCCATCACCGATCTCCTTGGTTGAGATTTTACCAAGGCTCGATATGCTGCAAAATATGGGCCATTTCAAATCGCTTAATTGCATTATGGAACTTATCATATTGATTATAAGCTAATTATAGATATATTATTATTGAACATCGGGACACTACTGAGCAATCAACTCAATATATATGAAAGATGCAGAAAGGATTTGCCATGCTTATGCGGAGCATGATTGTAGGCGCGGCCCTGCTGGGGATATGCATTGCCGCGGCGAGGGCTGAGGAAATGCGCGTCATCGCGTTCTACGAGGTGAAAAAGGCGGCCAGGCCTCCGTCCATGAACGGGAAGATGGACGATCCCGTCTGGGAGACGGCCAACCGCGCAGCCGACTACTACGAATATTTCAAGGTCAGCCCCGGGCCGGCGCCGACAAGGACAGAGTTCCGCATGCTCTATGATGACAAGGGGGTCTATCTTGGCATCATCAACTTCGAGCGGAACCTCGACAAGCTTGTGGCGAAGCACGACACCAGGGACGACCAGGATCTCTGGATGGACGACTGCGCTGAAATCTACTTCGATCCGACGGGCAGCTCAGTCGGATTCGTAAAGTTCATGGTCAACTCGATAGGCGCGCAGGCGGATCTGAAGCGGCTCGACGCCGCAAATACGCTCGCGAACTGGGACGGCTACGAATGGCGTGTCGCCGTCGGGAAAAGACCTGACGCCTGGATCATCGAAGCCTTCTTCCCGTGGTCGGACCTGGAGCGCAAGGCCAACCCGGGCGACGTCTGGCGCTTCTGCCATATGCGGTACGCCTTCTCCTCCGGAAAGTTCCAGGGCGCGACATGGTCTCCCGGAGGCAGTTATACCTCCCCGCAGAATTTCGGATATATCTACTTTGCCAGGGAGGGAGTGCTTAAGCTGGATGATGTTGCGGCAATAGTTTCCAAAGCTGCGGCCCCGCCGTGGAGCCTGCTGGCCGGCAGCGATGTCGTCGTCTGCTCACCCTCCGGAGAGATCAGGATTTTGAATGCCGACTCAATGGTGCAGGAGCAGATAGAAGCGTTCAAGGCGGCTATGCGCCGCGCCGAAGATGAAGTCGCAAAACTCAAGGACGCCGGAGCTTCGCTGCCAGGCGACGAACTAGAAAAGGTTCGCAAGGAGTCCGGTTCAATACCGGAAAAGAACGCAGACGCCATGACCGCCATGTCCGTGCTCCGCAAGGCGGCGGACCTCAGGCGCCGCGCCGACGCAGTCTACTGGGAGGCCAAGATCCGCCAGCTTGCGGATCTGTAGGCGGGCTCTTAATGGCGAAATGCGATTTTGTGGATCGCGGGTCGGAAGTCGGGAGTCGCAATACTAATCGATCAAATTGCAAAACTCCGGAAGAGGTCATGACCTGCCTTCGCAAAGAAGCTACGGCATGGCACGCAAGCATGACCCTCCATCCGCCTCGACGGATTAAAATGGAGGGAGGCGCTTGTCGTGTCCGTAGTTTTGAAATTGGCTATGGTTTTCCCGGAAAAGACTGACGCATTACCCAACTACCTCCAAATAATCCCTCCAAACACATTGAATGTAAGCACTTTGACTATATTATATAACTTTAGTGCATCTTGTGCCTTTTGTGGTTAATTCCGGAGGCTTATGGCGGGCATAACGTTCACCTGCTCAAAGTGCGAGGCCGAGATAGAGGCCGACATAGGCCTGGCCGGCGCCGTTGTCCAGTGTCCGAACTGCGACTGCACCGTCATGATCCCCATGCCCGGCATCAGCCCCGGGATGAAGATCGCCGGCTACGAGATCGTCCGCCGGCTCGGCGCGGGCGGCATGGGCGAGGTCTGGCTGGCCAACCAGACGGCCATGGACCGCAAGGTCGCGCTGAAGATCCTCTCCCCGGCGCTCACCTCCAACAAGGATTTCGTCGACCGCTTCATGAAGGAGGTCAAGACCGCCGCCAAGCTCGAGCACCAGAACATAGTCGTCGCGCACTACGCAGGCTGCGAGGGGAACATCTACTTCCTGGCCATGTCCTACGTGGACGGCGCGCTCCTCGACGACCTCCTCAAGATCGACAAGCGCATCCCGGAGAAGGAGGCGCTGCGGATCGCCCGGGGCGTCGCCGACGCCCTCCGCTACGCCTGGGGCAAGTTCAAGATACTGCACCGCGACATCAAGCCCTCTAACATAATGCTCGACTCCGACAAGATCCCGAAGCTCATGGACATGGGCATCTCGAAGAGCTTGTCCGAGGACAAGGGCATCACCATGACCGGTATGATCGTCGGCACGCCGCACTACATGAGCCCAGAGCAGGCGAACGCCTCTTCCGAAATAGACTGCCGCGCCGACATCTATTCGCTCGGCGCCACGCTCTACCAGCTCGTCACGGGTGTCGTCCCCTACGACGCGCCCACCGCCATGGCGATCCTGATGAAGCACATGTCCGAACCGTTCCCACCGCCGCAGGGGATCAACCCGGAGGTCTCCGACGGATGCTCGGTCCTACTCGAAATAATGATGGCCAAGATGCCGGCCGACCGGCAGGCGTCCTGGGAGGACGTCATATCGGACATCGACCTGGTGACGGCGGGGAAGATGCCCGCCACCCGCCGCCCATCCGCCGGAAAGTCCGCGGTCATGCAGGAGACGCCCAGCCAGCAGATCAGCCGCAAGAAAGTCCTCGAAGACATACACAAGCCCAAGAAACCCCTCGCAAAGGCCGCACTCGTCTCCAAGCAGGCCCAGCGACCACAGCCCCAGGCCAGACATGAACCGGAAGCCAAAAAAGACGATAGCAGCTACCTCTCATACGTCCTCACCGGCGTCTGCGCCACGTTCGCCGTCCTCATCGTCTGCGGCCTCATAATCCTAAACAAGGTGAGCAACGACAGAAAACCGGCAAAAGTAGACGCGATGCCCTCGTCGCAGTCTTCTGGAGGGCGAGGCCAAGCCGAGCCGCTTTCTTCCGACAAAAAGCGGTTGAGCTCGGCTCAACCCTCCAAAATTGATGCCCCGCCTTCCGGAGGGCGAAGCCAGGCTGAGCCGCCGTCCACACCGGCCACGGCAACAAAGCCCGCGGCCTCATCTCCCGCAGTTGCGTCGCCCCCACCGCAGTCTACGCCATCTACACTAGTCACGCCTGCCAATCCGGCCACTCAGGTAAACCAGGTCAAAACACCCGCCACCTCCGTTCCTCTTGACCCCGTCAAATGGAAAGACAAGAAGTGGTGGCCTAAGGCGGCTAGCGCGGCTGAACAGACGAAGATTGTCACGGAGGATTGCAAACTCAATCCATTTGCTGATACCAGCCAAGAATCTTTGCCTGAGTGCGAGGCGGCAAGCCGTAGGATGTTGGAATTATGGCCGGATTACTACTTTGGCTTCCGGGGGGTATGCAGATGCCTGCTGCTAGAAGGGAAATGGGATGATGTTGTCCAAATAGATAAGAACTATTCCAGCCTAAGGAAGTCTAGCGGCTGGACTGACTTTGAAAATGCCGCCTGTTATGGGTTGAGCGGCGACACCATAACATCTTTTAACAGATTTGCCGAGGCGTTTCGGAGGGTTGAGCCAGAAAAACTCGTCATTTACGGTTTTGGGAACAATATATATCTCTTTTGTCTTAATGCCGGCTTAAGGGAAGGTAATTCAAACAGCCCCTTCTGGCATATGGTTTGGAAAGAAAAATACCTCCAGAAAAGCTGGCCCGTCCACATGGCCGTGCTTGAGGCTTGGTCCATACAGGGAAAAGATGGGGATTTACAGAAAACTTATGCGGACAGTATTTCATTCTTCCTTTCCACATACCCAGATACAAAGCCCCTTCTCGACTCTTGCCGGAAAAAGCTTGAAGGCAAGAAACTGACTCCCGAAATAATCGCCGTATACTTCGACGAAGTCGCAAAGGAATGGAAGGACGATGGCACACCTGGAGGGTTAAGCCAAGCTGAGCCGCAAGAACGGTTGAGCACGGCTCAACCTTCCACAAACACCGCCCCCGCCGTCGACGACGCCACCGCCGAAAAAATGATCAAGGCCGCAATCGAGGAACTCAAGAAGAAAAACCCGCAGCAGAAGGAGTGGAAAGTTTATTATAGGAAAGAGGATGCAGGTTGGAATCTCCAACTAGGCAGCAATCATGAGTTAAAAGATATTTCTCCCTTAAATGGGCTGCCTTTAAAATGTTTGATGTTATCGTCCTCGCAAGTATCCGATATCTCGCCGCTCAAAGGTATGCCGCTGATTGAGCTTGTTCTGCCAGGGACAAGGGTTACTGACATCGGCGCACTGAGGGGTATGCCGTTAACCAAGCTTAATTTAACGGGTGTTCAAGTCTCTGACATCAGTCCTCTAAAAGGTATGCCACTCACATCTCTGCATTTAGAAAGCCCTCAGATTTCTGACATAAGCGTTTTAGAGGGTATGCCGTTGACGGTTCTTGTTTTACAAGGAGTAAATGTTTCCGATATTAGCCTGCTCAAAGGAATGCCCCTTGTGGAACTCAATTTGTCCTCTACTACTGTCTCCGACATCAGTGTGCTTAAAGGTATGCCTTTAGTGCGCCTAAATCTTTGCGGATGCAAGAATCTCAAAGACCTTACCCCATTGGCTGAATGTAAGCAGTTGAAATATCTTATGATTCCTGATCACTGCAAGGACATTGAATTCCTCCGTAATCTGCCTAATCTGCAGTTTTTGGACAATAATTGGAACAAAACCCGTTCCGCCGCCGAGTTCTGGAAGGCGTGGGATGCGGCGAAGGGGAAGAAGTAGCTTGCGCGCGCCGCGCGCAAAGAGCAATATTCGGCGCATGCGAGGGCTGCGATAACTGTTTTCCCGAGCCGCTTTGCGCTCGGGATTTCGCTGCCGCTCAACTTGCGCACGGCGTGCGCAAACTATCCGTGGGACGAGGCACGGAAGAAGAAGTGATAAGAAGGAGTTGCTGAGTGGCTGAGTTGAAAACATGGATGGCATGAGGCGGATGGCGTTTCAAATATCCGCCCCGGCCCGAGGTATTCGACGTATTCTAAGCTGGCGTCATGGCTTCGGCTCGCGGGTAAAGACGTAGACGGGATATTCCTCAACGGTCTTGTGGAACCAGTCCCCCTTGCGCGTCGGGCTGGAATGCAGATACTTCAGTTCCCCGTCCATGAGCAGGACAACGAGGAGGCGCATCGTCTGCCCGTCCATGATCCATTTGGGCTTGAAGGTCTTGGGATCTTCGCCGGGCTTGGGGGTTGTGCAGCGATTCAATGGTGCGCCGATCGAGCCCAGCGGCAGGCGCAGTTCCGCCGTGTAGCCGGCGTCGACGTCGGCCGGATTGTTTACAGTGGAGGGCGCGCCGTCGGCCTTCGGCTTGAGCTGGACAGCCATGGCAACGGTGTAATCCCCCTCATCCTGTATATATTCTTCGTGGCAGAAGACAATCCCCCAGCGGCACAGGACCGACCGGCCGCAGATCGGGGACTTTGGGTCGACAACCGATACCCACACATCGGTGAACTGGTTGTTGGCGTTGTGATGAAGCTCCCAGAAATACTGCGGATCCTCAAATGTGACGAAGAACTCCACAAGATCGGTGGCCAGTTCGTTGCGCGTGTATTGGATGCATTCGCGCTGGTTGCCCTTGGGGCCCTGCAACTGGCCGGTTCCGGCAGCTTCCAAGTCTTTGTCCCAAATCTCGTAGCCGATGTAGAGGTAATGCTCGTCGTAGGCAAGACGCACGGACAAGTGCGGATCTTCGGTCAGGACCCCCTGTTTGTTGTTGATGTAGTCGGAGCGGAAAGACTTGGCCTCCTTCCAGCACTGATCGTCCAGCTTGCCGTCGATAACGGGCGCGGCGACCGTGAAGTAGACAGGGGCGGCGGCCGGCTCCGGCTTGGCTTCGGCGGCCTTGAGCAGCATGGCGGAGAACAGGGCCAGCGCGACAAAAACGTAAAGTGCGGCTCTGAGACACATAAATTATTCCTCGCGTTCGACTCCATATGGCGTGCCGAGTCTTAGCTTGGAGCGTTCGGCCCGTCTTCGCCCCTCGCAGAATCGGTAAATATTCAGCGAACTACGCCCTTTCGCTGAATTCATACCAGAATCGGAGCTTCGCCGTGGCAGTCTTCGTCTTGCGCTCCGCTCCAAAAGGAGGCTGGTGGAGGCGGGGGGAGTTGAACCCTTTAGCCTCAAAATCAGCCTCGATTTTGTCGGAAAACACCCCAATGTGTAACAAGCTGTGTAACAATTTTTTTAACTGTCGTTACTGTTGGCATAAGTTTCCAGAAAGTCAATTATCCTTTGGACTCTTGCCTTGTTCTCATGCCCGAATTCAATATGGCTCGAAACGCTTTCAATGAATACCCTGTCCGCAAGGAATTCCTTGAACTGCGCCTTGAGATATGCCTTGACCGAGAGAGGGGCCTCATTGAACGCCCTGAAGTCCATTTGCCCGTCAAGGACGGTGATAATGTCTTCGATGTCATGGCTTATCCTGAAATCGCGTTCCTTCCTCCCATAGAACGCCTCAATTTTTGTGGCGACAAACAACGGCAGTGCGAGAATGAATATCTTCTGTCCGTCCGGAAGACTTATCTGAACTGTATTTTTCAGGCCTTCATCATACCATTTGTTGGCAAAACCAAGGATGTTCGGGTCGTTTGGCATGATATCCACCATGACCCCGCTGTAAGTCCATCTGCATATCGGGGCATTGTTCCCGATGAAGTGCTTGAATCCCAGCTTCCTTAACTTCTCCTCAAGAGCTGTATATTCGCTCCTTCTGGCAATCTGTATTACACAGTCAACATCATCAGTAGGCCTGACTGTCCTCACGGTCTCATCTTTAATATAAAGTGAGGTGATTGCTCCCCCGACAAAGACAAGTTCGTCCAGGAGACTTCCAAGTCCCTTTGCGATTGTCTGAACCATTACGATATTTTTTGAGCCGATGTTCATTTGGTTTCAAACCTCAGATATTTCTTCAATTCACTTATGGCGATTTCCTTTTCCCTTGCACGTCCAGCCCTGATAGCGTCAACGAGCGCAAGGAGTTCATGAAGCTTAGCGTCTTTTTTTACCGCTGAGGGGACGGAAACATACAGGGGCTTTAGGCTTTGGCCTCTTTCAGTGCCAAATTCACAAGGCCAGACAAGCATGTCGGTCTTATCAGATATGACAAGTTTTGAGAGAGGAGGGGCTGAATGAGCGGTTGGAATCCCCCTGCATACCTTTCCGACCACCGGAGGATAGACATATTTCAATCCATGAACCACAAACTCCTCCACGGAAGAGAATTTGGGCTTTCTTGAAAAAAGAAGGTCAGACGCTTCAAGCCTGTTGATTGCAGCATGAACTTCTGATGCGCTCATATAAATGGATTCCGCTAGGTCGAATATGCTCCATTTGTCTTCAGGCATGACGCATATCTTAAGCAAAACCAATATGTCCTGGGGCTTCATAATCCGGCTTTCTCTAATTTTGTTTGCGGTAACATACATTCGCGATTCGCGAATTGCGAATGATAAATAGCAACTGCCTGTATAATAAGCAGATATAATTAGACAAATGTCAGATTTTTTACCAGTATGGGCTTGGTTTCGGCTTGTCCAGGATTGACGGCGGGCTCTCCTTCAGCGGGTCGAGGCGGTCCGCCTGCTCGTAAGCCCATTTAATCCATGCAGGAGTCATTATGCGCTTCTTCTTGACAGCCCTTATATAAGCCCTGAGCTGCTTGCTCCTGTTCCATTTCGTCATGTCGGACATCAGTTTTTCTACCTTGGCCTCCTCCACCTCGTATCTTTTGATTGCCGCCTCCCTTATACGCTTTTCCTCTTCCTCCTTTTTTTCCCTCGCTTGGTGCTCAAGCATTCTTTCGCGGAGTTTACCGGCAATTACAATCATTCCATCAATGAATTCATTTAGGATGTTTTCAATCCTCTGGCATTTGCCGTCAGTCCAAGTCTTTCGTAACCCTTCACGGCCCCAAGTGTATTCAATAATTTTAAGCTTCAGCCTACCCGACGGGGTGTGAATATAGTCGCTCATCATTCTGCTGGTATCGTTCTTCCTCCATTCGGGCAGCGGTTTCATGCTTATATCATCAATTTCCTTGATGCCGAAGTGAATTTTCTCATCCATTATAACAACGGCGGTTGATTCTCTGCCTCGAAGAGGACACCGGCCTTCCATACAGGCAGCTCAGAAACCGTGTCGCCATTGCAAGAGCGATGGGATTGTTCAATGAAAAGTCATTAGTCCTGACGCCCTTTGGGAAGCTTGTCGTAAAACATGACATATTTTTCGAGAATATCGGAACTCTTGAATACTGCCATTTCCTTGCGGCCGGGAATTTCTTCAATCTTGTCTGGTATGATGTCTTTAACGAGCTTCTTGTCGAGAATCCTCCAGCCGACTATCAGGGATGGATGAGATTCTTCAAACAGAAATACGAAGGGCTTTACACGCAGGCATCCATAGAAGACCATCTTTCTAAGGAAGTGCGCTTTACAATCGAGGCTTATCTGAAGAACAGGTTCAGGAAGCTTGACCTGCTGGCAGAAAATTCTTCCGGCCAAATCCAAAAACGCCGACACGTGGAAATCAATCCTTTGATTCTGACAGCAATGATATGCAAATTTATGAGCTCAAAATCCATCACGCTTATCCAGGTCGAGGAGCTTGTTTCCTCCAAGGGCAGTCCGGGAATCCTGTACGGAATTGACGGCGCAGCGTTCCGCAGCCATCTTGAAATGCTCCACGAGCAAAACCTGCTCCGCCTTGAAACCCGCCACGGACTCGACCAGATACGCATCAAGGATGGCACCGAGCCTGAAAATAACTTGAATGCCTTCTACACCGGGCTTAATCCAATGCCGTCCGTGCAGGACAATAAAGACGATGAAGGGCTGCTTCTATGAGCAATCTGACAGATATGGGAATGCTGGTGAACGAACTTGGAAGACGCCCCAGGGGGCGTGCCTGCTTTGTCTTCACCCATGACAGGCTGGGAAGGCATGAATGGGCGGAACAGCTTGCGGAAATGACCGGGATGCGGCACCTGAACCTGATGGCTTTATTCAATGAAAACAGTGAACTTGCCGGCCAGGCATCCGCGTTTGGCGTGGACGATTGCTTCAAACTTTTTGAGCAGAAGGCGGAATCGGAAGTCCTGATAGTCTCCGGTGCAGCAACGGAAACAATCACTTCCTTCTTGAACAGGTTGTCCTCGATGTCATAGGGGTTGTCATAGTTCCCCTTGAGCCTTTCGAGCTTTGTCTGGAACTCCCTTATCCGCATTTTCAATATTTCACGGGCGGTCTTTGACAAGTCCGCCTCAGTATAGTCGTGGAACTTCAGCAGTTCCTTTGCGGTCTCCTTGGAGAATACAAAATCCAGCTTGTTGTGGGCAAGAGCATCCTTGAGAAAGTCGATTCCTATTTCGATCTTGTTTATGGCTTTGGCGAGCGACTCGGAGGAAATTTCCCCCTTGGTGGCTAGAAAGTCCTCGTAGCTGTCGAGCAGTTGCTTTAGCTCTTTTGAGACGAGAGCCCTTATTTCAGCATCCGAGAGCTTTTTCTTGCTTATTTCCATCCGTATGGTGTAAAACAGTTTTTCAAACTTCTCAAGTAGTAAATTACACTTGCTTTCGGCGATGTCCAATTCGTCTGTACCGAGAGTCCTGTGTATTTCGGCACGTCCGAAATGCCTTATGAGGTCGGATGGCATCCTGATGCGGAAAAAATACGTGAGGTTGCGCCGGTAAAGGTGCCTGATTTTCAGTTTCATCGCTCTTCCCCGATTGCTGTCAGCACCAGCGGTCACACCGGAATGTGTAACAAAATGTGTAACAAAATCGGGGAAAGGCGGCTTTGGGGCTGGCCCTGAAAATCACAAGATTTTCATTCTGAGCCAGATACAAAAGGATGGTGGAGGCGGGGGGAGTCGAACCCCCGTCCTGGGCTGGCATTGCAACGGCATCTACAGGCTTGTTCCGTCTTTGGTGTTTATCGTCCTACAGCAGGGCCGGCGGACAGGCTGCCTTCAGACTGCTCCCAGTATGGTTCTTCGCATCGGAACACCAGGATGAAGTTCAGATGCCAGGACACTGCCTTCGCCTTTATCCCTTAGTGCCCGTCAGGGTAAAGACGTCGCCGGACTAAGCGGCGAGAGCGAATTCTTCGTTCGCAGATAAATGTGTGACCGATGATTAACGAGGCCAACGATCATCCTCGGCATGCAGCCGGAGCTCTGGCAATCCAGTCGAAACCGGGACGCCCCCGTTGTGGCATTCCGCTTCATGCCCGTTTAAGAAGCACGAAAATCCGGAGTCCGGAATGCGTGGAACGCCGAAATGCTTATGCTCCTTTAGGCCGAAATTTGACATTCTGCCGCTAAATGAGCATGGAGACGAGAAATTGAAGAGCTTGGCGGATTCCAATATTTCAAAGAGCGTTTTACACTATAGCAAGAATATTGTCCGATTTCAAGTATGCGGGAAATTTAATTTTCAGATTTCCGGCGCCGATCTCCGGGGAAGGCGTTAGGTATGAATTAAGCAAACTACGCCCTTTTCCTGAATTCAGTCGAAGGAATAGTTCTTTACGAGCCCCCTGACGCGGGTATGGTTGCCGAGGCTGCGGGCGATGTCGCAGAGTTCCTCGTCGGAGAAGGTTGGAATCTCCTTGAGATCTTCTTGGAGCGACTCCGCCGGATTGAACTGCTGCAGCGTCCACCGCGATACGCCCATGGAGTTGAGCTCATCGCGCATGACGCCGAGATCCTCAGATGACAGAAGATTCCTGTGGACGGTGGTGCGCACGTCGAGGGATATCCCCTTTTCGACAGCATACCTGATGGTGCGCGCGACGTTACCCGGGATTTCGGGGTCGGCCCTTCCGGTCAGCCTTGGATACATGGCTGCTGGCGCCTTGTAGTCTATGCTGAGCATGTCGATCAGCCCCTCGCTGTGGTTTGAGATGATGATGTCCGGCTGGCTGCCGTTGGTGTCGATCTTGACCATGAAGCCCAGGTCCTTGACCTTCTTAAGGAAAGTGCTGAGGTTTGGTCGCAGTGCCGGCTCGCCGCCGCTGATTACGAGGGCGTCTATCTTTCTCACCCGCGACTTAAGGAAGTCGATGAAGACGTCCTCGTCCATCTGCGGCTGGCTTTCAGGGTCTATCACGAGGTGCGGGTTGTGGCAGAAAGGGCAGCGGAAATTGCAGCCGCCGACGAAGATTACGCAGGCTATCCTGTCGGGATAGTCTATCAGGGAGAATTTTATCATGCCGCGTATGTTCATTGGATGCCGCCTGTTGTATGCACGGTGGTTGGAAGACAAAAAATCTATGTCTTCGAATCCCTTAAGGATATTTTCCTTTTTCAAAACAAAAAATCAAACCCTGATGACGTAATATTTTCCGAATATATATTGTCGCCGTCCACCGAAGCGTTTTCTAAATCGAACCTTTGCAGCATGAATTCAGCGAACTACGCCCTTTCTCTGAATTCGAACTTAAAGCAGGAGGAGGAACAGAGATGAAGATCACATGTGTCCTTGGCAGTCCGAGGCAGAACGGCAACAGCGCCAAGATCGCGGAGAGCTTCTGCAAGACTGCCGCGCTTAAGAAGGCCGAAGTCAGGAGCTACGCCCTCAACAAGCTGACGTTCCGCGGCTGCCAGGCGTGCATGGCCTGCAAGGGAAAGAGCGAGTTCTGCGTGATCCGCGACGCCGCGTTCGAGATACTCGACGAGGTGAAGCGATCCGACGTGGTCGTACTGGCAAGCCCGGTCTACTACGGCGACGTGACATCCCAGCTCAAGGCGTTCATAGACAGGACGTTCTGCTATCTGACTCCGGACTACAAGTCCAGGCTGACCCCCGGAAAGACAGCGGTCATGATACTGCCCCAGGGCGATCCCGACGAGAAAAATTTCGCGGACGTCTTCCCGCGCTACAAGCAGTTCTTCAACTGGTTCGGCTTCAAGGAATGCCACCTCATCAGGGCATGCAACGCCGACGAGGCCAAGTCCGGCACCGTGGAGGCCGCAGTCAGGAAGGCCGAGGAGCTGGCGGACAGAATCTGCCGGTGAGCATGGGAAACTTCTTGGAGGGAGGACGGTCCCGCCGTCCGCGGGCACCGAGGCCGGTGCCTCTCCCTCGACAAGAGCGTAAATATTCAGTGAACTACGCCCTTTCACTGAATATTTACACAAGAGCCTATACGACGATAGCGAGGAAGATCGCGGTTAAGACGTTCAAGTTCCAGGAGAGTGCCGCTCCCCGAGCGCGAAACGCCTCGGGGTTCTGTCGGTCAGAAACTCGAAGTAGCGC
>CAZWRV010000037.1:0-57677 GCA_964636325.1 uncultured Victivallaceae bacterium | reverse complement strand
GTCCGGTTCGGAGGGAGGGGGAACGCAAATCAATGCGCTCTCCCTACCCCTATCTAGAGTTTCAGGAGAACAAAGATGCGCTATGCCTTGGATGAGCCCGCTCTTGCGGTCGCGAAGGCAAGCTGTGCCAGGGTCGAGAGGATCAGGCATCCCGCACACACCAGATACATTCCCGCCTCGGACTTGCTCGCGTTCATCCACCATTCGCCTGCGACTATGCCCGCTATTGAGCCGAGGCCCACGAACGCCTCGTTCAGGCCGATGTTGAAGGATCTCCTCCCGGAATTGCTCGCATAATACACGGCGCTGAAATATGCGAATCCCGCATAGGCGCCGAGGAATATCAGCATCGCGAAGCAGACCGGATATGAAGGCCAGAGCCATATGCCGATGAATGCGGCGGCCGCCAAAACATGGACAATCCAGAACGGAGTCCGCCGGTAAAGCAGGTCGCGGAACCTGATCATGCCCAGTCCGACCAGCGCCTGTACCGCCATGTGCGCGGAAAGCGGAAGGCTCGAAACGAACGCGCTCACCCCGTCCTTGGCGAAAATCGGCGGTAGGAACGTGAAGACCGGACGCTGCACGAACATGGCCGTGAAGATTATAATCCACCCCACGACGACGTATGAGGCGCAGACCGGCCGCGCCGCAGCCGAGCCCTGCTCGACATGCTCGTCCGCGGAAAGCACCGCCGCATCCTTCTCCCTGTGCCGGGCGAAGAGCACGATCGCGACAAGCATAACGACGGCGACGGCCGAATTCATCGCCAGGAGACCGCCATCATAGAGGGAGCCGGCCGTCAGGTTTCCGAGCGCCGCGCCCGAACTCCACGAGAGCGTATACATCGCCACGGAATATTTAAGTTCGCCCGGAGCGGCCTCTCCCCTCATGAAGGTCTGAAAGGAGTTGAAGAAAAAGGCGGCCCCCGAGCCGAGTATGAGCATTGCCGCGGCCAGCCACGTAATGCTTGTGGAGCAGAGTCCGAGGACCGACGCCGCACCGCAGAGCACGGTGCTGGCGATCAGGACAGGCTTGGCGTTGCGCCTGTTCAGCCAATGCCCCACGGCAAGGCTGAAGACCATGTAGCCCACTTGGAAAAGAATTCCAAGCAGCGCGCACTTGGCCGTCCCCAGGCCGTGCTTCCCAGCGGAATAGAACACCGCGAAGAACACGAAGAAAAGCAGCCAGTCCATCATGGCCGGCGGTATGTATATCAGCACGGGAGTCCTCTCGTTTCATGTTTCATGTAAAGATCGCAGACATGCTGCAGCAGTGAAAGGGAAAAGACCTGTCGCATCTTCATAATCTTTCGCCATGAAATATGAATTTATCATCCTTAGCAGGAAGGACTCGCCTCCCATGGTGCTGCCGCAGACATCCGAGATGGGCGATAATATATGCGGCGGCAAGGATAATCAAAGCGGAATCGGACAATCGAGGAGGAGTTTAGATGATCGCATGAATTATACTCCTTTAGGCGGATTTCCTCGGCAGAGAGCCGCTCCTCTGAAAGTCACCTGAAGTAACGCAGACATTCCTGTCTGCGGCATCGCAGGTAGGAATACCTGCGCTACTTCAAGTTTCACCCCGACAGAACTGGCGGATTTCCCCGCCAGAGCGGCACTCCTCTGAAACTCTGCCTCAAGTACGTCGCACGATCCGAGTGCGACATTCTTCAAGCCAGGCCGCTCTCGGAGCGGGCGGCGCACTTAAATTATCAGAAGGATTTTCAGCTCATATTTCCTGGCGCATAAGCATTTGGACAGGCAAGGAGTATATTTTAAGACCAAATTATTTTGACGGCACTCGTGTCAAGTTTTTTTTCATAGTCCTGCAAACAAGGAGCTTCAGCATGACGCAATATATCTTGGCGCTCGACCAGGGCACGACCAGTTCGCGTGCAATCGTCTTCGACAAGGCGGGCAGGACGCTTTCCTCGGCTCAGTTGGAGTTCAAGCAGATTTTCCCGAGGCCCGGCTGGGTCGAGCACGATCCCATGGACATCTGGAACTCGCAGAAGGCGGCCGCCATCAAGGCCGTCCGCAAGGCCGGAGTCAAGCCCAGCCAGATCGCATCAATCGGCGTCGCGAACCAAAGGGAGACGACAATACTCTGGGAAAGGAAGACGGGAAGACCGGTCCACAACGCCATCGTCTGGCAGTGCCGCCGGACCGCCGACATCTGCAGGGCGGTCGAGTCCGACGGCAAGGGCGAGCTTATCCGGCGCAAGACGGGCCTTGTCATCGACGCATACTTCTCGGCCTCGAAGATCAAGTGGCTCCTCGACAAAGTTCCAGGGCTAAGGCGCAGGGCCGAGAACGGCGAGATATGCTTCGGAACCGTCGACTCATGGATACTCTTCAAGATGACCGGTGCGCATCTGACCGACATCACAAACGCCTCCAGGACAATGCTTTTAAACATAAATAGCGGACGTTGGGATCTGGAACTCCTGGAAATCTTCGGAGTCCCGGAAAAAATCCTGCCGGAGGTCAGGCCGACATCGGGGTTGTTCGCGAAGACCCGCAGGGAGCTCTTCGGAATTGAAATCCCGGTCGGCGGAGTGGCTGGCGACCAGCAGGCCGCCCTCTTCGGGCAGGCATGCTTCGCCACGCATTCAGCCAAGAACACCTACGGGACCGGCTGCTTCATGCTCGTCAATACCGGGAAAAAGCCGGTCTTCTCCGGGAACAGGATACTTACCACCGTCGCGTGGGACGTCGGCGCAGGCATGGAATACGCATTGGAAGGTTCCGTCTTCACCGGCGGCGCCGTCGTGAAATGGCTGAGGGATTCAATGAGGATAATGAAGACTGCCGGAGACTCCGAAAGGATGGCAAGAGCCGTACCGGACTGCGGAGGAGTGTGCTTCGTCCCGGCCTTCTCCGGTCTCGGCGCGCCATACTGGTGGCCGGATGTCCGCGGCAGCATCCTCGGAATCACCGCCGGAACCAGGCCCGAGCACATAGCCAGGGCCGCCCTCGAAAGCATCGCGTTCCAGTCCGGCGACCTCCTCGGATGCGTCCAGGAGGACATCGGCCGCAGGTTAAAGTCGCTAAAGGTGGACGGCGGCGCCTCCGCAAACAACTTCCTGATGCAGTTCCAGGCCGACATCCTCGGGATTCCGGTCGTCAGGGCCGCGGTCCAGGAGACCACCGCCCTCGGCGCCGCGTATTTCGCAGGCCTCTCATGCGGATACTGGAAGGACAGGAAGGAAATAGAGAAGAACTGGCGCTCAGACAGAATATTCGATCCGTCCATTAGCCCCTATGAACGCGAGTCGCACACCGCAAGATGGCACAAGGCTGTAGGAACCGCAAGGGAGTTCGCTTGAACGGAAAACTTGGATGAATGGATGACTTGGATGGGGGGGGGAAATGGCTGGGTGGAGTTCCGCATAAATGGATGAATAGATGAGAATGCAAATAATTTTCTCAGACGGCATAATGTATTCTGCGATATTCGCACCATGGGAACAACCAAAGTGAGTAGCCGATTTATAAAGATTCTGCTTTGGACTGCCATAGCGTCAATTGTCGCTGGACTAGTTCTCCCAGCTTTATTCAGTGGAATTTCCCTGTTGCCATTGGTGATAGGGTTCCTACTCTCATTGTTGATCGATTGATTGTTCATCGGACGCCCTACGATGCATATTGAGGCAGATTTGCATATAGCTGCCATCCTCGCCCTTGACAGCATGATACTATCATGGTACTATTAGGATATGCCAAGGAAAATACGGGAATTGATTCGGGATCTGGAACGCGCGGGCTTTGTTGATCGTGGCGGAAAAGGCAGCCACCGTAACTTCAAGCATTCGCGCGGTGCGAAGATTACGATCAGCGGTAACCCCGGCGATGACGCGAAGCATTATCAGGAAAGGGATGTGAAGAAAGCCATCGGGGAGAGCAGGAAATGAAACCAAGAGACAGATATCTGAAGATTGTGGAGTGGTCGGACGAGGACCAGTGCTATGTGGGGACTTGCCCCGGCTTGATGCTAGGGGGGATACACGGGGAAGACGAAGCGAAAGTCTACAAGGAGCTCTGCGAAGCGGTAGATGAATG
Organism: uncultured Victivallaceae bacterium; assembly: GCA_964636325.1. GTDB lineage: Bacteria > Verrucomicrobiota > Lentisphaeria > Victivallales > GWF2-50-93 > CAZWRV01. The sequence continues at coordinate 53,607 of CAZWRV010000037.1, read as the reverse complement.
GATCAAAATACACGAAGATGACTTGATCCCGCTTCCTCCGGCCACAGCAGGAAAAGAATATTCGGGCAAGTTTGTGGTGCGAGTCGGGAAGGAGCTTCACAAGGAATTGGCCGTTCAGGCAATGTACGGAGGGCAGAGCCTAAATTCATACTGTGTGAAGGTCCTCCGAGAAAGAACAGAATCGTATGGGAAGAACAACACCTCACGCCGGATGCAGAAATCACGCCGCCGGTGAAGAAGCTTGTTCCGCGCAGCGAGATATCGAAGCTGCACATTCGACAGTCCTTGCCGTCAGATGCCTTATTGAAAAATCCCGATGAGGGAGTATTAATTGTGCGCGTCCTCCTTGTTCTCCTGCATTAAATGTCCTCAAAGTCCTCATTGTCCTCGCGCGTACCGGATTCCGGAAAGCCGCCTTGAGGACAAGGAAGACAGAGAGGACAACTGGAAGATGAGGACATTGAGGACAGGCGGCGAAAAGCGGAATTGACACTGAATTGAAATAAACGTATTAGATAATCCATGAACTTCTCAAAGATAATTCTCATCTGGTGCGTGATCACGGTGATGGCGTCGTCGGCGGCGATACTGACACGATTATGCGATATTCCTGCATCGAGCATCGGGTTCTGGCGGGTCTTCGGAGCGGGATTGATAATGCTTCCGTTCGCGCTCAGGTTTCGGCTCCAGAATCCACAGGAAAGGATGTTCGGTCTTGGAATAATGATCACCGGAATTTTCCTGGGCGCCCACTTCGCCACCTGGTGCTGGGCGATCCAGAAGACCAGCATAGCCAACGCGACTCTTTTCGTGGGGCTTCAGCCGCTGATGGTCCCCTTCATCGCCCACAGCCTTGTAAAGGAGAAGATAAACAAATGGGAGACGTTCGGGGTCATCCTTGCGGCGCTTGGCACAGTCTGGCTGACCTTCCAGCAGCTGCACGTGGACAGGAAGGACATGCCCGGAATACTGGTGTCGATCCTGACTGCGCTTATTTGCGCGACATACATAGTCCTGGGGCGCAAATACCGCGCGGGCCACCACATCCTGGTATTCAGCACAGGCGTCTTCCTCGTCGCCGCCTTTGTGCAGGCGCTTTCGTCGCTGGCCATAAACGGGCATGTCGGCATCGGCGATTCAAGAAGCGTTATGGCCCTGTGCGCGCTGGTGCTTTTCCCGACGATCGGAGGGCATGCTCTCATGATGTACCTGATCCGCTATGCGAAGCCACAGCTCATCTCGTTCACGATACCCGCGCAGTTCGTGCTGGCCACGATCGCCGCAGTGCCGATCTTCGGCGAGATACCCAGGCTGTGGTTCTATCCCGGGGCCGCGTTAATCATCGCGGGCGTGGCGATAGGAATCCTGAACACGGAAACATGAATCCACAAAGTATGTGCGGGCTTAAGCCTGCGCACATCAAGGGACAGGCTTGAGCCAGTCCCCGCTGAATGCGGCATCGCCAATATGCCGGGAAAGATTTGACATCCATCCGCGGCAAACTATTTTTAACCCTTCCTCTAAGATTTATCCCCAATAAACGAAAGGATTGAACATGCAAATCCATAAGGTGCAGAAAAGCCCGGTCAAGTCTAAGGCGGCGGAACTTGTCGCGTCCAGGTTCCGGCAGATACATCTCGACTTCCACACCTCGGAGCATATTCCCGACGTAGGCTCAGAATTCGACCCCGACGTGTTCGCGGGCAGGCTCGCCGACGCAAAGGTGAACTGGGTCACGCTCTTCGCTAAGTGCCATCACGGCCTCAGCTACTATCCCACGAAAGTCGGAACGGTGCATCCCTCCTTGAAGTTCGACCTTCTCGGCCGTCAGATCGAGGCCTGCAGGAAGCGAGGAATCGTGACTCCCGCATACCTCAGCGTCAGGGTTGACGAGAACAACGCACGGCTCCATCCCGACTGGATTGTCAGGCTGAAGGACAACAAGCTCTGGAAGTGGGGCGACGCATTCACTGCAAGCTGGTTCCAGCTCTGCATGAACAATACGCCCTTCGTGGACGAGCTGATAGCCCAGGCCGAGGAAGTGATCAAGTGGTATGACGTCGAGGGGATATTCTTCGACATGTGCTACAATCCGGATCCCGGCTGCTACTGCCCGCGCTGCTACGATTCGATGAGGAAACTGGGGCTTGACTTCACCAGCGACGAGGATCACAGGAAGTTCGAATTCATAATGACAAGGGACTATACGAAGAGGATCGCCAAGGCGGTCCGCGGCATGAAGAAGAATGCGACCATATTCTTCAACGGAAGGATGAGGCCGGGGATATGCGAGGAGCTCGATGTCTACAGCCACCTTGAGATCGAAGCCCTTCCGACCGGAGGCTGGGGCTATGCGTTCTTCCCGATCCATGCGAGATATGCAAGGACGCTCGGCATGCCGGTTCAGGGGATGACAGGCCGCTTCCACAAGAGCTGGGCCGATTTCGGCGGACTGAAAACCGAAGACCAGTTCCTTTACGAGGCCGGATCGATCCTCGCGGCCAACTGCGTAATGAACGTCGGAGACCAGTGCCATCCGCGCGGAGTCCTCGACAAGGGCGCCTACCAGATGATCGGCAAGGCGTTCAGCCATGTGGAAAAGTGCGAGCCGTGGTGCGTCGGCGCGAAACACCTCGCGGAGGTCGGCGTCGTCATGCTGCCCGCTTCCGAATCGGAATCCAAGGCCGCGCCCTCGGGCTGCACCGGCGGAATGACCAAGAGCCCGGACGGCGCCGGCAGGATGCTTCTGGAGCTGAAGCAGCAGTTCGACCTCGTCTTCACCTGGCAGGATATCTCGAAATACAAGGTGCTCGTCCTTCCAGACAGCGGATGCGTATCTCCGGAATTCAAGACCGCACTTTCAGCCTACATCAAGAAAGGTGGCGCAGTCGTCGCCTCCTACAAGGCGGGCCTGGAAAACGGTAAGTTCACCATACCGGAACTCCCGGTCAAGTTCTGCGGGGACAACCCGTCCAAGCCTTCCTATCTGAAGCTCGGAGGCAAGCTCGGGAAAGGCCTCCCGGAAAGCGAGTTCGTATTCTACGAGGACAGCGCGCTTGTCTCCCCGGCAAAGGGTGCCGAGGCGCTCGGCAATCTCTGCTCCAGCTATTTCAACAGGACCTTCGACAGGTTCTGCTCGCACAATCAGACGCCGTTCGACAAGGTGTTGAAAAATCCGATCGCCGTCGTCAAGGGCAGGATCGCATACATCGCACCCGCCGTCTTCATGGCGTACAGGGATCATGCCTTCCCGATCTACAAGACAATATTCAAACATGTGCTCGAACAGCTTCTGCCTCAGCCGCTTGTAAAGGCGAAGGCGCCATCGGCCATGGAAATATCCCTTAACGCCCAGAAGAACCGGATCGTGGCGCATCTTGTGAACTTCCAGCCCCAGCGCAGGCATGTGAACGTCGAGTGGATAGATGAGATCTATCCGGTAAGGGATGTTTCTCTGGAAGTCAGGACGGGATTCGTCCCAGGCAAGGTCCACCTCGCACCGGAGGGGGATGCTGTCCCATTCCGCATGGACGGAGGCTACTGCCGCGTGACGGTGCCGGAAGTCCGCGCCCATCAGATGGTGGTGTTCGAGCGCTGACGGGACGCCGTATAGCCATCCTTATCGCGAGAACACGAACACGTGCGCAGTGCCAAGGCCGCATAAGATGTGCAGGCTGAAGCCCGCACATACATCAGCTCGGAGCATCCGCCTTCCGGAAGACCAGCATGTATTCCTGGTTCCCGCTCGGGCCCTTGATGGGCGACGGGATCGTAGCGAGGTGGCTCCACCGCAGCTCCGCGGCCGCGTAGTCCGCAACTTTCGAGACGCACGCCAGCCGGACGGATTCGTCACGGACGACGCCGTTCTTGCCCACGTCCTTCCTGCCCGCCTCGAACTGAGGTTTCACCAGGACGAAGGCCCATGCGCCTTCCTTCATCAGCGCCGAAGCGGGAGGAAGTACCAGCAGTACCGAGATGAAAGAGACATCCACAGCCAGGACGTCCACATCCTCCGGTATCATGTCGCGTCCGAGCCTTCGCGCGTTGACCTTCTCGATGGATACGACGCGCGGGTCGCCCCTGAGCTTCGAATGTAGCTGCCCCCTGCCGACGTCCACGGCGTATACCTTCTTCGCCCCCCTCTGAAGCATAAGGTCGCTGAATCCGCCGGTCGAGGCTCCGATGTCAAGCGCCACAAGGCCTTCCAGGGAAGGGAGATACGCATTCAATCCAGGCAGGAGCTTGTATGCGCCCCTGCTCACATACGGGGATTTCCCGTCCAGTGAGAGCGCCGTCGCCTCGTCGAAAAGCTCGGAAGGCTTCTTCACCAAGCGGTCGGAACCCGCCCTCGCCTTGCCTGCAAGTATCAGGCGCGACGCCTCCTCCCTGCTCCCGCAGAGCCCCTTCTCGACCAGCAGGATGTCCGCTCTCTTCTTCACCGAACTCCCCCTGAAACTAGCATATCTTTGTCGCGAACTTTGTCGTCTTCCGGAGGGTTGAGCCAAGCTCAACCGCGGCTCAGCACGGCTTCGCCCTCCATCGAGTTTCTTGTCGGCAGAAATGCGAATCTTGCTTCCTGCCGCATCGGATTATGTCCGTCCTGTTTCCTTTTGACATCAAGATGTTATATTATATGTTTGAATCCGTTTTTCCATAATAGCGAGGAGGCGGGGGGCTCCTGTCTCTTCTGTTGCAATAATTTCAAGAGGTTGTCAATGCCCAAGTTCACGTTCCAGAAGGGGTACAACAAGATAAGCGAATACAAGATCGCAAGGGATCAGATATTCATAGGCAGGGATCCCTCGTGCGATATTTCAATAGACGACGGCGACGTGTCGCGGAGGCATGCGAGGGTCAGCGCCGAGCGGAACAAGTTCTACATCGAGGACCTCGGCAGTTCAAACGGCACCTTCGTCAACTCGCGCCCCATAGAGGGAAAGGTCGAGCTGAAGCATACGGACATAGTTCAGATCGGATCCAACGTGTTCGTGTTCAACGACATGGACATCCCAGTCGAGATGCTGGAGCGCGGGCCCAGGACAGGCCAGAAGACCAGCGAGTTCTACACGTTCGACTTCCTGACCCGCACGACCAGGGAGATCGAGCAGAACATAAACAAGGTGTTCAAGGGCAAGCGCGAGGTGGTGAGGAACATAATACTCTGCCTCATGGCGGACGGACACATCCTGATCGAGGACGCGCCTGGAGTCGGGAAAAGCCTTCTGGCTCAGGCGCTTGCAAAGTCCATCCAAGGGGCCTACAAGCGGATACAGTTCACGCCGGACATGCTGCCCTCCGACATCACCGGCGCCAGCATCTTCGACGAGCAGAAGAAGGAGTTCATCTTCGTTCCGGGCCCGATATTCGGCAACATCATCCTGGCCGACGAGATCAACCGGACGACGCCGAGGACGCAGTCGAGCCTCCTCGAGTGCATGTCCGAGTCCTCGATAACCATAGACGGCAAGAACTACGTGCTGCCCAAGCCGTTCTTCGTGATCGCCACGCAGAACCCGTCCGGCTACCACGGCACATATCCCCTGCCAGAGCCGCAGCTGGACAGGTTCATGATGCGCATCTCCATCGGCTATCCCTCGGCGGAGGAGGAGAAGTCGATACTGACGACGCAGATGGCCAGCCATCCACTGAACGACATATCATATGTGGCGAAGGGGACCGACATCATCCAGAGCAACGCGCTCATCAGGATGATACACGTGTCCGATCCCGTCAAGGAATACATCGTAAAGATCGTGGACGCGACCAGGCGGCACCCGGCGCTTGTGCAGGGGTGCAGCCCCAGGTCATCACTGGCATTGATGCGCATGAGCCAGAGCATCGCCGCCTACTACGGGCGCCAATATGTCATCCCGGGCGACATCAAGGAGATGGCGGTCCCTGTGCTGGCCCACAGGCTGACGCTGAAGCTTCGCGCCCAGGGCGAATGGGAGAGCGCTTCCGACGTCATAAAGGAAATACTTTCCAAGACTCCGATCGACGAAAACATCGGGAAGCCGACATGATTTCGCCCACAGGAAGAGGCTTCATCCTGATCATCGGGGCGTCCTGCTCCCTGCTGCTCCTGCTCATATATCCCAACTTCTCGCTCTGCGTGCTGACTTCCCTGCTGTGGGGAACGATCGTCTCGAGCTTCGCCTTCGTCGTCTTCTCATCGCTCGGATTCAAGTTGAAGAGGGGCTATTCAAGGAACTCGTCCATGGGCGAGCCGGTCTCGCTTCCAGTCATCGTCACCAACAGTTCCGGATTCACCAGGGAACGCATCGTCATCAAGGAGAATCTCCCCTTCGCGGACAGCAGGATATCCGCCTCGGCCGTGCCGCCGTTCAGTCCGCGCGAGACGAAGATAGCGATGAGGGAGGCCATGGCCATCAGGCGCGGAATCTTCAGCCTCGGGGCCGTACGGCTCTGCGGCGGCGATCCCGCCTGCATCTTCAAGTTCACCCGCAAGTTTTTCCTGCCCGGCGAGATCGTGATATTCCCCGAGACCGTGGAGCTCAAGTCCATGCCGCTTGGCCTGCGCAGGCACTCCGAGCAGTCGCTTACCGGAAGGCCGGCAGGAACCGCCGGCTACGGATATGAATATTTCGGGATAAAGGAGTTCAGGCCCGGCGACGACATGCGGCACATCCACTGGAAGGCCAGCGCAAAGCAGGGCAAGATGATCGTGCAGGAGTTCGAGGCCCAGACGTCGAACCAGATAAACATCGTCCTGGACACTTCCGCTGCGTCGGTCGGGGACAACCATCCCCAGAGCAACTTCGAATGCCTGATCCGGATCGCGTCGTCCCTCAACGCATACTTCCACCGCAGGCCGTATAACATCTGCTTCCTGTCCTCGTCCGGCGAAGACAGGAACTTCACCATGATCAACGGAACCTCCTACGGCGTCTACGACAGCATCAACATCTTCCTGGCGGGAGCGAGCCCCTCGAAGACGGCGCTGCGCGCCCTCGTCGACGAAGGGCTCGAGGTATTTCCCCAGAACTCGATCCTCTATCTCCTGACCATGTCGGCGGATGCCGCATTGAACGACAAGTTCGAACAATTGTTCGCAAGAAGGATAGACATCAGGTGGATCTACGCCCCGGAGAAAAATTTTCCCAAGACCAAGACCGTTAAAGCGGCGCCGATCCAGGCCCCGGACGTCCCGTCCGCGCTAAAGCCCATAACCATCGGCGCCGAAAGCGACATAGCGACGATACTGACATACGGATGAGAGATACCGGATGCGGGATAACAGACAACTTATTTCATGACCAGGCGCGGCGACAAGTTGATACACTGGACGGTTCACATATTCCTCTTTCTGTGCTTCACGTCCGCACTATGGTGCCACGGGCATCCGCATCTGTCGCTGGCGCTGATGTCGGCGGCCTTCCCGCTGGCCCTGCTCCCGCTCCTGCCGACGAAGTATTTCCCCGAGCTTGCGAGGGACGTGCTCCAGGGTCTTTTCTTCTGCGGAGGCTTCTTCTGGATGGTCTACAGGACGTCCGGGGAAGTTCCGCCGGACAAGTCGCTCGCGGAGCTGATAACTATCTTCGCCTATGCGTTCGCATTCAACGCCACCTACCGGAACTACTGCTTCATGTATGCGCTGGGAATGGTGCTGCTCATATATTCCGCGATATTTCCCAGGGACATCTTCTTCTATTTCCTTCCGTTCTCGCTGCTCTCCGCCCTGCTCCCGATGTATTACTTCAGGACGTATGCGCTGGGCGCGGCCGAGGAGGCGGCCCCCGACGGAAAGCTTCTCCGCAAATCGCTGGCGTATCCGGCGCTTCACCTGCTCGCCGCTGTAGCCGTCGCCGTCCCGATCTACATGATACTGCCATCGTCGAACAAGCTCTCCAAGGGATATGTCACAACCTCCTTCATGAACGAGGAGACTAGCTACCTGCCGCCGAAGTTCGACAAATGGTTCAAGAACCCGCAGCGGCAGAAGTCGCTTGAAGGGCTGGAGACAATGCCCGGCACAGGCGGAACCGCGGGCAAGAAGGGCCCCAAGGTGAAGACGGAGAAGCCGGCGGACAGCTTCAGCGTCTCCGGGGCGGGCTCCCCGCCTGGGAACGACCTGCTGTTCAGGGTCTCCTCCCCAGTCAAGCTCTATTGGATGGCGAGACTTTACGACCAATATGACGGAAGGGAGTGGACGTGCAGCGACAAGATGCTGAGGCAGCATATCTCCAGGGGCGACTTCTACAGCTCGCGGACAGTCAAGGCGGAGACCAAGTTCTTCATGGAGAAGATAGTATCCCCGGTCCTGTGCACCGCATATTTTTCCGAATACTGCAGCCCCATAAGGCCGACGGACCGGATTTCCTCCCCGGGGTATTCGCTCTTCGTGCTCGAAGATCCAAAGAAGCTCCCTGCCCTGCCCTTCCAGTATTCGGCCACGGCATCCATCACCTTGGACCGTCCGGTGCCTTCCGGCCCCTTGCCGAAAGGGCACGACCTCTGGATCGAGCATGTCTCCCAGCAGCACTACCTCCAGCTTCCTGACAAGAAGATCACCCTCCGGCTGAAGCAGCTCGCAAAGGAAATATGCGCCGGCGCCGAAGATCCGTATTCCAAGGCTGTCGCCATAAGGGACTATCTACGCGGCAACTTCAAGTACAACATGGAATGCGTGCCTCCGCCTGATGACAGGGAGAGCACGGACTTCTTCGTCTTCGAACTCAAGGAGGGGCACTGCGAATATTTCGCCAACGCCCTCGCAGTCCTGGCCAGGCTCAACCGCCTGCCGGCCAGGATCGCGACTGGCTACTCTCCGGGCGACTTCAATCCGCTCAGCGGTCTCTTCGAAGTCAACGAGAGATACGCCCATGCCTGGACCCAGATTTTCATCCCCGGGAAGGGCTGGCTGACCTTCGACGCGACGCCGCCTGCAAGCCTGCAGAGCGGAAGCAGCCCGACCCTCGTCGGCCGGATATACGACCCCTTCGGCGACGAGTGGAAGATAACTCCGCCGGAGATTACGGCCAAGACTCAGGAGACCTTGAAGACGCTCCAGCAGCAGGCTGCCAGAAGCGGCGCGGAAGAAGGGATCGTCGCCATGCTCTCCAAGAACGAAAAGGTCTCCAAGGTGATAATGAAGCTCGCGCACGACGACATCCAGGCGCAGAAGGATTCAAAGGCCCAGCAGAAGCAGCTTGAACAAGTCGAGAAGGAATCCGCGCTCGCCGGGATCTGGACCACCTTCAAGAAAAACCTCTATTCGATGAAGGCGCAGATCATCGCCATGCTAAAGAAGGGCGCGGCGCTCGCGTCCGGCCCGGAAGGACTGGCCGCCGCCGCCATGCTCATGTCGGCAGGCGCGCTATACTATTCCGTTCCGATGATACGGGACATAATAAGGAAGCGCCGCAGACTTGCAAGGTGCAGGAGGCTGCTCAAGGAAGTCCCGGAGCAGGTCAAGGCTTCTCCGAAGCTCTGCCTCTTCAACTGCTGCTTCATGGCCAAGGAATATCTGGAGCTGGCCGGATGGCCGGCCCCACCGAGCATGGATCTGCTCGAATATGAGGCGACCCTCGAAGGCGTGGACGAAAGGATCAGGAACGACATAACCATCATCTTCCTGCTCTACTCTAGGAGCATATACGGAGTCGAGGCGCCGAGTCCGTCCGAGGCGTCGAAGGCCTACGACAGCGTCCAAAGAATATCGGCCCGCTTCGCGAAAGGCCTCCCGGAGGCCCGACACCCGGATTGCAAATCCTAGCGCAGCAGTGAAACTCACTTCTCAGTTCAGGATGTGGTTTTATTGATCGGCCCGGCTTATCATTCCGCACCGTCCCAGCAGTATGTGCAGACCTTGCTCTTGGGGAGGCCGATGGCCTTGAGCAGGTTCTTCAAAGTCTGATATTTGAGCGATGTGAGGTTCAACTCCTCGCGGATCGACTCCACCATCTTGCGGTATTTAGGGCATGAGCAGCAGGAATATTCCGCTGGATCCGCGTCGTCCACCTTCTCTATCTTCCTGATCGCCCTCCTTCCGGCGAGGTCGAAGACCGAGCGGGACCTGGAAAAGTTGAGGAACTTGCATCCGTAGATCAGCGGCGGGCAGGCGGGCCGCATGTGGACTTCCTTCGCGCCGGCCTCGTAGAGGCGGCGGACAGTGTCCTTGAGCTGGGTGCCGCGGACGATCGAGTCTTCGCAGAAAAGGATGCGCCTGCCCTCTATAAGTTCCTTTATAGGAATGAGCTTCATGCGTGCGACAACTTCCCGAATGGCCTGGTCCTGGGGCATGAAGCTGCGCGGCCAGGTCGGGGTATATTTCACGAAAGGCCGTCCGTATGCGACTCCGGCCCTGTTCGCGTAGCCGATCGCGTGGCTGGTGCCCGAATCCGGAATACCCGCCACAAGATCCAGCTTGACATCGTCGTTTTCCGCAAGAAGGGCGCCGCACCTGTACCGCACTTGCTCGGTGTTGATGCCCTCGTAGTTCGAGGAAGGGTAGCCGTAATAGACCCAGAGGAACGCGCACACCTGCATCCTCTTGCCAGGCGCCTTCATCCTTTCGATGCCCTCGGCCGAAATCCTGACTATCTCGCCCGGACCAAGATAGCTGCTTATCGCGTAGTCCAGGTTCGGGAAGGCTGATGTCTCCATGGTCACTGCGAAGGCACCCTGCTTCTCCCCCGTTATGACCGGCGTCCTGCCAAGGCGGTCGCGCGCGGCGTATATGCGGTCACCCGCCATTATCAGTATCGAACAGGAACCGTCAATCGCCTCCTGGGCCCGCGTGATTCCGGACACGAAATCGGACTCCTGGTTGATGAGCGTGGCCACAAGCTCCGTGGGATTTATCTCTCCACCGCTCATCTCGGTGAAATGCGTCTTCCTGGACTTGAACGCGGCCTGCGCAAGGCTCTCCACATTATTTATCTTGCCGACGGTCACGATGGCGTATGTGCCCAGGTGTGAGCCGATTATTAACGGCTGATCCTCGTAGTCGCTTATGATGCCTATTCCGGTGCCGCCTCCCCTAAGGGTGTTGTAGTCCCCCTCGAACTTGCTGCGGAACTGAGCATTCGTGATGTCGTGTATGAAGCGCTTTATCCCCCACTTGGAACTGACCGCGAGGCCGCCACGCCGAGTCCCGAGATGCGAATGGTAGTCCGTCCCGTAGAAAAGGTCGGAGATGCAGTCCGCGTTCGACGCCACACCGAAAAAACCGCCCATTTTGCCCACCCGTTGGTTATGATTCAAATCCTGTGATAAATTACGGATCCATGGAAAAATCTCAAGCGGTGGAAATGCAAGACTGGTGATATTTTGAGCCAATTTCAAAATACGGTTGAGCACGGCTCAACCCTCCAAAAAACTCACCCGTTTCCGTCGTGGATGGCGAAGCCGAGCTGAGCCGCGGTTGAGCTCAGCTCAACCCTCCGGAATACGACAAAGCTAACGACAAGGGAAATTTAAGTGCCTGGAGAGTTTTAGTATATGCCTAAAGTCCCAGAGCTGAGACTTAACCGGACCATCGGCGGAAGAAACGATGCCGCCGCCTCCGTGCACCCCTGGATTTTTTCCGGTTCCGTGTCCTCCGTCAACGGAGAGCCGGCCCCCGGCGATGTCGTCCGGATACTGGATGCTAAAGGCGGATTCGTCGGTTACGGCCACTTCAGCCCACATAGCGGCATCCGCGCAAGGATACTTTCATCCGACGAGAACTCGTTCCCGGACAGGGACTTCATCTTCTCCCGCATAAGCCGCGCCATTGAATTCAGAAAAAGATTCGCGGCGAAGCTCAGCGCTACCGACGCCGTCAGGCTCGTATACGCGGAGGCCGACGAGCTTCCGGGCCTCATCGCAGATCGATACAGCAAGACTGTCGTACTGCAATGCCTCACTTCGGGGATGGACAGGCTCTGCGGCGACGTCGCGGGGTTCATCAAGGATATTACCGGAGCGGAATGCGTCATCGCAAGAAACGACTCCGACACCCGCTCGATAGAGGGGCTTGCAGGTGAAAACAGGATTCTGACGGGAGAATGCTCCGGTTCCGGAAAACCTGTGATTATCGAGAACGGCATGAACTTCATCGTCGACCTGCTCGGCGGCCAGAAGACCGGCTTTTATCTCGACCAGAGGGACAACCGCAAGGCGCTGTCGGAATATGTCACCGAAGGCTGCAGCGTCCTCGACTGTTTCTCCTATACCGGCGGGTTCAGCGTCTATGCCGCGGAGGCGGGCGCGAAATCACTGACACTGGTCGACGAATCGCAGGGCGCGCTCGATGCCGCGACGGCGAACTTCGAGATCAACGGGCTTTCCAGGAGCGGCATGGAGAAGATATGCGGCGACGCATTCCAGGTTCTGCGCGGATTCCGCGACCGCGCAAGGAACTTCGACATCGTAATCCTTGACCCTCCGAAATTCGCTCCGACCAAGTCGAACGTCGAGAAAGCCATGCGCGGCTACAAGGACATAAATCTCCTCGGGATGAAACTCGTCAAGGAAGGCGGGCTGCTGGCGACATTCTCCTGCTCCTCCGGCCTCCGCAGGGAGCAGTTCCGCAACATCCTTGAATGGGCTGCGTCCGACGCCAGGCTCAATCTCCAGATCATCGAGCAGCTCACGCAGCCCTTCGACCATCCGGTATCCCTCTCCTTCCCGGAATCCGAATATCTCAAAGGCTTCCTGTGCAGGGTCATGCCGGCGACTTGAAATGCCCGTCGCTGATGACATATTGAAACCCGAATTCAAACTATTTGCGTGGACCGATGGAATACTCGCTTGCAGTCGCGGCCGAATGCGGAACCGTCCACCTCGCTCTCGGGGACGGGGCCTCATGCCTGTTAAAGTCGAGCAGGGATTTTTCGACCAGGGAATCCTCGTCCATCATGGAATGGATTCTTGCCATGCTGGCTGAAAAGAGCATTGAACTCGGTGATGTCAGGCGCTGGACTCTGGGCACAGGTCCAGGCGGATTCACCGCTCTGAGGATACTGTCTTCAACTGTCTCGTCATTGACATTCATGCGGGAAGGCGTCCAATGCCGCGGCGTGCCATCCGCATGCGCGATGGCGTCAAAAATACTGAAGGATGCATCTGACGGCTCAGCCGCAGTCCTATTCCCGGCGCAGAAGAACAGTATTTTCTACCAAATGGTGTCCAAGCAGTCCGGAAAGATAATTCCCGGAGAGAGCGGAACCTCCTCTGCCCTAGAGAGCCTGCCTTCGTCGGCGTCGGCCGGCACCTTTCTCACGGCATTGGAAAAGAACAGGGAAATGATATCGGGAATCCCAGGCACTTCCAACCTGCAGCCGTGCTTCCTCACTGGATATCCGGCAGAGGAACTTCTATGGCTGGAGGGGCCGGCATGGGACCGGAAGACACTGCGCGACCTTATTTACAGCCGCCCCGCTGTTGATTCGGAAGCCAAATGATATAAATTCTCCTGGCAATCACCCGGGGTTCATACCACACGGGAAAACGAGACAAACCAAAATCTGAAACCTGTAAAATATGCCTTGCAGACCGAGCGCGATGAATGTGATCCCCCTCGTATCTCTTATTCTTGCCATGTCCCTGGCGGCCGCAGCCGCCGAATACGAGAACTCCGTCCTGGCGAGCGTCGAGGGCTACCCCATCACTCTCTACGACGTCGTTTCCGAGACGCTGAAAAAGGAGATTCAGAAGTCAAAGGCGATGTCGGGAACCGAGCTCCGCGAGGAAATCCTGAAGAACAGGAAGGACACCATCGAGGACCTCATCGCGCGGAAGCTCATCTTCCTGGAATTCAAGGCCAAGGAGTACAAGATCCCGGACCAGCACATAGAAGACATGATAGACGAGATATGCATGAACATGGCCGGCGGCGACAGGAAGCTGCTGGAGAAAAAGCTGGCCGAGGCGGGCATGACCATGGACCAGTTCCGCGAAAAGGCCGTCGAACGTGCCGCGGTGGAAATCTACACGCATGAGTTCTGCTACAGGAAGATCAACATAACTCCCCACGAGGTCTCGGAATACTACGACAAGCATCAGGACGAGTTCTCCGAGGCGCCCAAGGCCGAGCTGCAGATACTCTTCCTGAATTCCAGCGGCCCCTCGAAGGACAAGCTCCCCTCGCTGGTCGATGAGATCGGAAACGACGTCAAGAAGGCCGACGAGAACATTTTCACCACGCTGGTGAGCCTCTATTCCGACGGCCCCGGCAAGGACAAGGGCGGCAGGACCGGATGGATCGAAAAGAAAAACCTGCGACCGGACTTTACGAAGGCGCTCGGCGACAAAGTGGAGCCGGGCGCCACAGCCGGCCCTATCAAGACCGAGGAGGGCTACTACTTCATCCGCGTCGCAGGCGTCAAGGGACAGAACTTCCGAGACTTCGAGGAAGTCAAGGACTCCATCAAGGAAAAACTTCTGGAAGAACAGCGGAAGGCAAAATACAAGGAACTGGTCGACCGACTCAAGCAGAAAGCGCTCGTGAGGTATTTCTATTGACCCCGCTGGCAGCGTTTCGCAGAAGAATTAAACGACTCGCGGCTGACGGCCAGCGCCATCGGTCAACCACCAATCATTCAGAGATCCGCCAACCGCTTGACAGCCACTGACACATGAAACCTTCCAATCCCTTTCGGCACCTGCCGATACATCTCGGCACCTATCCTCGACAAGACTCTCTCCTACTGTAAAGCCCATTCATCCCATTTTCACATTCCCCATCAGCCATCCGGCGATGAACGCAGCCTGCTTCTGGCGGACGTCCTCGGTGAAGTGGACGTGGTCGCAGAATATCTCGTCGCCGCCGAGATTCTTTGTGAAGCTGTAAAGATCAATTTCCGGAACCTTTGCGGCCTGCATTATCTCGTCCGCGGCGCGGTTGTATTCTTCGCAGTCCGCGGCGAAGCGATGGAACTGCGAGTTCCGCACGTTGTGGATTCTCTCGTCGCACGGAGTGGTCCTTATCCATACAAGGCGGACGCCCGACTTTCCTAGCAGCGAGACTATTTCCTTCAAGTTCCGGCGATAGTCGTCTATTGGCACCTGCTTCTTTCCTGTCTTCGGATCGGTCTTGATATCGTGTAGCCCGCAGTTCAAGAGAAGCATATCTGCGGAGAGCTTCCCGTCGGCCAGAAATTTCCGTAGGAAATCCAGGACCATCGAGCTGTCTCCGCCGTTCGCGCCCTGAGGCCTGTCCAGGTTTAGCAGGGCCTCGGCCTCCCCTTCCTTCCTTGAATAGCGGACCAGCCCGTTGAGATACTGCTTGAGATACGGGCCGTATTGGATGGAGATGCTGTCGCCGATCACATAGATGCTTTTCCCATGATGAAACATATCAAGCGCCCTTTCTGGCATTTTCATTTTGCCTAACTATAATATCCATCCCTGCCGATCACAAGCGTAACCATCGCGAGGACATAAATGAAAGACTTTTCGGGCAAAAAAGAGATAAAGATCGCATACATAGGGGGTGGAAGCAAGGGCTGGGCCCACACTTTGATGAAGGATATTGCCCTGACCCCGCAGCTCGGAGGCGGCCTAGCCCTGTACGACATCAACTACGAAGCCGCAGCGAGAAACGTGAAGGTCGCGGAGGCGATCTTCAGTCATCCCGACGCGAAATCAAAGTTCAGAGCTTCGGCTGCGAGGAATCTTGAGCAGGCGCTCAAAGGCGCCGACTTCGTCATCATGTCGATAGAGCCCGGCCCGATGAAAATGCGTTACGCAGACCTTGAGATTCCGAGGCGCTACGGTATCGTCCAGCCGGTCGGAGACTCGACCGGGCCCGGCGGGATAATGAGAGGTATCAGGACTGTTCCGATCTATGCCGATTACGCGCGCAAAATCATGAAGCACTGCCCGGACGCATGGGTGATCAACTACACAAATCCTATGAGCATCTGCGTGACATCCCTGTACGCGGCGGAGCCCGGCATCAAGGCGTTCGGCTGCTGCCATGAAGTCTTCGGCACCCAGCACGAGCTTGCCCAGCTCGTAAAAAAATGGTTCAAGGTGGAGGCCCCCGCCAGGCACGACATATCCCTTGAAATCGCCGGGCTCAACCATTTCACGTTCGCAGTGACTGCGAAATGGAACGGTATCGACCTCATGCCCTACCTGACCCAGATGATCGGCGCGGAAGGATTCTTCAAGGACAGGACAAAGGCCGCACTCAAGTTCAAGAAGAACAAGCAATGGTTCACGTCGGAGAAGCTTGTGGCGTTTGACTTCCTGAGGCGTTTCGGCGTCCTCGGTGCCGCCGGGGACAGGCATCTCGCGGAATTCGTCCCCTGGTATCTCTCAAGCGAGAAGGAGCTTCATCGCTGGGGGGTGATACTCACCCCGTTTACGTATCGCTGCGAGTATGCCGCGATGAGCCCGAACAGCCCCGAATTCTATTCGAACTCAAAGCTAGGCGAGTCCGGAGAGGAAGGCGCACGCCAGATCACCGCCCTCCTGGGCGCGGCGCAGCCGATCGTCACAAACGTCAACATCCCCAACCGCGGCCAGATGCCGGGGATGCCCGAGGGCGCCGTCGTCGAAACATACGCGATGTTCTCAAGGGATTCTATCAGACCGATCGTCACAAGGCCGCTGCCGCAAGCGCTCGGAAGCCATGTCAGGCACATCTCGACCTTGCAGCAAATCACAGTCCGCAGCGCCATGGAAAGAAACAAGGCCCTCGCATTCCAGGCCTTCCTCGCCGATCCGCTCCTACGAATCCCCACCGACAAGGCGTGGAAGATGTTCAACGAGATGCTCGACTACACCGGATGCGCCGAATGGATGAAATGACGAGGGCATGCCGGATGCCAGATAAAGGCTGAGCGGTTACTGTGCGCGGTCATTATTAACCGCGATTGTCCTACGACGCTCACCCCGGCTGA
Source organism: uncultured Victivallaceae bacterium (assembly GCA_964636325.1). Taxonomy (GTDB): domain Bacteria; phylum Verrucomicrobiota; class Lentisphaeria; order Victivallales; family GWF2-50-93; genus CAZWRV01. Next base: position 36,751 of record CAZWRV010000037.1, on the reverse strand, counting down.
TACATGAACTTGTTTTCCAGGACATCCTTGAGGGAGATGGCAGAAGCCGTGCTTTTCATCGCATCGGTAAGCTTCCGCCATACTCCTGTAACGGGGCAGGTCCCGATGCGAGGGCATTCCTTTTTCGGAGTGGAACAAGGGACAATCTCAATCCCCCCCTCGAATATCTCGATGAGGTCGAGCACTGTAATCTTCTCCGGCGACTTGCTGAGCCTGTAGCCGCCCGTGCAGCCGCGCACCGTCCTGACCAGGCCAGCCCCCTTCAGCGGAATCATCAACTGCTCCAGATATGCTTCCGATATCTCCTGCTTCTCGGCTATGTCCCTGCCCTGGGCCAGCTCGCCATTCTCGTTCTCTATCGCGATCTGCATAAGTATCCTGAGGCCATAGCGCGATCTCGTGGAAAGTTTCATGTACGCCTCTCAAAATGCCGCATTGTTTATTCGGATACTATAGAATATGCCTGCCCCAATGCAAGTGCGGCGGCGATTATAGTCAGCGTTAAGATACTGGTAAATATTCAATGAAAGGGCGTAGTTCACTGAATATTTACGTTCCGGTGCTGGGAAATGTCCGAGGCCAGGGACACCACTATCCCTTCGCCCGGATGCTCCCGGTCCAGCATCGCCCTGGCCTGCGCGGGAAGCTCGCTGTTCAATATCGGATTCTGCATCCGTGAAGCTACATTCCCTCGCCCGCATTTGCAAATTCAGGAAAGTGCCTCTCCCCGAGCGCGAAACGCCTCGGGGTTCTGTCGGTCAGAAACTCGAAGTAGCGCAGGTATTCCTACCTGCGGATTGCGCAGACAGGAATGTCTACGCCACTTCGAGGCGAGTTTCAGAGGAGGGCATCGGAAATCCGGGCTGCAGATGAACCCGCATCTTTAAACTGGTTCCGTCGCTGCCACGCTCTAGACGGACGTGCCTCTCACGCGACCTGTTTTAGCGACTTTTCGCTGGGCGGCGATGATACGGTCCTCCCATCCGCCGGTTTCAGACCTGGCGACTCGCGCTTCCCTTTTCATGGCCGCATATACGTCCGAGAGGGCGTCTTCAAGCGACTTGGCCGGGCGGAACTCGGGGACGTCGCGCATAAGCCTGTCCGGGCTGTAGGCGGTGTTGTATGAGAATATGTCCTTGCACAGGCCGATCCCGGGAACTTCCGCGGCGACGAGGTTTGCAAGCGGGACACCTACAAGCTCCACATCCCTGCCGATCACGCGCATGGCGGCATGGTGGTAATCCTCCCAGGTGCCGACCTCCTTTTTCGTGGCGTTGTAGACCTGGCCGAAGCAGTGCTCGCGCAGCAGCGTGAAGACGAAGGCCGGGGCTATGTCGTCCACATGGAGCCACTGGTGCAAAGCCCGCCCGTCGCCGCAGACGGCGACAGGCTTGCCCTTTCGGACACGGTCCGTCCATGAGGCGTCGAAACCCAGTTGGCGGAGCATGTTCCACTTCGGACCGAAGGTGGTCGACGGCCTTATTATGGTGACGGGAATTCTCTTCCCGTGCCAGGCTTCAAGGAAGACGTTTTCCGCTGCGATCTTGCCGCGCCCGTAGTCGGATATCGGACGGAGAGGATGATCCTCCGTCGCCGGTAGCCAGTCATACTTGACTCCATAGACACAGACCGTCGAACAGAAGATCACGTGCTTTGCGCCCCGGAACGCGCGCAATGTGCTCCGTGCGTCCTCGGAGTTGAAGCAGATCATGTCGATCCCGGCGTCGAAGCGCCCTCGGCGAACGGCATTTTCAAACGCCTTTCGGTCACCGCGGTCGGCGCGGATCGTTCGAACTCCGGACGGAACCGGGCCGCTCTTTCCGCGGTTCAGCAATGTGACCTCATGCCCGACAGCCAGCAGCAGTTTGACGATGGCCGCGCTTATGTTTCCGGTTCCTCCGACGATGCAGACTCTCATGGAAGCTGACTCCTAAGTTGTAGGTTGGATAATCCAGGGTAGCTCCTTACGGCGCGACTTGGAAAATTAATTTCCCAAAAGTAGTTTGCGACATCCCTGGCGCAAGAAGCGGTTCATGGCGATTATAGTATGCCTCGTTCGCCATTTGCGTCTGGAAGCCGCAAGCTACCTTCGCGCTGGAAAGGCCCAGTTTTTCCGCATACGAAGTTGAGCTGCAGCGAATTCTAGTCTTTCATTTTTTCGCCGTTTTCAGCTCCGCCTTTTCAAAATGCGCTTTTACCGCCGGGACATTGTCGTTGACCTTCTCGACCGCGGCTATAAGCTGTTCCAGGAAAGCCTGCTCCCCGAGCATGGAGACATGTGAAAGGACTACGCCTTCCTCCTCGACGACGCGTTCTGTGACGGGCATGCGGAGCTTCGAATAGTCCTGTATCCTCTTCTTGTCCCTGAACGGCACGGGGCTGGTGGCGTCGTAAAGGTTGAGGAGCGGGGTGCGGTAGACCGGCCAGTACGGATTCCAAAAGGCGCAGCCTTCCGCGTTTACGGCCGCGAGATACTGGCTCTTGGGCAGTCCGTCCGCCTTCGACTTGTCGTAGTGGAGCGTCATGGCGTAATACGACTGCCTGGTCACGCGGGGGTCGCGCTTCGCCGCCCGGAGCGGACCGCCGATCCTCTTGAGTTCCTCGGAGATGAACTCGGCGGCCTGCTCGCGCTTCCTTATCTGTTCGGGGAGACGCTTCAATCCGCCCCTGAGAAGGACTGCCTGCATCTCGGTTATCCTGTAGTTGTGTCCGTAGCGGTTGCCCGGGGTGGCGAGGTCGGGCAGCCATCCGACGTGCTTGAGGGCGAACGCAGTGTTGAAGACCTCGTCGTCGTTGCAGGTTATCGCACCGCCCTCGCCGCATGTGAGGACCTTGCTCTGCTGGAAGCTGTAGCTGCCGGCGTCGCCGATGGCGCCTGCGCCCTTGTTGCGCCAGCGGCTGCCCTGCTGGTGTGCGACGTCCTCGACTATTTTGAGCTTGTGCCTCTTCGCGATGTCGAGCAACGCGTCCATGTCGCACATGCAGCCGTAGAGATGCACTGGAATGATCGCCTTGGTTCTCGGAGTCACCGCCTTCTCGACCTCTTTCGGGTCGATGCAGTATGTTTCGGGATCGATGTCGACGAAAACCACGTCGGCGCCGATGTCAAGGGCGGCCTGCGCGGTGGCGCACCATGTGAGGGCGGGGACGATCACCTCGTCGCCGGGCTTGACGCCCACGGCCTGCAGGGCGCACTGCAGCGTCACTGTTCCGTTCGCGAGGCACATGCAGTGCTTCGTGCCGATGAATCCGGCGTATTCCTTGCAGAACGCCTGCTCATGTGGCCCGACCCAGCTCCACTTCCCGCTCCTGACCACGCCCTCCATCCACGCCACTTCAAGCTCTCCGGACACCGGCCATTCCGGACCGCCGATATTGACCGCCGGGGCGCCGCCGAGCAGCGCCAGATTCTCCGATACCGCAGCAGTCTTCTTCATGTTCTTGCTCCTGTTAATGTTGAAATGCTTTATTTATAAATATTGTTTTCCGAATTGCCCCTATTATAATCCTGCAAATAATATGAGGCAATTGATTTGAATTGCTATTGATTGATGTATATTGTTATTTGTTAATGGTTATTTGTTATTAGCTCCCTCTCACTTATTACTGGCTACCGGGAGGTGCCGCCCATGAAGTTCATTTTCGAGGAGCACGCGGAAATACTTCTGAATCCATGGAGCTGGGAGCTTGCGTATCCGTACGCCGGCTCCGGCGCTAGCAGCTACATGGAGGGGCGCTTTCTGCGGTGGTATTCAGGCAACCGGCACAGCCATCCCTGCATGGACGTGCTCATAAGCCTCTGCGGCAAGGCTTATTACGGTGTTGAAGACGGGGGCGTGATCATACGTCCCGGCTCGGTCATGGCGTTCGCGCCGTCCATCCCGCACCAGGTCGGCTATCCGCCGTTCTATCCTGACGCGGAACATCTTTGGCTGTTCATCGTCCGCGAGCACTGCTTGGTGCACTTCTCGAAGACGTCGAAGGGGGTGAGCCGTTTCTCCTTCGTCCGCGAACTGCCCCTGGGCGGCGAAGCATCCTGCGGCCCGGGGCATGAATTCTCCAGGCTCCGTCTGATGAACACGCTCTCATCGTTGATAATGGGGCTTTCGGCGGCAGTCCGCCGCGACGGCGAATCCATGGGCACCGATGAGTTCCACAGGAAAATAGCTTCCATAGTCCGCAAGCACATCGAGGAAACGGCGGGCAGAGGAGTCAGCCTGGAGTCCCTTTCCAGGATAACCGGATACAGCCGCTTCCACCTTGCGAAGGTCTTCAAGCGCGCAACCGGCAGCACCATATGGGAATGCATCGACTCCGAGCGTTCGAAGAAATACCGCAGGCTGCTCGCGTCGGGGATGCGGAAGAAGGAGATAGCCGACGAGCTCGGGTTCTCATGCCCCGCCGCCTTTTCTCACTGGCTGCGCAAGTGCAGTTCCGGCGGCTGAACCGTCAGACCTCCGGGGAAATATTTGCGGCAGCCAGTTTGCCAAAGGGTATAGGCAGGATAGATTTTCATCCTTAATCAGCACATTAACGAGGTAAATAATGAAGAAGCAGAGCATTATAGACGGGGCTAAGCCGGCCATGACGCACCGCGAACGCTTCCTCAGGCAGATGCACTACCAGAGCGTCGACCGCGGAGTCCACTGGGAGTTCGGATACCTTCAGGAGACGATAGACAGGTGGCATCAGGAAGGCCTGCCCGCCGAGATCACCTCGGGCGAAGGCGCCGGATCGATCGAATCCTACTTCGGCGTCGATCCGAAGGCCGGGGTTCCGGTTCACTTCGGACTTCTGCCCGACTTCGACGGCGAGGCGAAGGTGATCGCGCACAGGAAGGATTCGCAGATCGTCGAATACCCCAACGGCATGGTCGCGGAAGTCAAGACCGAGGGAGTGAAGACGATCCCCCACTACATCAAGTTCCCAATTTCCTGCCGGGACGACTGGAAACGCTACAAGGAACGGCTGGATCCGGCCCATCCCGCAAGGAAGTTCGACTGGAAGAAGATCGGCCAGGAACTGCTCAGGACGGACCTGCCGGTGGGGATAAACTGCGGCAGCTACTTCGGCGTCCCGCGCGACTGGATCGGATTCGAAGGCATCGCGATGATGTGCTACGACGACCGCGACCTCGTCGAGGAGATAGTGGAGACGCTTACGGACCTCTACCTTTCGCAGCTCGCCCCGGCGCTCAAGGAATGCACCGTAGACTTCGCGGGCGGGTGGGAGGACATCTGCTTCAGGAACGGGCCGATGATCAGCCCGCAGATGTTCCGCGAGATCGTGGGCCCGAGGCTTAAGAAGGTCTGCGACCTCCTGCGCGTCCACGGCTGCGACATAATCTGGACGGACTGCGACGGAGACGTCAACCAGCTGATACCGGTATGGCTCGAGTGCGGCCTCAACTGCATGTTCCCGCTCGAGGTGCAGGGCGGCTCGGATCCGGTTCCGATGCGGGAGAAGTACGGGCGGCAGCTCCTCCTGCGCGGCGGCATAAACAAGCACAAGCTTTCAAAGGGCAAGAAGGAGATACTCCAGGAGCTGAAGCGGGTGGAGAAGCTTGTGGAGGACGGTGGCTACATCCCGGGCGTCGACCACCGCTGCGCGGAGGACGTCTCCTACGAGAACTACAAATACTACATCCGCGAGAAGCTCGCGATGCTGGGCTGGAAGGACTGCGAAGTCCGCAACGTCTGGCCCCTCCAGAACATGAAGAAGGCATGAGCGTAGGTGTCCAGGTCGCGCTCTCCCTCGGCGGGAACTTGGGCGACGTCCCGGCCAGCTTCCAGGCGGCCGCCCACGGCCTGGAAGCGGCCGGTATGCGCGGAATGCGCTTTTCGTCCTGCTACAGGACTCGTCCGGTCGGCTGCCCGGCCGGCTCGCCCCCCTTCATAAATGCCGCACTGACAGGTTGTTGGCCGCATTCCCTGCGCGAACTTCTTTCAAAATGCAAGGAGCTGGAAAGGCTTGCCGGCCGCTCTCATGGCGGAGCAAGGAATTCGCCCAGGCCGTTGGACCTGGACATAATATTCTTCGGAGAACTTGTGAGCACCGGCCCGGACATTACGATACCCCACAAGGAGGCGGCAGACAGGATATTCGTCCTCGTCCCGCTCTCCGAGATCGCGGGGGGCTGGATCTTCCCGGGCAAGGGGATGACTGTGACGGAGGTATTGAATAGGCTGGCCGCCGGCTCCGCAGAATATGCCGAAGTCATTGCCGGCAAGCTTTAGAGCTTGAACTGCAGCCCTTCGGGGAAGCTGTCCTGGGGTTCGTAACCGATGGTCCTTCTGGAGGATTCGAGGTCGAACACCTGCTTGATTTTCCATTTCGAGGAAGCGATTAGGACGGCGAAGCCGATGTTCTCGGCCTCTACCGCCTTTAGGAAGAATCTTCCGGCGTCGTCATGGCTCAGGTAATAGTCCTGGACGTGAGGATGTTTCTCATAGCATCTGGCGGCTTCCGGTGACCTTGGCAGCCATCCGATGCGCACGGCTATGACTGACATTCCGAAGGCCTGCGAATACATGCCGCCCAGCGCCTCGGCGAAGACTTTCGTTACGCCGTAGTGGTTCAGCGGAGCGGTTCCTTGCTCGACGCCGACGGGATACCCGAACTTCTTCCAAAGCCCCGACATGACCTGCATGGAGGACGCGAGGACGACGCGCCGCAGCTTGTGGCGTCTGGCCGAATCCATGACGTTGTATGCCCCGGCGATGTTGGACGGCAGAAGCCTGGTGATAAAGTCGCAGTCGTCGGGCTCGGCTCCGAGATGTATCAGGGTGTCCATCGAATCCATCGCCCTGTCGACCGCGCCCATGTCGGAGACCGAGCCGACATGGCAGTCCTCCAACTGCTGGGACTTGACCAAGTCTAATCCGCGCACCTGGTGCCCCGCTGAAAGGAGGAACGGTGCGACGGCACGTCCTACCGCGCCCGAAGATCCCGTCAGAAGTATTTTATATTTAGGCATAAGCGGAGTTGTTCGTCCTGCTAAAAAGGGGTAATAATATACCGGCGGATGCCTCGCTGCAAATCCGCCTTTCAAAGTCGATGGAGGGCGGAATTCTATTCCGCCGCACGGCGGGTTTACCCGCCGATGGGGAACCGGTTGAATAGAATTCAACCCTCCGCAAGACGACACAGTTTGCGACAAAGATACCGACAAATACAGATTTCCCTTTTCATCAGGCATGGCATCTCCTTGAGCTAAATATCGCAGTAAATTGCCGGATGTTGGAGAAATAAATTAGTTCTAATACATTATATGCCAAACAGTGTCTTATCAGCGACAGTTAAGCTTGATGACATGAGGTGGACATCAGCGAAGCATGTGCTGGTTTCCTTGTTGCAACGCAGTCCGACGAAGGCGGAAGGCTGCACATCAGGGGACAGGCTAAAGCCAGTCACTACTTAAGCGGCACATCTCCCGTTCTGCAGCCGCAGCCTAACGGTTACGTTTCTCAGCTGTCGATTGCACTGTAGCCGAAAATATATATGTGCTGATATGGTTCACGTCCTAAAGAACGACTGTCTTCAGATATCCTTCGACGACCGTGGCTGCTTGGAATCGCTGCGCCGCATGACGACTGGCAAGGAGCTGATTTCGTGCCCGGGGCTCGACTTCTGGCGGCTGGTCCTGCCTCTGGGCGACGAGCCGGAAGCAGTCGTCCACGCGTCGCGCCAGAATCCGGCCGAGTTTTCCGACGAGGACGGAACTCTCAAGGTTTCATATCCGCAGGTCGTCGACGACGAAGGCCGTAATGTCGGCGCATGCTTCGCCTTCACTGTTGAGCTTCAGGATGAAGAGCTCCACTTCCGGGCCTGGATCGAGAATGTTTCAGCGCCGGAGATCAGGGAGCTCTGGTTTCCGATTCTCGGCGGGCTCGGCAGGGCCGACGCCGACGGCGAAAAAAGCTTCCTGCTCTATCCGGAATCCCTTGGCCGGAGGATATTCAATCCTGTACGAAACCTTGCGGACCGCAACGCTCCGCCTGTTCGCGGGGACCGTCCGCATTATCTGCGAGACTTCTATCCGGGGCGCGCCTCGATGCAGTGGATGGGGCTTTATGATCCCTCCGGCGGCCTCTATCTCGGCTCCCACGACGACAGTTTGCAGACGACCGCCCTGAACGCGATGCTCAACGTCGGGAGCCGCGCCGAGGACGACAGCATTTCGCTCGGATTCATAAAATATCCCTTCGCCGGCAATGGCGTCCGCTGGGAGAGCGCTCCTTTCGTGGCGGCGGTGCACGACGGCGGCTGGCGTAGCGACGCCCGCCGCTACAGGAAGTTCGCGGACACTTATCAGGACCACCGGCGCGACCGCTCAGCATGGGTGCGTGAAATGCCGGCCCTTCACGACATCATACTGCTCCACCAGAGGGGAAAGGTGAACTACCGCTATGCCCAGCTGCCAGCCATCGCAGACACCGCAGCCGCCGGAGACGTCCGCGCCGTCAAGCTTACCGGCTGGTCCGAGGGCGGACACGACAACTGCTTCCCTGACTTCCTGCCCAGCGAAATCCTGGGCGGGGAAAAAAGGCTTGCCGGCGGCATCGCAAAAATGCAGGCAAAGGGCTGCCGCGCAGTCCAATATTTCCACTTCGCGCAGATGTCTCCGAACTCCGAATTCTACCGCAGGCACGGAGAGTTCTGCGCGATCAAGAGTCCGTCCGGAAATCCGTTCATAGACATATTTACGTGGCCCGGCGGCGGCTCGATAACTGGCATGAACGAACGCATGCAGCTGATCAACGCATGTCCCGACACGGCGCAATGGCATGAGCAGATCCTCGACTGCGTGCGGCGCGGACTCGCATGGGGTGCGGACGCCATATTCCTGGATCAGACTGCGGGCGCGCCAGGCTCCTTTCTGTGCTTCGACCGGCGCCACGGCCACAGGGGTCCGGCATGGGCCTGCGGCCCCGGAAAGACGCGTCTTTCGCTCGCGGCCAGAGAACTGGTCAAGGCGGCCGGAGACGACCGCGCGCTCGGAGCAGAATACGTCGCCGACGTCATCCTCCAGTATTACGACTTCACGATTCCGTTCGGGGCGGGCACCCGGTTCGGCGGGCATCACTTCGGGGAGATGTATCGCTACACCTTCCCGGAGGACATAATATGCAGCCAGTATATTTCCCGCGAGGACTATGACCAGCTTCACTACTCGTTCGTAATGGGCTACCGCTTCTTCCTCACTCCTGGCCAGCAGTGCGAACTTATCGACTCATTCGATTCCCGCTTCATCGGACGCATCAAGCTCCTCGCCGGACTCTGGAAAAGGAATGCGGATCCTCTTCTCCTGGGGATTTTCCGTGACGACGAGCCGCTGGAGCTCCCGGACAGACGCCTGGTCGCCCGCGCTTATGAATCTGGAAAATGCGCGGCGGTGGCCTTATGGAATCCGACCGATGTAGTTCTTCCTTTGTCAATCAAATGGCCTGGTAGGCGCCTTGAAAGGATCGAGATCGCGGACATGGATGCTGCTGGAAGAAATGCGGAAGCCATCGGTCCGCAGGAAGTAGCGGTGCTCGGATATGGACCACCATAATAAATGGCAACTGTATAAGGACATTATTGTCCGCTTGAAAGAAAGGGATAACTATGAAAGACAAGCTCCCTCTCGGCCTGGCGATGGTCATCTACGTCGCCCCCGACGGCAACGATTCGTGGAACGGAACGGCGGCGGTTCATGAATGCGGCGGCAAGGCCGGGCCGGTCGCCACCGCCGCAAGAGCGCTGGAACTGCTCCGCGAAGCCCGCAAGACCGCAGGCGGCAAGTCGCCCGCGACGATCGAGTTCGCGGGAGGAACATATGGGATGCGCAAGGGCCTAGTCCTATCCGCCGACGACGGCGGCACACCTGAGGCTCCCTTGACATTGCGTGCCGCAACCGGACAGGTCGTCCGCTTCAGCGGAGGAACGGCGGTGGACACATGGAAGCCTGTTGCCGACCCGGCCATTCTCGGCCGATTGCCGCGGGAGGCGCACGGCAAGGTATTGCAGGCCGACCTGCGCGAACTTGGCATCTCGGACTTCGGGACGTTCCGTTCCCGCGGATTCAACCGACCGGCCGCGCCGGCGATGATGGAATTGTTCTTCAGGGGCGACCCCATGCCTCTGGCGCAATGGCCAAACGAAGGATTCTCGACGATCCGCGGATTTCCGGAGGACGGGGCCGTCGACGATTCGCACGGCGGCAAGATCGGAAAGCTCGAGAACGGATTCTTCTACGACGGCGACCGCCCCGGCCGCTGGTCTCATATCAATGACATAATCGTCCACGGCTACTGGGCCTGGGACTGGGCCAACTCATACGAGAGGATCGCAGGCATCGACAAGAGCGCAAGGCTGATCCGTCTTGAGCCTCCATACGGGCACTACGGATTCCGCACTGGCCGGCGGATACAGTTCCTCAACATCCTCGAGGAGCTGGACCAGCCCGGCGAATGGTTCGCGGACAGAGATTCCGGAATCCTGTATTTCTGGCCGCCGGAGAAGCCTTGCGCCGGCGACGCCGTCGTCTCCCTGCTGGAGGGGCCTTTCATATCCCTCGACGGCGCATCCAATATCATAATAGAAGGAATTGTATTCGAATATGCAAGAGGCACCGCTATAGCCGGGGACAACGCCTCGGGCTGCTTGGTTGATAACTGCGAATTCCGCAATCTCGGCAACTACGGCGTCCGTCTCGGTGGAGGCCGATGCAACACCGTGCGCGGCTGCACATTATACAATCTTGGCGACGGAGGCATCGAGGTGTCCGGCGGCGACAGGAAGACGCTCGCCCCCGCGGATCATCTCGTCGAGGGCAACCACATCCACCATGTGGCAAGGTGGTCGAAATGCTACGTGCCCGCCATACACGCAACCGGAGTGGGCATACGCATTGCGAACAACCTGATCCATGACCACCCTCACTGCGCCATCCTCTTCGGCGGCAACGAGTTCACCATAGAGTTCAATGAAATACACCGTGTCTGCCTGGAGACCGGCGATGTGGGCGCCATATATCTCGGGCGAGACTACACGTTCCGCGGAAACATTGTGCGCCACAACTACGTCCACCACACCGGCGGAGTTGGGATGGGCTCCATGGGCGTATACAACGACGACTGCGTCAGCGGCACGGTCATCTACGGCAACGTCTTCTGGAAGGTGCAGAGGGCCGCCTTCCTAGGCGGAGGACGCGACTTCCGAGTCGAGAACAACGTCTTCGTCGACTGCGCCCCCGCGGTCTCGCTCGACGGACGCGGCGTCTCCAAGGCGCCGGTATGGCACGACATGGTCTACAAGACGATGAAGGAAAGGCTCGAGGAAATGGACTGGCGCAGGCCGCCATACAGCACACGCTACCCGGAACTTGCCGCCTTGGCACCCTTTTTTGAAAATGGCGGCGGCGTGCCGCCCGGCAACATCGTAGTGGCACGCAACATCTGCGTCGGGGGGAAATGGACGGAGATAGGCTGGGGGGCGACAGAGGAGATGATCCGGTTCGAGGACAACCTGCTCGACGCCGATCCCCGTTTCGCCAACGCCGCTGAGGGCGACTTCGCAATGCCGCCTGACTCCCCGGCATTCAAGCTGGGATTCAAGCCGATCCCTTTCGAGAGAATAGGGCTTCCCAAAAAGCGCTGACGCACGGCGTCATCCTTTCGCAAGAGTCTCAGTCCGCTTGCAAATCGTCCGATTCAGATTTAAGGTGCTGGCCGGTGGGGTGAACATCGCCCAGCTCAGGCGCAGGACATAAAAGTCTCAGGCGTCACCATCGGCGTGAAGAGGAACGAGGCGGGGGTCACGCCGTCATTCAGGTCTGGAATCAACTGGGAGAAGCAGAAGGACTGCTACTGGGTCAAGCGCAATGGAGAATGCTATCTCGGCGACGAGAAGCAGCTTGAGAACTTCAAATGACGGACGAATCCGCCCCCATTCACAGGATATTTGTCACCTCACCTTGAGGACGCAGTCCTTGCGGAGAAGGAAATAGCGCCTGTTCTTCTTGACGATCGAGCCGAAGACCGCCGAGACCTCGTCTCCGTAGCGCTTCTGCTGGAGGGCCCTGGGGATGTCTTGGAAGCCGTTGACCGGGACGTTGTTGAGGCGGAGGAGTATGTCGCCCCTAACGATCTCGCCGGCGTTGCCCTTCGCCTCCCCGACGATAAGGCCCTTGTCGAACGGATAGTCCAGGGCTTCCGCAAGCTGGCGGTTGAGCGCCTGCAGCGTGAGGCCCAGGCGGACCCTTGCCATTTCCGCGCCATCCATCGGCTGAAGGGCGGCGACCTTGGCGGAGATGATCCTCCCGTCGCCAGTCTTCACGGTGACTGTGTCGCCGGCCTTGAGCTTCCATAGAACGCGCCCCAGCTCCGGAAGTCCGGAGACGGGCTTCCCGTTGAGCTCCTTGATTTCATCGCCCTTCTTCAGGCCTGCCGCTGCGGCCGGACTGCCTTCGATGAGGTCCTCGACGATTATCCTGCAGGATCCGCCCTTGTCCTGGGAGAATCCGGGGATTATTCCGAGCGATACGTCGCTGAACTTCTCCGGGACGAGCCACGCTGCAAGGACATTCTCTATCCTTCTGAGGGGGATGGCGAAGCCGATTCCTTGGGCCTCCTTGTGCATGGCGGTGTTCATGCCGATCATCTCGGCGTTGATGTTTATCAGGGGGCCGCCGCTGTTTCCGGGGTTGATGGCGGCATCCGTCTGGAGGATGTCCGAGAATATCACCTGCCCCTGGAATGTAGCCTTCCTGCCCTTCGCGCTGAGGATCCCGGAGGCGACGCTGTGTCCCAGCCCGTAAGGATTTCCGACCGCGATCACGGGTTCTCCGAGCAGGAGGTCGTCGGGCTTGGCCAGCCTTATCGCCCTTATCCTGGCCTTGGGCTGAGGGCCGGTGAGCCGGAGCAGAGCTATGTCGTTCAGCTCGTCGCTTGCGACGGTCTCGGCGGTCAGAACCTCCTCGTCCTCGAGGATGATGTTAATCTTCGAGGCCCTGCTGACGACGTGGGCGTTGGTGATGATTAGTCCGGCGTCGTCTATAACGGAGCCGCTTCCCAGCGAGTAGGTTTTCACCTCCCCCTGTTCCGCGAAGAAGTCCCTGAAGAGGCCCTCGAACGGGTCGCCTCCGGCCCACGGCGAATACGAGGTCGATACGATCCGCTCCGTACCGATGTTGACGACCGACGGAAGGACCTCCTCGACGGCCTTGACTACTGGCGTCTGCCTGGCGCCGTCGGATTGGGCGGCTGCGGAAGCGCATGAAGCCGCGAAAATCGCGGCCATGAGCGCCGTAATACTTGATATTTCGCGCAACATAAATATACTGGAGAAAAACTTGACCATAGGAAGCAAGGTGCCAAAGAATATTGACAGCCGCGGCCGCAGGCGCGGATGCAGCGAACAGCAGCTGCAGGCCGCATGGCTGCATTCCGCTAAAGGTAGGACGTTTATATCAAAAGACAAGCGGAGCGTGGAAGTTATTTCGCCGGGCATCTGGAACGTGGAGGAAGGCCCCGACTTCAGCGGCGCCAGGATACGGGTTGACGGCGAGGAGCGCCGCGGCAGCGTCGAAGTCCACCGGCGCACCTCAGACTGGCGCGCCCACGGCCACGGCGGAGATCCGGCATACCGGGATGTGATTCTCCATGTCGTCGGCCGGGACGACGTCCCGGAAGACGAAGTATCGGCGGAACCGCCCGTTGTCGAGATAGCGCCGAAGCGGACAGGCCGCAGGATGAGCAGGGCCGAGGAATTCCCGCCCGGCGCCTGCGTCCGCTTCTTCTCCGGGCTTTCCGACGAAGATCTCCGCCGCTCCCTGAGGAGGGCCGGCATGATCCGCTATGCACTTAAGGTTCAGGCCCTCCTTGAAGAGATGATCTCGCAGGGAGGCGACAGGACTTTCCTCCGACATGTCTTCGACGCGCTCGGCTACAAGAAGAACAGGGAGAACTTCGTGGAGCTTTTCAGCCGTCTACAGGCTCACGACGACGCCGGGCCAGGCGACACCGAGGCGTTACTGTGGGGGGAGTCGGGAATGCTCCCGGACATCTCGGCGAAAGAGCTGGATCCATGCATGGTGGCATACGTCAAATCAATATGGGACAGCTGGTGGAGGCTCAGGAGGGAGGATCTTCCGCCCATACCATGGCACAGATCCGGCCTGCGCCCCATGAACATGCCGGAACGGCGCATCGCCGCCGCATCGGCCCTCCTCGGCAAGTTCGGCAGAAGGCCGCTCGAATCCCTCGCGGCCAAGGTGTTGGAGATGAAAGGGCCGGAAGCAGTCAGCGCCTACCTGGAGGAATTCCTCGTCTGCAGGCATCCCGTCTGGGACGGCCGCATAAACTTCGAGCACGCGAAGGAACCGCCCTCGGCCGTCCTCGGCGGAGAGAGGGCCGCAGACATCGCGGTGAACGTGGTTCTGCCCTCCCTGGGCGCCTATGCGGCCATATCGAAGAAGAAAAAGCTGAAGGCGCTGAGCGAGGAGGCATGGGGGGTGTTCAGGGCTCCCCAGCTCAACCGCACCACCGACATGGCCTTCCACAGATGGTTCATGCCTCCGGACAGGGGCGCCTCCATCGTCGCCGACGCCGCATCGCACCAGGGAGTCATCCATCTTTTCAGGACGCACTGCGAAAGGTGCTCCTACGAATGCTCGGAGTGCCTGCTGCTCAAGGACTTGAGCGGTGCGATGTGAATATTCAGTGAAACATTACACGGCTAAAACGCGGCTGGCAAAGCCCGCCTTTTATTCAGATCTTCACCGGCTTGCCGGTGGCCGCGCTCTTGTAGAGGGCGTCGAGGATTTCCATCACGATCAGACCCTCGTCACCCGTGGCAATATGGGGCCTGCCATGGACGATGCTGTCGATGAAATGGAACATCGCGTTCTTCGCCTGGGGAACTGGAGGATGCAGCTTCATGTCGTACTGGCAACCGTCCTTCTCCAGATAGAACTCGCACTCGAAGCCGTAGCCTTCGTCAAGGTTGTATTGGTGCAGTCCCGCCTTGGTGCCCAGGAGCTGCGTGTGCATGAACTCCCTCTGCTTGATGTTGCCGGCCCATGACGCCTCCAGGGAGAGCGAGGCCCCGTTCCTGAACTTGATGAAGCCCGCGGCCATGTCCTCCACGTCGAACGCCTTCTTCTCGGCCTTCGCCTTTTCCGCAGCGATGTGGTTGTATGTGCTGCCCATCACCCAGGAAGGCTTCGGATAGTCCATGAGCCAGAGCGCGAGATCAAGGCGGTGCACGCCGAGGTCTATGAGGGGGCCTCCGCCGGACAGCGCCTTCTGTCCGAACCAGCCGCCGAAGCCGGGCAGCCCGCGACGCCTCAGCCACTGCGTCCTCGCATAATAGATGTCCCCTAGTATTCCCTTCTCGACCTGCTGCTTCATCGCGTAGGACTGCTCGGTGAACCTGAAGCTGAAGTTGATCATCAGCCTCTTTTTGGCCTTCCTGGAGGCGGCGAGCATTTCGCGCGCCTCCTTGGCGTTCATCGCCATCGGCTTCTCGCAGAGGACGTGGCAGCCCGCCTTGAACGCGGCGACCGCCAGCGGCCTGTGGAACTTGTTCGGCGTGGCCACGCTGACGACGTCCAGCTCCTCCTTCGCAAGCATTTCCTCCGCATTCGCATAGAGCTTCTGAACCTGGAACTCAGCGCCCGCCTTCTCAAGCCGGGACTTGTCCACGTCCGCAAGCGCGACAACCTCCGCATCCGGATGAGTCTTGTAGCCGTTTATGTGGGCCCTGCCCATCCCAAGGCCGATCACGCCTATTCTAAGTTTGCTCATAAGTTTAGAACCTCCGTTTTTTCAGGTTTCAGGTGTCGGACATAGGATGAATCGAGGAGATCGGCTTAGCCGAATCTTCTCGCCCTCACGCAATCACTTTTTCACGCTCTCCAGGAACAGTCCGGCACCGACGGCATCACGTCTGCAGCACGCCGGCCTTGCCGAAGTCGACGTTCTTGGGTGCGATCTTCTCGAGAGGCACGCTGACGTTGGGGCATGAGTCCTTCATGAACTTCAGCGGGGCGGCCCACCTGCACGCGTTCGCGAGAACCTTTATGATCTGCGGGTTGTGGTAGATCGGATATGTCTCATGGCCGGGCCGGAAGTAGAAGACCTTGCCGTGCCCGCGGCTGAAGGTCACGCCGCTCCTGAAGACCTCGCCGCCCTCGAACCAGGATATGAAGATGATGTCGTCCGGCGTGGGTATGTCGAAGCGCTCTCCGTACATCTCCGTGTTGGGGAGCTCGATGTATTCGCCGATGCCTTCGGTGATCGGATGGTTGGGCGCGATGTTCCAGAGCCTCTCCTTCTCGGCCGCCTCGCGCCATTTGAGCGAGCAGTTGGTCCCCATCAGCTTCCTGAATATCTTGGAGAAATGCCCCGAATGCAGGACGATTATCCCCATGCCTTCAAGCACTCTCCTGTGGACTTTGGCGACAATTTCGTCCTTGACTTCTCCGTGCGCGACATGCCCCCACCAGGTCATCACGTCGGTGTTCTCAATGACTTCATCGGTCAGGCCGTGCTCCGGCTCGTCGAGCGTCGCGGTCCTCACTTCGAATCCGCCGGCCTTCTTGAGTCCCGCGGCGATTACCGTATGCATCCCTTTCGGATAGATCTTCTTCACGGCCTCGTTCTTCTTCTCGTGCCTGAACTCGCCCCACACCGTCACCCTGATCTTGCGTTCCATATCCGGCCTTTCATTTGCTTGAGTTGAAATTATGCATCAAAGACAGATGCTTACCTTATAATACCTTATCCGCAATTCAAAGGGATTAACTCAAATCCGCCATATTGAATTCAGTCCGAACAAAGGCTATTTTGTCAGAACAATTATTCATCCTTCTAGATAGGCTGCATTGATAATGGAAGAAACGACAGGAAGGCCCGGGCTGGAAAGCACCAGGATCACGGAGCAGACCGCCCTGATCACGGCGGCGGTTCCGCTGGCCGCATGCGCCGGCGCATTCTACCTATGGTTCAGGCTCTCATCTCCCGGAATGCTCCCTGCGGCCTTCCTGTGCCTCTCCGCGGCGGTTGCATCAGCCCTCGCCTATCTCCATGGAAGGGTCGAGCGGCTCGCCTGCGAGGAGAAGCTTGCGCTTGAGTCTGCTCCGAAGCCGCAGGGGGAGCTCTTCGGGGCGGAGGCCGCCGGGCTTGGCGACAGGCAGAGGGCCCTGTCGCATTTTGAAAGGTGGTTCATCCCCGTTTCGACATTCCTGCTGGCCTGCGCTGAAGCGGCGGGCGCATACTTCCTCTATTCCACGACGTCCGTCCTGAAAGATTCCCCGGTCGAGTCGCCGGCGTTCAACTTCGGCATCATCCTCGCCGCCGGCACCGCGGCGTTCATCCTCATGCTTGCGGGCAAATATTCATTCGGCTTCACTTCTTCCGGCCGGAGGCGCCAGCTCCGGGCGCCAGCCTCCCTCTGCGTCTTCACCGCCTTCTTCATCGCCTTCCTGATCGCCGCATACCTCGTCTCGTATCTTGCGGTGAGGGGGGACAACTGGCGATGGCGCAATCCTGATCCGGCGCTCCTATGGGCGGGTGCCGCGATATTCGCAATCATGGCGGCCGACCATCTCGCAGGCATAGTCCTTTCATTCTACAGGCAGCCTGACTCCGCGGGCCTGCGCCCTCTCTACGAAAGCAGGATCGCCGCATTCTTCTCGTGCCCTGAAGACGCATGGGAAGGCCTGAACGAGATGCTTGAATACCAGTTCGGCGTCAGGATCAGCTCGTCTCAGATGAGGGGATACCTCGCCAGATACGTGCTCCCGCTCGGTGTCTTCATGGCCGGTTCGCTGCTGCTCCTCTCATGCGTGGTCGTTGTTCCCTCCGGCAGCGTCTGCTTCAAGGAGAGATTCGGCAAACCCTGCGGCCCGCCGCTGGAGCCGGGGATCCATTTCAAGCTCCCCTGGCCTGTCGACATGGCATACCATGCCGAATCGGGAACAGTCAAGTCCTTCACCGTGGGTTCGGCCTCTTCCGACGAAAAGGCGCTGTCCGCCCAGCTCTGGACATCCCTCCCCCAGAAGGCCGAACTGCTTCTGACCTCCGGCGCCTCCGCCGGGGAAGGCGCAGGCAGGCAGGACGCCCCCGGCCCGGACAGCGGCAGGCCGATGCCGGTCGTCAACCTCGTCGCCGCCAGGATTACCGTGCTATACCTCGTAAGTTCCCCCTACGACTTCCACTGCAGGAACATCGACGGTGAGAAGATATTGAAGTCCCTTGCCAACCATGAGCTCGCATCATATCTGGCCTCGCACGACGGACTCCGGCTCGTCTCCGACGGCGGCAGAGGGCTCGCCGATTCCGTGAAGGAGAACCTGGTCTCCGCCGCGGAAAAGCTCTCCCTCGGCGTAGATATAAAGTCCGTCGCACTGGACATGATCCAGCCGCCTTCGGCGTCGGAGACGGCGGCCGCATTCCACAGGACCACCATCGAGGAGCAGAAGAGCAGCGCCGCGGTCTTCGAGGCCGAAAGCTATGCCGCCAGGATCGTCAACGAGGCCAGGTCGGAGGCCGAAAGGATAATCGCCGACGCCAACGCCTACAGATATCGGAGGGTGGATTCGGCAAAGGCCGACTCGGAAGTCTTCCAGGCACGGTTCGCGCTCTTCAGGAAATACGGCAGCGTCTACACCGTCCTCTCATATCTCGAACGCCTCCAGAGCGGGCTCAGGAACCCGTCGAAGATAGTGATCGCAACAGACGCCGAGGACCAGGTCTTCACGTTCGACCTGAAGAGCGAAATGACGCCGGAGCTCCTCGACATGGTCAAACCTGCAAGCACGGAGAAATGAGCATGGAAGACGAAAAAATGAAGAACGGCGCCGCGGCCGGCAAGATGGCCTTGCTTGCGGCATCCCTGGCATTGCTTTTCATCCTTCTGACCTGCTTCTTCCAGACGCGGGCGACGCAGGCCGCGGTCCTCGCGACCTTCGAGAGGCCGGTGGCGACGATCGAGAAGCCCGGCCTCCACTTCAAGATGCCATGGCCGGTGCAGAAGGCATACGTGTTCGACACCAGGATCCGCCTCTACCAGTCGCCCTACTTCGAGGCCCTCGTAAAGGACGGATTCAACGTAGTCGTTCGGGTCTATGCATGCTGGTCGATCAAGGACGTCAAGACATACAAGGCCAGGGTCGGAGTCACGGCCGCCAAGGGCGAGGCGATAATCTCGACGCTCGTGGGCAAATACCTCAAGTCCGCCCTCGGCGAGCACAGCCTCTCCGACATTGTCGGCGGCGGAAAGGACGCCTCCTTCACCAGGATCGAACAGGCGGTACTGGCTCAGCTGTCCGCGGAATCGCTCAACGAATACGGAATCAGGGTGGACAGCTTCGGATTCGACCGCTTCGAACTCCCGGAGGACACCACCGAGGCTGTCTTCGAACGCATGAAGTCAGAGCGCATGCGCCTCGTCGAAAAAATATCCAGCGAAGGGAAATACAAGGCTATGAGCATAAGGAAGGAGGCGGACCTTGCGAAAAGCAAGACCCTGGCAGAAGCGGAGGCAGAGGCAGTCAAGATCCGCGGCGAGGCCGACACCAAGGCGTTCGAATACCTCGACGTCTACAACCAGCAGCCGCGCTTCGCCCTCTTCCTCAGGAAGCTCCAGGCCCTGGAAAACTCTATGAAGACCAAGACCACCGTGATACTGGACAAGGACACGCCTCCGTTCGACATGCTCACTCCGGACGCGATGAACAAGCTGGACGAACCGAAACGCTGACGCCGCAGGCGCGGCGGTGCGCGGCCATTATCGGACGCAAACGGAGGAGATGCCGCAATTGTTACCGTGCGCGGCCATTATTGGCCGCGATTATTAAGGGTTTTGCAATGGATGCCGAAGAAAAGCACGACGACTCCCAGGAAGGCCTGAAATCCCTGGCCAGCTCGCTCAAGGTCAGCTTCGCATGGCTTTACCTGCTCGTGGCCATCATGCTGCTGACCATTGCCGGCCAGTCGGTCGTCATCGTTAAGCCGCACGAGAAGGCCGCAGTATTCCGCTTCGGCGAGCTGAGGGGGGTGCTCGGCACGGGCCTCCATTTCACGCTCCCCTACCCCGTCGAAGAGACCGAAGTATTCGATGCCGGAAGGACCCGGCAGATCGAGTCCAATTCCTTCATGTTCGAAGCCAGGGGCGGCGAGATACCCCCCTCCCTGAAGCCCGGAACGGACGGGTTCCTCATCTCTTCCGACAGGAGCATCATCCATGCGAAATGCTCGCTTTCATACACCGTCGACGCATCCAGCGAGGAATCCCTCGCCCAGTATTTCCTACTCGCCGAGGACGGCGGTAAAATTCTTAAGACGCTCCTGGACAACGCCGTCCTCAAGGCGGCCGCTCAGCTCCCTGCCGACGAGACGCTGCTCAACACCGACAGGCTCAAGTCCAAGATCGCATCCGAACTCCGCGGCAACCTCGACAGCTTCAAGCTCGGAATCATCTTCGAAGGCAGGGACGTCTCCGTCACGCCCTTCCCGCCCCGCCAGGCCAAGGCCGCATTCGACGCCCTCAACCAAGCCAATCAGAACAAGGAGAAGGAACTCAACGACGCCTTCGCATACAAGATAAAGACCGAAAGGGAGGCCCAGCTCATGCACGACACCGCCGTCGCAGAGGCCAAGGCTGAAATGCTAAGGAAGATCGCCCAGGCCCGCTCAGACGCCGAAACGTTCTCGAAGCGCCGCCTGCAATACGAGAAGAATCCAGACCTCATTGCGAAGTCCATCTACGACGACACTCTCTTCAGGATACTCGAACAGGTCCAGGAGAAGATCGTCATCGAGAAGGGCGACCGGCGCCAGCTCAGAATTCTCATCGGCAGAAGCGCCGGAGGAAAGGACTCAGCTCCGGAAAAGGATGAATAAATGGGCCAATTGCACAAGCCTGCGATTGGCGGTTTCAGGTGTCAGAGGTCGGGTGTCAGTAGGAAGTGTTATCTTTAGTCCCTTAGGGTGCGACTTGGAAAACGTTTTTACCAAAAGTAGTTTGCGCGCGCCGCGCGCAAGCAACATAACACAGCATTACTCGTATGCAGAGTTTGCCCTTTGCGCGCGGCGCGCGCAAGCTACCTGCGCGCCACAAGGGCGCCTTTTTCCCGCAGGGAAAAACCTAGTTCTTAAAGCAAATTTTACTGAAACCTGAAACCCGACACCTGGATTTCAGAATTCAGTTGTGCAATCACCTCAGTTACAATAATGGCATATCAAGACAAAGAACCTGACGACGCCCACGACGAAGGCAGGCCGGGCGCGGAGTCCCTTTTCGCCGCCCTCGGCGGCATCCTTTTGCTGAACGCATTCCTTGCCCGCATCCTCTTCAACGACAACGGGATCAACTCCGCGATATGCGCGGTCGCGGCGCTGGCCCTCCTGCTTCCGCCCCTGCTCAAAATTGTATACGAGGACTTCAGGCACAGGCGCGTCCACATGAACGAGCTTGTCCTCATCGCCGTGGCCGCAGGCGCAAGCCGGGGCGACTTCCTCACCGCCGGGATAATCGCCTTCTTCATGCTCGTCGGACTTATAATCGAAACGCGGAGCGCGAGCGGCGCCAAGAAGTCCCTCGAAACGATCGCCCGCATGACCCAGACCACCGCCAGGCGGGTTTCGCCGGACGGGACGGAAGATGAGCTCAGCCCGACCCTCCTCAGACCCGGCGACAGGATACGAGTCCGCCCCGGCGAAATCATACCCGCCGACGGAGAAATCGCCCAGGGAAGCAGCTCCATTCAGGAGTCGAACATCACCGGCGAATCAATCCCCGTCGACAAGGCCGAGGGCGCAGGCGTCTTCGCCGGAACCATCAACATGTCCGCCGTCATCGAAGTCTCCGTAGCCAGGACTGGCGCGGACACCACTTTAGGGAAAGTCAAGGAGCTCATACTCGCCGCCGAAAAGACGCGCCCCCGCTTCATCAGGATGATCGATGAATATGCGAAATACTACACTCCGCTCGTGCTCATCCTCTCATTCTTCGTCTGGACGGTCACAGGTCACGACATGGCCAGGGTCGTCGCCGTCCTCGTGGCCGCATGCCCCATCGCGCTCGTCCTCAGCACACCTTCCGCCGCGGTCGCGGCCCTATCGGCCGGAGCAAGGCTCGGAATCCTCATCAAGAAGATCAGCGATGTCGAATCGCTCTCTTCCGTTTCCGCGTTCATCTTCGACAAGACAGGGACCTTGACGAAAGGCGAGCTTGAAGTGACCGAGCTGGCTCCGGCCGACGGGGTTGACAACTCTGAACTGCTCCTCCTCGCGGCAAGCGCCGAACAGCACAGCAACCATCCCGTCGCAAAGGCCGCCTGCGCGCTCGCGAAAAAAGTCAACATCAGAACAGCCCCCTGCGGCAATGCCTCCGAAAAGCCCGGGCGCGGCGTAAAAGGAACCGTCAACGGACATGAAGTCCTCTGCGGCAACCTCTCCTGGATGAAAGACAACGGGATCGACACCGCAGGATTCCCGGAATTCTCCAGCGAAAGGAACTCCGGCATGAGCATGCTCTTCGTCGTCTGCGACGGAAAACCTGCCGGATGGATCGCCGCCGAGGACAAGGTACGGCCCGACGCAAAATCCACAGTGGAAGCTCTCTCCAAGTCGGGAGTTGCGAAAATCGCAATGGTCACTGGCGACCGCAACGGCGTCGCCGCGAAAGTCGCATCCACACTGGGAATAAATGAGTTCCACGGCGAATGCTCCCCGCCCGACAAGATACGCAAGGTCGAGGACATCAAGCGGCAGGGGTTCAAGACCGTCTTCGTCGGCGACGGCGTCAACGACGCCCCCGCCCTTGCCTCCAGCGACATCGGAATCGCGATGGGCGCCGCCGGAAGCGACCTCGCCGTCGAGACCGCCACCATCGCGCTCCTCAACAACGAGTTGGACCGACTCCCCTTCCTCCTCAGGCTCGCGAAATCCTACAGGAACGTAATGGTGCAGAACTTCGCACTAGGAATACTCTTCATCTTCGTAGGCGTATCTGCTGGCGCCGCAGGCTACCTCGAAGCAGTCCTCGCCGCCTTCCTCCAGGTCGCGAGCGCCGTAATCATCGTAATGAACAGCGCACGCCTTGTCAAGACAGGAGGAAAGTTACCTGTTTACAGGATAAATTGACAGATGCCTTTGCCTTAAATTGCACATATTCAATCCCGCAGGGGATGGCACTTTCCTAGCCTCGGCAGGCAAGCCCGTAGGAGATATAGGACGAAGAAACAAGTGAGCCCCCGCAGGGCGGCGGCATTTTCCGGCGCTAGAATGGAGAACATATGCACAACAAATGGAAAAAACGCATCAGGATTGCCTTGCTGCTGGCGGCCGCCGGAGCGCTTGCAGTCCTGCTCGGCATTCATTTCTTCCTCGGCGCGGCGGTGAAGG
Source organism: uncultured Victivallaceae bacterium (assembly GCA_964636325.1). GTDB lineage: Bacteria > Verrucomicrobiota > Lentisphaeria > Victivallales > GWF2-50-93 > CAZWRV01. The sequence goes on along the minus strand of CAZWRV010000037.1, from coordinate 13,355 downwards.
CCGGAGTCCAGAGCTACATGCCGAAGCTCACCGGGACCGACGTGAAGATGGACGGCTTCTACTTCAACACCTTGAACGGAAAGCTCGCAATCGACGACTTCCTGATCGGCAATCCTGAAGGCTACAAGACCGGCTACGCGTTCAAGCTCGGAAGCGTCACCGTCGACATAGACATGACGACTGTCCTCTCAAATAAGCTGGTCATTCAGCAGATACTCGTAGACAAGGCCCATGTCATCTACGAGACCGGACTCGGAACCAGCAATATCGGCCAGATCCAGTCGAACATAAAGAAATATTCCAGCTCCGGCAAGGACGGCGCATCAGCCGAGACGGCGGATAAGAAACGGGGCGAGTCAAGAAAAATCCAGATCGACGACTTCCTGTTGAAAGATTCGAAAGTCTCGCTTAGCGCCGTCCTGCTCCAGGGCGGCAAGGCCACGCTGCCGCTCCCGGCCATCCATCTCGAAGGCATCGGCAGTGACAAAGAGGGAACCACTTGGAACCAGGCGATCATGGAGATTTATTCCGCGATCTTCAAATCCGTCTCCGATGTCGCAGGCTCCGCCGGAAACATCATCAAGGAGACCGGCAAGGGCGCCTTCGACGCCATCAAGGATGTCTTCGAATAGCGTTGTCAATCGGGTCAACAAGGTCAATCCGGTCACCGTTCTTATAGTGGAATTCTCCCTGACGCGCGAACTTCTAGGGCGCGACCCCCTTCGCGTCTTCGATGCCGAGACCGACCGCGAATTCCGCAACGACTATTACTACGACAGCGCCGGCAAGGTGCAGAGGGCGTGGGGCCGGTACAAGCCGGGCTTCTTCCCCATTGAAGCCCACGGCATCCGGCTGATAATTCTTGAATAGGAGAAGACAATATGAAATCTCTAAGAACGGAATATTTCGAGAGATGCACAAGATAGACTTGAAAGGAGTTTGGCGCCTGAAACGGCGAGGAAACCGGAAGGAATATCCCGCGACTGTCCACGGTTGCATCCACACCGATCTCATTGCGGCGGGTGTGATTCCGGATCCTTTCATTTCCACGAACGAACTTGATGTCCAGTGGGTAAGCGACACTGACTGGACTTATTCGAGGACATTCGACGTCCGCGGTCTCTCTCCCGGACAGTCCGTCTTCCTCATATGCGAAGGTCTCGACATAGTAGCGGAGATCAGGCTGAACGGGAAGCTTGCCGGAAGATCCGAGAACATGTTCCTCCGTCATTCCTTCGACATCGGCAGGATTGTAGAAAACGGCAGGAACAGAATCGAAGTCATGTTTTTCGCCGTTCAAGGCCGGCGAGATAAAGAGCCGCGAAATCCCATACGAGGTCGCGGGTTCGGAATACCACTGGCCGCTCGGACAGGACAGGATCACCCACCGCAACCAGCTGCGGAAGGCGCAGTTCCAGTTCGGCTGGGACTGGGCGCCGTTCCTGCCGACTTCCGGAATCTGGCGGGAAATCTGCGCCATATTTCCGCAACATGCCTACATGGAATATGTTACGACGGATCAGGAACTCTCCGGAAGAAAAGCCTCCATGTCTATTAATTCGTTCATCCATGCGCTTGAACCATGCGAATTTTCCATATGCGCTATCCTCAAGGATTCCGATTTTTGCGAAAGGCGCGAACTGGATCCCCGCCGACTCTTTCCCGTCGCGGATCACGCGCGAAAAATATGCCCGGCTCGTCCGGGACGCCGCCGCCGCGAACATGAACATGCTGAGAGTCTGGGGCGGCGGGATATACGAGTCCGATAAATTCTACGACCTCTGCGACGAACTTGGGATACTTGTATGGCAGGATTTCATGTTCGCGTGCTGCGCATATCCGGCCACTCCGGAATTCCTTCGAAACATCCGGGAGGAAATGAAGCATCAGATGCGCAGGCTGAAAAGCCATGCATGCCTGGCCCTGTGGTGCGGGAACAACGAGAACGAAGGGGTATGGAAATGGTGGAGCAGGAGCAAGGCGCACGAGAAGCTCGTTAAGCGCGACTACAAAAGGCTCCAGACCGAAATTGCAAGGACATGCGCAATCGAAGACCCGGGAAGGCCGTTCACGCCCGCATCACCGTTCCCGGGCGGGAATGAAAGCGTCGGAGACGAGCATTTCTGGTGGGTCGGCGGACGCCGCGAACCCTTCAGCGAACATCTCAAACTGCGCCCCCGCTTCGTGAGCGAATTCGGATTCCAGTCATTCCCGAATATCCGGACGCTCAGGAAGGCGGCGGGCGGCAAGGATCTGAATTTGAGTTCCCCTGCCGTAGAACACCATCAGCGCAAAAAGGGCTGGAACGGACTGCTCATGGACTATATCTGCTCTAACTTCCGAATGCCTGCGACACCTGACCGCATCTGCTACCTCTCGCAGCTCAACCAGGCGCTGGCGATGAAGACGGCAGTCGAACACTGGCGGAGATGCAGGCCGCGGACCATGGGGGCGCTCTACTGGCAGTTCAACGACTGCTGGCCAGCCGTCTCCTGGGCAGGGATAGACTCCGGACTCAAGTGGAAGGCCCTGCACTACTTCGCAAGGCGCTTCTTTTCGCCGCTCCTGGTCTCGCTTGTCGAACACGGGGATGCGCTGGAGACCTGGATCTGCAGCGATCTGCCAAGGCCCGTTGAAGGCACCATCACGACCCAGTTATGGCGGACCGACGGAAAACTTCTCGACTCCATCTCGATACCGTTCAAGGCAAAGCCTCATGAAAGCAGGAAGATTTCGCGGATAAAGTGTTCGGTCGGAACAAATGGAATGGAAGTCCGGCTTGCCACTGATATTCCCGCATTGTTCGTAAGGCTTGATTGCGGTTCGCCTGGGCCACATTTCTCGGACAATTATTTCAGTCTCTTCCCAGGAATTCCGATGAGGGTAAAGTTGGAGACAGGCAAAGGCAAATTATTGAAAGGAATAGCATCCACTTCGCTTGCGGAAGCGTAATCATATTCGCACGGCAGCCTGACGAAGGCAGATGTTCGGCTTGACGGCGGTTATGAAGATAACAATCGAGTTTCAGAGGAGTGCCGCTCTGGCGGGGAAATCCGCCAGTTCTGTCGGGGAGAAACTTGAAGTAGCGCAGGTATTCCTACCTGCGAGCCGCAGACAGGAATGTCTGCGTTACTTCAGGGGAAGTTTCAGAGGAGTGACCATCTGCGAGATTCGCAGTTCTGTCGATCAGAAACTCGATGGAGGACGACGCTTGTCGGAGCCGCGGTTGAGCACGGCTCAACCCTCCGCCTTATGGGATCAAGCTTCAGAAAAACATATCGTCACTCCAGGTACTGCGTAGTTCCCGGGGGGACGGTGACCTTTCTGCTTAACGCCTTAAGCCCTTTTACTTCCGGTGCCGTGGAGACTGTGGCCTCTATGGGGGCGGCGGTCGGGTTGTGGACTTCGATCTTGACCGCGTCCGGGGTCCATTTGACGAATTCGAGGACCAGGTTCTGGTTGTCGGCCGAGACCAGGTTGCCAGCGTAGAACGCGCCTTTCTTTCCCACGTCGATCCTCGGCCAGGCCCTGCCCTCGAAACTGCCCGCGTAGACGAGTCCGCCGTCCTCGCGCCAGATACCGGCCGGCCATTTGGTGTTTATTCCGGAGACCGCCATCGGGACGAGGAAGGGAAGTTCCGCCGTCTGCGCGACTTCCCCGGCGACGCCGCCGTTCTCGGCCGCGAACTCCGCAGGGAACGTCTGCTTCGCAGCCTTGCCGCGCGTCAGCTTGAGCTGGTAAGGCGCCTGCCCGAGGAGACCGAGATCCTTGAGCCATTTTTCCGGCGCCTCGGAGAACGCCTTGTCCACGCCCTGGGTGATCTTCCAGCAGCCGGGCATGAGAAGGCGCGCCCTGAACGACTTTCCAGCAGGGAGCATTTCCGCGGAATTCGCAAATCCTATCTGGCCGTTCATCTCCGCCAGCCCTTCTGAGAGGACGATAACGCCGCCGGCCATTCCGCCGGCGGGTATCGGATTTATTGCTCCGGGCTTGAACTCGCCTGTGGTCAGCTTGCCGTCGGAACCGGGCCAGGCGTAATTTTTTCCGCCAGTGCTTGCGATCACCGGGAAGAGCGCTCCGGGCTGGCGGGGCTCGACGTCGCGCTTCAGGACGATATCCATTTCGACCATGGTGAAGAAAGGCGACTTGTCCTTTCCGGGCGTGAAGCTCCACCGGCGGACCGTGGCGTCATAGACCGACGAAGGCTTGCTTCCGAGGCTGGGACGTGCGTCGAAGCCGACATCGCTGAAGAGGGCCGTGAGATACTTCTCGTCGAATATGCATTCGGTCAGCACCACGTCGTTGCACGTGAACGGATAGTTGACCTTCATCGCCATGCTCGTTCCGGGAGTGTTCGTGAAGATGCTGCTGGCTTCATCGGTGCCCTTGATCGGAAGACTGATTGTGAGGCCGTCCTGCAGATATGTGCCGGTATAGTAAATGCCGACGTGACCCAGCCAGTTCTGGCGGTCCGAGCAGCGGTTGTGGTATCGGCCCGCGACCGTGCGCATTCCGTTGACCAGGACGCGCCGCCCGGCATTGTCCTCTGCGGTGAGGAATAGGTCGTACTGCTTCGCGTGCTGGAAGTCGGCACGGACCTGGAAGTCGTTGCCCTGCGGCAGCCAGCGGCGGATCGGGGTAAAGCCGTCGTAGAGCGTTACGCTGCGGAGAGGCTTGTCGCTCCTCACTCCTATGTCGACGCGGAAATGCATGCGGTTCTCCTCCGCGGGTCCGAAGTCCTTGGGATAAATCACCCAGTTGTAGACGATGGGGCCTTCTGAAATCATGTATCTTGCGGGACAGTCGAAATAATGTCCGATCCCCGAGCGGAAATAGCTTGCCGCGTTCTGGGGCGTGTCGGCGGGAAGTATCTGCTGGAAACCGGTCGCCGCAGCCTTCGCGATTTCGTCGGGGCTGAACACTTCGTGGACTGCGACCGGGTGCGGATTGGAACCGTTCATGACCTGCCACGCGTATGCGCCGAAGCTTTCGTCTTCCAATTTGCCGTTGCGGTAGGTGTAGACAGTCTGTCCCTGGAAATGCTTAAGGCGTTCCGGAGGCAGCGGCCCCGTTGACGGCCTGTGCGCCACGACGATGTGATTTCCGTAGAGGAGGTTGATCATCTGGACTTCCTTGAGGCGCTTCCCATCTGGGGAGAGCCAGTTTGAGCGGGGATAGTATGGAGGGCCGATGACCAGGAGGTGGTTGCCTTCGGGATCCATGATGTCAAAGCCGGGCAGGCAGACGAGGTCGTCGCCGGTGTTCGCCTCGCATTCCTTGACAAGCTGGTTCCAGTTCTGGCGAGGCAGCTTCTCGAAGTCCTCGGTGAACACGATCATTGAATATCCCGCCTGCCGTGCGGCGGCGGCGAACTCCGCCACGGTTCCGGTGCCTGAGCTAAGGCCGGTGCGCGCGCCCACAAGGCCCTTCATGTATTTCAGCTCTCCCGTGATGTACGGGTCCGCGAACTCAGGGAAATAGGTCTTGTCTCCCAGCTGGTACCGTGTCGGGCGGTGCCTCCATGACTGGGGCATGCGCACCGTTTCGAAATCCACAACCGGAGTGAAGGCCTTTTCCTCTTCTGTTGCCACATGCGGGATTTTCTCGACCGGTTCGCCGGACTTGTATCCGCCGAATCCTTTTGCGGCGGAATCGCCTGCGAGCCATGAATACAGCTTCGCGGCGAGCTTCCCGGTGTCGCTGGGCACTCGGCCGTCGCCCTTGGCGATTACGATGCCGTCGATCGGGCCGAAGCACTGCTCGCCGTACCAGTCCTTCTCGAGCTTCGTGTAGCCGAGGCGGTGTATGTATGCCGGACTTATCGCCAGGACGCCCAGCCTCCCCTTGCCGTATTCGCGGACGGCAGCTATCGCTATGTCCTCCATCGGATCCGGCTCGTAGAGCCACTTCCCGCTGACCATCGTGCCGATCCTCGCGCCGGACATCGCCTTGACGATCGGCGTCCATTCCTTGCCGCAGATCAGCGGCGGAGTCGTATACAGGTCGTCCCAGCGCAGATTGGCGCCGGCGTAGTAAATCCTCGCAATTCCTTCGGTGGCCGGATGTTTGACGATGTTTTCAGTCCAGGAGTATCCGTTGGTCCCGAATCCGGACCAGGTGCGGAAGCACAGCGAACGGTCGAGGACGCAGGCCTGCTGCATCTGTATGCCGTATGGCTTCATGGCCTGGTTCCAGAAGAGGCACATGCCGCCTCCGCCGTCGGCAAGGTTCGGATAGATCAGCGCGCCGGCTCCGGCCTCGACGTTCTTCATCATCTCCGCGAAGTTCGCGCGGAACTGGATGAGCCTCTGCCCGAAGGTTTCCCATTCGCCTCCGGCGGACGGCATCATGTCGAGGACGTATGTGTTGAACCGCTTCATGAAAGCGGGGGCCAGAGGCTCATAATACGAAACGGCGGCGTAATTGATCCCCTGCCCCTTCAGCTCCTCGGCATACTGCTTGTCGAACAGCGGCTCCGCCGACAGGAAGAGGACGCTCGGCGGCGACATTGCAGCGGCAGGCGCCGCGCCCGCCTTTTCTTCAGCGACGGCGGACCATGCGAAAAACACCATGACAACGACGGCGGACGAAAAAATGCTCTTGCCGAAACGGGAGATACGATGCGCGCACATACTGCCTCCTTAAGTCGCTTACGGAAAGTCAGATACCTCCGGCATCGCCGGATGCTTGAGATATGTGAACCGCTCAAAGCGGATTATTCGATTGACGTCCAGGCCGCCCAAGGCGGCAGGAAAAAATGAATATAACAAATGAGTTTGCCGAAAGATAGTTTGCGCGCGCCGCGCGCAACAAACAAAACATGGCATTCCTCTCATGCAGAGTCTGCCATTTGCGCACGGCGTGCGCAAGCTACCTGTGCGCCGTTAGGAACTTTTTTCCCGCGGGAAAACGGAGCCCCTCGCCGGCGCGGAAAATCTGAACCTACAGGACTACCGGCTCGAGCTTTTCTATGCTCTGGACTTTTTCGATGATCGTCAGCCAGGTGCCGGTCTTCTCGTCGAGATCGACGACGGTGTAGTTCTTCTCGTCGGCCTTCCTGTCGTAGCCGACGGTTGTGCCCTTCGGCAGCTCGACATGCTTGTCAATGATGGCGTTCCTGATCAGGCACCTTTCGCCGATGTCCACGTCGTTGAGCAGTATGCTGTTGTGGACTGTCGCGTAGCTGTGGACATGGACGGAGTTGAAGAGGACGGAATTGGTGACGGTGCTCCCGGAGATGATGCATCCGTCGCAGACTAGGGAGTTGATGGCCTTGCCGATCCTCGGCAGGCCGGTCGGGCTTATCTCTTCGTTGTGTATGAACTTGGCGGGCGGCAGGCTGTGATGGTAGTTGTAGATCGGCCACTTCTTGTTGTAGAGGTCAAGCTCCGGTTCCGGGTTCCTCAGATCCATGTTGGCATGGAAATAGGACTGTATCGTGCCGACGTCGCGCCAGTAGTGCTTTCCATACTGGCGGCCCGGAATGCTGTTGGTGTAGAAGTTGTATGCGAAGAGCTTTTTCGAAGGGACCAGCGAGGGAAGGATGTCCTTGCCGAAGTCGTGGGAGCTTTTTGCGTCCTCGGCGTCGCTCTTGAGCAATTTGAGCAGATCGACGGAATTGAATATGTAGTTGCCCATCGAGACCAAAGCCTTGCCGGGGTCGCCGGGTATCGGCTTAGGATTTGCCGGCTTCTCTTCGAATCCTACGATGCGCCAGTCGGCATCAACCTGTATGACACCGAAACTGGACGCCTCTGCGATCGGAACCGGGATCGCCGCGACAGTGGCCGTCGCCTCTTTCTGCAAATGGAACTCGACCATCTGGCTTATGTCCATCCTGTAGATATGATCGCCGCCGAACACGGCGACAAGATCCGGGGCGAAGTCCACGATGAGGTGCGAGCTCTGGTAGATCGCGTCGGCCGTTCCCTGGAACCAGCGCTTGTCCTCCGTCCTCATCTGGGCCGGAACTGGGATTATGAACCTCCCCTTGCCGTGCGTTCCGGAAATGTTCCATCCGTTGATGATGTGCTCGGTCAGGCTCTGCGACCTGAACTGGGTGAGGACGAAGATGCTGTAGATCCCGCTGTTGATGAAGTTGCTGAGGACGAAGTCGATAATCCTGTATTTGCCGCCGAACGGAACCGCGGGCTTGGCCCTCTCCTTAGTCAAAGGATGCAGCCTTGTGCCTTCGCCGCCCGCGAGAATCATTCCAAGGATGGAAGCCTTCATAGTAATGCCACCTAGTTTCAGTTTTTTACGATCCGTTCCTTGATCCGTCCGCATGGACAGAACTAATATCAGGATAGGGATAATCGATGATTATTTATTGCGGTAATATATCACGGCCCCATGGCTTCTTCAACCGCTTGCAGACTTATACAATTGGCGCATATTATTTCACGGCAACGCAGAGTCTAAAATGGGGAATCAATCTTGAGGCATCCGGCATACAAGGCGACGGGCGGAGCGCGGGCCCCTATTTTCACCGTCCTCGCGGCCGTCATGCTATGCGCCTCTTTCTTCTACGACACCGTCGCGGCTGACGGGCCGGCTCAGGCGCCTGCGGTTGCGGCGGGGGCTCCGGACGACGATCTTTCAAGCATCCGGGACTGCGGCGAGCTTAGGATACTCATGACCGCCTCCCCAGACCTTGAAGAGCTGCCGAGGCGAGTGTCCCCGAGGGACCACGACATGGCCATACTCCTCAAGCTCGCCGAGCGCCTCAAGGTCTCCCTCAAGATCATCTATGTCGAAAAGTTCGAGGACATGATCCCCGCCCTGCTCCGCGGCGACGGAGACATCATCGCCGACAACATCTGCGTCACCGAGGCCAGGAAGAAGATCCTCGCCTTCTCTACGCCGCTAAGCACCATACAGGACCAGATCATTGCGGGCGCCGCATGCCCCGACGCAAAGGATATCAAGTCCCTGGCCGGGAAAAAGATAATGTATGAGAAGGGGACGTCCTACATCGACAGCCTTAAGAAGCTCCAGTCCCTCGTCCCATCGGTTTCCATGGCTCCGGCTCCGGACGGCGTCGACACCGAAACGCTCATGCACAAGGTGGCCGTAGGGGAATATCAGCTCTCGATATCCGACACCAACTACACTCTCTCCTTCCTCACATACAGGAACGACATCAGGGTCATATACACCTTCCCGGACAAGCAGCAGACCGCATGGGCGCTGAGGCCCGGCGCCGGCGCACTCCTGATGATCGTCAACAACGTCATCTCCGAAAACCTGCAGGAATATGAAAGCCGCACCAGCAAAGGCGACCTCCCCGAAATCAAGAGGAGGAAGATACTGAGAGTCATAACAAGGAACAATCCCGTCTGCTATTTCATCCACAGGGGCAGGATCATGGGTTTCGAATACGACCTCGCCACCAGGTTCGCCATGCAGAACGGCCTCAACCTCATCATGATCGTCCCGCCCAAATGGTCGGACATGTTTCCTTGGCTTACCCAAGGCAAGGGCGACCTGATAGCCGCGGCCGTCACCGCCACACCCAAAAGGAGGCAGCGGACGGACATCGCCTTCTGCGAACCCTACAGCGAAACCTCCATCAAGGTCGTCGGACGCCGCGATGAGAAGCCCTTCAAGGGGCTCGAAGACCTCTCCGGCAGGACCATAGCCATAAGGAGGAACAGCTCATACATGGAAAAGCTCGCCAAGCTTGAGGACTCCGGTCTGAAGTTCAAGATAGAGGAGGTCCCAGACACCCTCGAAACATTCGAGATCATCGCCGGAGTCGCCGAGAGGAAATACGACCTCACCCTTTCCGACGAACAGATTTTCAGGCTTGAGCTCCTCAGGCGGGACGACATCAAGGAGCTCTTCAGCCTGCAGCCTCCCAACAGGCACTATTGGATCGTCCGAAGCGAGGACGCGCTCCTCAAAAAGGCCGTCGACAACTTCTTCATCAAGGAATACAAGGGGGAGTTCTTCAACGTCACCTACAACAAGTATTTCAAGGCCGCAAAGACCGCGGTGAGACACCGCGAAGTCAAATGGGACAGCGACAGGTTCGTCGTCAGCGAATATGACGCCATCATCAGAAAATATTCCAATATCTACAACATGCATTGGCTACTTATAGCCGCGCAGATCGCGCAGGAGAGCGGCTTCGACCCCAAGGCCGAATCATGGCTCGGGACAAAAGGGCTTATGCAGATGACACCTGAAACCGCTAGAGAAATGGGATTCAAGGAGTTCGAGTCGCCCGAGAACAACATCCACGCGGGTGTCAAATACCTGAGCAGCCAGCTCGCAAAACAGCCCCGTGATTTGTATGACGTGGACAGGATCTGCTTCGCCTTGGCAAGCTACAACGCAGGCTTCGGACACCTCCTGGACGCACGCCGCCTCGCCGAAAAGATGAGGAAGGACCCCAACCGCTGGTTCCACAACGTCGAGGAATGCATGCTGCTCCTTGAGAAGCCGGAATACGCATCAATGGCCAGGCACGGATACTGCCGCGGCTCAGAACCGGTGAAATATGTCCGGGACATAATGATCCGCTATAACCAATACATGCAGCAGGACGCGAAATACAGGAGGCCTAAGTAGCAGCCCCATGGCCATTGCCGCAAATTAGCGCTTCAGGACTTGACTTCTTGACATGGCCTAATATATTGCCGCAAACAAGAAGGGAACCATAACGGAAGCCCTAAAAAATGAGGAGAAGAAAAGATGAAAAAGCTGATGATCGCAGCGGCAATGCTCTTCGCGGTCGGACTCTACGCTGAGGAAGCCAAGAAGGACGAGGCCAAGGACGCAGAAATCAAGAAGGCCGACAAGGACAATGACGGCAAGGTCACCGTGGTCGAATACGTCGCCTACTACAAGCTCTCCGACGACGAAGGCAAGAAGGCCGACAAGAACGCCAACGGAATCATCGAGGTCGACGAATTCGTGATCGTCACCCCCAAGAAGGAAGAGAAGAAGGCTGAGTAACAGGCTGTCCCTTTGAACTTCTAAGGCATTCCCCCTCGGGAATGCCTTTTCTATTGAATCAGTCCTATGCATATCAAAGACGACAGGACTGCGACATCCTCGGTGCAGAAGACCTTGCCGATGGATGAGTCGAACAGAATCTCGGCGGAGGCAGGCATCTCATCGTCCCCGATGTAGTAAAGGAGCCTTAGGTTCACCTTCCCAACTGCCCGGATTGATGCCGAGAAATCCGCCATCTTTTCCTCCGTCCAGTCGAAGCGCCCCAGCTTTTTTCTCAGAAGCCCGATATCGTTTCCAATCCTGGCGGCAAGCGGCCTCACTGTCCTGGACGTGAATGGTTCGAGATAGAACTGTCCGCCGGGCAGATTACGGAACCCTATCAGCTCCCCCGTCTCCTCGATCTTGCCTTCGCACAGCAGATAGTGGAGGACAAGTATTGCAATGTCCGGCCTTACCGGCTTTCCGGTTGCGATGTTCCTGACGTCAAAGTTCGGAGGGATTACGACACAGTCAGAGCCGAAAGCCCTTATCTTAAAGGAGCCTCCGGCCAGACATTCGATGCCGAGACGTTCGCAACTGGAGCCAATATCTCTCATTCCAAGCCTCTCGACCGCCAGCCTTATCGCCTCGTTGCGCGCCTCACTTTTTGACATGGCTAATTCCCAATTGAGTTTAAAATTCTGATTGCCTGCCCATCTCACTGCCAAAAGTTTGAAATAAGTATATGTATTCAGCAAAAGGGCTTAATTTTCCGAATTAACGCTCCGAATTTAGTTTCAAATGCCCCCATTTTCAAAAAACGGCCGGAAATACTTAAAACGAATACAATAAAACCACCAACGATTCCGTTTTATATCTCGGTTTGCGATGATATATTAGGATACTTTCTTAAAAACTTCTATCACAAAAGCGTGCATGTGTCTATGGAATTCATTGAATTTTGGGTTGCGGGCAAAGCCCGCCTTAGTTGATATGATCTCAAAAGTCGGCAGACTGTTCAGCAAGGAACTAAATGATAATGTTTCAATCTCTCATGACCAATAAACCGGACGGATACCAGACTGACAGTCCGCTTTCCATACCATTCCCGGCCAATAGTCGGCCCTTCACCCTCATAGAACTACTCGTGGTGATTGCCATAATATCCATATTGATGGGGCTCCTCTTCCCCGCGCTGGCAAACGCCCGCAAGAAGGCGAACTCGACAAGCTGCGCAAACAACCTGCACGGCCTCGGTGTCGCAATTCAGTCCTATCTCGCCGAAAACTCGGAGGTCATGCCCGAGGCCGCCCAGATGCCGTCTCTGAACCTGAACACTCTCCCAAGAATATGCGATGTCCTCGCAACCGAAGTCAGCTCGAACAAGATATTTCTCTGCCCCGCCGATCCTGAGGCAAAATATTTCCAGTCGGAAGGGAGCAGCTACGAATACAACACGAACCTGGGCGGAAAAAAACTGTCCGACAACTGGATATATAAACAGATGGGCGGAAGCAAGACGTTCATGATGTTCGACTACGAGTGTTTCCACGGCCCCCCGCTCAAGCCGCAGTCACGGAACTATCTCTTCGCAGACGGTCATACCGGAGATCTGGTGGACTGATGAAAGTTGCTGAATGCCTGAGAGCAAATCGCCTGAAAACAACCTCGATCGTAAATTCAATTAGGAATTAAATTCTAGGAGCCCACATGATGCACAAAATCGCAATCGTCCTCCTGCTCGCGGTAATCATCGCCTCGGCCGCATTTGGCATACGCAGCTTCATCCCCAAAAGCGAAGAGCCTAAGACAAGCATCAGGCCAGACTCCCTGACCGTGGCAAAAACCGCAGAGCTAATCAAGAGCGGCGAGGTAGCCAAGCTCGACGAGGCCGGCAAGGCGGAAGTTGCGAAGGTGGCTGAGGCAAACCGCGACCAGCTCCGAGAAATGATCGGAGAGGACAAGCTTTCCGACAAGGAGAAGGAAAAAGTCAGGAACAGCTTCCAGACCGTCTTCCAGCAGCGGATGGTCGCGGAGGCGAAAGGATATTTCGCGATCCCGGAAGACCAGCGCGAGGCTTACCTCGACGGACTTCTCGACAAGATGGAGGAGCGCTTCGCACAAAGGCAGAACTCCGGCGAAGGCGGAAGCGGTAGAAGGCTTGAAGGAGGTGGAGGTGGTGGCCCGCCCGGAGGAGGCGGCGGAGGCGGACGAAGAGGCCCCAGCGCAGCAAGGATCAAGGCCCGCCTCGACAGCTCCACCCCGCAGGAAAGGGCCATGATGACCGAATTCCGCAGGGCCATGCACGCGAGGATGGAGGCCCGGAGGAACAACTCGAACTAAAATCTCCTGAAACTTCCCTGAAGTAACGCAGACATTCCTGTCTGCGGCATCGCAGGTAGGAATACCTGCGC
>CAZWRV010000036.1:0-59924 GCA_964636325.1 uncultured Victivallaceae bacterium | reverse complement strand
CGGTCGGATCGATCGACATGAAAATCTGGCAGACGTCCGCGTCCCAGGCCTTGTCGGGGTCGACGTTCGGATCATGCTTGTTCATCATGGGCGAGGGGTCTTTGACGACGCCGCTGAGGTAAAGCGCGTCGGCGTCATACATGATTGCGAACTTCGCGCTCTGCATCTCGCTGGTCTCGGAGACCACATACATGAATATCTGGCCGGAAAGATCCCAGTCGTCGAGTTTGCCGTCGATGACCACTTTCCCAGGAACCGGCACGGCGTATATCTTCTTGTGGCGGCCGAGTCCTACATCTCCGGTGACGGCGGTTCCGAATCCCAGGGCAAGGACGGCGAGCAAACAGAGAACCCGCTGCGTAATTCTCTGGGTGAGCTTAAAATAATCGATTCCGGGCAGAAATCCGCAGGAACTTGCCTTGACAATAAATTGGTCTGGCTTTGCCAATGGCTTATCTCCGGCGGCAAGTCCACGGCGCAAAGTCTCGTTGACAACCCGCTTGAATCCACCGCGCTGTCCGCAGGAGCGCCTGAGCAGATGCCTGGCCACATCATCATCCAAAGTCAATGTCGTCCTCACTTTGCCACCTTGATGCCATTAATAAATATTGCGGATCAACGGCGCAAAATCAAACTGATTCAAATATTGTTCCCGGATATTTGCGTGCATAAGCAAGGTAGTTTCCTTGACAATAAGTCTATAACTATATATAATATGCTAGACTTTTATTGCTTCACATGGACTTATATATGAGAAACGGGCGTAAAAGCCAGATTGTAAAAGAGTTGCGGGAGGACATTTACAAAGGCAGGCTTGCGCCGAAGAGCCGTATTCCGACACGTGACGAGCTCCAGATCCGTTTCGGTGTAAGCCGCCAGACTGTTCAGAACGCGATCGACGTGCTTGTCCGCGACGGATTTCTCCGCGCGGTCAGGTCGGAAGGCACTTTCGTCATGGATGAGCCGCCGCACCTATGCAACTACGGGTTTGCGTCCGACAATCCGTTTTCCGCCTCCCGTTTCACGCACACGATGCAGCGGGCGGCCATGAAGCTTGTGGAAAACGGGAATGTCAAGTTCTCCTTCTACTGTTATGCTCACGGGAGTATCGATTCCGAGGGCTACAGGCGCCTACTTGAGGATGTGGAGGCCCGGCGTCTTGCCGGAATTATTTTTCCGTTTCCTCCCGAGGGGCTTTGGGACAAGCCGGTCCTCAAGGCGCCGGGGCTGCCAATGGTATCCAACAGCAGGAGTGAAAATGAGAGCATTCCTCAGATATTCTTCGACCACAGGTCGTTTCTTGTTAAGGCTGCCGCTTTTCTTGCCGCGCAGGGAAGGAAAAGGATCGCCCAGATCGGAAGCTGGCTGCACCGCAAAGAGATGGAAGAGTCAATCTCATATCTCCTTGAACGCGGCCTCAGCGCTCCTGCCCTCACTCAGGCCTGCAGCCCGACGAGTCCCTTCTCCGCCTACCAGGCCGCGCTCGTCCTCATGGAGCTACCCGCAAACAGGCGTCCCGACGCTATGATAATCTACGACGACCATCTTGTTGAAACGGCCACCGAGGCGCTGGGAAAGCTCGGCCTCCGTTTCCCGGACGACCTAGGCGTCGTTGCACACTGCAACTTTCCAGACCGTCCTGTGTCTTCGGTGCCGGTGACGCGTCTAGGCCTGGACTGCATGGATCTCATACGCCGTGACATCAAGTGCCTTGAGGCTCAGAGGGGGGGGAGGAAGACCGCCATGCTCCAAAAAGTCCCGGCCGTCTTCGAGTCGGAACTGCCGTCGGTCAATGAGGACAGATATCCAGCTCTGGAAACAGCATAAACATAATTTGGGGAGGTTTTAGCATGGGAAAGAAGACAAAACGCTTTCTCGAGGAGGAAAATTTTTCACTCAGAAAAATTTTTACGATCATCGATATGCCCGCAGTGAGTTGGGCGAAGGCGAGAGCCTTCACCCTTATCGAACTGCTTGTTGTGATCGCCATAATCGCCATCCTCGCGGCAATGCTGCTTCCTGCGTTAAGGAACGCCAGGATTACCTCATGCAGGACTGTATGCCAGGGCAACATGAAGCAGATCGGCGTCGCCATGATGACATACTCAGTGGACTATGAGCAGTTCGTGCCCGTATACTGCAATGACTGGTGGCTTCAGCTTTCCGAATATATGAACGGAAACACGAGAGTCTTCGAATGTCCTGGATGCAAGAGGGGCAGCGGCCCGTCCGTAGGTATCATGTTCCAGGGGTGTTACAGCGGATATAAGACTTGGAAGATGGGCATTTACCAGGCAAACTGGAACGACTGGAACCATGAAGTGCCGATTACGCCCGGCAAGGCATGGAAGGATCCCAACAACAGCCTCTATTGCGCGGACGCATACATCAACAACCAGGCGAATCCGAGGCAGACAAGCTATCCGACCCGCCAGGACGGCACATTCTGGCCTTCGCCGCAAGTCCACAAGCCGGACATGAACAGGATGGCAGTCACAGGCGCATGGACCCGCGGCTTCGCCGACTACCACATGGGAACCAACTGCCTTATACTCGACGGCTCCGTCAGGTCGGTAAAAACAAGGGAGCTAGATGGAACACTGGAGACGGATCCCAACTGCATATGGGATGTGTATTAGCAGATGCAAATACCAAGTTCTAAGGCGGGCTTCGCCCGCAACCCAAAATTCAATGAATTCCATAGACACATGCACGCTTTTGCGCTAGAACTTTTTGAGAAAGTATCCTAAAACCCAATCCCAAATCTTGCTCGTCAAAATGTAAATTTTCACGCTAAAGGAGTATAATTGGGATTTGGTGCTTGGACGCCTTGGAATTTAAATAATTAAGGTGGTTTACATGAAGATTTTCCGGATCTTGCTGTTGCTTCCGGTGCTTGCGGCCCTCGGCCTGGCTTTGTCCGCCGCGGATGAAGAGCTTGACAATCTGCTTGACGAGAAGTCCGAGAAGGCGCAGGGCGGAACTGCGCTAGGCGAGGCCGGACAGACGGTGGAGTTCCGCCTGGTCAAGGCGTCCGACCCTTCGAAGAGCATCGACGACAGTATCCTTTGGCGGACGGTTCCCGGCCTGATCTCGGCCGAGACATTTCCGGTGCGCTTCCGGCTCGGAGGCTCGGATGTGATCGCCCCTTCATTCAAGGAGGAGACCGAAGGGGTGGAAGTTGAGATGGAATATCCCTCACACGGCAAGGCGCCGCTGGCCGAGGGCTCGGTAAAACTGACCCCCGGCGACATCCCTTTGTCGATGAAGAACGGCACGGTGGTTTCAACGCATCCTGCGATCAAGGTTGAAGGTTCAGTCGTCAAGATACTGTGCGCCCCTGTCAAGTTCGAGGCGGTGAATTCCGACGGCCGTCCGGAACCGTCGCCTGTGGGTGTATCATCCAAGGGCGAAAGCCTTCTGCGCAAGGAAGGCAATTTCTGCCCGCTTGTGATCTGGCTGCCCGTGGGCGCCGAATATGCCTCCAGCATGGGCGGCTTCCAAGTCAAGCCGGACGGATCGATAGCTCCCTCTGGCGCGCTTCCCCCCGGCGTCGCCCAGACCAAGGAAGGATTCTGTTTGACAGTAAAATCAGGAACGGCGACTGCCGCGGCCGAGCCTTTGGCCGCGCCAGCCCCGGACAAACTCTTCCTCGCGTCCCACCGCGGCCGAACCGTTTTCGAACAGTCGGAAACGCCGGTATTCTATGTTTTCGTGCCGCGCGGCTCTGCAGGGGGAGATGCTGCTATCTCCGCAGTTCCCGAAGGGGGCGGCAAGCCTGTTGAATTAGCACAAATAAAACTGCCCGCAGTAAAGGAGGTGCGTTTCGACTCCCGGACATTCACGGTCCGAATGGAGGATTTGCCGCCCGGCGACTACAAGCTGAGCCTGAATGCGGCAGTAGGAAAATGCGAAGACCTCCCGTTCAAGCTGATCCGGATGGAAAAGAAAAGCCCGTTCTTCGTCCACACTATGAGCGGATGCACAGAATGCTGGCCGACCGACGAGGCCGGCCTAAAGACCTTGCAAGAGGCCGGTATTGAAATGGCCACGGCCACAGGCCACCGCAGCACATTGGACACTTTCATGCCAGTCATCGACTTGAACAAGGCAGTAAAAACCCCTGAACTTCCGCAGGAGCTTGCGCTGAAGCGTCAGGAGAACGACCTTCTTCTGGAAAGAATGCTCATGTACGGCATCAGACATATAGATCTCACACCGCTCCGCGGAGCAGGCTTGTATCTTGAAACCCTTTCCTACCACCACAGCTACAAGCCCTCGGTCGACAGGATGATTAAGCACATGCAGGTCTTTGCACAGCAGACCGCCGACTACCCTTCCTTCGGCGGCGTCAACTATTCCTGGTTCCCGGCGCTCTTCGGCTATGCGGAAGGAGGCGTTCCGTGCGATGCGCACGTCGGCGACCGCAACCGCGTCCTCATGGAAAACGTGGTGAAGGCCGGTTTCAAGGCGCCGACAAAGGAGCAGTTGGATCAGTACAAGAAGGACAAGTTCTCGGACGATCCGCTGAAACGAGACGCGGCGCTGGCGATAATGCGCGCGGCAGTCGCGAACCGGAACGAGACGTTCAAGCTGGGATTCGGCGTCCACAACAAGCTTTACAACGATGCCGTCCGCGCCGTCCGCCCCGATCTGGCCTGCACGCTTTTCGAAAACGCCGGCCATGACGCCGAAGGCAAGCCCGCGAAGCATCTTTTCAACGATATGAACGCCGCCTGCTATGAGAGTTACACAGATTACGGCGACTGGCCGATGTCGTCGGCCTTCGCGACCGACTGGATCAAAGGCAGCGCCCCCGGCATGCCGACATGGCTTACGGTCTGCTGGGGCATGTCCGCCGAAAGCAACGCAAAAAGCCTGTTCCAGGCCTTCGCCCGCGGAATGGAGGGCGGCGGATTCCCGATGCAGGCCGGCAACGGCAACGCGGAACTCGCCCGCCGCGGCAAGGCGATGCGGCTTCTCCAGAGCTATGGCGCATTGACGGAGCATGCCGTACCCGACGGACGCCTCGCCATCCTCACAACTCAGGCGGAACAGACTTTCCAAGGCCGCGCCTACTACGATGTCCATGCTCTTTATTACCATCTCACTCGCCTCGGCTACGCTCCGGCGGTGCTGAGCGACGATACGATCCTTTCAAAAGGCGCGATCCCGGACACGGTCAAGGTCCTGCTGATCGGGCGCCAGGGGCAGCCGTTGGAACCGAAGGTCATCGAAGCCGTAAACGCCTTCCAGAAACACGGAGGAAAACTCATAACCGCAGCCAACTGCGCGGTCAAGATTTCCGGCGCGATCGAAGTCCCAGTGCCCGTCAAGAACATATGGGAATTCAGCGGATTCGCCCAGACCATACACAATGAAATGTGGAAGGAATTCCTGGACAATTGGAGGACGCCGCTTTCGGAGGCGCTGGCCAGGGCCGGTGTTCCAGCTCTCGCGACTACGGATCCTGAGCGTGCGATAGTCCTGGCGATGGATACTCCGTCCGTCCGCTATATTTTCTTGATCGCCGACAAGAAGGACGCTTCCTCGAGCGTTTTCGAGCCGGTCGAGTGTCTTCCGGTCAGCCTGGATGGGACAGGCTGGCAGGTGCGGGATATCGTGAAGCAGAAGGATATCGCCCCAGAGGCCAAGGACGGCCGCACTCTGGTCAAGGTCGATCTGATCACGGAACCGACCACCATCCTGGCTCTCTACAAGACGCCGCCAGGGAATATCTGCGCGAAGATTGCGGCGGCCCCCCGCGCCGGAGAGGAGCTTGTCTACACGGCCGAAGTCACCGACAAGTCCGGCAAATCCATGGGTCCGGTTCCTATACGTTTAAAATTGTCCGACGCTGCAGGCAATGAACGTTCGCAAATCTTTGCGGGTGCGTGCGATGTGGAGCACTTCACGGTTCCGCGGCTTGAAAACCCCGGCACTTGGAAGCTGGAGGCGCAGGAACTCCTTACAGGTCTCGCAACCGTGCTGGAATTTCCCGTCCAGCCCGCGGCGGAGACTGCGGCCCGTCCGGCCGCTGCGGCGGCCGGCGATGTGCATGTTGTCGACGAGCGTCTGCTTGAAATGTTTGCCAGGCGCCAAGGGGAACTTCTGATCATCCTCGAACCCGGACAGGAAAAACTGCTCCCCGTCGCGCAGGAAATGGAAAAAAAGCTGGCTGCCGCCGGCGCCAAGCCACGGTTGTGGCAGGTGAAGCCCGAGGAGTTCGACACCATTCCCGTGCGCTGGTATCCGCGCAGCGCCGACTCCGAAAGGCTTAAGCTTGTGGACGACGGCAAGCTCATCGGCTACCGCGGCAACATGAAGCCCTACATCGACAAGAAGACCCGCTCGCACGTCCCCGAGCGCGGCGGCTACGAGGAGATCGAGCCGCTGTGGATGGTCGGCAAGGACTGCGTCATATTTTCCGGCGGAAGGCTCTGCGAAAGCCTTAAGGCCGTCTCATCCTGGATGAACACTCCCAACGTGCCTGGACGCGGGCAGGCCCGCCTCCTTGTCGCCCTCAGCCCCTTCAACGCCGACCGTCATGCCCTCGCGCTTCTGGCGAATGATCAGGGAGGAATACAAAAGGCCGCAGAGCGTATTGAGAAGGCCTATGCCGACCGGGACAAGAAAGCCGCCTCTCAAGCTGCGAATTCCGCAAAAGTCCC
Organism: uncultured Victivallaceae bacterium; assembly: GCA_964636325.1. GTDB lineage: Bacteria > Verrucomicrobiota > Lentisphaeria > Victivallales > GWF2-50-93 > CAZWRV01. The sequence goes on along the minus strand of CAZWRV010000036.1, from coordinate 53,253 downwards.
GGTCGCCTGGACACTGCAGTGCGACAAGTCCGCGCCGCAGCCGCTCGCCTGCGACTATGCCGGCTTCACGCCGCTCAGACGTATTGAGCGGCTTCTTGCGGCTCCGGACGGAAAGGCGGTCGTCCTGCTGAACGGCAAAAAGGACAATGCGGTATTTGTCGACGCCGCCGGCAAGGTGGCGGCCACTGTGGCGCTGGACGGGCCTTCAACCTACGACCGCATCGACAGCCGGGGAAACCTATGGCATTATCGGCGGGTGCCGCTCGCGAAAAACGAGGCCTGGCATTACGCGACCCACCATGCAGTCCCTGTCGAATGTATCGCGCCGGACGGAAAGATTGTCCAGGAATTCGAGGCATTCAGGGGGGAGACGGAGAGCACGCCCTGCGAGTGGAGCTTCGAGAATTCGTTCCCCGTAGCACCCGACGGCAAGGGAGCTCTTCTGGGGCGTAAGGGTGGTATGTTTTACGGCAAATTCGGCGACATAAATTGGAAGCGCTACGACGACATTCCATACGTAAAACGCGAATACGAAGTCCGGACCGGACGCTTCCCGGTAGCAGTAACATTTTCCTCCGACGGCACATGTGCATTCTTCACGATGGACTGCCGTCCGCGGACCGGCGGCATGGGCGTCCCCTCGCCCAGGCCCACGGCTTCCGAATCGGTACTCATGGATCTCACCACCGGCAAGGAGCTCTGGCATCTGCGCGACGATGATCCGTCCGCCGCCACATACGCCACAGCCACTGGGTTCGCAGCCGTCGCGGACAAGGGGGTCGCAACAGCCATCACGGATATCATGGGAACTGTCTTCATCGTCGGCGGCGACGGAAACATAATCTTCAAGAAGGGGGCCGGAGCGAAACCGGTCGGGAATGAAGGCCCGAAAACACCGATCGGAGGTGTCGGCACTTGCATCTCGGCCGATGGCAAACTAGCTGCGTTCGCCTTTACAAGCAAGCTCCTTCTAGTCAAGGGAGCTGAAGCCAAAGAGATACCTTTGCCGGGCGTCTGTTCGCTGGCGATGAGTCCGGACGGCTCCATCACGGTAGCCGGTCTTGCAGACGGTTCAATACAGGCGTTCAAGCCCGACGGCTCCCAATCCTGGAGTCGTCCGCCGGAAGGCGTAGCTCCGGCCGTCGCGGTGACCGCTGCCGACCAGACTCTGGCGGCGATCAGCACCGGCGAGCTTGTGACGCTAGGCCCGGACGGCAAGGAGATCAGGCGCGTCAACGTCGCCGCGGAAGCAGACAAGGAGAAGCACGCCCCTGCGAAATCCGCAGATTTCAAGGCAATCCCGAAGCCGCGCGAATACTACGGGCCCGGCACGCTCGCGCTGGCGAAGAGGATGCTCAAGGCTGAAAAGATCGCCGGATGGCAGCCCCCCGCCGGAAACGGAAAAATGCTCTACGAGCTGACTTTCTTCCCGGTCGGCGCCCCGGTCGATCTCAAGGCAGCCCCCGAAGTGAAGGACTGCTTCCTGCATGTCGTCTACCGGCGGCCGCCGGAAAACAAGTCCATCCAGATTTCAACGCGCGGCAAGGATGGAAACGAAACATTCATCCTCGACCTGCCGACGCCGGAATACCGCGAGGTGGACATTCCGATCCGCGGTCCAAACGCAGGTGCAACCGTAAAGACCGACGGCCCCGCGGATTTCGCTGAAATATCCCTCTGGAAGATGGAATGGCCGGGCCAGAACCGAGCCTACGTCAAGCAGCCGGGCACAGGCCTTTCCGACGCTGGAGCGGGTATCATCGGAGAAGAAGACGGCGGAAAAAAAGGCGAAGGCGAACTGGATTCACAAAATGCCGCGGACATGCTGGACGGAAACGAAAAGGCCTCGGCGGGTGCAATGAAGGAATGCAACATCTGGCTGTTCAACACCGATCCCGATCAGGTTGCCGGATGCTGGCTAAAGCCCCGCCTCTCCCCGCTGGACGCCGTCGACGGCAAACGTTTCGGCAACGGTAAAACTACCCCGTGGGCGTCCAGCGGGGGCAAGTATGCGCCATACCGCGGCGCCTGGCTCACCGTCGATTTCGGCCAGCCTGCGGAATTCGCAATGATCGCCACATACGACTATGCAAACAGGCAGTCCGAAGTAGGCCTTAACCTGGAGATTTTCAGCGGCTACTCCGATCCGAAGGATCTGACCTCCGGACAAGTCATAACCGGAAAGATCGGAAACGACCAATTCTGGAACCTCTTCCCCCTCAAGAAGGGCACTAAAATCCAAATCCTCGGGGCGCACACCTTCACCGAAAAAGGCACATGCGGACTCAGCGAAGTCGAAGCGTATAAGTAAAACTGCGCCTGCAAGATTCAGATTTCCTGACCCGGCCACTATGAGAAGCAAAATGTTTTCCGCATAATCTTCATATTCCTGAGCCAATTCAACCTAATTGCCGCAGTTGAAAATATGCTTTATAAATTAACACTTTCATAATAAGGCATTTACATATTTAGAGGCTTTCACCCAATGAGTGAAAGCCAGTTTCGGCATTTTTTCAACCCGGGAGGGTTGGCCGCATTCGCCTTCATCGGATTTCGGCGCGGCACACGGCCCGACCTGCGCAGCTTGTACGTATTCCGGGTTCGGATGAGGAAGCCATGCTGAGGTAAATATTCAGTGAAAGGGCGCAGTTAACTACTGAATATTTACAATCGAGGTTGCAGGAGAGTGCCGCTCTGGCGGGGAGAAACTTGAAGTAGCGCAGGTATTCCTACCTGCGATGCCGCAGACAGGAATGTCTGCGTTACTTCAGGCAAGTTTCAGAGGAGCGAGAACCTGCATACGGTCAGTTCCTTCCCGAGGATTGCGCCTGTCCCGTGGCAGGTCTCGTCCCCGTTGAGCCTGCGTCCGTGCCTCCATTTTCCCGCCGCAAATCCGCCGTCGTCCAGCGCGATTATTTCGGCGTGCTCCGAGCTGCCGTCGGCCGGCTGGAAAGTTAAGACCAGGTTCCGGCCGATGCATGCGAAGCTGCCGTCCTCCAAATGGATCAGTATTGCGCTTCCGGGAACTTTAAGGTCTGCGAGCTTCGCGCTTGTGCGGCATTTGAAGCGGAATCCGCCTAGCACCGCCTCCCATTTCTCCTCGTCCGCCTCCTGCAGGAACGCGGTCATTCGGCCGCTTCCGCGCGCCGCGGCGATCACCGGCAGCATGCCTTCCAGCCTGCGGTAGGTTTCGAAAAGCGGATGCGATTCCTCCATGTCCTCGGCGGCGAACGGTGAAAAGCCTATCGCGTCGTGCGCTCCCAGCGCGTAGAGGACGTTGGCCGCGGCGACCGTCCCCCAGTATGCCGCCTCGGGGATGAAGAGCGTGTTGCCCTGGGTCGAATAGTCGGCGCAGGTGTCGCGAAACTGCGCAAGATATATGTCTGGCGCCATCAGATCTATCTTCGGCGCGGCGGCCTGCCAGATGTCAAGCAGCTTCGAGATCGGCCCCCCGGAAGGATATTTCCCCGGCGGGAACCCGGGGCCTCCCACCAGCCAGGCGTTCGCATACATCGGAAGATCGTATTCGCGGCGCCCCGCCTCGGCCACAGCCCCGACAAAGCGGGCAATATGCCAGCCCATGAAAAATTCGTCGGCGTCGGTGCCGAAGACCTCCTTCCAGGTTCCCTCGCAGCGGGCGCCGTTATCCTCCCACGCCTTGCGCAGCTCAGGGCGTAGCCTGTCGCGCCGGGCGGACATGAATCTGACAAGCTCGGCAGGAACTTCCTTGTTAAATTCGGCTTCCGCAAGCGGGGAGAGATCCCTCGGAGCGTTGAGTATTCCGGTCTCGTTCTCGACCTGCATCATTATGACGGTGTTGTCCTCCGAATCGATCTCGCGTATCCGCCGCATAAGCCTGGCGAACGCGCGGGAGTCGCAGTCCAGCACCTCCTTGCAGAACGGCGAGACTGTCCAGCTCGGTTTGTCGGGCGCGGTCTGGGCGCGCGGAAACCTTTTCTTGTCAGTCTTCACCCATGCGGGGACATAGCACGAGATCGCGTTCTTCATCGTGCCGAACCAAAGCGGGACCAGCTTCAGCCCGCGTATCCTGCACGCCTCTATGATGCCGTCCACCAACGTGAAGTCGAAGACGCCCTCCTCCGGCTCGATCAGCTCCCACGAGACCGGCGCGAGGACAGTGTTCAGATTGCAGCGGACAAGCTTGTCCAGCAGAGGACGGATATATTCCAGGCTTGATGCGCTAGAATTGTGCAGCTCGCCCCCGAGCATGATGAAAGGTTCGCCGTGAACCATCAGATGCAGGACACCCCCCTGTTTTTTGAAATGTGGAATGTTACCAGGCATTTTTTCCTCCTCTTAAACTTGCCTCAAGTAACGCAGACATTCCTGTCTGCGGCATCGCAGGTAGGAATACCTGCGCTACTTAGGGTTCCGACCGGCAAAACTGCGAATCTCGCAGTATGAATTCAGCAAACTACGCCAACTTATTCAATTCCCGTCCGTCCTGAACGGCACCATTGGCAGGCCGGCCTGGTTGTAGATGTTGCAGTCGGGGTTGTCGGCCCATGCGTAGCGCACTGCGGCGGGCGCTGAGATACCGTCGGCGGAGACGACGATCTTGTCGCCGTTGATTTCAGCCTTCGCCCAGACGAACTTCTTGTCGGGGCCTGCGACAGCGAAACCTTTCGGCGGTCCGTCCTTGGCGACAAGTCCTGCGCCGACGTGGTCGAAGCTCAGCACCGCCTTGTTTCCTTCAACTTTCATTTCCTTGAAGACAGGTCCCGAATATTCGATCTTCTGGTTGTAGGCCAATGCCTGCGCCGCAAGCCCCAGCCTGAAGCCGACGTCCTGCTTATTCTTCGGATGGATGTCCTTGGCGTCGCCGATGTCGATGATTGTCGCCAGCCCCACCTTGGGAAGGGCCTTGGTCGCCAGATATTGCGCCTCGCGGAGTTCCGCCCAGTTGCTGTCCTGCGGAGTTTCCTTGCGGTCCATGAAGTTTGCGAGCTGGACTATCAGGAAAGGGAATTCTCCGCTGTTCCAGCGCTGGCGCCAGTCGGAGATCATCGCCGGGAGAAGCGTCTGATACTGCTTGGCGCGGCCTGCGTTGGATTCGCCCTGGTACCAGATCGCGCCGCGGACGGCGTAAGGGATAAGCGGGCTGATCATCGCGTTGTATAGCACGCTCGGCTGGTTGGGGTTGTTGAAGTCGGACGGTTTCGCAGGAAGGACGAACTCGGCCTTGCAGCGCCAAGGGCCTGCAAGCGGAATGCGCGTCTTGTCCGAGCCGTCTGACAGTTCGACGAACATCGTATCCGGCGCGCCGCCCCATAGTCCGCCCTGGCCGACGGCGTCGAACACCCGGATGGCAATCACGCCTTTCCCGGCTTTTACAAGGTCGCCTGGAACCTTGTATTCTCGAGGGACGTTCCAGAAGCGGACATCCTGCCTGCGCATGCTGCCCTTGCCGCCGACCTGCTTCCCGTTGAAGAACGCCTGGTCCACTTCGTCGATCGGCCCGGGGCGGAGGATGATTTCCTTGCCGGCCCATGCCGCGGGGATTTCAACCGTCTTGCGGAACCACACGATGCCGTCTACGTTCTTGAAGTCCGGCGATGTCTCCCAGTTTGCCGGGACGTTCATGGTCTTCCAGTCCGACTCGTCCAGGTCCGCGCCTGCGAACTTCGCGGCGGCGCCCGCCGGATCGTCCTCGAGATCATAGAGCTTCTGCAGGGAGGCATTGAATTTTTCCATGTTTTCCTTGAAGGTGGTTTTCGCCTTTTCCATGTTCTCAAAGTTGGCGGTCAGCTTGCCGATTCCTTCGTTGAATTCCGGAAGCTTCGCGCGGAGGGCGTCGGCGCTGGTCCAGGCCTCGCAGACGGTGCCGCCCCACGACGTGTTGATGAGCCCGACAGGCACGTTGAGCTTCTGCTTCAGGTGCCGGCCGAAGAAATAACCGACAGCCGAAAAACCGGGCACAGTCTCGGGCGAACATACCTTCCAAAGGCCAACGCAGTCGTCGCACGGCACCGGCGCGGTCACGTTAGGGACGGTGAAGAGCCTGATCTGCGGATCGTTCGCGGAGGATATCTCCTCGTCGGCGCGGTTGCAGCCCCCGACGGACATCTGCATGTTCGACTGGCCGGAGCAGATCCAGACCTCGCCGACCAGTACGTCCGAAAAAACCTTTTCCGCGGAATCCTTGCTTGACTTTACGCGGAGTTCGCGGCCCTCGGCGGACGCGGGCATCGCCGTGAAGCTCGCACGCCAGCGCCCGTCCTTGCCGGCGGTCGCCTTCGCCGTCTGCCCCGCGAAACTCGCAGTGATTTCCGCCCCGGGGTCGGACCAGCCCCAAACCGGCACAGGCAGATCGGCCTGAAGTACCATGTGGTCCCCGAAGATCGCCGGAAGCCTCAATTCCGCTGCAGCTCCGGCGTAGGCAAGGCCCAACAGCAGAGCCGGTACAATGCAAATCCTGCTGAAAACGTCCGACTTGTTCCGTTCCATGTTTTCCCATCCTTTATTGATTTATACTCATTTAGCGTGGAAATTTACATATATACGGTTATGAGCCTATCTTCAACCCGAATGAAGGAATCTTCCCGAACTTCCGTGTTCTGGATTTTCTTGCGTTCCGGTATATATTCGCGCATGAAATACACCGACGACTACAATGCGAAATTCAAGATCTGGGCCGAGGAGAAGAAGGTCTATCCCTGCCCAAGTTCGAACTGCCTTTCAAGATACAATCGCGGAAGTTCGACAGCTATGAGGAATTCAATCGGTGGAAAGGGGATCTTCTCCTCAGGATAGCCAGGGCGGGTGGTGTGATATGGAAGAAATCATAATATTCCTGAAGAACCTGACCGGAAAAATATGAGCGGCGACGGTAAAAAATCCTACGGCGATCTTTGCGACCTGCAGGGGATAGTCGTATCTGTTTTAGAGAGGGTGGTCGCGGCGGAGCCAAAGGAGAACGGTACGGCCGAGCTCTTCATCCGCGACGGGGACAAGATTGAAAGGAAGACGGTTCCGTTCAGGCCGTTCATGCTGCTTTCGGCGCCGCCTTTTCTGGAAGGCGTGGACGCCCATTACGAGGTCTCGAGGCTGAAGGGGAAAGGAGTCTTCTCGTTCCTTGCGAAATTCGCGGACATCCCCGGGCACGAGAAGGCGGTCAGGCACATCAAGAAGACCTCGGGAACCTCTCCGACCGCGCCGAACTCGCCGTGCAGGATATTCAACGACATGACGCAGCAGCTGCTCACGGCCGGGAAGTTCCGGCTTTTCCGCGGGATGTCGTTCGGCGAAATCCGCAGGATGCAGGTCGACATCGAGACGCTCTGCACGGAAGGCTACGAGTTTTCCAACGCCGAGCGCGAGGGTGACAAGATCGCGATCATCAGCATGAGCGACAGCACCGGCTGGGAACAGGCGCTTGTCCTGGGGAAACCGTACTCGGAAAAGGAACTGCTGGAAAAATTCGTCCAAGTCCTGATCGGGCGCGATCCCGACGTGATCGAAGGGCACAACATCTTCCGCTTCGACTTACCTTACATCGAGGAGAGGGCCAGACGTCACAAGGTGCGGCTCAATCTCGGCCGTGACGGAAGCCTGATGGACAAACGTCCATCGCGGATTTCGATCGCCGAGCGCCAGGTGAACTATTCGCGCTACGAGATCTATGGGAGGCACGTGATAGACACATACTATCTCACGATGCTTTACGACGTAAGCCACAGGGATCTCGAGGATTACGGCCTGAAATCTCTCGCCGTCCATTTCGGGATCGCATCGCGCGACCGTACCTACATCGACGGCGGCGGCATCTCGGACACGTTCAAGAAGGATCCGGACCTCGTGGTCAAATATGCGCTCGACGACGTGAGGGAGACGAGGGCCTTGTCGGCCATACTCTCTCCGAGCTATTTCTATCAGACGCAGTTGATCCCGTATTCCTACCAGAGCTGCGCGGTCCGCGGAAACGCGACGAGGATAGACGCGATGCTCGTGGCAGCGTATCTGGATTCGGGGACGGCTGTTTCGGCGCCGGAGGGGACGAGAGCATTTGTAGGCGCGCTCACCGAGGCGTTCCACGCGGGCGTCTTCAAGGGCGTGTGGCACTGCGACGTCCGCTCGTTGTATCCGTCGATCATCCTCGCCGAGAAATGGTGCCCGAAACGGGACGAACTCGGAGTCTTCCCAGAGTTTCTTGCCAAGCTGCGCGACTTCAGACTTCTTGCCAAGGACGCCGAGAGGAAGGCCGGATCCAAGGAGCAGAAGGACTACTTCAACGCGCTGCAGACGACGTTCAAGATACTGATAAACTCCTTCTACGGCTACCTCGGATTTTCCCAGGGGACCTTCAACGACTTCGCGATGGCCGAGAAAGTCACGGCAAAGGGCCGCGATATTTTGAGCTCTATGAAGGACTTCCTCGAAAAGTCAGGCGCCAACGTGATCGAGATGGACACCGACGGCATCTATTTCCAGCCGCCGCCGAAGGTCACGGACACGGACAAGATGAGGGAGCTGATCCAGTCGGTCCTGCCCGCGGGCATAGAGGTCGAACTTGACGAGACTTACCATTCGATGTTCTGCTACAAGAGCAAAAACTACGCTCTTCTGACCAATGACGGCGAGGTGGCGATGACCGGCGCCGCATTGAAGTCCAGGGGCCTCGAGCCTTTCCAGCGAGACTACATGAGAAACTTTGTTGAATTTCTGCTGAAGGAGGATTTCAAGGCGATCGGCAACATGATTTCCGAATACAGGGATGCGATCCAGAACAGGAAGTGGCCGCTTGCGAACCTCGCAAAGACGGAGACGCTGCAGGACTCGCCAGAATCGTACAAGAGGAAGCTGGAGTCCGGCGAAGGCAAGCGCAGCGCCGCTTACGAACTGGCGCTGAAATCAGGAACCGACTACCGCGCCGGAGATCAGATATCATACTACATCACCGGCGACAAGAAGAAGGCGTCGGCCGTGGACAACTGCCGCCTCCTCAAGGACGCCCCGGAGCAGAGGGATGAGAACGTCGCATACTATCTGGCCAAACTGGACGAGCTCGTCAAGAAGTTCGCGGAATTCGTCCCGCCGGACAAGAAGCACGATCCTGAGCAGCCGGGGTTGTTCTAGCCTGAATTATGAATTCCTCTCACACGGAGAAAGATTTTATTCGACGTGGAAATGCTGTGCCAGGAAAAGCTTACCAAGGGAATACAAACCGCCTGGGACGAGAACCTGAGGCAGATTGCGGAAATAAAGGGCATAGCCGACAAGGCCGGAGTTCCTTTTCTTCTTGTGATAATGCCTTTTGCGTTCCAGGTTCCGGAGCCGGAAAAATACGGTCAGCCTCAGGAACTCCTAAACCAGTTCTCCGCCGAGCACGAGATCGACTGCATAGACATGCTCCCCTATTTTTCATGCTTCCACAGGAAAAATCCCGGCATCCCCCTTTTCGTGGACCAGAGCCACTTTTGCATAGAAGGTCACAGGCTGGCCGCGGAAGTCCTTGCGGAGCCCGTCCGCAAACTGTGCAAGGGTGAAAAGGATTGGAGACCCGTGTCGCCGGAAAGCTTCAACTTCACAAGGACCTTAGGCTCACGGGAATCCGTGAAATAGATACCGGGGCTATTCCCCCTTGCCGCCGTTCTGAGTTGCCTTTTCTACGACGAATTCAACAGCCTGGCGAAGTTTGAATTTCATACTGCTGACCTTATCGACATTGCTGACATTGTTGACCGTCAAATTTTCCATCCCAGCTTCTTGAACAGGGCTTCGGCGTTGAGTCCGAGTATCCTGCGCTTGTCCGTCTCAGGTATCTCGTGCGAGTAGGCGAGCTCGCCGATCGCGGTGCAGAAGTCGAGGTCCTGGCAGTCGGAGCCGAGGAGGATCTTCTCCACCGGCAAACTCCTCCACAGCTCGGCGACCGACGGGCAGAAAAAAAGGACAAACGAGGCGCAGGTGGTCATGTAGACGTTCGGATATTTCCTGACGACGTCCTCGTATCCGCGCGGGGGATGGCCGATCAGGAATGTGACGGACGGGAACTTCTCCGCCCACATTGCGAGCCTTTCCGGGCTTCCCCAGGAATGGTTGAGGACGATCCAGCTCTTTCCCGAGGCGTAGTCCAGTGCCGGCGACCAGTCTATCTTCATCTCGTCTGTCCGCTGGTATGCGGAGATCAGCTTGATGCCGCGGGTGCTGTTCCTTTCGCCGTTCCTGAGGATCGCCTTCCAGTCCTGCGGAAATCCGGCATGGAGCATCGTGAGCGGCAGTATCCTGTCCGGAAACTTCTTCGCCGCGCCGTAAATGTGCCTGTTTCCGACCTCGACGTCCGAGGAGACGGCGATAGTGAATGCGACAATCTGGTCGACGCCGATCCTGTCCATGTATCTTACCAGCTCCTCCGGGCTGTTGCGGGGGATCCAGTAGAAGTCGGATGAGAATCCGATATGGGCGTGGACGTCGATGACCTTGAAGCTGCTCAGCGTTTTTCCGGCGCGGACATGTTCGAGGAGGGTGCCTGTCTGCGGTATCCGCAGTTTTTCCGTTGTGCAACTAACCGGGAGGGACGGCGGCCTCGCCGTCCGCGGGCACCGAGGCCGGTGCCCCTCCCGAGTTTGCGCGGTTGGACAAAGACCCTCAGGTTTCAAAAGGTTCTTTTTAGCTTTCATATTCGGCCTCCTCGAGTATTGCCTCGACGTTGCCGTGGGCTATCGCCTCCTTGTCGGCGCCGGAGATGTCGGCATAGCTGACGGCCATCTGGAAACTGCCCGGCGCGAGCATCGGCAGGCCCATGCTGAATACGAGCCGCGCCGCGCCGAAGGTTTCGGCGATCGATGCGATCATCTCGTTCTGCCAGACCATTGATACGGACAGCTTCAGGTTCGCCGTTTCTGAGAGTGCGTCGAAGAGCGGCCTGTTGCGCCTGCTGCGGCATTCCCATGCGAGGACAGGCAGCCTTGGAAACATCCTGCAGAAGTCCGCCAGATCATACCAGTCGATGAGGTCCTCGCCTCCGTTTATATCCCTGTAGACGGCCAGCAGAGGGATTCTGCGTTCCTCGAGGATGCGCGCGACAGCCAGCAGCCTGGGGTTTCTCGCCATCCTGATCCTGCAGTCCCTGGGATTGACCATGAAAGCCCTCGCCTTATGCCGGAGCGCCCTTGCTACGAATTCTCCGGGAGTCTCCTTCAGCGCGCATGAGGTCTCGATCCCCCATGCTTTGTGCAGCTTCGGACTTTTGATCCTGCTGATCTCGATGCTGCCGAGCTCCGGATCGCAGTCCCTGGAGATGTAGCTGAAGACCAGAGCCTGATCTACGTCGTAGTTCCCGATGAAGTCAAGGCACTGCCTTTCATCCAGAGGGAAGCCGGGGTCGGCCAAGTTGGTCCGGCCCAGGCCGAGGAAGGCGTCGAAGAAATGCATGTCCACACCTCAGGTGATTATGATTGACACAGTCCGGGGAGTTTGTAGAACCTCCAATAACCAAGCACCAAATTCCAACCAAATATCAAATCTTAAAATTCAAATTCCAAACTCTGAATCGTATTGTTTGAAATTTGTAAATTGAAAATTATTTGTGCTTTGGAATTTGGAGCTTGGAATTTTCCGAACCTGGTTATTTCACCGCCGCCGCGAGCTTCCTGGTGAACTCCTTGGCGAACCATGATGCCCATTCGGACGTGTCGGCCGGCGAGATGCCGATGGTGCCGAGCCTTAGCATGATGTCCTTGGTCTTCGGGCACATGTCGGGCGAATATTTCGGAAGCTTCTTGACATGGGGGCATAGGAACGGGCAGCCCTCGGCGGTCGCGGTCTTCTTCTCGAGGATGTGCTCCCAGTACCAGTAGACGTGCCAGTCGCGGACGCCCTTGGTGTTGCCGGCCGCGAGCCCGCCGACGAGTCCTGCACCCTGGACCTTAGCGGCGGTCTTCTCGGAGTCGAAGAGCATTCCGAGGGTGTAGCCGCAGACGCCCTTCGGATCGCAGGGCTCGACCCACTTGACGCAGTCAGGCAGCCTTATCTCGGCCTTGAGCTGGTCGTATATCGCCTTGGTGGCGGCGTTGATCTTGTCGAGCTTCCTCAGCTGGGCGATCGCGACGGCGGCCGAAAGCTCCGACATGCGGTAGTTCTCTCCGCAGAAGAGCTCGCCGGGCTTGCGTTCCTTCTGGTAGCGGTCGGGGCGCCAGCAGGCCGCTGTGTCGTGGTAGCTCTGGGCCCTCATGTAGAACCAGTCGTCGTCGGTGGTGATTGTGCCGCCCTCGCCTGCCGCGATCACCTTGTATGCGTCGAGGCTTGTGCAGCCCATCGTCCCCCATGTGCCGAGGTAGCGGCCTTTGAACCTGCCGCCGCATGCCTGGGCTACGTCCTCGATCACATAGAGGTTGTGCTTCTTCGCTATAGCGCAGATCTTGTCCATCTCGGCCGGATGCCCTACCATGTGGACGACCATTATCGCCTTCGTCCTTTCGGTTATGCTCTTCTCTATGGACTTGGGGTCGAGCGTCAGTGACTCGTTTATCTCGGCTATGACCGGAATCGCCCTTGCGACGACTATGGCAGATATGCTTGCGAAGAACGTGTAGCCTGGCAGTATGACCTCGTCGCCGGGGCCGACGCCGACCGCCACCAGCGCGGCGATTAGGGCGCTGGTTCCGGAGTTGACGGCGAGGGTGTGCTTCACTCCCATCTTCTCGGAGAACTGCTTCTCGAATTCGGCGACCTTGCTTCTGGGGTTGTAGTACCTGAAGAAGTTGCCCGCGTCCGGCGGAACGGCCTCCTTTTCTAGGAGCATCCTTATCGACTTCTGCGTATCCTTGCTGACGTTGAATACGTCCACGACCTCCATGAGCTCGTCTGTCGAGAACTTGTGGAACGGCGGCCTCTGGGGTGTCTTCTCCATTTTCAAATCCTCCATGCTTGATGTTCGGCCGAAAATCCGGCCTTGCTGTATTGACAATATGGCGGCGAAGGCCGCCTATCAAACACAGATTCTATGGAGAAATGAAGGAAGGATATGGACAAAACGATGATATAAAATTACTGTGTTTGCCGCAGGGGCGGGCGGAGAAATCTGAAATATGCGAGCAGCATGGAGATCAGGAGTGGTGGCAGGACATAGAGGCAGAGCGGAACCGCTCCGGCGAATCCCAGGAAATGGAAAGGCGTGAGGGATATCTTCGCCTTGACGAACATCGGCCAGGATTCGGTCCAGAGCGGGAAGAATGTTCCGACGACCTGGGGATCGGTCGCCGTCGCCACAAGCATGAAGAGGATCGACACGGAAACAAGGACTGAAGAGGTGATCCTCCATGCTTTCCCCGCGAGCGGCATCATCAGATACACCGCAAACGGAAGGGCCGGAATGAAATGCCTCGGCCCGATCGCGCAGCCGCCGTCCCAGACCCGGTATGACGCGTTGAAGAGAAAATACCCGGCCACGGCCAGAAGCGCCGCCAAGTACGACGGATCGGCCTTGAGAGCCTTCAGCGACTCCTTGAGCTTCCTATAGGCCGCTGGGAAGATCAGCAGCAGGAACGGGCTTAGGAGGAAGATTCCGCGTGAAGATCCGAACGTGATCCCCCAGGCGGCCGACAGGCTCGGAAGACAGATGCCGAAGAATCCGTGCTCCATCTCAACCCTGTATTTTTCAGTCGCGAGATTGCTGTAGCCGAGGCTGAACGGACTGCCGAAGCAGATATGGTTGTATGAAAGCAGCGGGATCAAAGCCAGGAGGCCCGCCAGCATGAAAACTGCGAAGTCCGCGGCGGCCCGGCTCCTCCAGTTCCAGCCCGACAATTCAAGAAGTCTGAACAGCATGAAGCAGGCCAGGACGATCCCGATGATAGCCGACGGGAATTCGCAGACGAACGCGACACCCAGCAGTATTCCGGCGAACGCCGCCCTGAGGGTTCTCTGCCACGGCGAAGCACCTTTTTCCGAGCCGAGTTCGCTGATGATGTAGAACGCCATGAACAGGAGCGCCGCCACAAGCTGGTGCGCATAGAACAGCGTGCTGTAGGCGTATGCCATGCTGCCGAGGGCATAGCCAGCGCCGCAGATCACCCCTATTGACGGATCCGCGGCCGTCTTCATCAGATAAAATATGAAAAACGTCCCGAAGAGCGCCGACAGCAGGCTCACCGTAAACACCCTCGCAGCCCACATCTTCGTCGCGAAGACAATCCCCCTGACGGCATTGCCGGACGGATCGGCGTCCGGAGCGAGCCTCCGCATTATGAATGATAGGACCTTGGGCTCCAGCGACCTCCTGTAAAGAGCATATGCTGGAACCCCGATGAACGAAAGCCCTGGCGCCTTGTCTGAATAGAAATGGCCGTCCTTGAACGACTTGTCGATAGTGAACTCAGCGAACGGATCTATGTCGAAGTCGCCCTTCTCTACAATAGACCAGGTGAGTCCGAAGCGCGACAGCTCGTTATCCTTCGGATAATGCGTGATCGTCGAGTAGAGCCAGAAAAGGATCAGGAAGACGAGGAGAAAAACATTATGCTTCCTGAGGGGCATAGCTGTAACGCCTGTAAAATTCCAAGTTCCAAATATCAACAATCAAATAAAGCACAAATTTCAAATTTCAACATTCAAGCCAGACATTGCAGGTTTTGAAATTTTGAAATTGAAATTTATTTGTGATTTGGTGCTTGGCATTTGGAATTTGCGGCAGTAACGGCCATCATATCTTCAGGCGCCGTACCGCCTGCCCCATCGCCCTGAGGACGGCCTGCTCCTCCGGATGTATGTCGCCGAAGGGCCTGGGGCCGACGTTGAGGAGGAAGACTGCGCCGCGCGAGCGGACTTCGCGGTATGTGGCCAGCAGAGACTCCGCGCCCTTGACGTTGTGGTTCCACGGCTGGTACGACCATCCCGCATTGAGGTTCCACCAGCAGGCGGTCTGCCTGTCGCCGACCTCCGTGCAGTTGAATCCGATCTTGTTTTCGCCGGGGAGGTCCAGCTCCCAGATCTGGTAGTCCTCTCCCTTGAGCGGCAGGACGTGCGTGTTGTTGGTTACGACCGCGTCCGGCTGCAGCTTGTGGATCAGGTCGTATGTGCCGGCGAGGTCCCAGGGGCCGCGCGGCAGGAAATATTCTCTCGCGGCCTTGTCGTCGAAAAATGATCCGGCGTTGGGCCAGTAGCCATCGAAAAGAATTCCATCGATCTTCCCGTAGTTCGTGCACAGCTCCCTGATCTGGTTCTGGTAGTATTCGACATACTTGGCCCAGTCCTTGCGGTAGGCTGGATGCGTCCAGTCGACGAGCGAATAATAGAAATGGAGCCCCAGGTTCCTGTCGCGCAGCGCCTTCGCCAGCTCGGCCAGGATGTCCCGCCGGAAAGGCGTGTTCATCACCGTGAAGTCCGTGTGCGCCGAGTCGAAGATGCAGAACCCGTCATGGTGCTTCGACGTGATGAGGAGAAACTTCTGCCCCGACTCGACCATCAGATCCGCCCATTCCTCGGCACAGAACCTGGACGGGTTGAACTTCTCCATGCGCTTCCTGTAGACGTCGAACGGGATGCGGTCCACATAGTATATCCATTCGTTGCCGCCTGCGCTGAGGGAATAGAGCCCCCAGTGTGCGGAAAGGCCGAACGCGGCCTCCTTGAATTTGCGCAGCCCCTTCGCAGACGCCTGCAGCTTCGCACGGCTTGTGTCTTCGACCTTGATCAACGGTTTCTTGGGCATTTCTAACTCCTTGTTTATTACGACAGAAAATTTCGGAGAAAAAATAAGTTCAATACGAAAAGCACGACGAGCCGAAGTAATTGTTGGAGCTCCACCATTCGCGCCCCGCGAAGCCGGCCACATGGCCGTCCACGAAACCGGCGTTGCCATATCTTCTGTGGTTGAAATCCTTTTCGCGCATCAGCCCGCTGTCCACCGAGGTCGCCTCGTTCAGGCCGCATGCATACATGTATGACACGCTTGAAGCCTGGAGATTGGCGCCGTCATCTACGTTGTCGCGGGTCGATGGGCAGGCATACATTTTTGCACATTCCAAATAGCCGCCGGCGCGGAGCATTTCCAATCCGGATCTGCCGGGACGGTTCATGAATTCATTGTTGTGCTCCTGGCCATACATCCGTATCGCCAAAGAAATCTGTATTAAATTGCCCGTGCAATTTATTCTCCTGGCCTTTTCCCTGGGCGTGATAATAACGTAGAAGAAGAAAAGGAACATGACCCCGAAGAGGGCGACGATAAAAACCAATTCAGCCAGGGTAAATCGTTTCATGTGGTACCTTGCCGCATATCGGCATTAACCTAGCTCCTACGGCGGACTAATCTACTGCGTCGTCGAAAAAACGTAATGAGCCGTCCGGAAATCTTCTCCTTCAGAATTGAAAAAACGGCGGCAGGATTCCTATTATGCGCCTTTTAACGGTTTCAGCCTTTCAGAGGGGAAATCTGAAGTTATGGACGAAGAGAAACCCGATTATATTGAACACAGGAAGAGGCTGAGGGGTAAGTTCCTACGGGCCGGCGGTGCCGCGCTCAACGACTACGAACTGCTCGAACTTCTGCTGACCTACGCGATTCCGCGGAAGGACGTGAAGGGCGTCGCCAAGGAGCTTCTGAAAAGGTTCAAATGCATGGCGGGGGTGCTCAACGCCTCCGTCGAGGAGTTGAAACAGATAGACGGTGTCGGCGAGAGCTCCGCGGTGCTTTTCCAGCTTGTCCGCGAGCTGTATTCCAAGTGGAGCCACGAGAAGCTCACGCCCGAGGACCTCTTCAGCTCGCCGGCCAAGGCTGCGGAATTCGCAAAGTCGAAGCTCGCCCACCTCAAGGACGAGGCGATGCTCGCAATCTACGTCAACTCGAAGAACCGCATCTGCGGCTTCGCCAGGATAAGCGAAGGGACGATCGACCACGCGGTCGTATATCCGAGGAAGATCGTGAAGCTGGCGTTCGAGCACAACGCCAGCGGCATCATACTCGCGCACAACCATCCGAGCGGAGAATGCCAGCCGTCGTCGGACGACATCCTCCTCACCGAAAACGTGAAGAAGGCGGCGATCCCGCTCGACCTGCGCGTCCTCGACCACATCATTGTCGGCAGCTCCGGCTACTTCAGCTTCGTGGAGAACAGCGTCGCTTTCTGATTTTTAATTTTCCGGCATCAGCCAGCCATTTGTCAGAGCTCCTCGAAAGAGATGGAGCTTGTCATCCTTACGATGGAATACTTGCCGTCCGGATATATCCTCTTGAACCTCATCATCGCCATTTTCGCCGAATGGTCGGAGTCGTATTTGCATGCGTCGTCGAGGCTTGAGATCCTGCCCTGGACGTTGGCCCAGTGCCATACACCATGCTCCTCTTTCCTGACGACATATTTGACAGTTACGAGGGGATTCATGGCAGAAGGCGCTCCATTTGTTGTTTAATCTGTCAGCAGGCATAAGCACAAGATACATAGGAAATAAGATACAGTCAAGTCGCTAGCATTCAATGAACCGCGGCGAATAATCGCCGTGTACGGTAATTGAACTGGATTTCAGGTGTAAGGTGTAAGGGGGAAATCGAGATAATCGGCAGATTCGACACCTATGGATACCTGGTAAATATTCAGTGAACTACGCCCTTTCACTGAATATTTACTGGTCCGATTCCCAACATTCACAATCTACCATTCACAATTCACCGCTTTCCTATCTTCCTTCGGTGATTTTGAGGAGTTCGGGGAACTGGAGGACTGCGGCCTGGCGTCCGCTGGCTGGCCTGATTTCGGCGAGTATGCTGTTTTCCTTGAGGAGCTTCAGCAGCGGCATGGCGGTCTGCTTGGGGATTTCGGTTTTTGCCAGGAAGTCGCTGGTGCGGAAGATAGGCTTGTCGAAGACGGCGTCGAGTATCTGCATGGAATACTGGGACCGGGTGATATCAGCTATCCTGTCCTTCATCGCGTCATAAAGTTTTCTTATCGCCCTGACTTTTCCGGTGTTTTCCAGCGCCTGGTCGAGGACGGCCTTGAGGAAGAATTCAATCCATGCGTTCCAGTTGTCCTCCTTTGAGATGCCTTGGAGGCGGACGTAGTATTCGCCGCGGTTTCTTTCGAGGTAGGAACTGAGGTAGAACATCGGGCTTCCGAGAATCTTCTTATGGGAGAGGAAAAGCGGGATGACGAGCCGGCCGATTCGGCCGTTGCCGTCGTTGAACGGGTGGATGAGCTCGAACTGCGCATGGAGGATGGCCATCTGGATCAGGCTGTCGATTTCGCCGCCGTTCATGTATCCTACCCAGTTTTCAAGGTAGAACGGAAGTTTGTCGGGAGGAGGAGGGACGTATGTGGCCTCTTCTATTTTGCAGCCGTGCCTTCCGATCCAGTTCTGGCCTTTGCGGAATTCGCCGGGGGTCTTGTCCTCGCCGCGCACGCTTTCCATCAGGATCTTGTGCATCTTTCGGACTAGCGAAAGCGAGAAGTGGCCGCCTTTTGCGAGGTCCTCGCTTGCTTCGATCAAGGCTTTGCGGTAGTTCAGAACCTCCTGGATGTCGTTGGTCTTCGTCATATCCTTGCTGTCAAGCCCGGCCTCGTGCCCGAGGACTTCGTCGAGCGTCGCCTGGGTGCCCTCAATCTTCGACGAAAGCACGGCCTCCTGCGTCGTCAGCGGGGAAAGCAGTATCGCCGGATTCACTATTCCCTGGAGAAGTCCGTCGTAACGGGCTATAGCCGCATTGGCCTGCCCCACCAAGGAAAGTAGAAGCGAACAGTCGATGTTCCTGACCGGCAGAGGATTTAGAGTGAATGTTTCCATCTGGCTCCCTGCTCAAATTCAGACTTCCTGATCCGGGGAAAAAGAGATCCGGGGAAATACCGTCCACCGGAAGGTATTTCAGTTCAGAGGATGAATTCAGCAAACTACGCCCTTTTGCTGAATTCATGCTTCAGATTTCAAGATTAACGGGGGGATGCTCGAAAGTCAAACCGCCCGTCTTCGCGAGAAGAACCTCGACAGGCGGCGAAAAGAGGGATTGAGTGTTGGATATTCAGGCTCACCCTATCGCCGGACCGCCTTCCTCGCCGGTCCTGATGCGGACGCAGCGTTCCAGATTGGAGACGAAGATCTTTCCGTCGCCGATGCTGCCGCTTCGCGCGCCCTTGATTATGGCGTTGATCGTGGGCTCGACAAAATTGTCGTTCACGGCGATTTCGAGCTTGACCTTCTCAAGCAGATTCACCTTGTAGATCTTTCCCCTGTATGACTCGGAGTAGCCTCTCTGCTGGCCGCAGCCCCTGACCTTGTGGACGGTCATCTTGTGGACGTCGGCCTCGAAGAGGCATTCCTTAACGCGCTCCAGAGCGTCCGGCTGTATCACAGCTTCAATCTTCTTCATACTGCAAATCCTTTAATTTTTATCTTCGCATATAATTATTCAAAGAGCCTCTTCGGGATATGATTCGATATTGTGTATGGACCGGTCGGAGCCGATGAACTCCTCGTGTTCCGAGAGCCTGATCCCGGTGAGTATCTTCATGGTGCCGAAGGCGAGGAAGCCGACAGTGAGCGCGAACGCTATTCCCATGGCGGTTCCTGCGAGCTGGGAGAAGATGCTCACGTCGGCCCGGGCGCCGAAAAGCTCCTTGTGCCCGAATATTCCGGTCGCGATTCCGCCCCAGCTTCCGACCACGCCATGGAGCGGCCAGACGCCGAGGACGTCGTCGAACTTGAAGCGTTCGGTCTCGATCTGGAACATGAAGAAGAATATCAATCCGCCTGCGGCGCCGATGACGAACGCGGCGAGCGGATGCACGACGGCGCTGCCGGAGCATATCGCGATGAGCCCGGCAAGCGCGCCGTTGTGGGTGAATCCGGCGTCGTTTTTCGAAATCAGCACGCTCGCCAAAACGCCGCCGACCATGGCCATGAGGCTGTTCACGGCGACCAGGCCGGAAGCCGAGTTCAGCGCGGTCGCGCTCACGACGTTGAAGCCGAACCAGCCTATCGAGAGTATCCAGCTTCCGAGCCCCAGCAGCGGGATGTTGGAAATCAGAGGTGCGCCGCCCGCATACCGCTTCGAACGTGCGCCGAGGAGTATTATTGCCGGGAGCGCCAGCCATCCGCCGATCGAATGGACGACCACCGATCCGGCGAAATCGACAAACTCACCGCCCAGTCTTTCCGAGAAGAACTTCTGGACGCCGATCAGCGCGCCTGTTGAATCGTAGGCGAAACGCCCCCACATCGCCCCCTCGAACAACGGATATGCCACCGCCACCAGAAATGCGTTCACCATCACGACAGGCCAGAATCTCGCCCTCTCCGCTATTCCCCCGCTTATTATCGCGGGGATGCAGGCCGCGAAAGTGAGGAAGAAAAAGAACTTCACCAGCTCGACCCCGTGGTTTTGGTTGAGGATGTCGGCGCCGGCCATGAAGCTGATTCCCCGCGCCACAGGATATCCTATGAGGAAGTAGACCAATGTGCTGACCGACCAGTCGACCAAAATCTTGTTCAGCGCGTTGACCTGGTTCTTCTTCCTCACAGTCCCCAGCTCAAGGAATGCGAAGCCCGCGTGCATGCTGAACACCATCACCGCTCCGATGAAGAGGAAGAGCATGTCGCCGGAGCTCTGGAAGGAATTCATCTTGTTGGTGATGGCGTCGTCGTCCCCGACGCAGAGGAAACCCGCGAAAAACAAAAAGCCCGCAAGCAGAAGCTTAGCCATACGGCCCCCGTTCTGAATTAAAGTTTGTTCGGAAATGCTGTAAGCAAGGACAGTGCCAGATGATGACATGTTTATATAACTTACTGAATATAAACATTATGTGCGAATTATACTGCCATGTGTGCCGCAAAGTGGAATTACAAATATGTAAGTTGCCTGGCCTGACTCTGACAATATTGCAAGAAGTTGAAAAAAAATAATGGAGGATTCATTTACAGGCAAAGGATCAGGCAACAAAGGATCGGCGATGAGGATACTTCTGGCCGAGGACGACAGGAAGACGGCGGACTTCATAGTGAAGGGTCTGAAGCAGGCCGGCTGCTCGGTCGAGCGCTGCGACAACGGGGCAGACGCCCTCCTGAAGGCGGCCTCGGAGGCCTACGACGCCGCAGTCGTGGACGTCATGATGCCGAAGCTGGACGGCTTCTCGCTGATCGGGGAGATGCGCAGGAGGAGGATTGCCATCCCCGTAATAGTCCTCAGCGCCAGGAGCGCGGTAGACGACCGTATCAAGGGTCTGCAGAAGGGCGCGGACGACTATATGGTGAAGCCCTTCGCCTTTTCGGAGCTGCTTGCGAGGCTGCAGGCGCTCGTCCGCAGGGCCAGCTCGGCGGCCGAGCCCACCGCGCTCAAGGTGGGCGACCTGCAATTGGACCTGCTGAGCCGGAAGGTCACGCGCGGCGGCGATAAGATCGACATCCAGCCGCTGGAATATGCGCTTCTCGAATACCTGATGAGGAACAGCGGCAAGGTGGTCTCCAAGACCATGATAACCGAGAACGTATGGGAATACAACTTCGACCCGCAGACCAACATCGTCGAGGCCAGGATCTGCCGCCTCCGGGACAAGATAGACCGCCCCTACAAGACAAGTCTGATACACACCGTGAGAGGCTTCGGCTATGTCCTTGAAGAGAAGAAGTAGCATTTTCAGGACCGTCAAGTTCAGAATAGCGCTCCTCTACGCGGTGCTCTTCACGTTCTCATCCGCCGTCCTCTTCCTGCTGGCATACTACTTCCTTCTCGACGGCATGATGAGGCGCATCGACGAGAACCTCGTCTCGTTCTCCGACAAGCTCGAGGACTACTATCTGAAGGGGGAGACGCTGGAGGAGCGCGAGAGTTCGTCCAGGCCGGCGCGGCAGGTTCCGCAGAACATCGTCGCGCTGGCGGAGAAATCGGTCCGCGGGCTTCTTGTCGTACGGAAAGAGCACATCCTCAAGGCCGGGATACCGATGTTCGAGCTGACCGGGGTTTCCGGGAAGACCGTCCATGAGATCACCGTCAACAGGAACGGCGACGTAATCGAGACGAAGAGCCATCCTGTCAACGAGATATCGTACCTGGAGAGGAAGTTCGTCGACGAGGCCTACTACGAGGGGGCGCGGAAGCTCTATTTCCTGCTGGCCTCGCCCGGGGAGAAGATACTTGCGAAGTCGGATCTGAGCTCCTGGCCGGGGCTGAAGGTGAAGAGGGAAATGCTGGCGAAGGTCGGCGCCGCCGGCAGCTTCAGGACCGACTACAACCCGAAGCTCCGCTGCAAGACCCGCATCTTCGACAGGCGCATCTTCGACGGCAACGTCCTCGAAGTCGGCGCCGCGTTCTCAACGGAGGAGAATGTCCTTGCGGCCTATTCGTCGATATTCCTTTCGATCTCCGCCTTCTCCCTTCTGCTCGGTTCGCTGACTGGCTGGTTCGTGGCCGGAAGGTCCATCGGTGGAATCGACAGGATCACCAGGGCCGCCGTCGCCGCGGGGCAGGGTGACTTCAGCAAGCGTGTCCCATACGTTAAGGAAGGCGTGGAAATAGAGAACCTCGTAATCTCCTTCAACGAAATGCTGGCGAAGATCGAAACCCT
Organism: uncultured Victivallaceae bacterium; assembly: GCA_964636325.1. GTDB lineage: Bacteria > Verrucomicrobiota > Lentisphaeria > Victivallales > GWF2-50-93 > CAZWRV01. The sequence goes on along the minus strand of CAZWRV010000036.1, from coordinate 30,751 downwards.
CATCCGCGAGCTCAAGGAGATAACGGACAACATCGCCCACGACCTGCGCACTCCGCTGACCCGCATCAGGGGCGCGGTCGAGACCACCGTCAACGGAAACCCTTCTCTCTCCGACTACAGAGGGATGGCCGGAGAAATCGTCGAGGAATGCGACCGCCTCGTGGGGATGATCAACACCATGCTGGAGATTTCCCGCGCCGACTCGGGGATGCTGCCGCTTGAGAGGTCGAGGTTCGACCTTGTGGAAACGGCGCAGTCGGCGTTCAAGCTCTTCGCTCCGTCCGCGGAGATGAAAGGAGTCGACTTCAGGCTTGAAATTCCCCGGCATCCGCTGTTCATCGAAGGGGACGTCTCCTATCTCCAGAGGGCTCTGGCGAACCTCCTCGACAACGCCATCAAGTACACCCCGGAAAGAGGGCTCGTCCTGCTATCCGTGTCGGCCGACGAGGACTTTGTTAACCTCGCAGTCAGCGACACCGGATGCGGGATATCCAAGGACGAACTGCCGAAGGTCTTCGAACGCTTCTACCGCTGCGACTCCAGCCGCTCCCAGCCCGGGAACGGCCTCGGCCTCAGCCTCGCGCGTGCAATCATACGCGCCCACGGCTCCGAAATAGCCTTGGACAGCATCCCGGGCAAGGGCAGCACGTTCAGCTTCCGGCTGCCGCGTATGTGATGGCTCGTATTATTTTTCAAGCGTAAACAACAAAAACTGTGGAGGTTGCGAAAAACATAGAATGCGACGACGTCTACAATATGTTTTTCTACAGGGGCATGCTGATGATTATAGGTGGAAGCCGCGGCTTCTACAGCAAGGATGAGAAGGCTCTGATAGAATTTAATCCGGGAAGCCGGAGTTCAAGACTGCTGTTAAACCCCCGATCCGGCAGGCCTTCTTGCGGAATAGACGGGCAGCCGATAATCAATGCGTGTCCCGACGCCAAGGGTGAAAAGCTGTATGTCGTCATCAAGCCGGACAAGGCTGCGGAATCAAGCATGCTGTATCTGTTCGATCCGGCGACATTTTCGGCGAAAAAGCTGGAAGATATAAATCCGGAAAAGAAAATCAGTATGCTTTTCCCTTTTTATCAGCTTTGCACATGCAAGACGATGCCGACAGGCATGGGGGCATTATTTTATGACTATGGCCACTGTGTCCTTGTCGATGGGAACGGCAGGGTGTCAATTATGATGTCAAACGACCCGAAATGGAAGCCTGCGGCATGCCTGAAGATGAACGAGCAGCTTGTCAACAATATTGCTTCAGTCTCCGGAGGGAAGCTCCTCATAGGGCGTAACTGGTATGAAAAGGGGCTTTACTTATTCGAAAAAGGTGGCGACCATTTGGGGATGATTGAAGTCGTTTTCAATCCGGAGCCGGAGAAATCAGAGGATTCGAGCTTGAATGCGATGACGGTTTCGGGGGACAACCTGCTATTTCTTTCACCGGACTTGTTCTTTGTATGCAGGAAGTATCTTGACGGTTTTAAGGATTAGCGTAATTATTCATTTTATCCGCCCTAGGTATAGGAGATTTATTAACGGAGGAGATTCGGCATGTCAAGGAAGAGCAGGAAGCGGTCGGCAAATCTGGTTCATGGAGCGGCGGCGGGCCGTTTGTATGCGGGGGGGCGTCTTTCCCGGATCGCGTTTCCGATGGGGGGTATAGGCGCGGGGATGGTCAGCATTGAGGGGACCGGCGCGTTGTCGCAGTTTTCTTTGCGCCACAAGCCTGACGTCTACAACGAGCCTCAGGTTTTCGCTGCCCTGCACGTTAAAGGCTCGGCGACGGCACGCGTCCTCGAAGGGCCGGTTCCGATGTGGAAGGCGTTCGGAAGCGTGTCTTCCGGGAACTTCAATGAATGCGGGAACGGCCTGAGCGGGCGGACATACGGGCTTCCGCGCTTTTCAAAGTGCTCGTTCAAGGCCGAATTCCCTTTTGCCAGGGTGTCGCTGTCCGATATTTCGATGCCGGTGGCTGCGGAGCTGACGGGGTGGAGTCCGTTCATCCCTGGTGCGGCCGACGATTCCAGCCTTCCGGTAGCCGCCGTAGAATACAGGTTCACAAACCGGACTTCGAGATATGTCAAGGCGGTATTTTCATTCCATGCGGCGAACTTAATGAAAATAGGCGACGCCGCGGAGGTCAAGGCGATGGAGGGCGGCTTCGTTTTCCATCAGCCGCCGTTGGATAAACAGCCCGAGGCGGAAGGAAGTTTTGCGGCATTCACCGACGATCCTGAAACCATGGTCGACGCGGCCTGGTTCCGCGGCGGCTGGTTCGACGCCCTGACGATGGTCTGGAATCATGTCGCCGCCGGCGACTGCGTATCGCGTCCGCCCCACTCCGAGGGCGGAGCTGGAAACGGCGGAAGCATCTATGTTCCGTTCAAGCTGGGTCCCAGGGCTGAAAAGACGATACGCCTGCAGCTCGCCTGGTTCGTGCCGAAAAGCGCGGTCAAGGCGGGATCCACCAAGCCGGCCCAGTGCGGAGATGGATGCAGCTGCGGCGGAACGGATTCCGCGGCCCAGTTTTATACGCCGTGGTATGCGGCCCACTTCAAGGATATTGATGCGGTTGCCGATTATTGGAGAAAGAATTATCGGCGGCTGCGCGAGGCAAGCGCCAAGTTCCGCGACTGCTTCTACGACACGACTCTGCCTGCGGAGCTTGTTGAGTCCGTGGCTGCGAATCTCGCAATAATCAAGTCGCCAACCTGCCTGCGCCAGGCCGACGGCCGACTCTGGGGCTGGGAGGGATGCCATTCCGGAAGCGGCTGCTGCCACGGCACCTGCACGCACGTATGGAACTACGCCCAGGCGATTCCGCATCTGTTCCCAAGCCTTGAGCGGACTTTGCGCGAAACCGAATTTCTCGTGAGCCAGGACGAACGAGGTCACCAGACTTTCCGCAGCGATCTGCCGATCAAAGCAACCGAGCACGGCTTCCACGCCGCGGCCGACGGGCAGCTCGGGGGTCTGATGAAGCTGCATCGCGAATGGCGGATCAGCGGCGACACCGGCTGGATGAAGAAGTTATGGCCGGCCGCCAAAAAGAGCATTGACTACTGCATCGCCACCTGGGATCCGGACCACACAGGCACCCTTGTCGAACCGCATCACAACACTTACGACATCGAATTCTGGGGCGCAGACGGAATGTGCACAAGCTTCTATCTAGGCGCGCTCGCCGCCGTCATCGCCATGGGCCGAGAATGCGGCGACGAAGTCTCATGCTACGAGGGGCTTCTTGAAAAGGGCCGCAAGGCCATGGCCGAAAAGCTTTGGAACGGCGCCTGGTTTGTGCAGAAGGTGCAGTGGGAAGGGCTACGGGCCGGAAATCCGGTCAAGAATCCGTCCATGGGCGGCGGCTATTCGGCCGAGGCCCAGGAAATCCTCAAGCGCGAAGGTCCAAAATACCAGTACGGCGAAGGCTGCATCTCGGACGGCGTGCTCGGCGACTGGATCGCCCGCTGCAGCGGAGTCGGGCCGGTCCTCGACCAAAGGAAAACTGCCAAGCACCTCGCATCCGTGTTCAAGCACAACTTCAAGGAATCTCTTGCGGACCATGCGAATCCGCAACGCCCCGGATTCGCCTTCCCGCAGGAGGGCGGCCTCCTTCTCTGCACATGGCCGAAGGGGGTGAAGTTGTCGCTGCCGTTCCCATACAGCGACGAGGTCTGGACCGGAATTGAATATCAGGTGGCGTCTCATCTGATCATGACCGGCCAGGTGGATGAGGGGCTCGCAGTTGTCCGCGCCGTCCGCAAGCGCTACGACGGACAATGGCGCAATCCGTTCGACGAATACGAATGCGGCCACTGGTATGCCCGCGCCATGTCGTCCTACGGTCTGCTTCAGGCGATGTCAGGTGCGCGATACGACGCCGTCGAACAGGTTCTTTATCTTGATCCGAAGGTGAAAGGCGACTTCCGCGCGTTCATCTGCACGGCCACCGGCTACGGAACCGTAGGAATCCGAAGGGGCAAGCCGTTCATCGAGGTAGTATCAGGGGCTATTCCGATCAAGAAAATCGAGCTGAGGTAATACTTTTCTGCGCAATGACTTTCCGGCTTGAAAAATCCAATCTTCCGGATTATATTTTCAAGTAAAGAAAATCAAATTCCTATCAGTGGTGTGCAGGCTGAAAGCCGCACATATTTCGGGAATGTCTTTCCAGGGAGCGGGGGAAAGATGAGAAAAGCCTTCACACTAATCGAACTTCTGGTGGTGATCGCCATAATCTCAATTCTGATGGCGTTGCTGCTGCCGGCGCTTAAGAATGCCAAGGACAGCGCGAAGCTGACCCTCTGCGTCAGCAATCTGCGTCAGTGTGGCTTGGCGGTGGCGGCCTACGCCGGCGACAGCGGTGACTTCACTCCCTTGGGCTGCAACTACCAGATCATGACCGTGCCCATCCACAACAGCCAGCAGGGCTTCAAGGATTTCATTCAGGACTATGTGGCGATGAAGCTGGAGCAGGTGCCGCCATGGTCGCAGTGGGTCCTGAAGAATGACGCCTGCATCCTGAACTGCCCCACCAAGTATGGCGAGTGGAAAATGGACGCGGCCGGGTATGGATGGACGCCATATCCGGACATGAAGCGGGCCTGCCTCTCCTATGTCCTGCCGGGATTCTGCTTCCCCACCTGGGGGATCTGGGACGATTCGTCCTATTCCGGATGGCAGCGCTTGTCTAAGATCGCGACGGATGCGGTCATCAGCGGCGTTTCCTATCGCAAGTTCCTGATGGCCGACAAGTGCTATCCCGGTGACAACGGCGGCAACTCTAACAACCACGCCAGGGGTGGCAATTTCCTATGCGGCGACGGCCATGTGGAGTTCTACGGGAACGGACAGCGGTTCATTGTTCCCGCCGGCAACGGGGTGTGGAGCAACTTTGGCGGATTCCTGATGCCTGCCAACTCGCTGGTGCCTGATCGCGTCTACGGCGCCTCGCCTGGAACTATCAACGGCATCCGTACCACGACGTCGAGCTCAGCGTGGTACGGGGATATGGACAAGGAGCTGCGCTGACACAGCCTTCTGTAAGGAGAATCGCTGCGGGGGGGGCGACCCACCAGGCAAGCTCGGCGCGCGCCGCCTTTCCCGGATCGAACGAGCCTAGGGACAATTCCGGAAGATCGCCCAGAACAGTATCCACGGGTCGAGGAAGTAATCGCCGCCCTGTTCGATTATCCTGAAATTGAAGTGCGTGTGTTCATGGTTTCCGACGAACACTCCGGCCCCGACGGCGTATTCCGTGCCCGCTTTGAGCGGAGTGCGCTCAGGAACGGTCAGGCGGATCATGTGGGCGGTTTCGAGCCACCATTCGGAACCGTCCGGCCAGCGCCGGACGCCGCGCCAGAAATTGTTCCTGAATCCTGAATCTATTGATCTGATCAGGTAGTGGTCGTCGAACGAGATAGGGGCGGAGAGGACAGTGCCGGCAGGCATGTTGATGTCAAGTCCGCAGTGCGCGGATCCGCCGCCGTAGGGCCCCATCCAGCAGTCCTCGCCGTTGTAGCACTGGCGGATATCCAGCCTTCCGCTGTCGTTCGGATACCAGGGGCGGAGAGGCTCCGGGCAGATGGGCGATGGAAGTTCCTGGACAGCGAAGCGTGCCTTTTGCGACGGCATGCAGATCAGGCCATAGCGCCAGTCCTTTTCGGCGATGAAGCCTCCGTCATACTTGAACGCGCATGATGCCGCGTCGAACCAAAGTCTAACGCCGTCGATTTCCCACGGCTCGTAGAAGCTGGACTGGGTGCCCACCTCGCGCCTCAGACGGTGCGCCCTGCCGTTGACCAGCACCTCGCAGCTGAAAGCGTATGCGGAGATGTCGCCGCTGTCATGGCCCGGATCCCGAAATTCCGGCGGATAGTCGTGCGCGAGCACCTCGGCAGATGTCCGCAGAAGCGTCATCTCCCATATCCTGCCGTCGCTCAGCGCGAAATGTATCGTCTGCTCGTGATTCAGTCCGAACGGGGTCAGTGTCAGCTTGGACTTGCGTTCCAAGACTCTCATGTTTCCCTCCCTAATTCAGAATACCTTTTTCGAGCAATGAAAGACCGTGCTGATTCCTCAGCATCGAGACAAGCTGAAGCCCTAGTTCCATCTTGTCGTGCTGGTAGCAGGCCTTCCACATCTTAGTATCGGAGGACTCTACGGCCGACGGGTCGAACGCCGGTCGCGAGAAGAAAAATCGGCACAGGCAGAATATAGATATCAATGCTATGGCAAGCGGAACAAATACAAACTTTTTACTCATGGCTTTATTCCATCCGAAATAGAATCAGCGGTTTGCGGCAAAGCTGTAATTTCCTGAAGCCGCAGTCGCCTTGACGCGTCCGTCGCAAACTCTGACTTCCGAAATCCCCTCGGCCCGTGGGAGAGGTCTGCCGCCTTCGGTTACGGCGGCGGGCTTTTCGGAAGGGAATATCAGGTCGGCGCATGTGTTCGGGGGGATCGAGACGTTCCATTCGATGCCTTCGTCGGTGCGTCTCCAGGAGCTTGCCAGGCGGCCGTAGGGGGTCAGGGTTTCGCCCGACGCCGAATCAACGCCGTCGATGAGATGGGGCGCCAGGCGCGACCGTTTGAAGCCGGGGAAATCCGGGCACGGGCTGATTCCGGCGAGGACCTTGTAGAACCATGCGCCGATGTCTCCGAACATGATGTGGTTGCGGGAAGTTTCGCCCTTCCAGGACTCCCACAGCGATTCGGCGCCCATCCTGAGCCAGTTGCCCCAGGACGGGTATTCCGGACCGAGTATCTGGCGCAAAGCCAGATCCGCGCGGCCCCGATCGGCCAGGACGTTCGGGACATATTTCGCGCCAAGTATTCCATAATCAAGCAGACCGTTGTTTTTCTCTATCAGCTCCACGAGTTTAGAGAATACTTTGGAGTCCTCGCCGTCCGGAGCAAGCCTCCAGAAAAGCGCGCATCCCTGGCTGGTCTGGCAGTTCCCCTCGTATAGGCCGTCGCCGAGGTAGAAGCGCCTGTTGAACGAGTCGCGAATGCGGGTCGCGAGGGCCGCGAAATTCGCGGCATCGTCGGCCTTGCCTGCGAGCTTCGCAGTTTCCGAGAGTATGTGCGCGTTGGCGAAATAGTACCCTGTGGAAGTGAGTGCCGTGGGGCATGAACCGCCGTATCCGCCCTGGTGTTCGGGAGGGCACCAGTCGCCGAGGCCGAACGAACAGATGTCGTCAGTTGCCATCGTCGTCATAAAGCTGAAGTAGCGCTTGAGCCCCTCATAGCGTTCGACGAGCAGCGCCGGATCGCCGGTGTAGAGCCGGATCAGCCAGGGTATCTGGACGAAGGCGCTGTCCCAGGCGGGGCCGCTGCCCCAGTTGTAGCCCCAGCCGGCGGTTGGGACGATTCCGGGAAGCTGGCCGGAGGGCCTCAGCATGTCGTCGAAGTCGTCGAGCCACTTTTCGTAGGCCGGAGCGGCGTGCCAGTTGAAGAGGCCGGTCTCGGCTGCTATCAGGGCGTCGCCAGTCCACCCGTTCTTCTCGCGGTGCGGACAGTCGGTTGGAATTCCTTGGAAATTAGAGAGATACGAACGGCATGTCAGTTCATGCAGCCTGTTGATGTCGGCATTTGAGCAGGAGAACTTGCCGGCCTCGCCGAAGTCGGAATGGATGACAAGTCCGCGGATGTCCTCGGGCTTGAGGCTGCCCGGCCAGCCTGTGACCTGCACGTATTGGAATCCGTGGTATGTGAACCGGGGGCACCAGGTTTCCGGGGCGCCGCCCCTGCAGATGTAGCGGTCGGTCTGGCAATCGCCGCTCCTTATGAATACGTTGATGTTGGACTGGTCTATGTCGCCGTCGGCACCGAGCTTCTCGGCGTGCCGGAGCGTGATTTCGGCGCCGGCCGGCGCCTGGACCGTGAATTCTATACATCCGGTCATGTTTCTGCCCATGTCGACCAAATGGACGCCGGAGCGCAGTTTCTTGACCGAGCGCGGCGCTATGCGTCCGCGGATCTTCATGGGGAGCGTCTGGGCGCGCAGTATCCCGCCCGGCGCCGGGACAACCTCCGCGGATTTCCATGTTGAATCGTCGAATCCGGGAAGGTCCCAGCCGGGAATTTCCTTGCGGGCGTCGTAATGCTCGCCGTTGCGCAGCGCGTCGAATACAATCGGCCCCGTAGAAGCCTTCCATCCGGTGTCGGAAATGACCGTGGACGTCCGTCCGTCGGTGAAATGCAGGACAATCTGGCAGGCGAGCCGCACACGGTCGCGCCAGCTGGCCTGCTGGAAATCCCAGACTTCGGCGGTGTGGCAGTTGAACCAGCCGGTTCCGAGCATGACTCCGAGCGCGTTGGCGCCCTTTCTGAGGAACGGAGTCAAGTCGTATGTCGCGTAGAGAACGCGCTTGTCGTATGCTGTGAAAAGCGGAGAGAGGACATCGTCGCCGACCTTACGTCCGTTCACCGTGAGGTAGTGATAGCCAAGGCCGCTTATCATGATCCGCGCCTTCGCCGGAAGCTCTTCGAGCTCTAACGAGCGGCGGAATATGGGGGACGGATCGGGGGCGTATCCTGGGAAAACAGTTCGCAGGAACGGAGCGCTGATCCATTTCGCGCGCCAGTCGGCGCAGCTCATGACGCCCATCTCGAACCTGGCGGGGGAGCTCCACGGCCCCAGATTACCGGCCTCGTCCCAGGCGCGCACCTTCCAGTGGATCTCCTGGCCTGTGCGCAGTGTCACGCCGCCCCAGCGGATGGCTACACATCTGTCGTCGCAGACTTTTCCGCTGTCCCACAGATCTCCGCAGTCCTTGGAGAGAAGTTCAGCGGAGGACGCCGCCATAAGCTGCCAGGCGCTCTGGCCGCGTGCGCGTCCCACGCCCTCAAACCTCCATCCGAGACGCGGCACCGGATCGTCAATCCCCAGCGGATTTGCGAGCCAGTTGCATGCGAGATCGACAGGGATCATCGGAAATTTCATATAATCCTCACAATGATCTGAGATTTCTCAAGAAGCGATTTCAGGTTCTTGTCCATATGCGGCGATCATGATTTATAGTCCTTTCGAATGAAAAATGAGCATTTCCATGCTAAATGAACGTGAAGCTTTTATGGAAGGTAATATGGGCTGAATTCGTTTCAAATCCGGAACAGTGTAAAAGCGGGGGTAATTATTATTGCTGATGGAATTTTGAAATCGGATTGCCAGATATATGTTACGTCTCCAAATCAATCGCACATTTATGGTCTAATTGACAGAGAGGATTACAATGAAAGAGAAGCCTAGGTTCGGAGTCGGGATTTTGTTCGTAGGCGGCTTGGTCTTTGCTTTGTGCGGGGTTGCCGGAACGGGGCCGCAGATCAAGAAGGCGCCGTTGAATTCCGAGTTTGTCGAGTTCGTCAAGGAAGCGAAATCCGGGGGAAAATCCGGCATGAAATCCGACGACGGCCATTTCCTGGGGGATTGTCCGTCGCCGATGGACTTGGGCGGCGCCAGGCCTCCGACGGCGAAAAAGGGGAAGACATATCCCGCCACCTATGATCTCAGGACTCTCGGCAAGGTGACTCCAGTGAGGGATCAGGGCGCGTATGGGACCTGCTGGACATTCGGCACGCTAGGAAGCCTGGAGTCGAACCTGATGCCGATGCTTCCGAATCCCGACCTGTCCGAGAACAACATAGCCAATTACGCAGGCTTCGATCCCAACTTCAACGGAGGTGGATCCACCTACATGTCGGCGGCATATCTTGCCAGATGGGCCGGTCCTTACAGCGAGACCGATGATCCATATCCGGTTCCCGGCTATCTCCCCCCCTTGGACACGGCGCTCCAGTATCATGTCCAGGCCATCATCTTTGCTCCCGCCAGGGCTTCCGCGACAGACAACGACATAATCAAGGGGCTGCTTACCACGTTCGGCGCCTGCAGCCTTTCGTTCTACTATAAATCGGCGTGCTACAACAGCAGCAACTTCGCTTTCTACAACGGAGAGGACAAAAAGTCGAACCATGCGGTGACGCTGGTCGGCTGGGACGACAATTTTCCGGCCGAAAACTTCAACACCGCACCTCCGGGCAACGGAGCATTCCTGATAAAGAACAGCTGGGGGACATCCTGGGGCGACCAGGGATATTTCTGGATATCATACTACGATACAAGCATCAGGAGAATTACGTGCTTCTGCGGGATCGAGCCGGTGGACAACTTTACGGGAATCTGCCAGTATGACGAGCTTGGAGCAGTGGGCAGCTTCGGCAATAATTCGGACACCTTCTGGGGTGCGAACATCTTCACGGCGGGCAGCTCCGACCCGGTTTCAGCCGTCTCCACATGGGCCGTTTCGTCGGACTGCGAGTATGAGATCAGTATCTACACCGGCGTAACCGCGGGAAATCCTGTGAGCGGGACTCTTGCCGGAACTGAAACCGGATCGATTGATCTTCCGGGCTACTACACAATCCTGCTTGGAGCTCCGGTAGCTGTGGTGGAAGGGGAAATGTTCTCAGTCGTCGTGAAATACAGGACCCCCGGCTACAACTACCCGCTGCCCTATGAGTATGCCGAGCCTGATTATACCTCCGCGGCTGTCGCCCTGCCCGGACAGAGCTTCTACAGTGGCGACGGTACAAGCTGGACTGATTTTCAGGAACAGGACAAGACCGCGAACGCGTGCATCAAGGCTTTCGGGCCGGCCTCCGCACGGGGCCAGACCGGCATAGGAGTCCATGCAACTATCGGTTCAGAATTCTACATGCAGCCGACCGGCAGACAGTTCGAAGCGAAGCCAACCTGCTACGTCAGCGGCGGCGGGCTTGGCACGAAGAAGAAAACCTTGAAGGTTATGAAGGGGACTAAGCCGGAATATCCCGCATCGGCCGTCAGATGCCAGTGGACCAGCAAGCTCGGCGCGGATATGTACGGCTTATATGTCCAGGAAAAGGTGAAAGGAGAGAAACCAGATCCGTCGCTTGTCTCAAACGGTTTTTTCATCGAGCTGCCGGAAGGCACTTCGATGTCCACAAGCGTAACCGACGAACTGCGTCAGATTTCACTCGTCGGCCTCAATTTCGGAGTAAAAAAGCCAAAGCTATATTTCAAATACACTTTGGACGGCAAGGATAAGAAGCTCAGCTGCAAGATAGTCGAATATGGTCCGAACGCGGTCGAAGCCACGGTGAAGGAGGCTTCGCTGCAGAAACTGCGGGACAAGGGAGTGGCAAGCTTTTTCCTCCAGCTTGAAAACGCAATAGGAAAAGATGCATACACCTGGGAAATACATTGATTTCAGATTTCCCCATCCGTCTCCATGAATAGGCCAACAACGCTGAAAAATGTTCTTGTTGCTTTTCCGTGCGGGGTTCCGGAAATCTGAACTCAAATACCTTCCGGAGGTCGGTATTTCTCCAAAAGCCTTTTCCACTTCAGGAAGTCTGAATTTTCGTAAGGGAAAACGATCTCCATGAGATGTGGGGCTGCTTCGAACTGCCGGATAGCGCGGAACGTAAAAGTCCGGATGCGTGACGGAGTTGATCTGTCAACAACGGTGATCCTGCCTGTGAAGAAGGGCAAGTATCCGGCTGTGCTTATCCGCTCCGCCTACAACCGTGTCGGTAGCATCACAGACTCATATGCGAAGCTCGGTATGGCGCTTGTCGTGCAGGACTGCCGCGGCCGCTATGATTCCGGCGGAGACTGGTGGCCCTTCGTAAACGAACCGAACGACGGCGTCGACACGCTGGAATGGATACTGCGGCAGGAATGGTCCGACGGTAAGATCGGCATGCAGGGGGCCTCATATCTTGCGGCGACGCAATTTTTGTCCGTCAAAGGCGGCGGAGCTAAAATGCTGCACGCCTTGAATCCGCAGTTCATGACTAACGACTGCTGGAGGCGCGCCTACTATTCCGACGGCGCGTTCAGCCTCGGCCTTACCTGGAGCTGGCTCTGCTTCGAATGCTCGGCGCGGACAAGCGAGGCGTCGAGCATGCCGCTTTTCGATGTCTCAAATCTTCTGCGCGAGCTGCCCATAGTTTCATTGGATGAAAAAAGCGGAGCCGGACAAGTTCCGTTCTACCGTGATTATGTCAGCAGGTATCGCTACGACAAAAAATGGAAGTATCTGAGCGTCAACGAATATGCCGATTTCACCATGCCCGTGCTGCTTACGGCGGGTTGGTATGACTACTATCCCGCGGAAGCGGCGGAAATGTTCTGCGAACTTCGCAGCAGCGCCCGTGATGCCTCATTGCGCGACAGCCATAGGCTCCTGATCGGCCCGTGGACGCACGGCTTCGGCTCGACAAGCGTTCTCGGCGAGCTGGACTTCGGACCGAAGGCGCTTGAAGAAAATAACTCTTCCTCACGCTGGCTCGAATGCATCCTGAAAGGGAAGGGGCCGGAAAGCTTCCAGAAGGCTCCCATCAGGATTTTCGTCATGGGTAAAAACGAATGGCGCGACGAATACGAATGGCCTCTGAAGAGGACACGTTTTGAGAAGTGGTACCTGCACTCCGGCGGCAATGCTAACAGCTTGCATGGCGATGGTGCGCTGGGCCGGGCAGCGCCGAAAAAGGAAAAGCCGGACTGCTACAACTATGATCCCGAAAATCCTGTTCCGACCTTGGGCGGCAACCATTCGATCGGCCCATATAACCCCGGCCTCTACGAACTCGCCAAGCCGGGCCCGTTCGACCAACGTCCGGTAGAACAAAGGGACGATGTGCTTGTCTATACTTCAGACGCACTGCCCGAAGATCTCGAGGCAACAGGTCCAGTGACGCTGAAACTTTTCGCCTCCTCTTCCGCGAAGGACACAGATTTCGTCGCCAAGCTGGTGGACGTCCACCCAGACGGCAGGGCCTTCAATATCACGGAAGGCGTCATCCGGGCGCGCTTCCGTTCGAGGCGCTGGGACAAACCGGAGCTGATGATTCCGGGCAAGACATATGAGTTTACGATCGACATGAAGGTGACCAGCAACGTCTTCATGAAGGGGCACCGCATCCGGCTCGACATCACCAGCAGCAGCTTCCCGCTCTGGGATCGCAACCTCAACACCGGCAACGACCCCGGTACAGACACGGAAATGCAGATCGCGGAGCAGACAATCTTCCACGACGGCAAACACCGTTCGCATTTGCTGCTGCCCGTCATACCGTGAAATCTATTTTTACAAGTTCCTGGCTGGGGATCAGCTTGACGGGATCGCTGACGGCGAAGAAATATGCCGAGGCGTATTCCTGTGTGACCGGATCGTGCTGCAAGCTATATACTATGAAGGGTTTTCCGCTCCGCGGTCGACGAAGTCCGAATCGTCCCCTTTAGGCCCGACGTAATAGTCCGCCGCCTGAAGTCCGGCGGCCGAAATGATCGCGGTCGTAGCAACTGGCATCATCAGCTTCTTCATGACGCTCTGCCTAGTTTTTCAGCTACCACTAATATCTATTTTTTCCGACATCTGTATCTTCCTGCCCTGCCGGATCGCAACGAGCATGTCGAGGGCCTTGCCGATGACGTCCTCCATGCTGACGCCGAGGGCGGTATATTCTACGGCGACATCCGGCAGGATAGGGCGGTTGACCAGGCATACCAGCCTGACTTCGTCCGGAACCGAGACTCCGGATTCGACGAGGCCCTGCACGACCCCTTCGAGCAGGTTGTCGTCCGCGACGATGATCGAGTCGGGCCTTTGCTTCTGGCCCGGATTGAACATTAGCCGGACCAGGCCGACGACATTGATCCTGCTCGTCCAGGATACTCCCTGCTCCCAGTAGGGCCTGGTCTGGAGCCCCGCTTCCTCCGCGAGCCTGCGGAAGCGGCCGGCATGCCTGGCTATGTCGTCGTCGACCATTATGAGCGCAGGCCTCCTCCTTGAATGCTCCGCGAGATCGCGGAGCGCCAGATCGAAGAAGCTGGACGTCTCGACCTTGACGCAGGGCAGATCCTTGTAGAAATGCGGCTGTGAGCCGATCACGGCCTTCGGGAGCGCCCCGGCCATTATCGAATCCTTCCATGCCGGGAGCGGTTCTCCGGCGAAGATGATGCCTGCGATGCAATGACTGCTGATGTCCTTGAGGAGTTCGACGTAGTCGTTGGACGACGACTGCGGCATGAGAGGCTCATAGATGCTCAGTTCGAAATCGCCGCCGCGGGTGATCTTCTTAGCGACGTGATCGATGTTCCGCCTGTAGAGACTGGTGACGCCCCAGCAGTTGGGCAGGCATTGGACTAGCCCGAACTTGCTGAGGTGAGGCGGAGCCTTGCTCACATATGAACCGAACTTGCCGCGCGAGACCAGGAAACCCTCCTTTTCGAGCTGGTCGAAGGCGTGCTGTATGGTGGCCGTGCTTCCTCCGAGCGTAGCGACCATCTCGGCCCGGGTCGGTATCCTCGATCCCGGAGGATAGGCCCCTCTGATAATCCTGCCTCTCAGCTCCTCGATCAATTCATTACGTCTCCTCATTGCCGGAGTCCTCGGGCTAGAGCGTAGTACGATGCCTTTATTAGTTCATAATAAACTAGAATATATAGGTTAATATTTTGTTTACAGCTAAAATATTTAAAAAAGTCTGTAATCCTTTTTATCTATGTGTTCCGCAGGCTATTTTTGCGCTGGCCACATTTCAATGCTAATGGGAGATTCAAGATGCAGAATTCGAGGGATGCGGTTGACAGCCTCTTGCGCGGCAGGAAGGCGGACTTCGTGCCGCTTTTCGACAGCCCGTGGGGGGACGCTCTGGAGAAATGGATCGGAGAGGGCTATCCGAAGGATCAGGACGGAAAGGCGGCGGATGCGACGGACTACTTCGGCTTCGACATGGTCGGCTGCGGCGGCTGGTTCCAGTGGCAGGCGAAGAAGAACTTCGAGGAGATTCTAGAGGAGAACGACGAATGGAAGGTCGTAAGGAGCGGCAACGGCGCGGTGCTGAAGTGGTGGAAGAAGCGCTCGGGCACGCCGGAGCATATCGACTTCCACATGAGTTCCCGGAAAGCGTGGGAAAAGGAATACAGGCCGCACCTGGTGGATTTCGACCCGTCCAGGGCCGACGCGAAGTCCGCGGCGGAGAACCTGAGCCGGCGTAAGGCGCAGGGGAAGTTCGCGTTCTTCGGGCATATGTTCATATGGGAGATCATGAGGCATTCGCTGGGCGACGAGAACATGATGGTGACGCTGATCGAGGATCCGGACTGGGTGAAGGACTTCAACAGGGTCTATACGGACTTCTACAAGGCCCAGTACGCACATCTCTTCAAGGAGGCCGGCCTGCCGGACGGAGTCTGGGTCTACGAAGACCTCGGCTACCGCGAGAGGCTGTTCTGCAGCCCTTCAACCCTGGAGGAGCTGTTCTTCCCGTATTACAAGGAACTTGTCGCCTTCTTCCACTCGTATGATCTGCCGGTGGTCTTCCACTCGTGCGGCTACCAGGCGCCGATGATTCCGCTGGCGATAGACGCCGGCTTCGACGCCTTGAACCCCATGGAGGTGAAGGCGGGCAACGACATCTTCGGATACGCCGAGGAATACGGGGACAGGCTCGCGTTCGTGGGCGGCTTCGACGCGCGGATACTCGAAAGCGGGGACAAGCCTCTCATCAAGAAGGCGGTGACGGAATTTATCGAAGGGATGAGGAAGAGAGGCGCGAGATTTGTCTTCGGCTCGGACCATTCCCTGTCCACCGACGTGAGGCTTGAAAGCTTCAGTTACGCGCTGGAAGTGTACAGGGGCTTGAAATAGCAATTATTGGCCAATTTTTACCTCGTCAGACTTGTCTTTTCGCCTTCAAAGCGTTAGTATTTAAGTTTGACTGACGATATTCGAAGTCATAGGGATTTTCCGACATGGTCAAGGACAGCGAATTCATACTTGAGGTCCTGACGGACTATGGGATGCTCACGCAGGAGCAGATCAACGAGGGCTGGGAGAAGGTCGCGTCCTCGGAGGGGAAGCTCGACATCATAGAGGCGCTGAAGTCCCTCAAGTATCTCGACGAGAAGGAGATGATGAGCATCCTGGCCCAGCAGTACGGGCTGGAGACCATGGATCTCACAGACTACCAGATACCGGTCGAGGCCGTCGAGTGCATGACCGCGGACATGGTCAAGCAGTACAAGGTCCTGCCGGTCAACAAGCAGGAGAACACTGTCACCGTCGCCTTGAGCGATCCCACGGACGTGGAGACGCTCGACGCCCTCCGCTACATCCTCAAGTGCGACGTCGAGGCCGTCGTCGCCCCAAAGGACCAGATAGACAGGCTGATAGACCACCACTACGGCTCCACCGAGGAGGCGGTCAACGCCATAATCGGCGGCATAGAGGCCGACGTCGAGACGCAGCTGGCCAAGACCGAGGAGGGCGCCGAGGGGGCCGATGAGGACGCGCCGATCATCAAGCTTGTGTCGCTGATCATCATCGAGGCCATCAGGAAGCGGGCGAGCGACATACACCTCGAGCCCATGGAGAAGAAATACCGCGTAAGATACAGGATAGACGGCGTCATGAGGGAGCAGGAGAGCCTGCCGAAATACCTCCAGGCCAACATCACAAGCCGCCTCAAGATCATGGCCAAGCTCGACATCGCCGAGAAGCGCGTCCCGCAGGACGGCCGAATCCAGCTCAAGGTGGAGAACAAGGAGATAGACCTGCGCGTCTCCACCATACCCACAACCCACGGCGAGAGCATAGTCATGCGAATCCTCGACAAGGCCAGCATCACTCTGGACATCCCGAAGCTGGGCTTCTACAGCGACGACTTGGAGCTGGTCAACAAGATCATCAACCTCCCGGACGGAATCTTCCTGGTGACAGGTCCTACAGGCTCTGGCAAGACGACCTCGCTCTATGCGTTCCTCAACTCCATCAACACGCCGCACCGCAAGATCATCACCGTCGAGGATCCTGTCGAATACATGCTCGGCGGAATCAACCAGGTGCAGGTGAATCCGATAATCAAGTTCACGTTCGCGGCGGCTCTGCGGGCGATGCTTCGCCAGGCCCCCAACATCGTCATGGTCGGTGAGATCCGAGACCTGGAGACCGCCGAAATCGCGATCAATGCGTCCCTCACCGGCCACCTCGTTTTCAGCACGCTGCACACCAACGACGCGCCTGGCGCGGTGACCCGTCTCGTGGACATGGGGATTAAGCCGTTCCTTGTGGCCTCTTCGGTGCGCGCAGTCATGGCCCAGCGCCTTGTCAGGCGAGTCTGCAAGAACTGCGCTGCTCCCTACACGCCAACAGCGGAGGAGATCGAGGGCATGGGGCTCGCCGAGGACTTCATCAAGAACTCCACGTTCATGAAAGGCAGGGGCTGCCAGGAGTGCGGCGGCTCCGGCTGCCGCGGAAGGATGGGGATATACGAGATATTCATGGTCAACGAGGAGATGCAGAAGCTCATGTTCGAAGGTGTTCCCTCGAGCGTGATCCGCGAGGCCGCGAGGAAGTCCGGGATGAGGACGCTCCGCGAGGACGGCCTGAGGAAGGCCGCCGCAGGCACCACCACTCTCGCCGAGGTCTGGGGCAACACCGTCATGGACGAGGAATAAACGGGGACAACTGCCATGCTCGATCCTGAAAGCGAAACACTGAAAAACATACTTGCCTCGGAGGGGATATGCACCGAGGACCAGCTCGCCGAGGTGGAGGAGGAGTTCAACCGCACTGGCAAGCCTTTCAGCCAGATACTCATCGACTTCGGCATCGCCCAGGAGGAAGACCTGCTGCAGCTCATTGCGACCTTCCTGGGAACAGACGTCGTAGACTTCTCGACAATCGAGGTTGAGAAGGAAGTCGTGGACATGGTTGATTCGGCGACGGTGAGGATGTACGGTGTGGTCCCCATAAGTTTCGACGGGACGACGCTGACCATCGCCTCGAGGAACCCCCTCAACTATCAGATATCCGACGAGCTCAGGTTCATCCTCAGCAGGGACATAAGGATTGTCGTTGCCAGGGAGTCCCAGATAGACGGCGCCATCGAAAAATATTATCCGATAGAGGCCGAGTCGATGCACGACATGCTCGCCTCGCTTGACGCCAACGTGTCCGAGACGGCCGACCTTGAGAGCGTGGAGAGCGTGGCCGACCTCGAGAACATGGCGAACGACGCGCCCATCGTGAGGTTCGTCGACGTGATCATGTACCAGGCCATCAAGGCCAAGGCCAGCGACATACATTTCGAGCCCTTCGAGAAGGAGTTCAAGATCCGCTACCGCGTGGACGGCGCGCTGTATGAGATGGCGCCGCCCCCGAAGAACCTGGCGGTGCCGGTCACAAGCCGCGTCAAGATCATGAGCGGCCTCAACATCTCCGAGAGGCGCCGTCCTCAGGACGGCCGTATCCAGCTCAAGATAGCAGGCCGGCCGGTCGACCTCCGCGTCTCCACCCTCCCTACCGCTTTCGGCGAGTCGGTGGTGCTCCGAGTCCTAGACAGATCTGTAGTCAACTTGGATCTGGACGTCCTGGGCATCGGCCAGGACATTCTCAAGGAAATCAGAAAGATCATCCATCTGCCCAACGGCATCTTCCTTGTCACCGGCCCCACAGGCTCCGGAAAGACAACCACGCTCTATTCCTGCCTCAAGGAGATAAACAACATCGAGGACAAACTGCTCACCGCCGAAGAACCTGTGGAATACGACCTTGAAGGCATCATCCAGCTGCCCATACATGAAGGGATCGGCATGACTTTCGGCCGGGCGCTGAGGGCGTTTCTGCGGCAGGATCCCGATGTCATAATGCTCGGGGAGATCCGCGACCTGGACAGCGCGCAGATGGCCATCCAGGCGTCGCTGACGGGGCACTTCGTCTTCAGCACGCTCCACACCAACGACGCCCCCGGGACTGTTACGCGCCTGGTTGACATGGGGGTCGAGCCCTTCCTGCTCACCTCCTCGCTGGTCGGGGTTCTCGGCCAGCGCCTAATCAGGAAGATATGCAACAACTGCAAGACCCCCTTCGAGCCGAAGGACGAGGATCTCAAGCTGCTCAACATCACCCGCGACGACGTCGGCAGCAACAAGTTCTACTACGGCAAGGGCTGCCCTATGTGCAACCAGACCGGCTACAGCGGACGCAAGTCGATCGTGGAGCTCTTCCAGCTGAGCAACCCCATCAGGGCGCTCATCATGAAGAGGAGTCCGACGCAGGTTCTCAAGGAAAAGGCGAGGGAGCTTGGAATGAGGACCATGAGGGAGGACGGCGTTCGGTCGATACTCAACGGCGAGACGACGATGGAGGAAGTGCTGAAATATACATGATGCGGCCCGCCGCAGCGGTTCCCGGAGTGGAATCCCGCCGCCGGACATCCGCGGCCGAAAATATTATGGGACCAAAATAAATCAAGGAGCTTTAAATGGATCTCGAAATGGGCGAACTACTGCAGCTTGTGGTTGACGAAGGCGTAAGCGACCTGCACGTCGAAGTCGGTGTGCCGCCGATGCTGCGGCTTCACGGTTCGCTCACCCCTGTGGACGCCCCGCCGCTGACCCCGGAGGACACCGAGAAGATGGTCAAGTCCATAGCCTCCGACCAGCACCAGCAGAAGATCAAGCAGGACGGCGGAGTGGACTTCGGCTTCGCGTTCAGCGACAAGGCCCGCTTCCGGGTGAGCTGCTTCAAGCAGAAGGGCTACTACGGCATGGTTCTCAGGCAGATACCCAACAAGCTGCTGAGCCTCAACGACATAGGGCTCCCTCCTTCGATGAAGGACCTCCTCTTCAGACCTCGCGGCCTGATCCTCGTCACGGGCCCCACCGGAAGCGGGAAGAGCACCACGCTCGCCTCCATGGTCAACGTCATCAATGAGGAGAGGGACTGCCACATCATAACCATCGAGGATCCGATCGAGTTCTACCACCAGCACAAGAAGAGCGTCGTCATCCAGCGCGAGATCGGCGTCGACGTGGGCTCCTTCGCCGAGGCGCTCAAGCGCGCGCTCAGGCAGGACCCCGATGTCGTGCTCGTCGGCGAAATGCGCGATCTCGAGACGATGGAGGCCGCCGTAAGCGCGGCCGAGACGGGCCACCTGGTCTTCGCCACCCTCCACACCACCGGCGCGGCAAGGACGGTCGACCGTATCGTCGACGCGTTCCCTACCGACCAGCAGGAACAGATCAGGACGCAGCTTGCATCCTCCCTGGTCGCCGTCATCTCGCAGGTGCTGCTCCCCAGGATCGACAGGCCGGGACGGGTCGCAGCTTTCGAAATAATGATTTCCACGCCTGGCATCCAGGCCCTCATGCGCGACAACAAGACCTTCAGGATCACATCCGAGATACAGACGGGCGCCAAATACGGCATGAACACGCTCGACAGCCATCTCATGGAGCTTTATGAGAGGAAGATGATCTCATACGGGGAGATGATAACAAAGGCCCAGGATCCGCAGAGCATCGTGCAGAAGATCCAGGGCACGAGCCACAGGTGAACCGGCAGCATCGGCATATCGCGGAATAATTCCATAATAAGAAAGGAGGTGGATTCATGCCCGTTTATCAATACACAGCGATGGATTCATCTGGCAAAGAGAAAAAAGGAAGGATGGAGGCGGAGAGCGAGAACGCCGTCACGTCAGCCCTGAAGGAGCAGGGTATGTTCCCCACCTCCATCAAGGAGGACAAGTCCAAGGCGAAAAGTACCAGGGCCGCCGCGTCCGCCCCCGGGCAGAAGAAGGGGATGAGTTTCCAGATATCGCTGGGAACCCCGAAGATCAAAACCAAGGATCTCACCATTCTCACACGGCAGGTCGCAATTCTTCTCGACGCGGGGCTCCCGCTCGTAAGATCCCTGAGGACGCTCGAAAGGCAGGCAAAGAACGCCGGCCTCAGAAAGGTTCTCGGCGACTCGGCGTCCGCAGTAGAAGGCGGTGCAACCTTCTCGGAGGCCCTCGCCCAGAACCCCAAGTCGTTCGACAAGCTTTACCTGAACATGGTGAAGGCGGGCGAGGCTGCGGGCGCCATGGAGCTTATCCTCGACCGTCTTGCGACATTCATGGAGAAGGCCGCCAGGCTGGCCGGCAAGATCAAGTCTGCGATGGTCTACCCGATCGTGGTTCTGACCATCGCCGGCCTGATCACCACCGGACTGATGGTCTTCATCGTCCCCAAGTTCGAGAAGATATTCGGAGAGCTGCTCGAAGGAATGGCGCTCCCGCCGCTCACCCAGTTCGTCATAGGCATAAGCAACGTCATCCAGAAGCAATTGGTGCTGGTTCTCATCGTGGGTGCTGTAATCGTAATCCTCTACAAGGTGGTCAACAAGTTCCAGCAGGGCAAGTTCGTCTGCGACTGGGTGAAATACCACCTGCCTCTCTTCGGCCCGATAATTTCAAAGTCGGCGATCGCGAAGTTCTCTCGTACGCTGGGCACGCTGATGGGTTCAGGCGTACCCGTGCTCAACGCCTTGCAGATCGTCAGGGACACGTCCGGCAACGAGCTCGTCGCGAATGCCATCCAGAAGGTGCATGACGCGGTGAAGGAGGGCGAGGGAATCGCACCCCCGCTCAAGGCGACTAAAGTGTTCCCGGACATGGTCATAAGCATGATCGAGGTCGGAGAGGAGACAGGAAAGCTCCCGGACATGCTTGAGAAGATCGCCAACACCTACGACGAGGAAGTAGACAACGCGGTCGACGCGCTCACGTCCATGATCGAGCCTCTGATGATCATATTCCTGGCCGTGGTCGTAGGCACAATCGTCATAGCGCTGTTCATGCCCCTCATATCCATCATCGACAAGCTCGGCGGCGGCGCCTGAGGAGAGAAAAGTCGGGATGGAGAGAAAGGACATCTACGCAGTTCTGATGGCGGGCGGCAAGGGGGAAAGGTTCTGGCCCCAGAGCAGAACCTCGACACCGAAGCCGCTGCTGCGCCTGGTCGGCGAACTTACTCTGATCGAGCTTACGATCGAAAGGATCAGACCCTTCGTCAGCCCAGAGAACATCCTCATAATAACCAACAGGGAATATATCGCCCCGATACAGTCGCTGTTCTCGGGCATACCGCACCAGAACATAATCGGGGAACCTGTAGGCAGGGACACCGCCCCCTGCCTGGCCTTGGCGGCGGCAGTCATAAAGGCCAGGAATCCTGCCGGAAACCCGGTCATGATCGTGCTTCCATCGGATCACGTCATAAAGGACAATGAAGTCCTGGCATCCGTTCTGCTTGAATGCGCGGAATTCGCTTCGAAGGGCAGGATTGTCACCATGGGCGTGGCTCCGACGGCGCCCAGCACGGGCTACGGATACATCTGCTGCGGAAACAGGCTGAAGGAAGGGACCAAGACCGCATACTACGAGGCGTTGCAGTTCAAGGAGAAGCCCGACATCGAGACCGCACGGAAGTTCCTCCAGGAGAAGAACTACAGGTGGAACAGCGGGATTTTCATCTGGTCCGTCTCCACGTTCGCCTCCGCCATGAAGAGGCACTGCCCCGATCTCTCCACAGCATACGACTCGTTCAGGGGGGCCGCCGCAAAAGGCGGCCTTCCAGAGGCGCTTCAGGAGATTTATCCCAGGCTTCCCCGCATTTCGATAGACTACGCGATGATGGAAAAGGCGGAGAACGTCATCGTCGCCGAATGGAACCACTACTGGGACGACGTCGGAAGCTGGACCGCCCTCAGGAACCAGATCAAGGCGTCCGAGGGGAACAACGTCATAAGGGGCCTGCACTGCGGCGTCGGAACAAGCGACTGCATCGTCGTCGGAGACGCAAACCACCTCGTCGCCACGCTGGACGTCAAGGATCTGGTCATAGTCCACACCGACGACGTCACCATGGTATGCAGCGCACAGTCCGCCCAGAGGGTCAAGGAGCTTGTCAGGCTCATGGCCTCTAAGCCCGACCTCGCCAAATTCCTCTGAGATGCAAATATCCGCTGGAAGCCGCGGATTATAGCGGTTCTTTTGCATTTAAGCTTAACGGTTACGATGAAAAATAATTTAACATCCTACCCAAAAAAAATACGCGTCGAATTGGATGTCCTCCCCCGGGTGCAGTTGTTCGTCGTGGACATCGGAAACACCTTTTCAAAGTTCGGACTGCTGCGTAATGGGCGTTTCGGTAAAATCGGCAGGATTGAAACTGCAAATATAGCAGAACTTCCATTCCCCGAAGGAGTTCCGGCCGCCGCTTCGACGGTGGTTCCATCGGCCAAGGACAAGCTTGCCTATCTCCCAATTTTCTGGCTCTCTCCGGACGTCCGGACGGGGCTCGATCTTGGCAGCATAAGGCGTAATACCGTCGGCATGGACCGTCTTGCGAACGTCATCGCCGCGGCGGCCTTTTTCGGAACGCCTTCGATAGTCGGCGACTTCGGCACGGCGATAACGCTTGACATGGTTGATGCGAAAGGAATCTATCTCGGTGGAATCATCATGCCCGGAAGAAGCACGATGAGGAAGTCGCTCCACGAATTCACCGCTCAGATACCGCTCGTCCCCTTGGAAAAGAAGATCGGCAGGATTCCCGGCCGTAACACGGTCGAAGCGGTGTCCGGCGGAATTGACGCAGGGCTCGTCGGCGCCGTCAAGGAACTGGTCGCCAGAATGGCCGCATCGGCCGGGAAGCGCGCCGGACCCAAGCTTGTCGCCGTCGGCGGCGACGCCGGATTCTTTGTCAGAAACATCCCAGGATTTGTTTTCGGCGGGGACGACTTTACTTTAAAGGGTATTGCAGCGGCCTGGTATCTGAATAATAAGCCAGGTGAATTTTGTGCACCGATTTCAAAACGCGGTTGAGCAGAACTCAACACTATCATAATTTCTTGCACCCGTTTCGAGTGTGGAGGGTGTCCGCCTAGGCGGATATTCCGCCGATTTAGGAGTATTGAAATTGACTCTTGTGAAATTCCGGTGCCGGAGGAATTTCAGATTCTGATTTCCGGCGCGTATCCCTGAAGCGGCACGTCGCTGTTTCCCAACGGTTTTGCTCCACATTCGGCGGTGGAACAGGAAATCTGAAACATGAGAATTAAAATCTGTGGCGTTACAAGCTCCAAGGATTTGAAAATCGCGGTTGATGCAGGTGCCGATGCGGTCGGATTCCTGGTCGGACAGCTCCATGCCTCGCCTGATTTCATTCTTCCGAGCACCGCCGCCAGGCTTGCCAAGGAGCTGCCGCCGTTCGTCGCTCCGGTGATCGTTACACATCTCGTGGACACGGAGTCCATCATAGAGATGTTGAGGAAGACTGCGATTTCCACGGTCCAGCTCCACGGCGGCAGCACTGCCGAAGACGTGAAGAAGATAAGGAACGCAGTTCCTCCCACATGCAAGATCATACTGGCTGTCCACATGATGGCAGGCAAGAAAATAGACCCGGACTTCCACCTTTACACCCCCTATGTCGACGCATTCCTTCTTGACAGCTTCAACAAGACCGGCGGACAGGTCGGCGGAACTGGGCGAGTCCATGACTGGGACAGGAGCGCCGAAATCGTCAGGGAATCGAAGCTTCCCGTGATACTTGCAGGCGGCCTCACGCCGGAAAACGTCGCCGACGCCATCAGGAAGGTCAAGCCCTACGGCGTCGACGCCAACTCCGGCCTCAAGGAGAAGGACGGTTCGCGTTCGCCCGAACTATGCAAGGCGTTCGTGGCAAACGCCTGCAAGGCATTCCTCCTCTGAAACTCGCCCATCTTTGTCGGTAACTTTGTCGTCTTCCGGAGGGTTGAATCGAGCTCGACCGCGGCTCCGACAAGCGTTGCCCTCCTTCGAGTTTATGACCGACAAAAACTGCGAAGACCGCAGATATCGGCTGCTACTCGATTACCGGCCCTTCCGCCTTGCCCATTTCGAAGACCTTGGCTTCCGCGACCTTGAAGGTGGGCAGGTATCTGTAATATACTTCGAGCATAAGGCAGCACAGGGATGTGGCATAGACGCAGTTGTCGAATTCGCTGAACATGTTTTCACCATGGCCCAGCTTCACAGCTCCGCCTGCCGTGGCAGCCGCCTTGGCAGATTCTCTGGCAGGTGTCTCGAAATGGCCGTCCACCTTCTGAACCCGTTTCAGCTCAGCGGTGAAAAGATCGTTCCATGTTTTCCATTCCTTCGCATCCCTCCTGCCGTCAAAGGCCTGGAAGAGGACCTGTGTCTGGTAATACCAGCGGTAAATGGCCCATTCCATGGCAGGAGGATTCTTCCAGGTGAAGACATTGTATTTCGCTAGCAGATAGTTGACTCCGTCCTTGGCTGCAGGCTCCTTTCCCGCCCCCATGAGTTGGAGCGCGAGGGTGGATGCGGCAGTTACGTTGGGCGTCCCTTCCCCACCCGGCCTTGCGGCTCCGACATTGTTGCAGTAGACGAATCCCGAGTTCGCCTTCATGAGAGTGCTGAAGCACTGCACCGATTTCTGGATCGCCTGCTCCAAGCCCTGCGCCGAACTGCCGGCGGCGAAGCCTGCCTTCAGAGCCTGGCATGACCAGCCCATCACGGAACTGTCGCACCTGCCCTCCTGGTTGTTGTAGAAATAATTGAAACCGCCCGCCGCATTCTGCCCGTTGACTATTATCTGAATGTTCCTGTTCATGATCGGCTCGAGTACCGGGATCTTGGTCAGCGCAAAGGCCTCGCAGAGCGCGTAGGTGAAGATCTGATGCCCGTAACCGTTGCCCGCGCCGGTCTTGACCGGATCGGGAGAGTCGCCGTATTCGGCCACCTTCTTTATGGCGTTGAAGACACATCTTCCATATTCCTGCGACGACGGCGTCTCCCCGTGCGCCAGGAACGCAAGCAATGCAAAGCCCGTGAACGCTGGCTGGTAGACGGCGTTCTCACCCCATGACCCGTCCGGATTCTGGTGGTCGCGCAGCCAGCGGAGCGCCTTGTTTACTGCAATCTCAGTCGCTGGCGACCCTCCTCCGTCCTTCAGCGCCTTTTCACGGGCCAGACCTGTCCTTATCGACATCAGACCCGGAACCACGACCGGAGATGTCGATGGCCGTACCGCAAACAAGTTTGGCAGAACCACTTCTGTTGCAGGGCCGGTCGGCCCTGAGACCATATCATCCGGAACATCAACCGACCCCTCCCCAGGCGAAGGGGCTAAAGAGGGGGTGTTCGACATCACCTGGCTGAAATTCTCGTCTTCAATCTGAGACGGATTGTCAGGGATCTCAGGATCCGGAGGAGGAGGCAGGTCAGGAACCTTCTCCATCTCCGTTATCTTCATGTCCGTTATGATGACCGGAACGTCAATGGTGGGCGGAGGCTCAACAACGATTGAAACCAGAATGGTGATGAAAATCATGTGGGCGATGATTGAAATGAAGGGGCCTGTCAGATGATCCCTGATGTCCCGGAACGTGATCCGCTGGGCATCTATAACGTCGTTGATGCTCGGCATAACTGCATGCTCTATCAGATGATGCTCATGTCCACCCATAACTTGGATTTGTGCCGTGTTCATCGCAGCACCCTCCATCTTAATACATTATAATTATTAAATCTGCTAAAACAAAGCTGCATGTTTTTATGCCCGGCAAGGCCTATTTTCACAATTCTCATAGTGATAATCTCCTTTCTTCTGACATCAAGTTACAGCAAGAATCATAGCTTGTCAAGTGCATTTTAGTAAATTTTTTAGATTTTTTAATAATGCCTCATTTTTGAGGCTGGCCATTAACCTAATAGCCGCAGTTGGCCGCATTCGCCGTAACTGCTAGGCAGCAAGACGCAGCGTCACCCCTCATTATTTTTAATTTTTCATCGAAAAATTCCTCTTTTTCAACCTGTCCCCATCCTTATTTTGAGAAAACATTTGGAATTTTCCTTTTCCCAAGGTAAATATTCAGCGCAAAATTTGAATTTTATGATGAAAAAGAATGCCGAGATTACAGTCGTTCTCGACTCCTTGAGGAGCGCCTACAACACCGGCAACATTTTCAGGATTGCGGATGCGATAGGGGCCAAAGAAATCATTACTTGCGGCTACACGCCGTTTCCCCCGCACGCGAAACTGGAGAAGACGGCGCTTGGAGCGGAAAAGTCCGTCCGACACAGGCATTTTGATAGGACTGAGGATGCACTTACAGCTTTACGGGGGGAGAATCTTGCAGAGATAGTCGCTGTGGAGTCCGGAACAGCTGGCTCGAAGTGCCTTTGGAGCCATGACTTCAAATTCCCGCTCGCGCTGGTTTTCGGAAATGAGGCTAGGGGAATTTCAGAGAATGTGCTGGAGCTTTGCGACGCTACGGTGTTTCTCCCGGTCAAGGGCAGAAAAACGTCGATCAACGTGGGGAATTGTGCCGCAGCCGTGCTATATTTCGTGCTCAGCAGGATGGACAGATGAAGAAATTAAAGGTAAGCGTAAGAGGGAAGTTCCTGGCGGACATCCTTCCCTATTTGGAGGGGCGGAAGGCTTTTGTTGTTGGCGAGGAGATGCCGGATCTAGTCATTACTTATGGCGGGGACGGCGCACTCCTTGGCGCGGAAAGGGAATTTCCCGGCGTTCCGAAATTGCCGCTTAGGGACAGCAGGACTTCCAAGCTCTGCGAGGCCCATCAGTCATACGGCGCCGAGCTGGACTTGCTCTTGGCTGGGAAGCTCAGGAAAAGCAGGCTTGTCAAGATTGCCGGGGAGTGCAAGGGCAGGAGGCTTCTGGCGATAAACGATGTATTCGTCCACAACGCCAATCCTGTAAGCGCCATAAGATACAAAGTCTTGATAAACGGTGAACACTACCATGACGAAATCGTCGGCGACGGTGTGGGGGTGGCCACCATCCACGGCAGCACATCCTACTACCGCAGCATCACCCACAGCATATTCCGCGTGGGGATAGGTCTGGCATTCAGCAACAGCACCGAAGTCACCAACCACCTGGTCCTGCCGGAGGACAGCATAATTGACATCCTCATCACAAGGGGGCCTGCCGTGCTGGTCGCTGACAACTCGCCGGACACGATCCGGCTTAAAAAAGGCGACAAGGTGAGAATTTCGCAGACCGACTGCTGGGCGGAAATCTTCGGGCTTGACATCTTCATGTGCCCCCTCTGCCGCAAGCTCAGGCACCCGAAGGAATAGTTGCAAGCAGCAGGTTGCTGTTGCCAGCCATTCTTGGCAGGCGTGTGGAAGCTATTATCTCCCAATCAGCGTTCTCGCCCAGAACGCCAGATTCGGCAAAATCCGACTACCGGAGTGCCTCAGGGCTATGTCCAAGGTCTCTTTTCTCGCCCTGGCCCTGCTGCTGTTGGCGCGTCCGCCGAGCTGCATGTTGACGAGCGTCCCTTCTATCCTGTGGAACTTCACTCCGGAGTTGTAGCACCTGTAGACGAAATCATAATCTGCGGAAATTCCGTATCTGCAGTCGAACACGCCTATCTTCTCATAGACCTCCTTCCTCACGAAGCATCCCGGATGGACAACGGGCATCAAAAGGGGAAAGAGCGCGAAGGATTTCGGGCTGGCCTTGTATTTCCCGCCGGCAACGTGGAAAAACGCCGATGACAGGACGATCCCAGAATCCGGATTGCGCTCGAACGCTTCCAGCACTTGCGCCGCCGCACCTTCCTCGTACCAGTCGTCGCTGTTCAGGATGAAGATAATATCCCCTGTCGCCTCTGGAAGACCCATGTTCCAGGCACCCGTGATGCCGCTCTTCTCCTCCTGCCGCATCACCTTGTAGTTCCCGAAAGAATGCCTACTCATGGACTCGTGTATCAGTTCCACCGTCCCGTCTGAGGACATGCCGTCAACGAAAATATATTGCGTAGGAGGAGGATTTTGCTTCAAAACCGATTCGATGCTTCTCGTAATGGTTCCTGCCGAGTTGAGGCATGCGGTAAGGACGGAATAGTTCATCTGGCCTTCTTCAAGATATGCAGTCCGAGCAGGCCGATGCTGATGAAGCCCGCGACAAGTATGAAATGTATGATCACAAGGAAAGGATTTATCAGGTTCAATCCTTCGAAATTCCTGCGTATCCAGACAAGGAATATCCAGGCCAGCGCCCCTCCGCAGACCAGAAAATTTACGATAAGCAGGATGAAGAGCCGCGCCTCGTCCATGTCCAAGATTTTGCTTGTCAGCCGCATCGGCTCCTCGTCCCCCAGCACGTATATCGAACACCCAAGAAGGTAAAGCTGCGTGCCGATGCAGCCGAGCATCAGGAGCAGCGCATGGGTGTGGTAGTCGAAGACGTTGAATTTCCCAAGCGCAGTAGGACCGAAGGCTAAGGCGGCAATCTGCAGGACGGATGAAAAAATCAGCAGTGAAATGCCCGGAACCTCCATGACCTGCGGCTTTTCCGAAAGGATGAGCAGCAGATGTCTCATTCCATCCCTCCAGGTCCGGAGATGGGGTGGACGCGCACGGCGATCCCTCCTGAGACCGGAAGGGATTTCAACTATTTTAGCACCGCGCTTCAGCGCCTTGATCAGAAGCTCGCTGGCGAACTCCATCCCGTCCGACCTGATGTCCCATCCTTTGAAAGACTGCCTCCTGATGCAGCGGAATCCTGAATTGCAGTCGGAAAGCCCGCCGTGGAAAAGAAGGTTTATCAGGAAGGTCAGGACGGGCGTACCCAGATGCCTGTGGAGAAACGGCATGGCTCCAGGCTCTATGTAACCTTTGAGCCTTGAGGCAACCGCCATGTCGGCGTTTTCCAATGCGGCCTTCCTATACAACGGCAATGCGTGTTCAAGCATGTAGCTGCCGTCGGCATCCGCGAATATGACGTATTCGCCCTTTGCCTGCTCAATTCCACCCTTGATCGCCGCTCCATAGCCTCTCCGCTGCACCGATACAACCCTGGCGCCGCATTCTTCCGCAAGCTCCGCCGACTTGTCCGTGCTGCCGTTGTCGGACACAATTATCTCGTAGTCCAGCCCGCAGCCTTCAAGGCTTTCCTTAAGCTGGCCGATGCAGTAGGGCAAAGTCGCCTCCTCGTTCAAGCACGGGAAGATGAATGATAGCACTACACTCATGCAATTGACTTCTTGAAAACAAATATATTGTTGAAACCCAGCTGGAAAGCCTTTCTCGAGCAGAGGACATAGTTGGGGGGGGCGAAAATATCCAAGGTGTCCTTTGGCGAAAAAGACGAATGCTGTTCCAGGGACATTCCATCTATCAGCCTGAACTTCCTCATCAGTCCGAGCACAATGTCCGAGGAGGGCGAAGGAACTGTCACTATTACAATCCCTCCCGGCTTAAGAAGCTCATAGCAATAATCGGCGATTCTGCTGCGGCAGCATGGCTCCAGATGCTCAAGAACCGCCAGCATCGTTATGGCGTCCCAGTCATTGCCCGGAGGCTTGAACTCAGGAATCGAACCAGGGATGACGCAGTAATTGTCCCCCCATATCGGCTTTTCTATCAAAGGCTCAATACCATATCCTTCGGTAAGCCTGCCGCCAAGACGTTCGAAGAGTTCACCCTTGTAGGCGCCTATGTCGACCAGGCGCAGTCTTCCATCAAGGTGCTCTAACGCCTTGCTTATCCGCCATGACTGAAGAAGCCGATCCAGAAATTTCATTTGACCTCAACCTTCCGGAATCAATAGATAATATAATTCCAGCCGCACACCAGATCCACCGCTTGCTCAGTATGTCGTCCCATAATGAGACCATTAATAAGGATGCCACATAGTAAGCAAGGACTTGCCGCGCCAAGGTGCCCTGCCTTAGCCTTGAAGGCATCAGCATCCAGAAGATGTAGAAGAGGATGGCGGCAGGAACTCCGAATGACGCCGCCAGACGCAGATACTCGTTGTGCGGATCCATGTAGGTGCAGAAAATGTCTAAGAGAGACTCCTCCTTATACTGAGAAAGAATGG
>CAZWRV010000035.1:0-62029 GCA_964636325.1 uncultured Victivallaceae bacterium | reverse complement strand
AACGTGTGACCTGCGCCGTCGGCGCAGCAGTGCGGCTTTCATCGGGAGCGTCCTGGAAGACAAGCGGCAGGGAATAGAGGAAGGGTAGGAGGACGACCGACGGCAGGAATCTCGTCTTCAAACGGCACCTCGCAGCTTTTGGATTGGTCTGTGCAGAATTTCCTTATGCAAAAGAGAATATGAGACTGATTAGTGAAAATGCGGATTGTATTTCAAGAAGCGTCATGAAGATTTATAGGTATTATATTTCTGGTTGATATTTGTTATTATTCTCAAGTGGGCTGAAGGTTATACCGGATGGTTCGCAAGCTGAATTTCACAATCTCCTTCATCGGCTTCGGTTTTGCGTTTTGAAATTGGTTCATTATCTTATCGGTCAAAAGAACCTGGAGGGATTTTATGAAGATTTCCAATGCGCTTACGCTTTGCGCGCTGCCGCTGCTGCTTTCGTCATGCGTGACCGACTACACGGAGATGACCGCGACGGGGACGATCTCGGAGGTGAAGAAGAACATCGGCGTGAACTTCGAGAAGTTCCAGACGGAGATGTCGGCCGCCGCGGCGAAGATGGCGGACAGAACCGGAGACAAGGAGGCCGTGAGGGCCGTCCTTGCAGGCCTGAAGGAGAAGAATCCGCTCGTGGTTGACGTGTCCTTTGTGACGCCGAAGGGGGTGATGGCCGTCGTCGAGCCGGCGAAATACCGGATGTACGAGGGTTCCGACATCAGCGCACAGGAGCAGGTCGCGAGGGTGATCAAATCCCAGAAGCCAGTCCTGAGCAACGTCTTCAGGTCCGTCGAGGGCTTCTACAGCTTCGACTTCGAGTATCCAGTCATCAACAAGTCGGGGAAATATGCCGGATCGATAAGCTACCTGGTCGAGCCACACGAGTTCTTCAGGTCTTTCCTGGACAAGACGCTCAAGAACAGGCCGGTCGAGATCTGGGTCATGGACAAGTACGGCTTCGTGATCTACGACCGAGACCGGGGTCAGATCGGGAGGAATGTCTTCAAGGACGACATATACAAGCCGTTTCCGTCGCTCATAAAGGCATGCCGCCTGATAAGCGGGAAGCCCGACGGAACCACCGAATACGAATTCTATTCGGCAACCACGAAGGAGAAGGTGCTCAAGAAGGCGTCCTGGACGACGCTCCAGCTCTTCGGGGTCGAATGGAAGATCGTCTATGCCGAGGTCAATCCGCTGAAGGAATGAGCGGCAGGAAGATGTGGAACGCCGTGCGGACGTTCTTCTCGCTTTCGACGTGGATGAATCCGTGGTGGTTGGTGACTGCGCCGTATGCCATGGCCAGGCCCATCCCCGTGCCCTTGCCTACGGGCTTGGTTGTGAAGAACGGATCGAATATCCTGTTGATGATGTCCGAGTCTATTCCTATTCCCGTGTCAGCTATCGTAGTGCAGCAGTATTTGTCTGAAGATTCGGCGATCTTGCCTGTGGTCACTGCGTCGAACTGGGCCTGGAACTGCCTGGCCGGCGCGAGCGAGACTGATATCTGGTTGCCTTCGCCGCCCTTCAGCTCGCAGGCGTCCCTGGCGTTGATGAAGATGTTGAGGAAGACCTGCTTGAGCTGGACGGCGTCGCCCTTTATGAAGACCTGCCTCTTCGGGAAATCCGTCCTGAACTCTATGCTTTTCAGCGACTGCGGGCTGAAAAGGCGGACGGTCTCCTCGAGCAGTTCTCCGAGGACGATCCTTTCGACCTTGTATTTGCCCTTCCTGGCGAAACCGAGGAGCTGCTGCGTCAGCTTGGACGACTGCTCTGTGATATCGTTGATCCGGTTGAGGTGCTTGAGTATCTTTTCGTCGGTGATCTCGTGCATGTAGAGGAGTATGTCGAGGTTGCCCTGTATGGAGTGGAGGTAGTTGTTGAAGTCGTGGGCGACGCCTCCGGCGAGCTTACCTACGGCCTCGAGGCGCTGCGCGTGGCCTAGCTGCTCCCTGAGCTCCTCCTTCTCCTTTTCCAGGAGGTTCTGCTCGGTGACATCCCTTCCGAACACGATGAGCACGGGCATTTCCTCCACGCTGATGCGGTTCATCACGACATCCACCTCCACCTTCCTGCCGCTCCGCGTGAGCATGTGTATCTCCGAATGTCTGGACTGCGGCGACAACGTATGCGCCTGCGGCGCGGGGGATTTTCCGTCGTCGTTTTCCTGTTCCGGCTCGAACTCCTTGAACGTCTCCAATATGAGGTCCAGGTCGAACGGGTAGTCCTCCGTGTCGGCCAGGATGTCCTTGAACGGCTTCTCAATCAGATTCTCCTTGGACGCCATTTCGAGCTTCTGCACCGCGGCGAGGTTGGCGTCGAGTATCCTGCCCTCCCTGTTGAGGAGGAAGATCATGTCGCTGGCGTTCTCGATGACGACCCTGTAGCGTCCTTCCCACTCCAGCAGGTTCTTCTCCAGCGCGATGGCCCTGCCGTAGCTTCCGACGAAGGAGAGTATGATGTCGATAGCGCTCCTTTCCTGGCCGAAGCGCTGCCTCTCGATGTGGGAAAGGTATATAGTGGCGATTATGCTCAGCCAGATGGTCAGGAAGGCCTTGACGATGTAGGAGGACTTGATGTGCAGCCACCACTGCGGGCTCCCCCAGAAGCATGCGGTGACGAAGACGAAGGTGTCCACGAGCTGCGTGAGCATCAGCGCGCCCAGCACGCTCAGGAAGAGGCGGCAGCCCATGTTCCTCAGCCGCTGGAAGAAGATCGGAATAAGGAAGAGGTCGAGCGTCTGGGCCAGGATCGAGCTGGCCATGTTGCGCTGGCTGTTCCTGAGGAGGTATTCCAGGGAGTCCGCGGAAGGGCCCTGCGATATGGAATACCCGGTCCAGCCGCACTGGACTATGGTCAGGTGGCTGAGGTAGACATAGAACCCCAGTGTGACCATGGCGCCGATGATGAGCCTCTGCGTGGCGAGCGTGCCCTCCGTTATGTATACGACCATTATGATCGCCAGGTATGGCAGGAACAGCACGCTGGGGGCTATGTAGAAGTCCATCCCCGGATAGCCGATCACGACCTTCAGCTCGGTCGAGCTCACCAGCTGGGTGAATATCAGCAGGAGCCCCACGGCGATATAGAAGGCCGCGCTGCCGAAGACCATTTTGCGCAGGCTGTGCAGGAGGAGCAGGCCCACGAACACGAATGTGACTTCAAGGAGCGCCAGAAGGCATGGAAGGGCTGCGTCCACCTACTTCCTCTCATGTTCAGAATGAAGCTTTTCGCGGATTATCTTCGCGCGCAGTATGTCCCGCTCGGCCGTTTCAAGCTCCTTCGCCGCGTGCTTCTGCAGGTGCGCGGGCTGGACAAGTATGAACAGCTCGTTGACCGTGTGTATGTCGACGGACGAGAACATGCCCATGTCGACTCCGAGGCGGAGCGCCGAGAGCGAGTTGAGCGCCTCCTGGCTGGAGATGATGTAGGAATGGCGGAGGATGCCGTAGGCCCTGCCGACATGGTTGAGAAGGAACTCCTTCTGCTTCTCGAAGAGGCTGACGCGCGCGATCTTCTCGTGCTGGATGATCTGCATTATTACGGACTCGAGCTTGCCGATGATCTGCCCCTCCGTCTCGCCTAGAGTGCTCTGGTTGGAGATCTGGAAGAGGTTGCCCAGGTTTTCAGTGCCCTCCCCGAAGATGCCCCGAGCCGCCAGCCCTAGCTTGTAAAGCGCCTGCAGGACGGCCGTGCTCTGGCCGGTGAGCACCAGGCCCGGCAGATGGAGCATCGCCGAGGCGCGCAGGCCCGTGCCGACGTTCGTGGGGCACGAGGTCAGGTAGCCGAGTTCATCGTTGAAGGCGAAGTTGAGCTCGCCTCCAAGAAGGTCGTCGGCCTCGTCCGCCGCCTTCCACACCGCCGAAAGCTGCAGCCCCGGGCGCATGAACTGCAGCCGCAGATGGTCCTCCTCGTTTATCATGACGCCGGAGGACTCGTCCTCGCTGATGATGACCGCCGAAATCCTCTCCTCGTTGCAGAACTCCTTGCTGATCAGGCGCCTCTCGAAGAGTATCTGCCGGTCAAGCCTGCTTATCTCGTTCATCTTGAACATCATCGGCCTTGCAAAGCACCTGGACCTCTTCGCGGCGATCTCGACCGCGCTTATGATCGATCCGAGCTGCGCGTCGTCGGCGTTTATGGGGAAGGGCACGTCGGCGAGGTTCCTCGCCAGCCTTATCCTGGAACTTATGGCGATGTCGTCCTCGGGGCCGCTGTCCGCAAGCCAGCTCACCCTCTGCCTGATTATCTTCTGGAATGGATCTCGTGAAGGCATTTGGTTGTCCGTTATTGGTTGTCCGTTATTGGTTATTGGTTATTCGTTATTGGTTATTGGTTATTCGTTATTGGTTATTGGTTATTCGTTATTGGTTATTCGTTATTGCGGGTCGTTCGATTTCGCCGGCGGAATCGAATGGATTGGTAAACGGTGAATTTCGATACCTGCCGACGCCTCTCGAAACCTGTCGGCACCTGCCGGTCCTCCAGCATTCACATCCGGTACCCGCCATCCGTCCTTCATCCCCCGGTTTTCTTGAGCCGGCTTATCTTGTCGCGCAGTTCGGCGGCCTTCTCGAACTCCTCCCTGAGGATGTGCTCTTCAAGCTTCTTCTGCAGATCCATTATCTCCAGCAGCGGCAGGCCTTTGCCGCCTGACTTCGCCTCGCCAGGATGTTTCCCGACGTGGAGCGTCCCCTTGTGCATGTTCTTGAACGCCGGCGACAGTATCTTCCAGAAGGTCTTGTAGCATTCGGCGCATCCGGTCCGTCCGGACTTGGTGAACTTCGAGAGGTCCCACCCGCACTTGAGGCATTGGATATTGGCCTGCTGCTTGATTTCGCCTTCGTCCTGCTTGCCGGACGACGTGTCGGCGTCCGGCTGGATCTTCGACGACAGGTTGTAGAAAAGATCCGCCAGGTTAAGTCCGTTGATGATGAGGCCCGACTGGTTCTTCTGGGCGGCGCATTCCGCGCAGATGTTCAAGGTCTTCTTCTCAGAGTTGACGATCTCCTGGATGTGGATTATCGCCTCGTTCTTCTTGCAGAGTTCGCAAAGCATCGTCCTGCTCCAGCATTCAACTATTTTTACAACTATTGACTCGCGACCAGCGGCTGGAGATTGAGCGCCGCTCGGTCGGAACGAAAAAATCCAATCCCGAATATTGCCCGTCAAAATGTAATTTTTCACGCTAAATGAGTATACCCAAGCCGGCGTCCGCTGACTCGATGACCCGCCACACCATTCATTATCCGCCGCTCTTTCAGATCCCGGCTTCCGCGCCCTCCTCACCCAGTGAGCCCGTCCTTGACATGCACAATCCTGCCGGCGGCGGCGGCGACCTCCTTGTCGTGTGTCACCATCACGAGCGTCTTGTTAAAATCGTGCATCTTCCTGAAGATTGCAAGTATTCCGGCGCCGGTCTCCGAGTCAAGGTTTCCTGTAGGCTCGTCCGCCAGGATGAGCGCAGGGGAATTGATCATTGAACGGGCTATCGCGGCCCTCTGCTGCTCGCCGCCGGAGAGCTCCGCAGGCCTGTGCTCGGTCCTGTGGCCGAGGCCCACTTCTTCGAGCAGCCTCAGGGCGCCCCTTCGCAGATCGGAGGCGGACCTGCCCGAGATCATGCCCGGCAGCATGACGTTCTCCAGCACCGAAAGCTCCGGCAGCATATGGTAGGCCTGGAAGATGAAGCCAACCTTCAGGCGGCGGAACTCCGAAGCCCTGCTCTCACTCATCCCGGAATGGGGTGCGCCTTCGAAGAGCACATCGCCCCTGTCCGGCCTCTCCAGCGCCCCTATGATGTTGAGGAGCGTCGTCTTGCCGCTGCCAGACGCCCCTAGCACCGCGACCCATTCGCCCTTACCGACGGAGAAGTCCACGCCCCGGAGAACCGGAACCGGCTTCCTTCCGAGATGATAGCTCTTGTGGACGCCTATGACATTAAGATAGCCGTTTTGTTCCATAATTTCCATGCCATTTCCGGCAGGCGGATAGCTTGGTAAATGTTCAGCGAACTGCGCCCTTTCAATGCATATTTACCTTGGAAAAATGCAAAATCCAAATGTTTTCTGCCAAATACGGGTGAAGAACCGTAAAAATTTCCCGTTCTGGGTATAAAAACAAGCGATTTTGCATTTTTCCTTTAAGTATGAATTCAGCAAAAGGGAGCAGTTTGCTGAATCCATACCGCGAAAGTACCAAGGCGGCCGCCTCAATAGCTCCTTGATTTGGTCTTCTGGGAGATCACCTTCTTGAGCTCGGTACTTTTGGCCAGGTATTCGTCACGCAGCCTGTCCTTGTCCGGGCCTGCGGCGGTCTTCATCTTCTCAAGTATCTCCCCTATGGCACTTTTTAGGAAGCCCTCCTTTATGCAGATGATGCAGTCAACGACGGCCTTTTCCAGCCTTGCGTCGTCCAGCGTTGCGCCCGCCGCGGAGTCCATGAGTATCCTGCTGAGGCTGGGATCCGGCGATTCAGCGAGCTGTGCAGCGATCCTTGAAGCGGCATGCTCCCATTCGCCGTTCAACGTGAGGTTGATGACCGTCTCCAGCGCGGTGCCGACGCCCGACCTGCTTATCATTTCAGACGGCAGCTCCTCCGCGAGCCTTCTGCCGACTGTTCCGTGGCCGAGGGCGAGGGCCAGGAGCTCCTCCTCAGCCTTCGGCGCCTGCGGTGCTCGGCCTTCAGGCACTTTTTGGCCGGAGTCCGCCTCGGCCTTCGGCTGATCAGGCGCCTGGACCTGGGCCGGCTGTTGTGATTGGCCGCTTCCGCGCTTGAGCTTGTTCAGTTCGGTGAAAACGGCCGCCTCGTTTAGCTTCAGCCTCTGCGAAAGCCTGGTCGCGTATGCCGCCCTCGAGATGGAACTTTCAATCTTTGCGACATATGAGAGGACGGAGCCGACGAGCCGGTCCTGCTCGTAGGGGATGGCCGGATTATACTTCCCCATGAAATGCCCGACAAGGTAATCGAAGAAGTCGGCCGCGCCGCCCATGACATCCTCAACGGCGCCGCCGCCTTCACGCCTTAGGAGCGAGTCGGGATCGTCGTCCGGAGGGAAGCTCGCAACGGATATCCTGAAGTTCATAGGCAGAAGAATCTCCAGGTTCCTCAGCACCGCTTTCACGCCAGCCTCGTCGGAGTCGAGCGCCAGGATGACGGACTCCGCATAGCGCTGCAGAAGCCTCGCCTGCTCCTCGGTGAACGCGGTGCCGAGCGGCGCCACGCTCATCTTGTAGCCGGCGCGGTGCAGGGCGATCACGTCCATCTGTCCCTCGCAGAGCACCGCATACCTGCCGTCCCTCATCGCGTCCCTCGCGAAATATAGCCCGTAGAGGAGCCGGCTCTTCTTGAACACCGGGGTCTCGGGCGTGTTGACATACTTCGCCTCCTTGGCGTCGGCGGACACTGTCCTCGCGCTGAAACCCGCCACGCGGCCCTGCTCGTCCATCACCGGGAATACAAGCCTGTTCCTGAAACGGTCGTAGATGCTGCCCTTCTCCTCGTTCTTCACGACCAGCCCGGAGGCGACCAGCTCCTCCTCGCCGAAGCCTGACGCCTTGCAGAACTTCAGAGTCTCGTCCCAGGAGTCGGGCGCCGCGCCGAGCCTGAAATCCCTCACCGTCTCATCCGAGAGCCCCCTCGCCCTCAGATAGGTGGCCACTGCGCTGGACGGATCCCTATGCAGGCAGTTCTGGAACCAGTTCATGGCCTTCTCATTCAGCTTGAACAGCCTCTCCTTCGATATGCCTCCTCCGCCGCCGTCGGGCCCCTGAGGCCTGCCGGCCTGCGGCTCTATCTTGACATTGTATTTCTCGGCCAGGAAAAGAGCCGCCTCGTTGAAGCCCATGTTCTCCTTGTCCATCACGAAGCGGAACACGTCCCCGCCACGGCTGCATCCGAAGCAGTGGTAGACCTGCCTGTCCGGATTAACCATGAACGAGGGCGTCTTCTCGCTGTGGAACGGGCAGAGCGCCTTGAAGCGCGCGCCCGACTTCTTCAGCGGGATATACGACTGGATCAGATCCACTATGTCGGCACGGGACCGGATCTCGTCAAGCTTCTCGTCTGGTATGAAACGGCCCAATCTGAAAATCCTCCCTCGGACATCTTTGTCGGCAGCTTTGTCGCTATCTTTGTCGTCTTATGGAGGGTTGAGCCATACTCAACCGCGGCGGAGCACGGTTCCGCCCCCATCGAGTTTCTGATCGGCAAAACTGCGAACTCGATTATCCGAAAAGCAACAATATAACAATGCGGGAAGGAATTCAAACGGCGCGGAGGCATTCGCAGGGATTCTCCGGCGCGGCGAATGAAAACATGCGGAATCCTGCTATTTTAAGTGCCCTGCCGATTCTGTTGTCTGTTGACAAAGCATAGGAGCACGAACGATGAAGGCAAGACTGACCACCACCGCCCCGGGAAAGCCGTTCCGGAAGTCTTCTGTTACGCAGGCACGCTGCAGCGATCATAACCTGCTGCTTACCAATGACAAACACCAGACCTGGGACGGCTGGGGCGGCTGCTTCAACGAACTAGGCTGGATCGCGCTGTCGTCCCTTCCGGAAAAGAAGCGGGCCGATGTGATGCGGGAGCTTTTCGACCAGGAAGATGGCTGCAGGTTCGGCCTCTGCCGCCTCCCGGTCGGGGCGAGCGACTACGCCGCCGAATGGTACAGCCACGACGAGACTGACGGCGACCTCGCGATGAAGCGCTTCTCAATCGCCCGAGACAGGAAATTTCTGATGCCCTACATCAAGGCCGCGCTCAAGATCAATCCGCGCATGAAGTTCTTCGCATCCCCCTGGAGCCCTCCGACCTGGATGAAGTTCCCGAAGGCATACAACTACGGGACTATGATCTGGAAGCCGGAAATCCTCCGCGCCTACGCCCTCTACCTTGCGAAGTTCGCCGAGGAATACCGCAGGGAAGGAATCGACATAGTCCAGATGCACCCACAGAACGAGCCCGTCGCTGACCAGAAGTTCCCGTCCTGCCTCTGGACCGGCGCGCAGCTCCGTGACTTCGTCCGCGACCACCTCGGCCCGACGTTCAGGAGGCGAGGGCTCGACTGCGAAATCTGGCTCGGAACCCTCAACACAGACGACTACGACGGCTTCGTGGACACCGTGCTCGGCGATCCTGCCGCGAACCGCTTCATCGCCGGAGTCGGACTCCAGTGGGCCGGCAAGGGAATGGTTCAGCGCGTCCACGCCTCCTGGCCGGACAAGAAGATCATGCAGACCGAGAACGAATGCGGCGACGGGCGCAACACCTGGGACTACGCCAAATACGTCTTCGGCCTCATGCGCCACTACATCTCCAACGGGGCTAACGCATACGTCTACTGGAACATGGTCCTCGCGCCCACGGGCCTCAGCACATGGGGCTGGAAGCAGAACTCCATGGTCACGGTGGATCCGGCCACGAAGCAGGTCTACTACAACCCCGAATTCTACGTGATGAAGCATTTTTCCAGGTTCATCTCTCCGGGCGCGGTCCGGCTCGAGGTCAAGGGCCGCCTCGCGGCCAACGCCGTCGCCTTCGAAAATCCGGACGGAACGCGAGTGGCCGTCGTGGCCAATCCGCTGCAGACCGAACGCGAATGCGTCGTCGAAGACTGCGCGGGCTCCTTCCGCTTCACCATGCCGCCGGAATCCTTCAGCACCGTCGAAATATCGAGTTGATTATTTTTTGCCTAATGTCACTATGACACAGTGATTTTCAGTGGAAAATCACGATGACACGTTGACACTGATAACATTAAGGAGCCCCGCCATGCCTTCGATCGATCCCGCCTTGATCCTCAAGTCGCTGAAGGAAGGAATCTACGTCGTGGACCGCGACCGGAAGATCGTCTACTGGGGCACGGCCGCAGAGAAGATCACCGGCTGGAAGTCCGAGGAGATCGTCGGCAGATACTGTTCCGACGACGTCCTCGCGCACATCGACAAGGACGGCCATAAGCTCTGCCCGGAGGAATACTGCCCCCTCCACCGCGCGATGGTCACCGACAAGAGCAGCACGGCGCCCATAATCGTGTTCGCGCTCGGCAAGGACGGGCGCAGGATTCCGATGAAAGTCTCGGTGGCGCCTTTCCATGACGAGAAAGGCAGCGTCGTCGGCGGCATCGAAACGTTCTACGACCTCAGCTCGGAATACTACGACATCGAGAGGGCGGCGCAGATACAGCGCGACATGCTGGAGCATATTCCCGAGCCGAGCTCCCGCATCAGCTTCAACCCGTGCTACCTCTCCAACGACGTCGTGGGCGGCGACTTCTACGCTGTCACGAAGACCGGGGAGGACGTCTACAATTTCATGATCGCGGACGTCGCCGGCCACGGTGTGCCCGCGGCGCTGGTCACGATGTATCTCAACCTGATCTGGAAGGACTTCGTCGGAATTGCGGAAAGCGTCTCACGCCTCGCCCAGCTAATATCAAACCGGCTCTTCGACCTCGTCGGTGAAAAGAGCCATTTCATCGCGGCATTGGTCGGACAGGTGGATTTGGGAAAGATGACAATAACCACGGTCGGCGCGGGCTGCCCGAAGCCCGTCCTCTTCCACAAGGACGGCTCGCATGAAGAGATCAAGGCCGACGGCCTTCTCTTCGGAATCGACAAGGACGCGGAATACGCCGAGATCCGTACGCCATGCCGCGGCGGAGACCGCCTCCTGCTCTTCTCGGACGGGGCTACCGAGATATTCAACTCGCAAGGCAAGATGCTCGATTCCGAAGGTCTGATTGACGTACTCAGGGGGCAGGGGTATCCGGCCAAGGAAATAGATTACAATTCCCTGAGCACCGCCCTGCTCAACTATTCCGACAAGATCCGCTTTGACGACGACGTAACACTGCTCGAAATTCAGATTTCCTGACCCGGCCACAGTGAAAAGCTTAAAAACGGTTGGGAAGCGCCCATGTGGCGTTTCAGGGCGGGGCACCGGAAATATGAACTGAAATACCTTCCGGAGGGCGGTATTTCTCGATGTTTTCATATTTTCTCGTTTAGGTTGAGAATTTAAGATCGCCGTCGGGGTCGGAATCGGAATCGATTTGTTTGACTCTCGATACCGATTCCGATACCGATCCCGATTCAGAACTTAAGATTGCAGGCTAACGCAGTATACTGACACCTGACACCCGACACCTTGGATGTCGCGTGACCGCGTTAGATGCGGAACCCGACCTTACGCGGCAAAACTTGGTTTTGCATTCACCTCGCCGGATTATCTTCCGGCAGAGCCCGCGGATCTCGCAGTTCGGGCAGTCCGGCCTCTGCGACCGGCAGCGGTTCCTGCCGTGCTGGATGAGCAGCAGCGAGAACTCGGACCAGTATTTGGCGGGCAGGTTTGCATTGACGATCAATTCTATCTTGACTGGGTCTTCGGTCTTGGCAACTCCTATCCTGTT
This sequence comes from uncultured Victivallaceae bacterium, assembly GCA_964636325.1. GTDB lineage: Bacteria > Verrucomicrobiota > Lentisphaeria > Victivallales > GWF2-50-93 > CAZWRV01. Next base: position 50,613 of record CAZWRV010000035.1, on the reverse strand, counting down.
GAGGAGCCTGTTGACATGGGTGTCGACGGGGAAGCCGGGGATGCCGAAGGCGTGGCCGAGGACGACGTTGGCCGTCTTCCTGCCGATCCCCGGAAGGGACGTCAGATCCTCCATCTTATCCGGCACCTTGCCGCCGAACCTTGAGAGCAGCAGCTTGCACGCTCCGATTATGTTCTTCGCCTTGGCGTGGTAGAGGCCGCAGGGCTTTATGGCCGACTCGAGCTCCTTGATGTCCGCGGAGGCGAACGATCGGACGTCGGGATATCTCTTGAAAAGCCCCGGCGTGACGGAGTTGACCTTCGCGTCGGTGCACTGGGCAGAAAGAACGGCCGACACAAGCAGCTCGAGGGGGTCCTCGTGCTTCAGGAAGCACCTCTGCACCCCGTATACCTTTCGGAGTATCTTGTAGATACCAAAAAGCTTCCTGCCAAGATGCGTCTTTGTCATGGTACGGCCTCGGGTGTTTATTGGACGAATTTTGTCCGCGGACCGCCTTGAAAAAACCGGTCCGGCAAATAATTTTGATCTGTCCCTGTCGCGGTTGATAACAATATCTTATACGGCCATATTTCAAGGCCTCCACCGCCGGTTTAGCATGAAAATACTCGTCAACGGAATAATAGCCGGGCTCGACGACAAGAAGTTCCTGCGCAAGGTGATCGAGATCGGCCAGCAGGACGGCGTGAAAATAGATTTCTTCGACCTCGTCGAGGAGATGGAGCGCACCGGCAACAAGAAACTGGACATGCTCCTGGGGACGACGAACTACCTTTTCGAGGTGATAAGGGAGAGGGAGTACCGCAAGATCGGCTACAGGCTCGAGAAGGAAGGCAGCCGGAACGCCATCATTCGCGTGCCGTCCACGATCGAATGGAACAAGATCAATGTCAAGCTCAAGGACCACAAGGAGATAGCCGAATTCATCCGGCCCGACCTCATCGTCACGCTCATCGACGCCGAATGGCTGATCCGCAAGCGCTTCGACCATGTCGACAAGGGAAGCAAGTTCCTCCAGAGGATCAAGGATCAGAAGCACACGATACGCGAGATACTGAGCTGGATGAACGAGGAGGTCAGCGTCGCCGAGGACTGGGCGGAGTTCCTCGGGGTCCGGCACTACGTCATACCCACCGGCCAGGATCCGAAGTCCCTCTACAAGCTCGTCAAATATTCCCAGGTGCCTTCTTTCTACGTATCCTACTGCATGACGCACGGCGACAAGGACGCCAGAAACGAAATAGACAACGTCACCCGAAGACTTTCGAAATACGGCCTCGTGCTAGACCCAAAGGCGATAGAGATAGACTTCAACTACGAGACCGTGGAGGACAAGGAGGCCACGTACGCTTACACCGTCCACCGGGATCTGCACTGGTTCGTCGGAAAGGTGGACGCGGTCGTCGCGATACATCCCTACTGCTCCAGGCCCCCGCTCTCCACCGGGATGATGGACGAACTCGGCCACGCGCGCGACTACCTGAAAAGACGCTACATGATTTTCCCATCAGCAGTCCTCAGTCCGTTCACCACCGACAGCTACATCGAAAAAGGCCACATCTTCTCGAATTCGGAGGAATTCTTCCTCTGCTTGGAGGCGGAAGGCTTCAAGCCGCTGGAAAAATGAACTGCCACAGATTATATTCGAAATTTAAAGAATTACAATCTGATACAAAAGATTAAATAATTTGCTGGAACGGCTTTAATTTATGGCAAAAGAGTTTAAAGTATCATGTCCTAAATGCGGAGTAGTCTTTGCCGTCCCCACTGAACTCGGCGGCGAACTCGCGGAATGTTCCGAATGCGAATTTGTGTTCGAGATTCCGAAGCCGGGTGAGGCTGAGAGCTATGAAGTCACCGAAACAGGCACATTTAAGGCTATGGGGGCTGAGAACCAGGGCGTGGACAGCCACAGCACCGTGAAGCTCTCAAGGACGACAATAGGAATGATTCCCGCGCTCAAGAACAGTTTCGAGATAGGAACCAAGTCCATCCCTCCGAAAAAGGAGCCATGAAGTATGAATTCAGCAAAAGAGCGTAGTTTGCTGAATTCGTACCTATGATACATGCGGCCCCTGATCCCTCAGGTGTTTGCTGCTGGAGCTGAGCCCAAACCAATTAAATTATAATTAGGTTTTCCAATATGCCCGACGAAATCGAAGTCTCTTGCCCAAATTGTTCAGTGGTTTTTTCAGTTCCAGGCGACCTTTGTGGCGAACTGGCGGAGTGCTCCGAGTGTAACTCCGTGTTCGAAATCCCATTCCCAGAGGGAAGCAAGCAGCTCGACAAGACGGAGACCGGCGCGATAAAGGGTTCCGTCATCGCCGAAACGGAAAATGTAGATACGACCAACACAGTTAAGCTTTCCAGGACAGGAATCGGCATGATTCCGACGCTCAAGGAAAGCTTCGAGTTCGGGACGAAGGCGCCGCCTCCGCCGCGCGGAGGACCTCTTCCGGCTCCCGGCGCGCAGAAGCCGGCCGCGCCGCCTCCGCCGCCGGCAATGCAGAAAGTTGCGCCTCCTCCCCCGCCGCCTCAGGCCGCTTCTGCTCCGGCCGGCAAGACAGCGCCTTCAATGAAGAAGCCCGCCCAGTTCAAAGTTCCCGGCGCCGCTACGGCACCTCCGCCTCCGCCCGCGCCGCAGCCGCAGGCCGGCGATGAAATGTCCCAGACCGCCACGGCCATCGCCCCGCCAGCTACGCCAGTCCAGCTCCCGCAGTGGATAAGCGAAGCAGTGAAGATATCAAAGGACGAGACCGTCGTCGCGGTGGCGGAAAACAAGCTGAACATCTTCGTCAAGGCGCTGCTCATATCGCTTCCGGCCATACTTTCCTTCGCCGCTGTCATCAAGGGCATCGGAATAATATTCGCGGTTCTTGCGTTCGCCGGCACATTCGGCGTCGCCTTCGCATTGCTCAACCAGGACGCGAAGCGCGCGGTCGTCCTGACGACCCAGAGGGCCATAAGCCTGGTCGGCAAGAACAGATACGAGGCCAAGCCCTGAGCGCAGGCCCATCTCGATGAGCAGCAAGAGTCCAGACGGCAGTTATTCCTCGCGCTTCAGGCAGATCAGGAATATCAGCATAATCGCCCACATAGATGCCGGCAAGACGACCCTCACCGAACATTTCCTCTTCTATTCCGGCAAAAACTACCGCATTGGCGAGGTGGACAGCGGCAATACTGTGATGGACTACCTCGACGAGGAGAGAAGCCGCGGCATCACGATAGTATCCGCCGCGGCTACTCTCGAATGGACTCCGTCCTGCGGCGGAACACCGCACCTGCTCCATCTGATCGACACACCGGGGCACATAGACTTCACCGCCGAAGTCGAACGCTCGCTGCGCGTCATCGACGGCGCAATCGTCGTCTTCAGCGGGGTCGAGGGCGTCCAGGCGCAGAGCGAGAAGGTCTGGCGCCAGTCCGACGCCTACAAGGTCGCGAAGATCGCATTCGTCAACAAGCTCGATCGCACGGGCGCCTCCTTCACACGCGTCCTGGGCGAAATCCGCGACAAGTTCAAGTCAGCCGCCGCGCTGCCGCTCCAGATGCCCGTCGGTATGGAGTCGGAGCTAAAGGGGGTGATAGATCTCGTCGCCATGAAGGCGCTCTTGTTCGAAGGGGAAAACGGCGAGAGGATGTCCGCCATGGAAATCCCGGGCGACCTGCTGGAAGAGGCCGCAAGGGCAAGAATCCAAATGCTCGACGAGCTCGCGAACTTCTCCGAGCCGGTGCTCGAACTGCGCCTGGAGGACAAGGATGTCCCCGCGGATCTCCTCAAGGGCGAAATCCGCAGGGCTGCCCTCGCCGGTAAAATTGTACCGGTCTTCTGCGGATCGGCCAAGAGGAACATCGGCATACAGCCCGTCATCGACGCCGTGTGCAGCTATCTGCCCAGTCCGGAGGACAGGAGCGTCTACGAAGGGATCAACCCCAAGACCAAGGACAAGGTTGAAGTGCGACTCGGGGACTCCGCATTCAGCGGACTAGTCTTCAAGGTGATCGCCAGCGGAAGCGCCGATCTCCTCTATATGCGCACCTACAGCGGAACCATCCGCCTCAACGACACACTCCTCAACACCAGGACTGGCGAGAAGGTCAGGATCAAGCGCCTCCTCAGGCTCTACGCCAAGAACGTCGAGCCAGTCGATGAGGTCGGCGCAGGTGATATAGTCGGCATCATCGGGCCGGCCAACACGTTCACCGGCGACACACTCTGCGCCGTCAACAGGCCCGTGCTCCTCGAGAAGATCAGCTTCCCAGAGCCTGTGATATCCATGGCCGTGGAGCCGAAGTCCAACAAGGACAAGGAGCGCCTCGAAACCTGCCTCCAGCTCCTCTGCAGGGAGGATCCCACCCTGAACATGGCCAGGAACGAGTCGACCGGCCAGCTCATTCTTTCAGGAATGGGCGAACTGCATCTGGAGATCAACTCCAACCGTATCATGAATGAGTTCAACCTGCAGGTCCGCTTCGGAATCCCACAGGTCGCCTTCCGCGAGACCATCACCGCGCCTTCCGAGATTTTGGGAAGCTTCAACCGCACGATCGGCGAACAGATTATGGCGGCGGACGTCCTGCTCTCGCTTGAACCGGCGCCCAGGCTGGAGTCCGGCATCGAAGTTTCGGCGTCCCTGCGCAACAAGGCGGCGGTCCCGAAGGCCTGGCTCGCCGCCGCGCTCGAAACCCTCGGCAACGGACTCCGGACCGGCGGCAACTGGGGATACCCCCTCATATATATCCGGGCGGCGGTGCTGGACATCAAATCGCCCGACGATAAGACAGCCGAAAGCGCGGTGGCGGGCGCCGTTCTAGATGGCCTCCAGAAGGCCATCGCCAAGGGAACGGCCATACTCGAGCCCATCGTCAAGGTCGAGATTATGTGCCCCGAGAATGTCCTCGGCGACATCAGCGGATACCTGCAGGCGCGCCGCGCAGTCATCCACGGGCTCAGCGACATCGCAGGCATGAAGCACCTGATATGCGAGGTGCCCCTGTCCGAGATGTTCGGATTCAGCAAGGCCCTCCCGAAGCTCTCCAGCGGACGAGCCTCCTTCAGCATGGAGCCCTGCGGGTACCAGGAAATATCCTCCGCCGACCTCGAACGCATCTCCCAGCGGAGCACGAGGCAGTTCTAGGTTTCAGATCCGGGCATTCCATGCCCGGATCTGAACGCCGCCAATCCCGAAAATTTATTATTCCGGCCCTTGCGTCCACTGCCGCGGCGCTTATATTGTGATGCATCACAGACTTAATATGATGCAACAATATCGCCGGGACCGGCGGGACGGACGGCGAGGCGCAAGGAGGATGTTCAGATGAGAAGAAGCAGTGTGATCGAGAAATGGCGAAGCGGCGGGGCGGCAAGCTGCTCGCTGGTCAAGCTGGCCGATCCGAGGGCCGCTGAGATCGCCGCCCTGATGGGGATCGACTGCCTGTGGCTCGATCTGGAGCACAACGGCAGCAGCGTCGAGACCGCGGAGAACCTGATGCGCGCGGCCCGCTGCGGCGGAGCGGACGTCATGGCGCGGCCGGCCAAGGGCGAATTCATGCGGATGGGCCGCCTGCTCGAGGCCGGCGCCCAGGGAATACTCTATCCGCGATGCGAGACCGCCGAGGAGGCGCGGGAGCTTGTCCGGTGGGCGAAGTTCGCGCCGCTCGGCGAGCGCGGCGTCGACGGCGGCAACGCCGACGCCCCGTACGGACTCATGACCATGCCCGACTACATCAAGGCGGCAAACGAGAACACCTTCATCTTCGCGCAGATAGAATCCCCGTCCGCCCTGCAGACAGCCAGGGCGATCGCGGAAGTCGAAGGAATCGACGGGCTCTTCTTCGGGCCGGGAGACTTCTCTGTGCTCTCAGGAATTCCGGGCCAGTTCGAGTCGGGCGTTGTCCGTTCCGCCATGAAGAAGGTCTGCGCCGACGCGCTCGCCGCCGGAAAGCGCTTCGGAACGTTGACGTTCAACGCCGAACAGGCGCGCCGCGTCCTGGACATGGGCGGCACCTTCATATGCCAGGGATGCGACATCGCCATCCTCAGGGACGGATTCGGCTCGCTTCGGAAAATGTTCGAATCGCTAGGCATAAAGGGCGGCTCCGGCCTCTCCGGCCCTTCCGGAAACTTATACTGACTGACGGAGAAGTGCGCCGTTCAAGCGTCGAATATCAAAATCACAAATTCAAAACATCTCGAATCTCTCGAATCCGTCGGTTCATTCGAATCAATCGAGTTTCCGCGTTCGGATTTCGAGATTCGACTTTTTCCATGTATATTGCATATGCAGCTCGTGGACAAGGTATATGACTGGATCGTAGAAAGGATACTCGACGGCAGGCTGAAGCCGGGCGAGGTTTTGAACTGGCGGGATCTCGCCTCGAAACTGAAGGTCAGCGTATCTCCGGTCGGCGGCGCCGTCCGCCAGCTCGAGCTTGAAGGCCTCCTTGAGACCATTCCGAGGAAAGGGACGCGCGTCCCGGACATCCGGATGGAGGACGCCTGGGGCGTTCTCGTCATGCGCGTCGCCATCGAGTGCGAGGCCGCAAGGATTTTCTGCGGAGGCCCGGTCGCAAGTGAGAAGGCCAGGCTGCTGAAGCTCGCACGAGAGGCCGACAAGACGTCCTCCGCGGCGAGCGAGCTTATCCGCGCGGACGCAAGATTCCACCACGAGCTCGTGTCTCTTACAAACAGTTCGTTCATCGTGGGGAATTTCGACAAGATCATCCGGCGCAACCTGCTTCTTGCGGGCGTATTCTTCGACGGCGCCGGAACCCGAGCAAGCCATGTCACGCTCCTCAAGGAGCTGGAAACCGGCGATCCAGAGAAGGCTTCTGCCGTCATGCGCTCGCACATAATGTACGGGAAGGATCTCATCGCAAGAGCCATGTCTTCTGGCATTTTCAAGGCCGAGCCCGAGGAGCGGAAAGGCAGACGCATACCGCATCTGCGAATTTCGCAGAAAAGGCTGAGCCGCTCAATGGAGGCGCTTGCCAAGTGAAAAGCGCGATGACGCTTTGGCGCAGAGAAATCACAATTCGCATAATTCTTAGAGCAACTTCGCCGCAGCCAAATTCGAAATTCGAAATCCGAAATTCGAAACAATATGGGAATTAAAAGAAATTTAAATTTTTCGAACATTGTTTTAAAAAGTTTTCCTTATAATTCGAGTTTGTTTCGGATTTCGATATTCGTGCTTCGGATTTATAAACGTGCATAATAAACAAGATGATTACGGATAGTTTTATAAAGGACTAAACATGGACAACACCACATCGACTGCCGTATTCAAGCGTGCCAAGTATATCGCCGAGCCCAAAATTTTCATCCGCCACACAGAACAACGCTCGTTCATCGGGCCTGGGACATTCCGGCTGGAAAACGGAGACATCCTGATGGCCGCGCCCTGGGGCCGGCCGCCCACGAACTTCGAGCAGTTGGCCGCGAAATACCCCGTGCCCATGTTCTACCGCAGCACCGACGGAGGCCGGACCTGGCAGGAGCAAGGCCGGATGAAGACGGAGTGGAAACTTTCAGGCATGATAAGCGACGGCGGCATCACCTTCCTGCGCCTGCAGGACGGACGCCTCGCATTCCTCGCACACAGGCACGTCGAGGGGCTGCACGGCGGCGGGCTGCCGGTGATCAGCTTCTCGGCGGACGACGGCCAAACCTGGACACCAGCGCGCAGCATCGGCGAGCCCGAGGGGGTCTGGTACGTGATGAACGACCGCATGATCCAGATGAAGAGCGGCCGTCTGGTGGTGCCGGTCTCCCACATGCCGCAGGGCATGGGCACCTACGAGGGCGACAGGAATCTCGGGCTCTGCTTCTTCAGCGACGACGCGGGAGAAACATGGCGCCGCTCGTCGAAGCCTGCGGATCTCGCAGACGACCGCGGCATGGCCGAGCCGTGCGTGGCGGAAGTCGACAACGGACGCCTGCTTATGCTCGCCCGGACCGGCAGCGGCTGCAACTATGCGTCATGGTCCGATGACGGCGGAGGCACCTGGAGCACTCCTGAGCCGACAACGCAAACCGCCGCCTGCTCGTCGCTCACGCTCAAGACCTTGCCCGATGGACGCCTGATCGTCTTCTACAATCACGCGAAGCCGCTCAATGCAGGCGCCTTCTTCCCCCGGACGCCGCTCTGCTACAGCGTCTCCGCCGCCGGCGGCCGCACTTGGAGTGGGCCTGTGCTGGTGGACGAAAGCGGCGTCTGGCTGAAAGACCGCCAGTGCATTTACCCTTCCATCTGTTTTACCGATGAAGGAATGGCGGTGGTCTATTCCGTCCATGTCTCTGATCCCAAGGGCAGTTTCGCGGGATCATATTCCGACGAGTGTCCGGATTGCGGCGCTAAATGCTGCATACTAGAGTATCCCAAGTGAAGACCGACACTGTGACTTAATGACCCGGTGACGCCCGGCAGTCCCTCCAGTTCGGTGTCACGAAGTCACCAAGTCATGGCGTCACCCTCTGAAAAGGAAAACAAAATGAGAACTACGATTTACGAGCCCGCCCGTGAGATTCCCGTGCTCGGCGAATACGACGTCGTCGTCTGCGGCGGCGGCCCGGCGGGTTGCGCCGCAGCCATTGCCGCCACACGCCACGGCGCGAAGACTCTGCTCGTCGAGAAGGACGGCTACCTCGGCGGCGCCACTGTCTCGCAACTGGTGAGCGTCATACTCAGCACCAACGGAGCGGATTTCCAGGGGGTCTGGCACGACTACGCCCGCGGACTCCGCAAACGCGGCGGCCTACGCGAACTCGAAGGTTTCGGCAGCGGCCAGATCCGTGGTGCCGTAGATCCGGAAATAGTGACATACGTCTGGGACGAGCTGCTGACCGCCGCCGGGGCTGAGCAACTGCTGCATGCCTGGGGTTCGACCGCCATCGTGGAGGATGGCGTTTGCCGCGGAGTGATAATCGAGACCCGGGCCGGACGCCGGGCGATCCTGGCGCAGCGGGTGATCGACGCCACCGGCGACGGCGCGGTCGCCGCCGCCGCGGGCGTGCCGTGGGAGCAGGGTGACGACCGTGGCAACCCCTGGGCCATGAGCTGCACCAAGGTCTTCCGCATGGGCAATGTGCGCTGGCCCGCCGACCATCCCGACCCCGAGGCCATGGCGCGCTTCGAGGCCGAGGTGAAGGCCGCCGTGGCACGGGGCGAATACAGTTCTCCGATCCTCACCCAGACCACGCGAGTCCAAGACTATGTGCGCTTGAAACTGTGGAGATTGACCGAGCGGCGCGGCGAGTTCCTCAGCGTCATGAGCCGCGTGCTCAAGGTCAACCCGCTGGATCCATTCGACTTCACCCGCGCCGAGCGCGAGGGGAGGCAGCAGGCCTGGGAGTGTGCCGATGCCTGCCGCCGTTTCGCCCCTGGCTTCGAACAGGCCTACCTGCTCGACACCTCCACCCAGATTGGACTGCGCTCCTCGCGCCGGCTGCGCGGGCGGGTTACCGTCACCGCACAGGATGCCCTGGAGTTTCGTAAGTATCCGGACGGCATTGCCCGCTCCTCCTGGGACATCGATGTATGGCCGGCGGACAGCTATATATCACCTGCCGTCGACCGCGAATGCGAGGAATACAAAAAGCGTCATGAACGGCTCAAGGCCGGCGAATACTTCGACATCCGCTATGGCTGCCTCGTCGCTGCCGGGGTGGAGAATCTTCTGATGGCCGGGCGCTGCATCTCCGCGGAGCACACGGCGCAGTCGAGTCTGCGGATTCAGCAGACCTGCATGGCCACCGGCGAGGCCGCCGGCGTGGCCGCCGGGCTAAGCTTGAACGCGGGGATCACACCCGCCGCGCTCGATCCGGCCGTGCTCAAGGCGCAACTGGAGAAGGACCGCGACGTGGAACCGGCCTTTCGGGAACTGCACGGCGTGACTTCATGATCCGGTGAACCCCGGCAGTCCCGGTGTCACGAAGTCACCCACGAGAGGAAAAAAAAGACATCATGATCCGTGGGAAAAAGTATGTGCTAATAAACATACAAGAGGGAATTAATGATTACAGATGCAGAAATCTTGGAATTGAAACGATGGAATACGCCCACCATATATAATGGATGGGAGCAGATCACGCGGCATGACATCGCCGCGGATGGCTTTAATCTCGAGGAATGCCGCGATTTCATGCCGCAGATGGGATCGATGGTCGGCTATGCGGTAACCGTCCAGTTCGAGCCCAGCAATCCCGCACATCCCACGAAGAATCCCAAGGCGTGGAGCGAATATCGGGATTACGTCGCTTCGATATCCGGCCCGAAGATTGTGGTGGTCCAGGATCTCGACAAGCCGCGCGTGATCGGCGCCTTCTGGGGCGAGGTCAACAGCAATATCCACCGGGCGCTGGGCTGCGTCGGCACCATCACCGACGGGGCGATCCGCGACGTGGACGAGATGTGCAACGCCGGTTTCAAGGCGCTGGCCCGCCGCTTATGCGTAGGCCACGCACATTCCTGCCCGATGCGCTGGAACTGCGAGGTCGAGGTCTTCGGGCGGAAAGTCAACCCCGGCCAGCTCATCCACGCCGACAAGCATGGATTCCTGGTAATTCCGGCAGAAGACGAGGCGCGCCTGCTCGAGGCCGCCTGCTTCATGGACAGCAACGAATGCAAGACCGTCATTCCAGCCGCACGCGGCGCGGCCGGCAAGCCGTTTCCCCAGGCGCTCGCGGAGATCAACGCCGCAGGCGCGGCCTTTGGCAAAGCGGCATGGGAGAAGTTCGGGAAGAAAGGGGAGTGGTGAAACATGAACATCGTCGTACTCGACGGCTTCACATTAAATCCCGGCGACCTTTCCTGGGCCGCCCTGGAATCACTGGGCGCCTGCAAGATCCACGACCGCACGCCGCCGGAGCTGACGGTGGAGCGCGCCCGCGGCGCCGAGATCGTCTTCACCAACAAGGTCGTGCTCGGCGCTGCGGAATTCGCACGGCTTCCCGGGCTCCGTTACATCGGCGTCCTGGCCACCGGCTACAATGTTGTGGACGTGAAGGCAGCACGGGAACTCGGCATAGTGGTGACCAATATCCCCACATATGGCACGCGGTCCGTTGCGCAGATGACTTTCGCACTGCTGCTCGAACTGGCGCAGCGCGTGGGGCATCATGCGGAGACGGTCCGCCAGGGGCGCTGGTCGCAAAACAAAGACTTCTGCTACTGGGACTACCCGCTGGTCGAACTCGCGGATCTGACCATGGGGCTGGTCGGCTTAGGCCGCATCGGACGTTCCGTGGCCGAGGTGGCTCAGTCGTTCGGGATGAAGGTGCTCGCATACGACGCGGCGGCTACGTCAGGAGAACTTGACGGTGTCACCATGACAGACCTGGAGACGCTCCTTCGGAAAAGCGATGTCGCCAGCCTGCACTGTCCGTTGACGGACGCCAACCGGGGATTTATCAACGCGGCGCGGCTGAGCCTTATGAGGCCGACGGCGTTCCTGATCAACACCGCCCGCGGGCCGCTCGTGGACGAAGCTGCGCTGGCCGCGGCGCTGAACGAGGGCCGCATCGCAGGCGCCGGGCTTGACGTCCTGGCGGTGGAGCCGCCGCTTCCGGACAACCCGCTGCTCTCGGCCCGGAACTGCCTGATCACGCCGCACATCGCATGGGCCACCAGGGCCGCCCGTGCCCGCCTGCTGGAAACCGCCGTCGCGAACCTCCGCGCCTTTCTTGGAGGACGACCGGAAAACGCAGTCAACACATAACAGGAAAAGGCATATGGAAAACAATCACGCATCGCAAAGATGTTGCAGCAAGTCTTCCGGTGGGAATTCCAGGATCAGTATTGGAAATTCGAAGGATGTCTCAGTGTTGCGCGAGCTGGCGAAGAAGGTCGCGGAAATCGCGCATAAGCCGCTGCAGAACGAGCGCCGCCGCCTTTGGCGAGCATTCCATTCCCTCAAGCCGGAACGCCCCATGATTTATGTTGACACGGGGATGCCCGGATGGGAGGCGCTCGGCCCAGAAATCCTCTGCCAGGAGCCTTTCTATCGCCAGCATGAATTTTTCCTTAGGCGGATGATCTGGCAGGACGAAATTGGAGACGACACGGTCGTCGAGCCGTGGATAACCCAGAAGGCCACCCACATTGTCCCGGAATCGGGGCACTGGGGGATCAAGGCCGAGCATGTCCGCCCGCCGGATCCCGGCGGCGCATGGCAGACGGTTTCGCCGATCAAGGAGTTCGACGACATCAGGAAGATGATTGTCCCGGAGCATGTCGTCGACGAGGAGAAGACCTCCCGCGACGTGTCGCGCCTGAAGGACGCGCTGGACGACATCCTGGAGGTCAACGTCTCGCGCAAGCCGTTCATGAGCGTATGGGGGAGCCATATCTCCGGAGACATCGGCGAACTGCGTGGAATTGAGACCGTCATGCTGGACATGATCGACAATCCGGAATGGCTCCACTGTCTCCTGGGCTTCATGCGCGACGGAATCTTGAAGGTGCACCGCGAGGCGGAGTCAGCCGGCGACTGGTCACTCGGCGACCATGAGAACCAGTCGGTCCCATATGCCGACGAGCTTCCCGCGCCGAAAGCCGGCAGCGGACCAGTTAAAATGAAGGATCTCTGGTGCCTGATGGCGGCGCAGGAGATGACGCTGATCTCTCCGGAGATGCACGACGAGTTCATGCTGCAATACCAGCTTCCGATCTGCAAGCTCTTCGGCCTGGTGGCCTACGGATGCTGCGAGGATCTCACCCGGAAGATCGGCATCCTCCGGCAGATACCGAACCTGCGCCGCATCGCGGTGGCGCCTTCCGCCAATGCGGCCCTCTGCGCCGAACAGATCGGCGGAGACTACTGCGCTTCATGGCGGCCCAATCCGGCCAGCACCGTATGCTTCGGCTTCGATCCGGGCTTTGTCCGGAGGACGATCCGGGAGGGCCTGGCCCATTTCAACCGCAACAACTGCCCCGTCGAGATCAACCTGAAGGACGTCAAGACCTTGCAGCATGCGCCTGAGCGCCTCGGACGCTTTGTTGAAATCTGCAGGAGCGAGTTTAATGTTTGAGATGAAAGCGCCCCGTGGGATTAGCAGATTCTTGGATATTTCCGCCGCCATTGACATTTTAAGAATCGCAGGAGGGCTGGATCGCAGCGCAGACGGTCGAATTCATGAGGAAATGCCATGCCGAAGGCCGCCCGCAAGGGCAATTACCGACTTGTGTACTATGCCCCGGGTTACTTCCCGGAATATCCGGAAGGATTCTGTTAACTTTATGACATCGCTTCCGATCCGTGGGAGATGAAGAACCTCTACTTCGACACTTCTCAAAAAGATGTCGTCGCCGAACTGAAACAAGAGCTGCTCGACTGGCTTGTCGCCACAACTCGTCCGGCGACCGTCCACTGCGCCAACTCCGGCGAAAAACAAGGGGATCCCCAGTATTTCAACCGCTACGAATGCTTCGTCAACGCCGACGGCAAGGTGCATCCGGATCTTGTCCGGGAGGCCGGGCACAGGAATTATCTGTAGCCCTACGTCGCCGGCCTGCATTGTATGCGCTTCAAGCCCAAGGTGTTCAGGCTCGCGACGGTTTGCATGACGCGGTAGGCTCCGATGGGTATCGGCAGATATCGACAGGTTTCGAATCTTATCGTTCGGCAAACATAACATAAGGAGAAATGCGATGCGCATCAAAATGGCGGCTGTCATGCTGGCGGCGGGTCTTGGAGTATCGGCCTTGGCGGAAGATCAGCAGCGCGGCGGCGGATACGAGCCGCTGCCTTTCGATCCGAACGCCGGCTATACGATGTTCTCGATTCCGAAGTGCTCCAAGACGCCGGTGATCGACGGCGTCGTAAGCCCGGGCGAATGGGATCAGGCGTTTGCCATTAACGCCATGGGCGACCAGCAGAAACGTCCGCCGTGGGCGTATCTTTATGCCCGCTGGGTGACATGGCGGCTGATGTGGGACGAGGACAACGTCTACATCTGCGCCGAGAGCCAGCGGCTGCCGAACGAAAATCCGGCCGTATCCTGCCGGGATCAGACGCTGGGCGGTAACACCGTCATGGACGACTCTTACGAGATACACGTGACTCCGGTGGGGCGAAACGGAACCGGCCTTAAGCTCCCCTGGTCGGCGCAGTCGATCCTGAATCCGGCCGGAGTCGGCTTCTACTCGCAGTTCACCTGGTCGGTGGCGGCGCGCAGCACCTCATGGCGTCCCGACTGGAAGATCGCCAACAATATCCTGCCCGACCGCTGGGTTATGGAGCTTTGCATACCGCGGTCCTCCCTGGATCTCGCGAAGCCCAACAAGGCCGGCGAGCCGTGGAGCTTCCTGCTGGCGCGCAACTGGAAGAAGACCGGCTGGAACCAGTCGGCGGTCCCAGGAAAGTATTCGAGCTTCGGAGTCCCTCAGGAACAGTCCTTCGGATACCTGACCGACGGCGCCTTTGCCCAGCTCCTCGACATGTCTGGATTATTCGCGGGCGACATACGGATCGACGTCCGTGCGGGCACCACCGGCAAGCCCGAGAAGGCGGCGGTCAAGCTGCAGGTGCAGGAACTTGCCCCTGCGCAGGCAAAGGGAGCGGAAGCCGAAGCCCAGAACCTTTTCAATTTCGAAAAGCAGGACGAGATCGCGGTGGAGCCGGGAAAGCTGTCGCAGTGGTCTGTCAGCGAGGCCGCCAAGCTCCAGCCGAAGAAAAGCTACCGTGTGTATCTGGAAATCACTGCGCCGTCCTCGCAGAAGCCGCTTCTCAAGCTCAACGTCCTTGTCGAGCCGGGTTCCGACGCCTGGCTTGCCGAGGCGCAGAAGAAGCTGGTGGCGAAGCCGTATACCTTCTCTGTGAAGCTCGCGCCGATGAAGTCGGTTCTCGAAGTTTTCGCCGACTTCATCTATGCGCCGGATCCGAAGGCGCCGAAGTGCCTGGAGTTCCAGATGGATCAGTCCACCTGGCCCCCCCCGGCGACGCCGGAGAAGAAGCCCGCCATCTCTTTCAAGGGCAAGAGTTCGAACATCCACTACAGCAGCATCCGCGACAGATTCCAGCTTCCGCCGCTCACCCCGGGCGAATATGCCTGGACGCTGAGGCTTCTTGACGACGCCGGCAAGGTTCTTGCCGAAGAAAAGGGGAAGATCGAAAAGAAGGACGAGGCCACGGCGTTTCCGTGGTTCGGCTTTGAAGGAGGAAGGCACGAAAAGGTTTTGTGGCCATACGAGCCGATCAAGGCGCACAACGGCGGAGAGCGGATTGACTACTGGGGCGGTTCCTTCCATCTGACCGGCTTGGCGCTGCCGCGGCAAGTCGCGGTGACCGCCAACCGCGAATGGCGCCCCTCAATGCTCGAGGAGCGGCCGAGCATACTGGCGCGCGAAGCAGCAATAGCCGCCGAACAGGACGGCAAGCCCGCCGAAGTCAGGATGCAGGGCTTCCCTCGGACGACCTCGATAGCAGACCATAAAATCACCATGCGCGGCTTCGGGCGCATCGGCAAGACCGTAGAGGTGCAGTCCGACGCCGAGTTCCATCAGGACGGACTACTTTGGATCAACCTTACGCTACGTCCGGCGATGGACAGCTCCTCCGGCAAGGATGTCCGCATGAAGGAGGCGGCATTGGACCGCCTCACCGTCGACATACCATTCACCGAGGCTGCGGCCCGCCTGATGGTGGCTCACGGCCAGCCGGGCTACGGCTCATACAGCATCGGAGAGATTCCGCAGGGCGACGGCGTCGTATGGGACAGCTCCAAGGTGGGGCGCAGCGTCCTTACATATGGAAACATCCTTCCGGTGGTCTGGCTGGGCAGCGACCAGCGCGGCCTCGCCTTCCTCGCGGAAAACAACAAGGGCTGGATCGAAAAGGATCTGCCGGGCCAGCAGATAATCCGCCGGAACGGCGAAGTCGCCCTGCGGCTCAACATCGTCCAGGACAGGCTTGCGATCAAAGACGATCATCTTGTCTCGTTCGGCTTCATAGCGACCCCGGTGCGTAAAATGGTGCCAGGCTGGCGCATGCTCAACTGCTCCTTCTCGCAGAACTTCGCCGACAGCTTCTTCACGGGCCGCAACGCCTCGCAGTCATCATACTACAACTCAAGCTACATGCCGTCGAGCTACCAGAAGAGCCGGGAAATGATGTTCAACAACACGTCAAACATGATTTACCGAGGCTTCGAGTTCGCGCCGCATACCGAGCAGGGAGGCTACGAGAGCCGTTCGAACGACTGGCCGGCGCGCGAATATTTCGGACCCGAGTGGTCCCAGAGCGCCTATACCAGGGAGTTTCAGGACCACCTCCTCTGGAATATGCAGAAGTGGATGGACGAGGGCGGCCTCACAGGCGTCTACCATGACCAGTTCTATCCTGCGGCGTTCACCAACAGCATCGCCGGCGCGGCATATGTGCTGCCCGACGGCCGCACCAATCCCGGCTACAACCTGCTCCTCGACCGCGAGTTCACCATGCGGGAACACGCGCTTATGCTTGAGAACGGTATCCAGCCGCGCATCTTCTGCCACACCACCAACGGCGGCGAGCTCTACGCATACGCCTGGACAAGCGCGATCCTCGACGGCGAGGACAACATGATCATCGCCAACGCCGACTACGACTTCGTGGACATACATACGCCTGCGCGCATGCAGGCCTACGGGAATCCATGGCCGTGGGGCAACACCTTCTACTGGATGCGCCTAATACAGGAGGGCGACAAGGAATGGCGCAAGCGCCAGGACCGCGCATTCTTCGGCTGGATTTACCTCCATGACGTCTTCAACAGCGGCAACGGCGTCGATCAGTCACTCCTTCCCAAGCTGCTAGACTGGGGGATGAACGGGCGCGACGTGAAGTTCTGGCCGTATTGGCGCAACGCGAAGATCCTGGGCGTCGACAGCAACACCGTCCTTGCGTCGATGTGGACAAGTCCCGACCGCGCGCTTCTCTGCCTCTTCAACACAGACAAGAAGCAGACGGTCGAGACCACGGTCCGCGTGCCGACCGTGGATCTTGATCTCATGCCCTCCGTACGCTCCGAATATACGCGCGCCTTTGATCTCGAGACCGGCGAGGCCGTCGCCTTCGACGGATGGAACGGAGCCGTCACTGCGAAGGTCCTGGCGCATGATTACCGTCTGATTTCAATAAATCTTTACAAGGACTGATTGCGTTGCGCCATATGCGGGATTCTCAGCGTTCACGCCGCTTGATTCCGCGAGCGGCATGCTGCGGAACCTGGATTTTTAAGATCAGCATGTTGAAATGTTAATCGGCAAGGCTATGTTAATGCAATTGTATATGCTTGCGTACTGCCGCAGCGTGGAGGGAATGTTTCATGCTCAAGCATAAGTTCACCCTCATCGAACTGCTGGTCGTGATCGCGATAATAGCGATCCTTGCTTCAATGCTCCTGCCTGCGCTTCAGAACGCCCGCGTCCAGGCCCGCACGGCCGCATGCCTCGCCCAGATAAAGCACTACTACCTGGCGATCGTCAACTATTCCGACGACAACGACGGCCGGCTTCCGTTCAACAACGTCAACGGCAACGCCGAGTCGCACTACTTGAAAAGCTGGTCCACCGCCTATAACTGCGGCTGGGGAAACCTATATGTAAACGGATACATCAGCAGTCCCGACCTCATGCTTTGCCCGGGGTTGCGCAAGCACTACATGGGCCCCGACCGCGGCAGCACCTGGGAGACCGACTACGTGGTCGGCTGGTGGGCGGGCCAGTGGGACTCCATCATGAACGTAGCCAACGGAGACACCACATACGCTGTCAGCCTGGATCAGTATGGAACTAAGTGCAAGCGCGGCGCTTATATCGGCCCCGGCGGCGCCTATGTCAGCTACACGGGCTTGAAGATCCTCGCGGCGGACGTCCGCTCCCACAATGCATGGGCGCCACCTCCGGAGAACAACTGGTGGAACTCCTCGCAGCCCCTCGACGTCCCGCACAAGGGCAGCGGCAACCTCCTGTTCTACGACGGCAGCGGGCAGACCAAGGCGAACATGTTCGGGAAAAGGGCCGCCATCTCACAGATTTCCTCCCAGTGGAACATGATAGATCTTTGGAGCGGCGATGGCCGCGGAGACCGCAACAGCCTGCCGCACCACCAATACGGGCGCGATTGGTGGACATGGGCCGAAGGCCAGGTCAGATAGGGCAAGATTATTTCCCGGCGTTTTCGGCCAATTCGTAGAGGCGGGTCAGAAAATCTGAATCTCCGACGGCCCCATCACGCGGCAATCGCGCTCGGGAAGCTCCCATCCATCCAGTCCCCGTCCCCATTCTTTATCGATGCCTTTTTAGGCCGTTGATTTTTTCCACCTGATATGTATATTGGAATAATTCAGACATCCCGAACCGTGGAAAATAACAATAAAGATGAATAAATCCCTGCATATGTCTACGGCATCCGCGTATGCGGTGTTTGCGCTTCTGCTTTGCTCCTGCGGGAAGATGACTCCCGAGGTGAACGACGAGATGATCGGCGAGGTGATCGAGACGGCGGCAGGCCCCGGCGCCGACTGGAAGGTGGCGAAGTCCAAGGCCTACAAGACCGTCAAATATTTCCCCGAAGATCCCAACGCCAGAGTCATGCATGCAGTCGCCCTCGACCAATGCGGCCTCAAGAACAACGCCCTTGACGAGGCGAAGAAGGCGGTCCAGCTCGACAAGGACAACTTCTTCGCGCAGTTCACGCTCGGCAGGCTGCTCTGCGAGAACCAGTTCTACAACGAGGCGATTCCCCCGCTCAAGGAGGCCTACAGGCTCAGGCCCGGCAGCGAGGACGTCCTCGTCCTGCTCGCGAAAAGCGCCAAGATATGCGGAATCTACGACGAGGCAGTAGGATACTACAGGGCGCTGGCGAAGTCGCCCAGGTTCAAGGACCGCCCGGAAGCCTACAACCAGATTGGCGTGCTCCTTGTGAAGAAGAACGACTACAAGAGGGCCTACGCCATCTTTCTCGAGGCGCTCAAGAGGGACAAGGAGAACCCGTCCGTAATACTCAACACGGCAATCGTCTGCGACAGATATCTAGGAAAGACCGATCTCGCCCTCAGGCTTTACCAGCGCTACCTCGAGACGACGCTGAAGAATCCGGCTCTTGAAAAGAGGCGCGCGGAAGTGGACAGCCGGATGCAGGCAATCTCCTCCTCCGGCGAAGGCGGCCAGGCGGAGTAGCCGTATGAATTCAGCAGGGCGCGCCCATCCGCCGAATTCATACCGGGTGCCGGTTCCGGAGGATGTTCTACTCCTTAAGCCTGAAGAATTTACATTTTGCATTCCGAGGTGAATCCTTTCCCATGATTCAATCTCCGAGCGAAAATGATATGAAGTTCAATTTTCAATGATTGGGAAGCCGGCGCCTGATATTGGATTTTCATGCGCCATCTGGTGCATTTCGATGATTTTTTCGATTGCGGCCTGCTGGCTCTTGGAGATGTCCTCCGGCAGGGATTTTTCGGTGGCCACGTGGCCGTCGGCGTAGACGATGTTGAATCCGCCGGGGTGGATGGGCGGAGCCTTCTTCGTGACGCATGAGAACTCGATGAGTATCCATGTCTTTGCGGGATCCTTGACCGAGGCCTTTCCCGCAAGGGTGTCGTTGTAGACCCAGGTCAGCCCTTTTTCCTTGAGCTTGTCGGGCATGGCCGGGCAGAGCCAGCACTTTTCCGGTATCTCGTCGCCGAGTATTACGCGTATGCTGTTTTCGTCGGTCTTGGGGTTTTCGGGATAGAAGGCCGCCTTGGGGAAGCAACCGTTGCTCATCTGGTATGCGATGATGGCCGTGCCGACCTGGCGCATGTTGTTGAGGCATTCGGTCTCCACGGCCTTCTGCTTGGCTCTGACGTAGGCGCCCATCGGTATGCTTGTCACGATCGCCGTCACCGCCAGGATTTCAGTCAGGGTGAACATCCTGACTGCCTTCCTCCTCAATCCTTCCGTCTTCATCTTGCCTCCTCCTTTTTTATCCAGATGAAAATCCCTTTCTGCCTTGCGGCATCCGCAGCGAATCGGGTCTTTTCCGCATCGTCCTTCGCGCACTGGGCGAGCGTCCAGTAGCCAAGGCCGCGGAAAATCTGCGGCGAGGAGGAAACCTTGTCCTCCATGTCCGGATATTTTTCCGGCTGCAGCATCATTTCCGCAAGACTTACAATATAGCCGCTGGTGCCTTCGCTGTCAAAATCCTTGCTACCGCCGGCCGTGCCGGCCAGTTCGCCCCAGGCCTTGAGGGCGTCGTCCTTCCTGCCTTCGATCCAGAGTGCGGAGGCGGCCTCGAAGATCGCGAGGCGGCCGTACAATGTCTCCTTCCCGCAAAGCGCGGCTATGACGTCGAAGGTCTTGCATGCGTCCTCGCAGCGGCCCTTGGCGAGAGCAATCCGGCCAATTCCGAAGAGGGATTCCGCTAGGATTCCGTTGTGTCCGTTCTTTTCCGCCCATTCCCTGGCGGCCTTGAATTCGTCATACGCCTTGTCCAGTGTCCCCTCGGCAAGCGATGCTCGGGCCTGCTGGAGGAGCTGCGTCCCCCGTGAGTCGTCGTCGCCTTTCACCGAGCCCGGATGCTTCAGCGCCTCCAGCTCCTTCTCGAGGAGCGCGGCCTTGCGCTTTGCGGCGAGGGCGTTGACGTCGGCATTCTGTTTCGCATACGTCTTATCATGCGCCTTCGGGAGTATGAACCCGAAATACAGGATGCAGCCGGCGAAAATGGCCAGGGCGGCGGTGATTGCCTGCGGCGCGTGGAAGCGCACCCACTTTTCGAACCGTTCGGCCCAGGAGAGCCTCCGGACGGAGACTGGCCTGCCTTCGCGGCAGGCTATCAGGTCCTCGCATACCTGGCCCATGTCCTTGTAGCGCAGTTTCAGCTCCTTTTCGAGCATCCTCAGGATGACCGCCTCCAGGTTGCGGCTGACGTCAGGGCGCAGTTTCCGGGGCGGAACCGGCTCCGCCGAGCATATTATCTTGAATACCTCTGCCAGGCCCAGGTCGGGCGTGAACGCATGATACGGCAGCATTCCGGTCAGGAGCTCGTAGGCAAGCACGCCGAACGAGTAGATGTCCGACTGGTTAGTCACGTGCGCGCTGCCGAATCCGCACTGCTCCGGCGACATGTAGCGGGGCGTGCCCATCACGGTGCCGGTCATGGTCATGCGCTGCGCCGTCTCGCTCTTCGCGAGCCCGAAGTCGGCGAGGAGTGGCTGGTTGAACTCGTTGAGGAGGATGTTCCCAGGCTTGAGGTCGCGGTGGAGTATCCCCTCCTTGTGCGCGTAGGCGAGTGCTTCAGCCACGGGAATCACGTAGCCGAGGAATTCTTCCACGGAAATGTTCCTGCCGACGAGGTCGTCGAGGGTGCGCCCCTTGGGCACAAGCTCCATCGCGATATAGTAGTTCTGCTCCTCGTGGCCGGTGTCGTAGACTGTTATGATGTTGGGATGCCTTCTGAGGCGCTTCGACATCTCCGCCTCGGAGATGAAGCGGCGGATGTCCTCCCTGGTCATGAGCGGGGTGACGACCATCACCTTGAGCGCGATCTCGGCGCCGTCCGCGTCCTTGGCGCGGTAGACCATGCCGGTGCCGCCCATCCCGATGAACTCGATCAGCTTGTAGGGCCCTATGGATCCCTTGGAAAGGACGTCGACCTTTGAGCCGAAGGGGACGACGATTGTCCGTCCGTCGGCAGGCTGTCCGCCAAGGCTGCAGGAAGAAGGGGTCGCTTCCCGATCCTCCTGGCCGTCCTGGAGATCATCCGTCCCGTCATTGCTGCCGTCAGACACTGTGCATCCCCCCTAGTTTCATGGAATCCGGGCCGGCCGGGGCCAGGCAGACGGCGAGGCTGCCGAAACCTGTCGAAACCTTCCGGAACCTGTCGTAAACTGTCCGTTATCCGGCATTAAAAGGACTTGCGACTGGCGACGCATCAACCATGCACCATACACTATTCACCATTTACTTCTTCCCGGCGTCCGGCCCTCAGTCTCCGTTGCGCTGGTTATTGTTCCATGGTTTCCTATGGAATCCGTTGCCGCCGTTGTTCCTTGGTGTCGGCGGCGGGCTGGTGTCGGCGATGAGGTGGATGCAGTTTTCGCCGAGGACGCTGCGTATTTCGCCTATGAACTGCTCGTTTACGCTGACGTTGAACTTCTTCGCGCTCTCTATGAAGGCGTTCTCCCCCTCTGCGGACACGACCCTGAATACTAGCAACGAATTGCCGGGGTGGCGGGTGCAGATGTCCTTGGTCGTCCCGAGCATGTCCGCGCTTGTGCTGCCCTCGTGCATGACGATGACGATTTCGCGGGTGTATTTCCTCGTGACTTCCTTGAGGGGGATGATGTCGTTCACGAGGAGCTTGGCCTTGCCGTTCTCGGGTATGTCCACGGACGCCTCTATGAAGACGGCCGACTCCTTCTCCAGGACGGCCTTGACCTTGGCGTAGGCCTTGGGGAAGACGATGCATTCGATGGAGCCCCCGAGGTCCTCGAGCCTGAACACAGCGAAGGTCTCGTTCCTCTTGTTAGGCTTGCATTCGAGCGATTCGATGATGCCGCCGACCTTCACGCCTGCGCCTGCGCCGAGGCTCGCCAGCTCCGATACCGGCCTTGTGGAATACAGCCTGATGAGTTCCGAGTGCTCCCCGAGCGGATGGCCGGTCACATAGAAGCCCAGGAGCTCCTTCTCGTCCTTGAGCATTTCGTGCTCCTCGAATTCCGGGATGTCCGGTATCTGGACGGACTCGTAGCTGTCGATGTCGTCGCCGCCGCCGAGGGCCTCGAAGAGGGAGCCCTGGCCGCTGGCCTTGTCCTTGACCTTTGATGCGGCGAGCGAGAGGACGCTGTCCTTGACGGCGATGATCTGCGACCGGCGCAGCCTGAACCTGTCGAATGCCCCAGCCCTGCAGAGGTTCTCCAGCATCCTGGAGTTCACTCCGGCGCCGGCCCGCTCGCAGAAGTCCAGCATGTCCTTGAACGGGCCGCCGTCACGGCGCGCGTCCCTCACCTTCTCCGCCGCGACCGAGCCGACGCCCTTCACGGCCGCGAGGCCGAAGCGGATCGACCTGCCGTCCACCGTGAAGTTGATGTCGCTGACGTTGATGTCAGGGGGCAGGATCGGTATCCCCATCTTCCTGCATTCCTGTATTAGGAATGAGACCTTCTCGCTGTCGTTTATCTCGCTCGTGAGCACCGCGGTCATGAATTCGACGGGGTAGTTGGCCTTAAGGTATGCTGTCCTGTAGGCCAGGAACGCGTAGGCGGCGCTGTGCGACTTGTTGAATCCGTAGCCGGCGAACTTCTTGATCTTCTCCCAGATGTCCCTGGCCTTCCTCTCTGAGACTCCGTTCGCGGCGCAGCCCTCGAGGAACTTGACCATCTGCTTGTCCATGTCCTCGGCCTTCTTCTTCCCGATTATGCGCCGGAGGATGTCGGCGCCGCCCAGGGTGAAGCCTGCGACCTTCTGCACGACCTCCATGATCTGCTCCTGGTAGAGCATGATGCCGTAGGTCTCGGCGAGGATGGACTTCATCGCGGGATGGTCGTATTCGATGCTGGTGTGGCCTGTCTTCCTGGAGATGAACTCGTTGATGAACTGCATGGGGCCGGGGCGGTAGAGCGCGATGAGGGCGATGATGTCCTCCATGCGCCTGATCCCGAACTTCTTGCAGAGCTCCTGCATGCCGCCGGACTCGAGCTGGAAGACCGCGACGGTGTCGCCCCTGTTCAGCAGGTCGTATGTGGGCTTGTCGTCGAGAGGTATCCTTTCTATGTCTATGGACACGTTCCTGATGCGCCTGATAATCTCCAGGCTGTCCTCGATCAGGGTCAGGGTGCGCAGGCCCAGGAAGTCCATCTTGAGGAAGCCCAGGTCCTCGCAGTATTTAGCGGCGTACTGCGTTATCACCTCGCTGCCGGAGCCGAGGCCGAGCGGGATTAGGTTGTCGAGCGGCTGGTCTCCGATGATCACGCCGGCGGCGTGAATCGTGCGCTGGCGCTTGAGCTGCTCGAGGACCTTCGCATGCTCGATGATGCTCTTCACCCACGGCTCCTTGTCGATTTTGTCGCGCAGCTCCTGGCTGTTCTCCATGGCGATCTTTATCGTGACCTCCTTCGGGGTGTCTGAGCCGTCCTGAACCCTTTCCGGAATCAGCTTCGTGATGCTCTCGCTGTCGGCGTAGGTGCGGTTCGTGACCCTGGCGAGATCCTTGATGACGGCCTTGGCCTTGAGCGTGCCGTAGGTGCCGATCTGTGCGACGTTGCCGGCGCCGTATTTGCGGCGGACGTATTCGATGACCTCGTATCTGCGCCTTTCGCAGAGGTCTATGTCGAAGTCCGGGGGGCTGACGCGCTCGGGGTTGAGGAAGCGCTCGAAGAGCAGGGAATAGCGGATCGGATCTATGTCCGTGATCCTCGTGAGGTACGCCACGATGCTGCCGGCGCCGCTGCCCCTGCCGGGCCCGACGGCTATGCCCTGTTCGCGCGCATGCTTGAGGAAGTCCCATACTATCAGGAAGTAGCTGACGTAGCCGGACTTGTCGATCACGCTTATCTCGTAGTCCATGCGGTCCAGTATGGCCTTCTGCGCTTCGTCCAGGGCGATCCCCTCCTGGCGCGGGTCGAACCCGTATCTCTCCTGCATGGCCGCGAGGCATATGCCCCTTAGGTATTCGCGGAGCCCTGTCCCGGAGTCCAGCTTGTAGACCGGGTAGTGGTTCACCTTGTTCTTGTCTGTGTTGAGCGGGATCGCGACGTTGCAGCGCTCGGCGACCGCGAGCGTGTTGCTGCATGCCTCCGGCACCTCCTCGAACAGCGACATCATCTCGGCCGGGCTCCTGAAGTAGAACTGGTCGCCGGTGAATCTGAGGCGGCCCGGCTCGTTCTCGGTCGCGTGGGTCTGGATGCAGAGCAGCAGGTCGTGCGACTGGGCGTGCTCCTTCCTGAGGTAGTGGACGTCGTTCGTCGCCACAAGCGGGACGTCGAACTCCCTGGCGAGGAGGACGAGCTCCCTGTTCACCTTGCGCTGCTCCGCTATCCCGTGGTCCATCAGCTCGATGTAGAAGTTCTTCCTGCCGAGGATGTCGAGGTATTCCTGCAGGGCCTTCTTGGCGCCCTTCACGTTGTCGCGCAGGATTTCGACAGCGAGCTCGCCCTTGAGGCAGGCGCTCAGGCCGATGATCCCCTTGCCGAGCTTGGAAAGCAGCTCCTTGTCTATGCGGGGCTTGTAGTAGAGCCCTTCCAGCTCGGCCTTCGATACCAGCCGGCAGAGGTTCTGGTAGCCCTCGAAGTCCTCCGCCAGGAGCACAATGTGGTAGCCCTTGATGTCCGGATTGTTCTGATCCTTGTCGAAGCGCGTCGTCGGCGAAAGATACGCCTCGCAGCCGATTATCGGCTTGATCCCCGCCTTGTTCAGGGCCTGGTAGAACTCGAGCGCCCCGCCCATGCTCCCATGGTCGGTCACGGCCACCGCCTTCATGCCGAACCCTGACGCGCATTCGATGACGCCCTTGACGGGGCATGCCCCGTCAAGGATGCTGTAGTCGCTGTGAAGATGAAGATGCACGAACTCGGACATTTTCCCGCTCCAATCTTTCCAGTCTTCACTATCATTTTCAATAAGCGGATTTCAAATTCCGAAACGAAAAAAGTTGACGAGAATTTTGCGGAAACCGTTTGATTTTTTCGCGGCGGACTTACTAGTTCACAAGAGCACAAGGCAACAAGCACAGGAGCCGGCCATGACCGCCAACACCAGGTCGAACACGCTTGCGGCAGTACGCCATGATCCGTCGGCGCGCGTCCCCGTCTTCGACGGGACAGTATGGGAGGCCGTCCAGCTCGGCGGCAACTTCAAGTATGAGTCCTGGACGGATCACTGGGGGACGGTCTGGCAGGCGGAACTGCCCGGGATGGTCCCCACCGACATAGTCCATCCGCTGGCGGACATTGCCAAGCTCGACGGCTACGCCTGGCCCGATCCCGCGGCCCTGACCTGGACGTCCGAGGACCAGGCCCGGCTCGACGCGCTTAAAAGGAAGGACATCCTCGTGGGCGGCTGCCACGTCAAGTTCCTCTGCGAACGCCTCTGCTGCCTGATGGGCATGGACAACTTCATGCTCGCGCTCTACGAGGAGCCGGAGCGGCTGCAGCGCCTGATCGACGGGATCGTCTCATACAACCGCGCCTGCTTCCGACGCCTGCTTGACCTCGGCGTCGACACGCTGCACGTCAGCGAAGACCTGGGCACGCAGCAGGATCTGATGATTTCGCCGGAGCTGTTCCGCCGCTTCCTGCTGCCCGCATACGAGGCGTGCTTCGACGAGGTCAGGAGACGCGGAGTCCTCATAGACTTCCATTCATGCGGAGCCATAGAAAAGGTGATACCCGATCTGATCGCGGTCGGAGTCGACATCCTCAACCCCGTGCAGGTCACCGCCAACGACAGGCGGCGCGTCAAGGAGGCCGTGCGCGGAAAGATGGCCGTGCTCGGCGGCATAAACTCCTACATCATACATACGGGGACGCCCGCCGACGTCCGCCGCGAAGTCCGCGAAGCGTTCGACGTCTGGGCGCCCGGCGGCGGCTGGCTCGCAGCCCCAGACCAGGTTCTCACAGGCGCCCCGGAGGAAAACGTCCGCGTCTTCTGGCAGGCATGCCATGAGCTGGCGGACAGTTGGTGAATGGCCGATTGCGTTCGGAAGGTTTAGGCAGGTGCCGGAAGGTATCGAGAGGTTTCGGAGTATGAATTCAGCGAGAGGGCGTAGTTCACGGAATGTTTACGTTTCGGATTTCAGGCGCCGGAAGCTGGAAAGACGTATGCCAGACGCCGGATGGGAGAGGCTGTGAATCGTAAACGCGAGTCGCCGGTTGCAAGTCCTGACGGAGCTGCAATCGCTGATTTCTGCAATCCCCCCGCGAGGTTCCGAGGCGCGCCGTTCTGGTCATGGAATGACGATCTCGACGGAGACCGTCTCCTGCGCCAGATAGCCCAGCTTGGGGAGATGGGCTTCGGCGGCTTCCACATGCACGTCCGGACCGGTATGCGCATCGAATATCTCGGCGGGGATTTCATGGATCGCGTAAAGGCCTGCGTCGGGGAGGCGGCCCGCCGCGGCATGTACGCGTGGCTCTACGACGAGGACCGCTGGCCGTCCGGCTACGGCGGCGGGCTTGTGACCGCCGATCCGCGTTTCCGGCAGCGCTATCTTCTTTTTACGGCGCGCCCATATGGAGGCGTTCCGCCGGCCCTGCCTGCAGTCTCAGAATATCCGGTAGAGAGAAACGGACGCGGCAAACTGCTGGCGCGCTACGAGATACGTCTCGTGGACGGCAGACTCGAACATTACAGGCGCCTGCCTCCCGATGAACAGGCAAACTCCGGATCGGAGGCATGGCACGCATATCTCGAAACGGAATGGCCGTGCATCGGCTACAATAACCGGACGCTCTCTGACATGTTCAATCCCGAGGCGACGCGGCGCTTCCTGGAGATAACCCACGAGCGCTACAATGCGGCCGTCGGTCGGCATTTCGGCAGGGCCGTCCCCGCGATATTCACGGACGAGCCGCATCCGCATGTAAAGCGTCCTCTGCCTGAGGCCTCGTCGCGCGAGGACGTCCTCCTGCCGTTCACGGACGATTTTGCGGAGAGCTTCAGGAAGGCATACGGGGAAGACCTCCTCGACAGCCTTCCGGAGCTCGTGTGGGATCTGGCGGACGGCCGCGCCTCGATTGCCCGCTGGCGCTACCACGACCATGCCGCGGAACGTTTCGTGGCCGGATTCCTCGAGCCGATCCGGGACTGGTGCGATGTACACGGAATCGCCTCGACCGGCCATCTCGTCGAGGAAAGCACGCTGGACGAACAGACCGTCTACGACGGCGAAGCCATGCGCGGATACCGGGCCATGCAGCTGCCGGGGGTAGACATACTGGGCATGAGTCTTCAGCTCAACACCGCAAAGCAGGCGCAGAGCGCGGCGCGGCAGTTCGGACGCCCCGGAGTCGTTTCCGAACTCTACGGCCTGACCGGATGGGGCTGCACGTTCGCCGCCTTCAAGCGGCTTGGCGACTGGCAGGCGGCGCTAGGCGTGACACGGCGCGTCCCGCATCTTTCCTGGGTTTCGATGCGCGGCGAAGCGAAGCGCGACTGCCCCGGCCCGATCTCAAGCCAGCAGCCATGGTGGCGCGAATGGCGGATGCTGGAGGATCATTTCTCGCGCCTGAACGTCATCCTCTCCCGCGGCCGCCCCGTCGTCCATGTTGCGGTAATCCACCCGGTAGAGTCCTACTGGCTCCGCTTCGGGCCGCGTAGCGAAACCGCCGCTGAACGGAACCGCATGGAAAGACAGTTCTCGGATCTGACCGAATGGCTGCTCACCGCTCTGATCGACTTTGACTTCCTTGCCGAATCTCTGCTTCCGGGACAGGCAGGCGGCACCCCCGGATTCCGCGTCGGGGAGATGAGCTATGACGCCGTGATCGTCCCGCCTCTTCTCACGATACGCGGTTCGACGCTCAAGCGGCTAGAGGCCTTCGCCGATTCCGGCGGAAGCATTTTCTTCGCCGGAGACGTCCCCGGACTTGTCGACGTGAATCCCTCGGACCGCGCGGCGCGTCTTGCCGAGCGCTGCCGCCGCATCCCGTTTGCGAAGTCCGCAGTCCTCGACTCGCTGTCGCCGTGGCGCGAACTCTCGGCCGCCACGCCGGAAGGAGAACCCTCCGCCTCGCTCGTAGGCCAGCTCCGCCAGGAGGGCGACAAAAGATATCTGTTCGTCTGCAATACCGATTTAGTGAAAGATGCCGGCGGCACAATCATAAGGGTCAATGGCCGCTGGGATGTCGCATTGCTGGACACTCTTGCGGGAACGACTGAAGCGCTCCAATCCGACTTCGAAGAAGGATGGACGCGAATCACGCGGGACATCCCCGCGCACGGGCATTTTCTGGCTGAGCTTTCGCCGAGGCGCCCGGGCCATGGGGCTGCCGCGGCGGCGCCGAAGCGTTGGCGGACAACTGCGAAGTTCGCGCAAACTGTCCCGGTCCGCTTGGAGGAACCAAATGTCCTACCGCTTGACTTGGCGCGCTGGCGCTGGAATGAAGAATCCTGGCGGACACGCCAGGAACTTCGCAGCATCGAGGACGAAATCCGCCGCAGGCACGGACTGCAGGTCCGGCGAAGCTACTGCGCGCAGCCTTGGACCGACATTTCGCCGTCGCCTTCGCTCGGCACGCTCATGCTGGAGTTCGAGATCAGGACCGGCATCGGATTGTCCGGCTGCCAGCTCGCTCTGGAGCAGCCGTCCGAATGGGTAATGGAGCTCGACGGTTCGCCGTTCCCCTATGCCGACCGCGGATTCTGGGTGGACGAGGCGATCCGCCGCCTGGATTTTCCAGCTATGGCACCGGGCGTCCACACGCTGCGGATGACCACGGTCTTCACTAGGCGGACCGAACTGGAATGGGCATACCTGCTGGGCGATTTCGGCGTTGAACTGCATGGCATGGCAGCACGAATAGTTCCGCCTGTCAGAAAACTTCGCTGGGGCGACTGGACTGGGCAGGGGCTTCCTTTCTATACGGGCAATGCCATATACGAATGTAACTTCTCGGCCGGCGGCGGCCCAGCGGTTCTACATGTAGTTCCTGATCCTGCACCGCTGCTCGCTGTCTCCTTGGACGGCCGCCACGCCGGAAGGATCGCTTTCGCTCCATACCGGCTTGGACTCGGCAGGCTCGAACCCGGAGGACACAAGCTCGAAATCACCGCCTTCGGCCACAGGGGCAACGCGTTCGACAGAATCCACCGGAAAGACTTCGACGCCTATGAGCTGAAGCCCATGGGAATCGCCTCGCCGCCGGAAATTGTGGAAGCATTGCACGATCCCCCGTGCGCGAGCGGCAAATAAACAAAAACGGACGTCAAAATAACTTGCGGGACATGCAAGCTACTTCTTAATACCTGCGCAGAACTCCTTGATCCTCTGGCACGCCTTCTTGATTGTCTCGTCGGAGCACGCGTATGAGAGGCGGATGTTGCCTTCGGCGCCGAACGGCTTGCCGGGTATCGCCGCGACCTTCTTCTCGTTGAGCAGCTTTTCGCAGAACTCCCAGGAGCCCATCCCGAAGGATGAGACGTCGCAGAATATGTAGAACGCGCCCTGCGGACGTATGCACTTCAGGCCGGGCACCCGGCTCAGGAGGCCGTATATGAGGTCGCGCCGCTGCGAGAAGGCCTTGCGCATCTCCTCGACGGGCCGCTGGTCGCCCTTGAGCGCCGTGACCGCCGCGGACTGCGCGAAGGTGGTCGGATGCGAAGCCGTATGGCTCTGGAGCGCGGCGACCTTCTTTATAAGCCATTGAGGCGCGGCCATGTAGCCGAGGCGCCAGCCGGTCATCGCGAACGCCTTGCTGAACCCGTTGACGGTTATTGTCAACGCCGCAATCTCCGGCGAGAAGGACGCGATGCTGACGTGCGGGAACTCTGCGTCGTAGACCAGCTTTTCATAAATCTCGTCGGAGAGCACCATGAAATTGTGCTTCACCGCGATCTGCGCGATCTTCTCCAGCGTGGACCTCCTGTAGACCGCGCCTGTCGGATTGCTCGGGGTGTTGAGGATCATCAGCCTCGTGTTCGGCGTCACCGCCTTCTCTAGCTCGTCCAAGGCCGGCTCGTAGTTGTCCTCGGCCCTGCACGGGAGGACGACCGGCGTGGCCTGCGCCGCCTTGATGATCTCGTAGTAGCTCAGCCAGTAGGGCGAGGGGAGGATGACTTCGTCGCCCTTGCCGCAGAGCGCCGCGACCCCGCAGAAGACGCTGAACTTCGCGCCGGGGGCGACCACAATCTGCTCGGGGGCGTAGCTCAGCTTGTTGTCGGCCAGCAGCTTCTCGGAGATCGCCTTGCGCAGGTTCAGAAGCCCGCTCTCGGGCGTGTATTTCGTCTCGCCCTTCCTCAGCGCCTCCACGGCGGCGTCCTTGATGTGCTGCGGCGTGTCGAAGTCGGGTTCGCCCGCGCACATGTTGCATACGTCCTCGCCCGCGGCGATCATTGACTTCGCCTTCGATGTGATTGCGAGCGTGGCGGACGGCTCCACTCCGCCCATCGCGCAATGGGTCTTCTGGATTTCCTTCATGGCTTGTACTCCTTCAGAAAATCGTTTATTATCTGCGGCATTCCGTTCTTCTGTATCCTTATGATCTCCATCTCTCGCTTCGCGTTCTCCGGGGAGTCGGAGGCGTGCGCGGTGTTGATCATCACGTTGTATCCGAACTCCCTGCGGATGGTGCCGGCGGGCGCCTTTGTCGGATCGGTCGGCCCGAGCACGTCGCGGATCTTCTTGACCGCGTTCTTGCCCTCGTAGACCAGCACCATGCACTTGACCAGGCCGGGGTCGTTCAGCTTCTGCGGCGGGCAGTTCTCCGGCTTCAGGCCGGACATGAACTCGACGATCTTGGAGAACTCGTTGTCGGCGTACTCCATCCCGACCGACCCAGTGAGGATCTTCTCGTCCTCGCTTTTGAGCTTGAGCTGCAGTTCCTTCTCGAGAATCTCCTTCGCCTGCTGGCCGATCTTCGGCGCCAGCTTCTCGCGGAGGACGTCCCTTACCGGGCCGTAGAACTCAAGCGCGTCCGCCACCGACATCTGATATATCTTGCATCCGACTATCCTGAGGCCGGTGCGGCTGAACATGTCTATGATGTTGCCCGGCTTGGAGCTCGGGAAGCGCCAGTTGTCCGGCTTGATGATCACAAGCGTCCGCTCCGCCTCCTTCTTGTCCTCGCACTGGTAGTTCGAGACGATGTTCGGCGCCCCGGCCGCGAATTCCGCGAAAATCTTCAGCTTGCCCAGGGCCGACTGCTGCGTCGCAGGGGTGAGCACCGCCGGCTCGAAATACTGCAGGCTGCCGTCCTGGTTGAACACGAGGTCGGCGTAGGTGTCGCGGATCGACTCGCCGGTTATGTTCTTCTCGCCCGTCCTGGTCTCGGCCGTTATCTTTCCGGCTACGGAATACAGCTTAGAACAGGCGTTTTCGCCCTTGAAGAGCAGCATCATCACGCGGCGGAGGTTCCCGTTGGCGGGTGCGAAATTCGCGCGCACATAGTCCGACAGCAGCTTCTCCGTGCTGTCCTTGCCCACGTTCTGCCGGGCGATTTCGTCGGCATACTTGTCCGCGAGCTCCTGCGACGGCGTGAAAATCTGCGCCCCGACCAGCTCAACGTCCGTCCTCGAAAGAAGACGCGCTATCACCCCCCCCGTCCGCGACTTCAGTATCGTGTACGGCGTTATTATCACATACGAAAGTTCGAGAGCCATAAGTCCCCCTTTGTTGAATTTACGAGTGCAGAAAATACAGTATGAAGCCGGTTATTCAACCGGCCGCGAACTTTTTCAGCCACAAGGAAGGCCGTCATGAAAATACTTGTCACCGGCGGCGCCGGATACATCGGCAGCGCATGCGCCGAATACCTGCTCGACCGCGGATACGAAGTCGCCGTCTTCGACTCGCTGGCCACCGGTCACAGGGACGCCGTTGATCCGCGGGCCGAATTCGTACACGGCGACCTCGCAGACCGGGAGAACATCATCGGCGTCGTCAAGAAGGGCGCGTTCGACGCCATAATGCACTTCGCCGCCTTCTCCCTCGTAGGCGAATCCATGGCCGACCCGTCAAAATATTTCAGGAACAACCTCGGCGCGGGAATCAACCTCCTCGACGCCGCAGTCGAAGGAAAAGTCAAGACTTTCGTGTTCTCAAGCACATGCGCGACATACGGGGAACCGACGCAGGTTCCTATCCCGGAGACGGAGAAGCAGGATCCCATCAACCCCTACGGAGAGTCGAAGCTCATGTTCGAGAAGGCCCTCAAGTGGTATGAGAAAATCCACGGGCTCAAATATGCGGCGCTCAGATACTTCAACGCCGCCGGCGCCACCGCCAAGTTCGGCGAGGACCACAGGCCCGAGACGCACCTCGTCCCGCTCATCCTCCAGGTCGCCCTCGGGAAGAGGGGCAGCATCAAGATATTCGGCGACGACTACCCCACTCCCGACGGCACCTGCATCAGGGACTACATCCACATCCTCGACCTGGCGCAGGCGCACGAACTGGCGCTCCACGTCCGGAACTCCGGCTGCTACAACCTCGGCACCGGAAACGGAAACAGCGTCAAGGAAGTCATCGAGACGGCTAGGAAAGTGACCGGCCGCAATATCCCCGCCGAGACCGTTCCCCGCCGCCCCGGCGATCCGCCCAGGCTCATCGGCTCCTCCGGCCGCGCAAAAAAGGAGCTCGGCTGGAAGCCCGCATACGAGGACATCGCACAAGTCATCTCCTCCGCATGGGAATGGGCGAAGAAACACCCGGACGGATACCGGAAGTGAGGGAAATCTGAAATCGGCCCCGGCCGCTCCGCGAGTCTTGATATTTTAACAGACAAGTGTATACTGGAAAGTGGACACTTGGAGAAGTATATGAATGCGACAGTCCTTGATTTGAGATGGAAAGGCGGCAGCCGCCATAGACAAATGCCAGGAACTCCAGATCTCCGCCGTATCCTACATGGAACTGCTGAAGGGGGCGAGGGACAAGAATGACCTGCTGGCGATCAAGAGGCTCCTTCTTGAAGTGGGATTTAAGATCTTCCCTATTGATGAAAACATTTCCCATAGGGCCATGATTTACATTGAGGAGCATTCGCTTAAATCGGGCATGGATATGGCAGACGCTTTGATAGCGGCTACCGCTTCGGAATTTTCACTGGCGATATGTACCGGGAACAGCAAGCATTATGGCGTCATTCCCGGTCTGCAGGTTTCTCCCTTCAGACCATAAGCCTATTGATTTTTCTAGCGGCCGGAATATTTTTATCGCCTTGTCGTTCGAAGTAAGGAAATCAAACTTTAATATTGAAAGGATCTAGCCATGATCTCAAAACTGCTTCCAGCGTTCCTCCTCCTCGCCTGTGCTGCCGCGTTCGGAGAGGATGCGAAGGGCAAGCTCTCGAATCCGGCCTCCCTCAAGGAGACCGCCCCGGACACCTACAAGGTGAAGTTCGACACGTCGAAGGGGCCGTTCACCGTCGAAGTCACACGCGCCTGGGCGCCCCTAGGCGCCGACCGCTTCTACAACCTCGTCAAGAACGGCTACTACGACAACTGCCGCTTCTTCAGGGTCGTCAGCAATTTCATGGTCCAGTTCGGGATCAACGGCGACAAGGATCTGAACGCCGCCTGGCGCGAGGCGAGAATCGAGGACGACCCGGTGAAGGAGTCAAACAAGAGGGGCTATATCACCTTCGCGACTTCAGGCCCCAACTCCCGCACCACACAGGTCTTCATCAACTTCAAGGACAACGCCTTCCTCGACAAGATGGGTTTCTCGCCGTTCGGCAAGGTCGTCGAGGGCATGGACGTCGTTGATTCGCTTTACGCGGAATACGGCGAAGGCGCACCTAAGGGCAAAGGCCCCAACCAGATGAAGATGCAGACCGAGGGCAACGAATACCTCGAAAAGGAATTCCCAAAGCTTGACTACATTAAGTCCGCGAGCATAGCCGGCGGCGAGGCCGGAGAGGCAAAGAAATAGCCGCACTTAAGTTTCCGACCGGCAAAACTGCGAATCGTAAATAATTCAAGCTACAGCATCCCGAACGCTTCCATCTTCTTCCTGGCTGCGGGCCATTCCTTCACGAGATCTTCGGACTTTCCGGCCTCGTAGTCGGAGAATTCGAACCCCGGGCAGACGACTGTGGAGAAGAGGCCCCAAGAGTCGTGGTACCCACCCTTTAGGAATGTCGTCTGCCAGGTGCCCGCGGGGATGATGCCCTGCGGGCGCTCCTTGCATTCGAAATTCACGCCGATGTGACGTTCCTCGAAGCGGCCATCCGGGAAGAGTAGCAGCTGGATTGCCGCCGATCCGGCATGGTAGAACCATATCTCGTCGGACTTCAATCTGTGCCACGCCGACCTGTCATTGCCCTGTAAAAAGTAGTAGATGCAGGTTCCGCAGCTCTTTCCGCCGACGCCAAGGACGATCCCGCTCCTGTAGGTCTCACTGTAGAATCCGCCCTCGGCCGGAAGCGGCCGCAGATCAAGCAGCCCCGATATCTGTGATGGAATCATTCAGCCCTCAGCATTTTCAATGGTTGCTTTCGTCTTCAGATTTTCGCGTCCGGCATAAATCTTGAAGTGCCCGTCCGCCGAACTGCGCCGCCGTCTTTTCAGTCCTAGGCCGCCGAAAGTCTCAGATTAGTAAAATAAGGCGTCGCATTGGATTTTGAAAGTTGTATCGGTAACTTATCCTGCAAGGGCATTGCTGCCGTCTTTCAAGACGGAGGGCGGATGGGAGCGGGATTCTCAAGAGTCTTTCAAATCGAAACAAGGAGCAGGAAAATGGCAAAGGGCAAGGGTGTTGTCCGGGTGGCGATCCTGGGGTGCGGCGGCATGGCCGGGGCGCACGCGAACCGTTTCAAGGCGAACAAGGACGTGGCCATCGTAGCATGCTGCGACGTCAGCGAGCAGATAGTGAACTCCTACATAGACCGCTGCCTGAAGGACTATTCCCCGAGGCCGGCGGTCTTCACCGATCCCGCAAGGATGTATGCCGAGACGAAACCCGACGCCGTAACCATCGTTACGCCGCACACTCTCCATTACGAGCAGGCCGTCCAGGCGATGAACGCCGGATGCCATGTGCTGATGGAGAAGCCCATGGTAACCAACGCGGAGCACGCGCACAAGCTGGACAGGATGGCCAAGGAGAAGAAGAAGGTGTTCACGATCGCCTACAACACGCCGTGCTCGCCGGAGTTCAACTACCTCCGGGAGACCATCCGCAACGGCTCGCTCGGCAGGCTGGAGATCGTCACCGGCTACCTCTCGCAGAACTGGAAGGTCTTCACGACCGGCATGTGGCGACAGGATCCGAAGCTCTCCGGGGGCGGCCAGGCATACGACAGCGGCGCGCATCTGCTCAACAGCCTCTGCTGGTCCGTCGAGTCCGACGTGGACGAAGTCTTTGCGTTCGTCGACAACTGCGGGACCAAGGTGGACATCAACTCCACTATAAACGTCCGGTTCAAGAACGGCGTGATGGCCGCAATCGCGATCAGCGGCAACTGCGCCAAGAGCGACGCGCACATGTCCTTCATCTTCGACAAGGGCAAGATCGACATCGACGGCTGGGGCGGGAGCTGGATCAGGGTCTCCAAGGGCGACGGCAAGGACGTGAAGT
Organism: uncultured Victivallaceae bacterium; assembly: GCA_964636325.1. Classification (GTDB taxonomy): domain Bacteria; phylum Verrucomicrobiota; class Lentisphaeria; order Victivallales; family GWF2-50-93; genus CAZWRV01. The sequence continues at coordinate 14,418 of CAZWRV010000035.1, read as the reverse complement.
ATCCGCGGATCGAAGGCGAACCGCAGTCGCCGAACGACAACTTCATCGACGCGATCCTCGGCCGCGCCGAACCCCGCACCACTCCGCGGAACGGGATCATACAAAGCGAACTGATGGACGCCATCTACGAGTCCGCCAGGACAGGCAAGCCGGCGCGCCCGAAGAAGCGGAAGTAAGACGATTCGGTAGGAAGAGGTTTCGGGTGTCAGTGTTCAGGTGTCGGGTTTCGGATTCAAGATGCCGGATTCCAGTTGCCGGGAGTCATGAGTCGGGCGTCATCCCGACACCCGACACCAAATATTGCAGAACCAAGTCTTGAAACCATCCCGCCATTGTTAATCTAAAGGAGTTAGGAAATGACAAATCTCGCTCTTGTCGGCTGCGCCCACATCCACACGCCGGGATTTATCAAGCGCATGAAGGAGAGGGCCGGCATTAAGGTGGTGTCCGTCTGGGATCATGATGATGCCAGGGCAAAGAAGAACGCCGACGAACTAGGCGCGCCGGTCGCTGCGGATCTCGCAGAGGTTTGGAGCAGCAAGGAAGTTGGGGCCGTGGTCGTCTGCTCCGAGACGAACCGGCACGAAGAGCTTGTCCTGGCCGCGGCCGGGGCGGGGAAGCACATGTTCGTGGAGAAGCCACTCGGCATGGGCGCGGCGGATTCCAGGAGGATGAGCCGTGCGATCAGAAAGGCCAGGGTCAAGTTCCAGACCGGATATTTCATGCGCGGCAGTCCGATTCACCAGTTCCTGCGCGATGCAGTGCGGAAGGGATGGTTCGGCAAGGTCACGAGGGCGCGCCACAGCAACTGCCACAAGGGGTCGCTCGGCGGATGGTTCGACACCGACTGGCGCTGGATGGCTGACCCGGCGGTCGCGGGCTGCGGCGCCTACGGCGACCTGGGCACGCATGTCCTGGACATCCTTATGTGGATATTCGGAGATGTCGCCAGGGCGACGGCGTCGATCCAGGTTGTCACTAGGCGCTACGGGGAATGCGACGAGTCCGGCGAAGGCATATTGGAGTTCGCGAACGGAGTGCGCGCCACCATGGCCGCCGGCTGGGTCGACGTCGCGGATCCTGTGAAGCTCCAGATCAGCGGGACCGAAGGCCATGCATATGTCGTGAACGACCAGCTTTTCTTCCAGAGCAGCCAGGTGCCGGGCGCCGACGGGAAGCAGCCATGGACCCAGCTTCCTCCGGCATTGCCCCACGCCTTTGATCTTTTCCTTGACTCGGTCGAAGGGAAGTTGGATTTCCCGCTGGTGACGGCCGCCGAGGCTGCGGCGCGCAGCGCGGTCATGGAAGCACTCTACAAGGGCGCGGCAAAGGGTAAGTGGGTGAAGCCTTTGAAGGTATGAATTCGGATTTTTATAAATGGGCTTGACTAATTAGAATGAATATCGTATAATTCGGCCAAATATAAGCAGATCGGCCTGCAGGGGCGCAAGTTCGTCAGGTGGGCCAGTCATCAAGGTTCATAAGATGAAGAATAAGCGACAAGTCATGGCGCAGTTGGAGACCGCCCAGGCGGCGGCTTCGTCACGCCTTGACTTTATGTCGTAAACTCTTCGGAATCATCCGCCATACAGTCAAGGCGAATCCTGATAAAGGGTTCGCCTTTTTTATTGCCCGGTGGTGTAATTGGTAGCACGTCTGGTTCTGGACCAGGAGATTCTAGGTTCGAATCCTAACCGGGCAGCCATCTTGTCCCATGATGTAATCGGCAGCATCCCAGATTTTGAGTCTGGTCGTCCCTGTTCGAACCGGGGTGGGACAGCCAAGGGCCTGCGCCATTTCAAACCCCAGACATTCTAATCCGTGTAAAAAAAGAGATGTGGGGAAATACCGACTCATGAAGGTATCTCATTTCAGATTTCCGGCGCCCTTCGCTGAAAAGCCACAAGGGCATTTTCCATGGCTTTAGAAAACTTCATGGGGGCGGGTCAGGAAATCTGAACGCGTAGCAGCTCCGCGATTTTCGTGCAGAATGTGATGTCGCCGTCGGGCGGAACCTGGTCGGCCACGCCGAGTACGAAGGGCTGGCCGTCCCATGCCGCAAGGACATTCTCGATGTGTCGGCGCATGACGTCCCACGTGTATGTCTTTGGGAAGAGCGCTCCCGGCACTCCGCCCCAGAGGATTAGATCGTCTCTGCCCGCGACAGCCCGAATCTCGGCCGGTGTAAGGTCGCCGACCGGCTGGGGCGTAAGCGCCTCGACGCCGTCGAATCCGGCCGGCGACAGCTTCGGTGGGAGTCCGCGGACCGTGCCGTTGAGATGGGGCACGATCTTGATTCCGGCGGCCTGCAGCGGCGCCAGGCGGCGGCGATGTGTCGGCGCCATGAATTCGTCGTAGTAGCCGGTCAGGTTGTCGCTCGAAAGGTTGTCGGGGAAATGCACCAGCGGCGGTGCCAGCTCGCAGAGCACCTCCACAATCGGCTTCTCCTGCTCCTCCATGAGCCGCATCGCCTCCCTGGCCAGATCCTCCGCGTCTGCAAGCAGATATGCCATGTTCTGGACCCCGGCCCATTCGTAGCCGAGGGAGCTGAGCGGCGAGCGCGGGCACGCCGGCGCTATCACCTATTAAAGATATCTTCCTGAGGATTGCCGGAGACAAGATTGTCCTTTTCGGCCAGATCACCGAGAAAACGGGCGATCCAAGGCAGCCTGAGAAAACCACGGGCGTGAAGATCTCCGAAAAAAACTGGACATTGAAGCCCGAGAAGGCCTGGCACACGTTGCGGATATGGTGGAACGGCAAAGACCTGCATGCTGCTGTCGACGGCACGGAAATTATGGCGGCTCAGATTCCCGAATCAATGCCGGTCGCCTGTTGTGCCCGGGCGATAGACACCTTGAGCGTCTGCAGGCAGCCATGGAACATCCAGTTCCCGAAAGTTTCCCTCGGCCCTGTCCCAGGAATGGTGATAGACAACCTTACAATGAGCCGGAAGTGAAGGCCTCCATCCATTTGTAGAGGAATGTGTCTCCCCTGAAACTCGCCCATCTTTGTCGCGAACTTTGTCGTTATCTTTGTCGTCTTCCGGAGGGTTGAGCCGAGCTCAACCGCGGCTCAGCACGGCTTCGCCCTCCATCGAGTTTCTGTTCGACAGGACTGGCGGATTTCCCCGCCAGAGCGGCACTCCTCTGAAACTCGCCTGAAGTAACGCAGACATTCCTGTCTGCGGCATCACAGGTAGGAATACCTGCGCTACTTCAAGTTTCTTCCCGACAGGACTGGCGGATTTCCCCGCCAGAGCGGCACTCTTCTGCAACTCGATCATCCTTAATTCATATCCGCCGACCAATTTCAGTTTAGAAGGAGTAATATCTTCCAGGTTCGGCAAATTTCCTTGACTTTCCTAAATGCCTGAGCAAAGGTATCGGGAGAAGAAGCGAACAACCATTTATTCAACTTGTTGATATTTATGAAGCAGAAATGCGCGGCCTGCGGGAAGGCCAAGGGAAAAAGGATTTGCAGGAGGCATGGCGGCCAAGCAATATGCCCGCCTTGCTGCGCGTCCATCAGGAATTCCGTATGCGAGGGTTGCGGGCATTACGAGGCGTCCGAAAGATACGCGGCCGGGAAGACAAGGAACTCTCCCCCGAGGGAGAGGGACAAGCATTTTATAGCCGTTTTCGACCAGCGGGTGGACGATGAGATAGAGAAGATCGCCGACATGATCGAGTCCGGACAGCTCGAAGAGTCCGAAAAGAAGCTCTCCAAGCTGCTGCTTGAACACCCGATGAATCAAAATGTGCATTTCTGCGCCGGAGTCCTGGAAGTCAAAAGGGATGACTTCAGGAAAGCTCTCAAACACTTCGACAAGGCCATAGAAATCTTCCCGTATTTTGTGGAGGCTTATTCGAACAAGCTCGGCTGCCACAGGGAGTTTGGCGACGTGAAGAACGCGATCAGGGCCGCGCAGAAGGTCGTCCTCTATGGAGACCCGGAGGAGGATTACGTCAAGGAGGCCGAGAAGCTCCTAGATCTGCTCGCCCGCAGCATCAAGAAGACGAGCGGCTTGAGCATCGGCGAGTACCTGGCCAACAGCGACAGGTTTGACGAGGCCGTGGCATTGATGGACAGCCGTGAATACGCAAGGGCCTTGCCGATCTTCGAGGAGTGCCATGCGAGATGTCCGGCCCACGTCCAGACAATGAACAACATCGGGACATGCCTGATGTTCCTCGGGAGGAGGGACGAAGGCGTAAGGTATTTTGAAAAGGCCATTGACGCCGATCCCGGATATGCCCCGGCAAAATTGAACCTTGAGGCGGCCAGATCCGGGAAGGACGTCAAGGAGCTTGAATTTGTCACGGTTGAGTCAGGCAAGTCTGAATTCATCGAAGGAAAGGCCGATCAGGCGGTCGAGCTTGCCGAGGACGGCAAGTTCGCCGAGGCGGAGAAAACAATTGCTCCGCTCCTGAAGGCGCACCCGGACAACTGTGAAGTCCTCTCTGCCGCGGCCGTTGTCAGGATGGCTCAGTCCAAATATGCAGAGGCGTTGGAATTCCTGGACAAGGCGATCTCGATTTGCCCGGATGACGGACTCGCATATTTCAACAAGGGGCTCTGCCATGAGGAACTGAACCAGTTCAAGGATGCAGTCATGTCCTATCGGAAAGGCATCGGGCTCCTGCCCGAGTCGGAAAAGGAATGCAGGCAGAATGCGCAAAGAAATCTTGCAGTTTTAGAGAAGCAAATCCGCGACCATACCGGCGGTTCCCTGGACGACTATGTCGAGCATCAGGACGACTTTTACGAGGCCGATCGCCAGCTCAAGAAGAAGAACTCCGCCAAGGCCTTGGAAATCTATGAAAGGCTCCAGGAGAAGTTTCCGCGGCACAAGCAAATGTTAAACAGCATGGCCGTCTGCCACCTCGAACTCGGCAGACCCGACCAGGCTGAGGCCTTGTTGAGGAAGGCGCTGGAAATAGACCCCGCCTACCAGTCCGCAAAGAACAATCTTAAAATATTGAAGCACTTCGGCGGGAGGGTGAAAGACCTGCCGATCGTGCACCGCTTCAAAGACGGACTCCCAGAGGCGAAGAAGTCGCTCCTTGCAAGACTGTGGGAGAATTTCCCCCTGCGCAAGGATTGACGTCTGCCCCGAAGATCCTTAACGTTTTCCAAGTCGCACCGTAAGGGACTATATGATCTTCGTCCTCCTGCCGGCGATCCTGTCCAGGACTTCCCTCATCCTCGGGAGTTTTTTGTTGGTCTCGTAAAGTTCCGCAAGATATTTCTCCCACTCGGCGATCTTTTCGAGTTCCTCATACAATAATTTGATTCTTCCGGCATATGGCAATCGGAGTGTTATTTTGTTGCAAACGAAGTTTTCGTAAAAACGCCATACATATTTCCCATCTTCCGTTTTTCATTTTGGTTTTAATCGCATTCCACCAGCTTTATCTCATCCGGGGTGAGCTTGTAGAGCTTGTGGGCGAGGTCGTTCAAGGCTTTTTCTTTGGCCGCGATTTCGACATCTAGCGCTTCGATCTGCCTGTCGGTCTCGACGAACCAACCCTTGAGTTCGCGGTTCTCGCATCTGCGGAGAGAAAGCAGGTCCGAGACAAGCTGTTTCGCCGTGAATTTGCCGCTGACGTTCAAGTCCCTCGTCTTGTGCCGCCATTGCGCGGCGATGAACGCGGTCTCGGAACCGGTGAAAAGCTTCAAGGCCTCGATCCCGTTGATCTTCAGGGATGTTTCATCGTCATCGTTGACAACGGTGATTGATGAGCCGGCCGAGAGCCTTTCGTCAAGTTCGAGGTAGTGCGCCTCGCGTTTCTGCTCCATTTCCTTCTTTGCAAATTCTTTTCCTCCGCAGATCTTCGTCCTTGAGTCGAAAGTGGCGGCGAGATCCGCCCAGAGCCACGAATCGCTCCGTTTATCCTCTGTTGTCTGCGTGCCGTTGAGCCTCCCGTCGAACTTGTCAACCAAGTCCCGCCTCTTCGTGTGTAGCTCCTGCAAGCACTTTGCGAATTCCGCAACTTGATTCTTCTCCTCATCCGTCGCATCCGGCATCGGCAAAGGCGAGATGAACTGTTTGTTGGCCGAGTAATAGTCATTCTGAAACGGCTTTGAAATACGTCGCCAGACGAAATTGCATACAGGAGAGTTGATTATCCCAGCCAAGTATGACAAGTCTTCTGGTTTTGAAACTAATATCCCGCCTACATCGACATTGTCTATGAAGAATTTTCCATCAAGATCCATCGCGCAAAATAACCGTAAAACAAGACGTGGAACCATTAATTTCGGAAACTCCTGCTTGTCAATGTTTTGGTTTCTTCCGAAGCGATACCAGTCGGAGTCATCGAATTTCCTGTTTTCCCTTGCCCTGAGTTCTTGCTCGTTTGCTTTCAGGTAATTCCATGCGTTGGGGAACTTTTCTTTGAAAATCTTTTCCGGCATTAATTGCGGCTTCTTCCCGGAGAGATCGTAGGGGAAAAGGAGATATGTATCGGTCTTTGGCAACTGGTAGCGCTTGGCTTCCGGTCCTGAAACGAGAGGGCGCATGACGGCATCTTCAATCGCCACCTCATCTCCGGCCTTTGTCCGGTATCTGCCCTGCGAAATTCGCACGAGATGGTAGATGCTGTCCGCGCTGGTGATCAAACCTTGAAATATTTGCTTCGTCCATTTAGCATCTCCGAGCGTTCTGCAATTCTTCTTGAGTTTTTCTATGAGATTCCTTTCTCGGTCCGGCATAAGGTTCCAGGGTTCGTCGTCGGGCAAGCCCGCATATTTGACGATTGCATGCGGGGTCTGCCAGTTGATCTGCGAGACATCGCCGCCCGGCGCGAAGCAGCATTTGACTTCATCCAACGCCGCCCCTTTGAAAAACTGGAGGGCGGTGTAGGTGATAGCCTCTTCAAAGACTTGGAAGTTCTTGAAGTCAATCCATCTGTCGAGATTTTTGTCAAGCTTGAGCTTGGTGCGGAGCGCAGCGCCATATTCATTTTTCATCCAGAGGCTTGGAGCAATAAATCCCATCTGGCCGCCGGGTTTGAGGAGGCGGATCCCCTTTTCGATGAACGGGAGATACAGGTCGAAGTTGCCGGACTGCGTGCTTTGGTAGATGGGTTTTCCATCTGCGGATTTCGCATTGACGAGGTAGTCGGCTACATCCTCGTGGACGCGCCTGAAGTTCTGGAGCTTGACATACGGCGGGTTGCTGACGACGCAGTCGAAGCCGCCGCGAAGGAAGACTTCGGGGAATGCCTTTTCCCAGTCGAATGGATTGACGCGCTCCTTGAAGTTTTCGTCGGCCGCTTCAAAGAGGGTGTCATGTTTTTGCCCGTAGAAAGCTGCGAAATCCGCGGATACGAGGCTATTTCCGCAGCGGATGTTGTGGTCGAGGCTCGAAAGCGGCTTTCCGGGCGAGGCGGTGTGCATCCAGAGCGCGAGCTTCGCAATCTCCACGGACTCGGGGTTGATGTCGACGCCGTAGATGTTGTTCGAGAGGATGCTGTTGATGACGGCATCAGGGTCCCACAGCCCGCCCTGGCCGGTTTCCACCCTCTCCATTTCATCGACGACCCAGCGGTGCTCGTGCTTTAGGAAGTCCAGCGCCTGTATCAGGAATGCTCCCGACCCGCATGCGGGATCGACAACCTTGAAGTGCTCCAGACGAAGGCGGTATTCCTTCAGCGCCTTGAGCCATTCGCCCGCAACCCTTGCCGTGCGCCGTCTGTCCCTGAGGAAGGCCTTGTATTCGGCGATGTCTTTGTCGTCGGGGCGTTTTTCATCGCGCAGGCCGAGGCTGTCCTTGATGCTTTGCAGGCTTGCTCCGATCGTCTCTCTTACGATGTATTCCGTGACCCATTCCGGGGTGTAGTAGACGCCGTCGCGCTTTCGTTTCGAGAGCAGGTTTATGGAAGGACGGCCGTCGGCCTCCGCCTCCATGATTTCAAGTTCGGTGATGGACTGCTCGAATATGCGGCCGAGGGCGTAGAAGTCAATGACCCGTGAATGGCCTGCGTCCTTTATGCCGAAGTTGTATTTTGCCGAGAAGTAGAGCAGCGTCTTCGGGTGTGCCAGGAGAGTCTCCTCTCCGCCGGCGCCTTGATTTTTCTCGCAGAAGACAAACGCGGGAATCTTCAACTTCTCGAGCTCGGGGATGCTTTCAAAAAGTCCTCCGTTGAAGCGGTTTATCCGATGCGTTCCGAACATTCCGCCGTCGCGCATCGCGGCAAAGATGTTCTTGAGGCGTTCCCAGGGCAGATTGTCGTCCGGGTTGTAGAACTGGTCGCGGCTGTATTGGATCATCACATCCCGCAGGATGTCGCATGGAAATTCCAGTGACTTGCCCATGTCCTCGCAGAAAAGGATGAAAAGACAGCGGTCGAGGAAGCACTGGGTAAGCCGGACAAGCCTGCCCTTGGTTCCCTTGAAGCCTGGATTCGCATTCAATATGGCCTTGTATAGGAACTCCCGGTACGCCTTGTATTCAAGATAGAAACCCTTTTCGAGAGCCTTTTCATGGACAATCTGATCCTTCAGGAGTTTTTCGAGATACGACGCACCGCGTTCGGAGAGAAGAGACGACTTGTTGAATATCTTAAGGAATGAAAACCTCAGGAAAGCGGCCGATTCGGTTTCCGCAAGAAGCGATTCCTCTTCGTCGCCAGCAAGAGGTCTCAGGATAAAGCGCTGATACTGCGAATCCCCTCTTTCTATGAAGTAAAGCCGGAACTCGTTCATGTCCGTGACGACACCCCACGCAGGCCTGACCAGCTCATTACCGGTGAGGTTTGCCCTGGCTTCCCTGATATAGTCGAGGCACTGGCGGACAGGAGATCGGTCATTGCCTTTCCGGTTCTGCTTCAGGTCAAGGCCGGAGCGGATATCCTTGAACTCGCACATGACCTGGGAGATTTCCGAGATGGGCGATTGCGTGCCGAAAAAACCGAGTCCGGCATCGGCAAAGCCGGTTCCTCCCTGCTGACCTGCCCGGGATACCGGGAATTGCGGATAGCACTGAAAGGCCGCGCCTTTTTCCTCGGCTTGAAATGAGTATCCCCATATTCCCGAGAAGAAAAGCTTCATGAATGCCGCTTCCGACTCCTTTTCCCCGAGGACTGTCCTGTCTGCCCAGTTTGCGAGCTTCGCGCGGATTTCCGCGTTCTTGCCGGAACTTTTGAATTCTTGGAATTCCTTCTCCCATCTGGATGCCAGGAACGGAGCGCTGAATAAAGGCAGATTGCTCATTTCTTCTTGCCTTTTTTCGGCATCGGGCGGTCTTTATCCCAGATTATGGGTTCGCCATACCTGTTGTGTGCCAGTCTGAGCTTCCATGAGACTCCGAGCGCCTCAATCAGGCTGAAATTCGGGGATTTTAGGAGCGATGGATTGCCCATGTATAGGGAAGTAAGCTGTCTGAATATGTTGCTCTCTGGCCCTTCGTTCTCGACAGTTTCAAACATGGCGGACAGGAAGTCTTTCAACCAGCCAAAATCCAGTTTCTCGCCGTCATTCAGCCTCCCGTTCTGGGGGATGCGCCTGAACCTGATTTTCCCGGCGTGAAAATCCTCGACTGTGAACAGGATGGTGTCTCCAAGTGCGAACGATACTTCCTTGTAGTATTCTTTCATGTCGTAAGCTTCGACTTTCAAGATTTTTTCGTTTATGCCGGGAAATTGGGCGGCGCCGTCCGTTTTAACGAAGTCGGCCCTGTTGATGATCAGATCGTAGGAATCCCTGTCGGTGTAGCAGGCGGTGCCGACTTCAAGAAACGGGAGTTCTGCAATCTTCTTGGGTATCTGCATGCAGCTGTCTTCTGGAATGATCACGGCGTCGGTGTTTATGACGTCCATGGAAATGAAAGGGTGGAAGAGGTGGCCGGGGAAGAAGGTGCCGTCGTTTATCCTTTCTTGGAACGGTGTGACGCAGAACGATCCGCCGTTGAAGATTGTCGACATAGGAGTGAAAATCATGTCATCGCCCTTGTCCTTGACGTCGGCGATCCAATGATGATTCAGAAGCATGTCTTCAAGGAGTTCGGCTGCGTTTTCGATTTGAAGCTGCCTGAGCCCCGGCAGAAGCTCCTCGCAGGCCTCGCCGAACGTGAACGGCCTTCCGATCTTCCTGATGAAGGATGTGACGCTGTCCGAGACGATCTTTTCGTGCATCCCTGACAGCGCGAAATCGAAGCCGCCGCCGATATTTTTTTTCCCATTGTTCATGGCGGGGAATCTAACAGCTAAACGGGCGTCGTCAAGAAAATACGATGATCTCCTCCTGAAACTTGCCTTTAAGTGGCGCAGACATTCCTGTCTGCGATTCCGCAGGTAAGAATACCTGCGCTACTTGATGCTCGAATTGCGCGCGCCCTTTCGCGCCGTGGCCGGGCGAAGGCGGACGCGCGCAAAGGGCAGGCTCTTCATGCGAGGAATACCGTGCCTGTTGATTGAGCGCAGCGCGCACAAATCAACGATCCAAATGCGAATTGCCTCAAACGAGCCAAGTCCGTTGAAGTCGAGGGCTACGGCTATAGAATCAGGGCCGGGTGAAGCTTGCCCTACGTATCTCTCCGGTGTATGTTTTTGGCTTTAGGCGTGGGCATGAATAAAAAGACGAGAAGGGTTGGAGTCGATAAGATATCTTAGCATATTACAGCAAGGAGATGAAGCCAATGATATCCAGGAGAGGTAGGCATCCTCGCGGCGATATTCATATTCGCGATCCGTTCGTCTTGCCTCTGCCCGACGAGGGGCGCTATCTGCTCTTTGGCACTACGGACGGGAAGAACGCCTGGTCGGGGCCCGGCCTGGGCTTCGACTGCTACTCCAGCCGCGATCTGGAAGAATGGGAGGGGCCGGTTCCGGCGTTCCGACAGCCGCCAGGTTTCTGGGCGACGATGAACTTCTGGGCGCCGGAGGTCTATGCTTATGGCGGGCGATTCTTCATGTTCGCCTCGTTCAAGGCGCCATGCCGCTACCGGGGGACGCAGATACTTGCCGCCGATGCGCCTGAGGGTCCGTATCTTCCTCTGACCGACGGACCTGTCACGCCGCCGGACTGGGAATGCCTCGACGGCACGCTTTATGTCGATAAGGATTCGGTGCCGTGGATCGTATTCTGCCAGGAATGGGTGCAGGTCCACAACGGAAGTATGTGGGCCATGCGACTGGCTCCAGACCTCCGTGCGGCTGCGGGACGTCCGGTATTTCTTTTCAACGCATCCGAGGCGCCGTGGAAGAGCGCGCCGTCCTGGCCCGCGGAAAACGATTCAAGACGTTTTCCGACCTATGTCACCGACGGCCCGTTCTTGTACCGCACCAGGACCGGCGTTCTGCTTATGCTGTGGAGCAGCTTCGGCGCAGGCGGCTACGCAATCGGGATCGCGCGCTCCGAAAACGGCCGGATCGAAGGCCCGTGGCGCCAGGACAAGGAGCCCCTGTACTCGAAGGACGGCGGCCACTCCATGCTCTTCCGTTCGCTTGACGGACGGCTCATGCTCGCCTTGCACGGTCCCAACCGCGCGCCCGACGAGCGGGCCCAGTTCATCGAAGTCGAAGACGACGGACAGAGCATTAAGATTAAGTGATCCGCCGTAGTCCGACGAAGGCGGAAGCCTGCAACATCAGGGGACAGGCTAAAGCCAGCCCCTACTTAAGCGGCATGTCTTTTGGCAGGCGAATGGAGCATATATAGGTGTACGGAATGAACAAGGGATCGAGCAGGAAGATAAGCGGTTCGTCTGGTCCTAGGCATGGCAGACGGACCGGCAAAACAGTTGTATCCGCAGGAAAGCTGAGGCTCGCTATTGCCGGTTATGGAGGCCGAGGTCGCGATCTTTTCAATCTTGCGGCCAGATCATTTCCGTGTCTTGAGCCTGCGGCCATCTGCGACTTCAGCGCAGAGGCGCGTGAGCTGGCGTCAAAAGACGTTCCCGGCGTTCCGGTTTATGAGGATGTCGCTACGATGCTGGATGCCTGCCGCCCGGACGCGCTTATCGTTGCAACTCCTGCCGACTTCCACGCCGACCTATGCGTGCAGGCGCTCGATGCGGGGGTGAGCGTCCTCTCTGAAATACCCGTCGTAAACAGCTACGGGGAGGCGCGGCGTCTATGGGATGCGCATTTGAAGTCGAAGGCGCTTTACATGGCGGGCGCCAATCCGAACTTCTGGGGATTTGTCGAAGCGGCGGCGCAGTTCAGAAAAGACGGATCGCTCGGAGAGCCTTTCTACATGGAGGCCGAATATGTCCATGATGTCCGCGGCCTTTTCGCAAAAACTCCGTGGCGGACCAAGTTTGTGTCCATAAAATACTGCACGCATTCGCTTGGGCCCCTGCTGCGCCTCATAGACGAGGATCTCGAAACTGTGGCATGCCTGGGGACGGCAGGCTTTGAAAAGAAGGAGGAGGGCAGGGGAGAGGCCATGGCCGCGATTTTCCGGACAATATCCGGCGTCGTCGTGCGTCTGCTGACGAGCTTCGTCAACAACGCCCCCTTCTCCGGACACCGCTACAGGATCTACACTTCGAAGGGGTATTTCGAACGCGCGCCCGTATTCGGCGAGGGCGGAGCCGAATTCAAGACATACTTCTATTCAAAGGACATCCATGCGGAACGGAAGATGCACGAGCTGCCCGTGGGGTTCGCAAGGCCGGGATACGGTGCGAAGGACAGCCATGGGGGAGCGGATTTCGCGATGCTGGAATCATTTATGTATGCGGTGCGGACAGGCGGGAGGCCGCCTGTATCCCTGAAGGAAGGCCTGAGGATGACTCTGCCGGGAATCTTCGCCGCGGAATCCGCCGCAAGAGGCGGGGCCCCGGTCAGGATAAGATATCCCTGGAACGCTTAAGGCAGGCTTCGCCAGCCGTTTAGCCTGATCTATTCATAAACCGCCAGGTCGCCAAGCCGCCAGGAACTTTTAACTATCTGGCTTGGAGGATGTTGACAAAAGTTTCCTACAGGTAATTATTCCAAGCCGTGCATGCCATTTAAGGATTTTGTTTTCCACCGCAACATATTCATTTTAAACATATTTGGCGTCTTTGCATCTTGGCGGTGAATAATTCAGGTTAGTGTCTTGTGTGAGAATATTTTATTCTTTTGGGTTGCGGACGCAGCCCGCCTTAAGAGGCCGGCGGGGCGACGGACTCGCGGACGACCAGCTTGGTGGGGACTCGGACGGTCTGCGGGGGCGACTTGTCGCCTTTGAGCCTTCTTATGACTAATCTTGCCGCCTCGATCCCTTCCATATAGCCGTTTTGTTGTATGGTCGTCAGGGGAGGGGAGAGCCTGGGGCAGAATTCCAGGTTGGCGTAGCCTATTATGCTCAAGTCTGCGGGAATTCTCATGCCAGAGCGGTAGGCGGCTCCGTAGAGGTCGAGGGCGACAAGGTCGTTGACTGCGAATATCGCAGTCGTCCCGTCCTGAATCAGCCCGTCATGGAATCTGCCTGGATCATGGCGTATAATCCTCGTCTTATATTTCGGGATGCCGCTTTTTGCAAGTTCGGCCAGGAATGATTTGACCCGCGGCTCGAAACCCTGCGCGGATATGCATACCGCGATCTTCCTGTGCCCGGAGTCGAGGAGGTGCCGCGCGGCCATCCTTCCGCCCATCTGATCGTCGGTCGAAACCGAGTCGTGCCCTGAGCCCTTCATGTCGTTGAGGAGGACCGCGGGTATTCCATGTCTGTCGAAATATCCAAGATCCTGCTCGGTGAGCTGTGCGGGTATGCTCTGGATTATTATGCCGTCGATCCGATGGTCCACCAGGCGGTTGAAGCAGCTCCTGAAGTTTTCGGCCTCCACGGTAAGCAGTATCGGCAGATAGCCGGAGGCGAGAAGTTCGTCCTGTATGCCTCTGCCGATGCTGTGGAAATAGCTGAGGCCGCCGTATCCAGGACAGAGGACTCCTATGCTCCTGGTGCGTCCGGTCCTGGCGCTCGGACGGACCGCGCATGGACGGAAGTCGTATTTTTCAGCCAGGCGGACCAGCCGCTCTTTAGTCGCCGCGGCGATCTTGTCGCTGCCGGAGAACGCCCTCGACACGGTCATCCTCGAAACCCCGGCCTTCTCCGCGAAATCCCTGAGCGATATCATTGAGGCGCAGCTCCTGTGTTATCTGTCACAATCTATACGCCCAACCTGCGGCGGCAAACATCTTTGTGCCGGAATCTCAAACATTCCCCAAGTAGCTTCAAGCGTACCCCTCTGCTGGCAGATCCTCAGATGCAACGCGACGAGATCGCGTCATCGGAGGGTGGATCGTTCACGGGCTGTGAATATAAAGAAAACAAAATATTTCGATTCCACACTTGACAAGCTAACCCCCCCCGTATGTTATGGGTGTCCCGCAGAAGCGTAGCAACTTTCAGAGGTGCCCTTTGAAGACTAAATTCCTGCCGTCGGTCGTCCTCCTACCCTTCCTCTATTCCCTGCCGCTTGTC
>CAZWRV010000034.1:0-62139 GCA_964636325.1 uncultured Victivallaceae bacterium | reverse complement strand
TGATAAGGGACTAGGTTTTTCCCTGCGGGAAAAAGGCGCCCTTATGGCGCGCAGGAGCCTGAGTATGGCGACTTCGCCGAAGTCGCCAGTGCCGCTTTCGGTGAAAGCGGCATACTTTGATAAAAACGTTTTCCAAGTTGCGCCGTAAGGGATAAAAGGTGACAACCCCATGACAACACTGCCTTTCTTGATCGATGTCAACGCGAGCTTCGGGAAGGGTGCCACCGGCGGCAACGAGTTTCCGGAACTCGACCTGCGGCTCAAGCACATGGACAGGCTCGGCATAGGCCGCGCCCTGGTATGGAACGTCGAATCCCGGATGAACAACGCCGGCGCATCCAACCGCCGCCTCTTCGCCGAGTTCGACAGGACGCCCGGCGCGGAAGGCCGGATCATCCCCACGCCTACCGTCTCCGGCCTCATGACCTACGAAGCGGGCGCGGTGGCGGAGCTGAAGGATCAGCTCACGAAGCGCGGACTCAGGGCTCTCAGATTCACGAACGTCTTCGGAAGGCTGTCCCTCTGCCAGGCAGAACCCGTCATCCGTGCAATCCGCCAGCTCAAGCCGTTCATCATAATGAGGCACGACGAGACGAACCTTCAGGATGTCCTGGATTTCACGGACATCTTCCCTGAAATACCGATCGTCGTCACCGAGGTCATGTGGGGCCCGTGCATAAATCTCTTCGATCTTATGCGCCGCCGCAGGAACATCGTCGCCGACATCTCATGGCTGCATTCCGACGGCGCCATCGAGCTGGCCGTCAAGCACTTCGGCGCCGCCCGTGTCGTATTCGGCACAGGCAACAAATGCCATAACGGCGCCGCGGTCGCCGCGCTGGCGCGCGCGGAAATCTCGCAGAAGGACCGGGAAATGATCGCCTGCGGAAACCTGCAACGCCTGCTTGGCGGCAAATCAAAACCTGCCGCCGCCGGCCGTGCCGTCGGAACAGGCCGTCCCGGGACGCTTTGGAAAAAGCTGATATCCGGTGAAAAGCTCGGTGTCGACATCGTCGACGCACATGGCCATATCGGCCCCTCCGGCGGATATGTCCTTGAAATCCAGGACGAGGTTCCGCAGTTGAAGAGGGCGGCCAAGATCATGGACGGGCTGGGCGTAAAAACCATGATCGCTTCCGGCATGCAGGCGCTCATGGGCGATCCGGTCGAAGGAAACGACCTGATCGAGCAGCTGATGGCGCCTTACGGGGGACGCTTCCTCGGATATCTCACGTTCAATCCGTGCTACGCCGGCGAGCTGGCCTCACGCTTCAAGCGCTATTTCTCCGGCAAGATATTCGTCGGATTCAAGACTCTGTCCGGCTACTGGAGGGTCAAGATAGACGATCCAAGATACCGTCCCATGTGGGAATATGCCGACCGCCACCGCCTGCCCATCCTCAACCATACGTGGGGCAGGGATGAAATCCTCCTCCTCAAGGATGTCGTGGGGAAATATCCCGACGCCCAGTTCCTCCTAGGCCATTCGGGCGGCTCCTCCGAAGGGATAGCCGAATCGGCGGAGCTAGCCCGCAAAAATCCCAACGTCCACCTCGAATTCTGCGGGAGCTTCGTCAACACCTCCTCCTGGGAGGAGACCCTGGGCAGGATGGATCACCGCCAGGTGGTCTTTGGAACCGACGCCATGGTCCACGACTTCAACTGGGAAATAGGCAGGCTGCTCTCAATCGACGTCCCAGACAATATCCTCGCGGACATCCTCGGCAAGAACATGCGCCGAATCCTCGCCCTCAGGAAATAAACCTAATTGCCGCAGTTGAAAATATGCTTTATAAATTAACACTGATTAAGAAGTTCGAGCTTCAGGAGTGCCACCTACGCGTTGTAAGGGCGTATGAATTCAGCAAGCTGCGCACTTTTGCTGAATTCATAACTTAAGGCGATTTATTTTACGTTCTCCGGTGTCATGAGGACATATCTTTGCTGGAACGCGGTTTTTTCGTCCTTTGGCATGACCGGGTTCCGCCCCCAGGCGCCCCACCAGTTGTTCTTGGGCCTGACGTATGCGGCGATGCGTTCCTCCTTCAGCAGCCTTCGCAGGTCGTCGTCTCCAATCGGCCAGAACTGGTTTACCAGTATGAATGCGGGAGTGTCTTCGCCCGTGAGCGATTTCATCTGGGAGTAGTCCTGCGGAAGCCCCAGGAAGGAGATGACGAGGGGGCAGTCCCGGTGCTCCATTATCTGGTTGTCCAGCCATTCGGCGTCGAACTGGAAGCGCCTGCGCCCCTTCTTGCTCATATCCACCGGCACTTTTATCTCGGCGGCGACCTTGACTTTTCCGGCTGCGAGGGCTTCGCCGAACGAACGGAGCATTTCAGGTATCTGTTCGGGTGGATAAAAAGGGATGAAGTCGGCCGTGATGAGGATCGCATTTGCTCCTGCGAACTTTTCGGCGGCCAGCTTGCTTATCGTGTCCATCTTGATTTTCTCGAACGCCGCGATCTGCATGTCCGGCCTAGGCTTCCATCTGCTTTCGATCGTGCCGGCGAGCACCATGGCCCACAGCGATGATGCCAGGACTACGAGCGCGAGGGCGCAGACCCCGACTTTAGCGAGTATTCCCTCGCTGCGGCGCATGGAAAGGAGGCATGATTCCGCTACAAGAAGGACGGCGGCGGTTGCGGCCATATGTCCGGACATCCAGCCCGCCTTCCACATGAAGGCGGCGCCGGCGGTCAGAAGTGCGGAAGCAATGATCCGGTTACGTGTTATCTTCTGAGGTGCCGGACCATGGCCGTGCATTCCATGCGAGAGCGCTTCCGCCAAGATCAGCATGGCCGCCAGCGTGAAAACAAGCATGTCCTGGCTCATGGCCTTGACTCACATCTATTATTTCTTTGTTTTAGGATACTTTCTCAAAAAATTCTAGCGCAAAAGCGTGCATGTGTCTATGGAATTCATTGAATTTTGGGTTGCGGGCGAAGCCCGCCTTAGACTTCTATGCTTTTAGAGTTCACAAATTCCAATCACACAAGCACTAAATTCCAAAATAAATATCAAATCTCAAACTTAAGAAAATTCAAACTCTGAACTGTGTCGTTTGGAATTTGTAAACTGGGAATTATTTGTGATTTGGATTTTGGAGCTTGGAATTTGGATTACCGGCAGGGCCCGGTCCGTCTCAAAGAATCGCCCGGCCGACCGCATCACGGAGCCCACGCTGGATCGGCCGGATCCTGCGGTGGTACGTTCATGAAGACAATATGTCCGTCCAGATAGCATGTGTTCGCCTTTCCGTTGTGCCAGGCGACATCATACGGGAGATCGACTTCCGACGCCTCGGTGAAAATTATTACACGGTAGTCCTGCTTTATCGAGCTCAGCTTCAGGTCGCAGAGGTAATTGTTGAACGCATATGAGTTGCCGACCTGCTCGAATTTGGTCGTATTGTTCCATCCCGGGCAGTCCTTGACATCCCTGGGGCAGTGAAACGTCTCGATGAGATTCCCCACATATTGGTTCAACGGGCGGGGAACAATGTTGTTGAACAGGTTGCCTTGGGGGCCGCTGTAAAGGTTGCCTGTCGAACGGCCGCCGTAGACATAGCGGTCCATGTAGGTCTCGGGGACGGGGCCCTGATCCCAGAAGATATGGTCGTCATAGTCGCCCTCATACATGATGAAGGCCTTGTAGATGCCTGAGACATTGTTGGAGCAGGTCGCCGCGACGGCCTTGTCGCGGGACGATTTCAGGGCTGGAAGCAGCAGCCCCATCAGTATGGCGATGACCGAAATGACGACCAGCAGTTCGACAAGGGTGAACGCGTCTTTTTTCATCGTGCAACAACCACATGCTTATCCAATGGCTGGCGGAGCAGTTCCGTGAAAGGGATCAAACGGCGGATTTACCATATGTTCTTGCAGCGAAAATACAATGGATCAGTTCATATTTCCCGGAACGGATGCTTGCGGTCTTCAGCCAATTATTTTTTACTGCTGAGCAATGCGAGCCCGCAGCACAGGAAATATGAAAGGTTCATTGAGAGGTGCTCCTCTCATTGAACCTGGCGTCGTGCTTCTTCTCGATCAGCCTGATCTCCTTCTGAAGCGAGGTGACGCTGACCGCGCAGGCCATTGCAAACGATATCATTACGGCGAGGAATATCATCACCACGAGCAGCGCCGAACCGCGTTCATTTCCGGTGGCCGCAAAAGGAGGAGGGGTCGCAGAACCTTTGTGCTTTATGCGCTTTTTGTGGCTGAACAACTTATATGTCTTCATTTTCGATTCCTTTCTCAGTGATCTGTATGGCCCTTTAAATTCACCGCGGTGAACGAGAAAAGCGGCCTGACTTTCGCCTTTTTGCGGTCGGACTTCAGTTCGACGAGCATTTCCCATGCTGTAAATCCGTCCTGCGGCGGCTCGGAGAACTCGCATTTCACGATCCTGTCGTAGAGCGTCCTCCATTTGCCGTCCTTGACCCTGTATTGGAGCGTCCCGTCCTTCATCGAATAGAAGGCCTCGCCGTCTTTCTTGCTTATGGAGAGGATTCCGTCTTTGTAATTTACGGACTCGGCGCCGCGGATTTCATCCCGCCACTTGTCGCCGATCTGAGAAACCTTGACGATGTCGTCGCCGGCCCTGCCGAGCAGCCTCGTGCCGGTCAGGGACTTGTAGAATACCTGGTATGAGAGCGCCAGGAGCATCGCCAGGACCGCGATGTAAACGAGCGCCTCGATCAGCATGAAATATTTTTTAGTGTGCTTTTTCATTTTTGAACCACAGCCTCCTTTCTGACTTCGCCGATTCCTTTGAACTCTCGCGCCTTCCAGCTGAGCATGATTTTGACCTTGCCGTTATTCATGCTGGAAAGCTCCAGCTTCAGATCACCCTCGGGAAGATTGTCGAAAGCCTTGTTCCTGATCTCGAACCTGTTCGCGCCGATCTGGTATTTCCGCCAGGCGCCGGCGGCGAGGATCTCCCTCTGGCCGTCCAGGATCTGTTCGGCGACGGAGCGGTAGTAGAGGGCCTGCATGCTCTTGCCTTCAAGACGGAAGCCGTATGCGAGCGGCAGAAGCGCGATGCCGATTATGCCAAGGGCCACCACAAGCTCCACCATGGAGAAAACTTTTTTGCTTTGCCTGACCAGTCTGACCGGTCCGACTGGTCTGACAATCCTGAGTTCTTCTAAAAACAGGCGATTTTTCATAGTACTCACCATAACGCTAAGGATGTTGTTATAGAAATCAAACCGGCGAACAGGCCGATGGCCACAAGGCCGACCAGGGCCCCGAGGCAGAGGATGATGGCCGTGGACATCAGGTGTGCGAATGCCTGCTCGGAGCGGAAGGCGCTGGCTTCGAGGAACGAGCACCAGCCCCTTATCTGCGAACTGAGACTGCTGTCCTTGTGCCTTGAGTTGCACATCCTCCAGGCCAGTTCGCCGCGGTTGTCGAAAAGGCCTGTAAGTACGTCCGGCAGGAGATAGCCCTGCTCGAGCAGCTTCGTACCACGCCTGGCAAGGCCCAGCATCGCCCTGTTGCCGGTGGATTTCGCCGCGGCGGTGAGCGCCTCGGCCTCGGGAATCCCCGCGTCCAGGAGGATCGTAAGCATGGAGGCGAAAGCGCCCCTGAGCCTGTTCCTGCGCCAGGGTATCATATAGTAGTGGATGTAGTCTACAAAACCCCATGGTCCGGAGGCGGACAGGGATTCGGCAGGGCAAATGATCAGGCGGAAAATACTGTTTGTAATCCGGTTGAAGTAACTCAGCGACAGGATGGCAATATCTATGAGCTCGAAAAAGAACACCAGGGTAATTATGAGCGCGAAATATAGCATCGTCGCGGCTAGGAAGATGGACATGCAGAGGTTCGGAAGCCTGTCCCGCATCATGGCCAGCAGGATTGCGGCGGAGATGAAGGCGAGCGAAGGATATATGATCAGGGCGAAAAACTGTCTCGCAGACATTGTTTTGCCCCTGGGCAGTTCGGGCTGGACGTCGGGAGCGTCGGAGCGGCGGGATGAGGCGAGCGCCGAAAAGAAGGCGCAGAGGAACATGACTGCAAAGACGGCTGGCGGCGCATAAAACATCCAATTCATCTCTATCAATGACAGCGAGCTGCCTTCCATCTCCTCGATCACCTTGTCCATCTTCGGCTGTATGAAGGTTTTCAGGAACAGCAGCAGCAGCGAAGTGAAAAACAGGATCATGAAAGGCAGCAGATAGTTAATCATGGCCCGCGAGCGGCTCTGATACTGCTTCAATGACTCGTAGCACGCCGGCAGGATCTTCCTTACGTCGCCGCAGAGTGCGCCGACCTCGAATGCGCCTATGATGTTTTCAGGCATGAATTTGTCCCTGCGCAAGGCGTCGGCGAAGTTCTCGCCGAAGCTTATGGAAGTCGCCACTTTGTCGAAGGTTTCACCGAGCTCATGGTCTTCCTGCCTGGAAAGCTCCGTGACGGTCTGTTCGGGAGATTTGCCGTTCCTGATCCCGAGCCTGATGAGATCCAGGAAGCTTCTGGCGGCCTCGCGTCTTCTCATCTGGGCCGAGCATATGATGTAGAAGAGATGGATGCAGAATATGTAGAAGAAAACGGCGGCAGTAAAGACCAGGGATCCGACGAAAGTCCCCGAGTCGTATTTCGGATTCGAAACCGCGCTGATGAAATTGAATACCAGAAAACCCAGAAAAAGCAGCAGATATATGATTTTGAATATCATAAGCCGTCCCTCCTATATTTCACATATTGCCGAGCATGCTCATCAGCCTTATTAACGGGGCTATCCATGCGCCCACCTGGATTATCATCAGGGCCGCCAGGAGCAGGATTGAGAACGGCAGCGCGGTGTAGAGCAGGACGTCGATCCTGGATTCCGCGCGGCTCCTGCATAGCTCGGCGGCGGAGCCGAAGCCGTCCGCGAGGTTGTTGCCGGAGCTTCTGACCAGCCATTTGAAGGTCCCTGGGAACAGACGGCAATGCTCTATAGCGTCCGCCGGCTTCTCGCCGGTGCCGAGCTCATCCCTTATCCTCATGAGGTGGTCCCTGACCGCGCCTTCCTCCATCCCGGAGACGAACTCGATCGCGTCGGGCAGGCCGATGCCGTTCTCAAGGCAGATCTTGAGCATTGATGCGAGATTCGCAAGGTTCACAAGCCTGAAAGGGTTTATCCGCCATGAAAGATAATTTCTAACGCTCGGCACCGAGATGAAGACCATGAAAAGCGCCAGGATGAAGACTGCGGCTATGGTCGGGGTGAGATACAAAGCATAGCTGGGGTTTGCGCCATATTCAAGTTCAAGGAAGCTGCTTGTCATGGGGAACATGTAGTAGGGAATTCCCACGGACACCAGGATCATCAGCACCAGCACGATCGCCGGATATACCATAAGGCCGGACAGCTTCATGGTCAGTTCGGCCTTACTGCGGTAGTAGTCGGCGACGGCGGTGAGGGTTTCCGGCAGCCTGTCGGTCTTCGCGCCGACAACGAGCATCTTCCTGTAGAAGCCGGGGAATGTTCTTTTTGCGACGGCGTCCTCGAAAGGGACGCCTTCCGACAGGTCTTTGCCGAGCGCGGCGACCTGGTTCCTGAAGGGGCTGCGACCCATTCCTTCGGCCACTTTCCTGATGGCCCCTTCGAGCGGGATGCCGCTTGAAAGCATGCCAGCAATCTGTTCGTTGGCAAAGCTGATCTCTTCAAACTTCGATGCAATCATGATCGTTCTCCTTTTAATAATTTCACCACAGAGACACAGAGGACACAGAGAATAAAGAGTTAAGTTTTTAATGTTTGATGCGGCCTACATGAGGATCCTTTTGAGACCTATAGCTCATTAAGGCTCATGGATAATCTGGCGTTTCACCCTGTTTCTCTAAAATCTTTTTTTCAATATTTAGACTCTCTGTGCTCTCTGTGTCCTCTGTGGTTATATCCTTCATATCAGCCTTTCGATTTCGGCGGTGTCCGTAATACCTGCTTCGACGAGGCTCCTCGCGTCCTGCCTGAGAGCGCCGGGGTTGCTGAGTATCCCAGTGCCCTCCTTGCGGATCCTGTCCCTGAGGTCGTCGTCAAGTTCGAGCATTTCGATGACGGGCGTCCTGCCTTTGTATCCGGTTCCGAGACATGCGGGGCAACCCTTGCCCTGGCAGTCCCGGCATCTTTTCCTGACAAGCCTTTGGTTCAGGATCAGATCCGCTGACGAGAGGACGGCGAACTTGTCGCCGCACATGTCGATCAGGCGTTCGACGACGCCCTTGCATGATCCTGCGTGGAGGGTGGCGATTACCATGTGGCCTGTGAAGGCGGCGCGGACTGCGATCTTCGCGGTCTCCTCGTCTCGTATCTCGCCGATGACGATCACTTCGGGATCCTGGCGGAGGAGGTGGCGCAGCGCCTCGGGGAACTTGAGGCCGACGGCGTTGTTGACCTCCGTCTGCATGACCCCGGCAACCTTCTGCTCGACCGGATCTTCGATGGTTACGATGTTGCGGCTGCCGGACTTCGCGAGTTCGTTGAGGCATGCGTAGATCGTGGTGGTCTTGCCGCTGCCGGCCGGGCCCGTCAAAAGAAGCATCCCGCCTTTCTTCTTGAGGAACGAAGCGATCTTGCCTTCCTTTTCCTTGGAAAGACCGAGCTCGGCGAGCCCCGAGGCCGTAGCCTGCTGGAAGAAGCGCAGGACTATCTTCTCGCCGTCGACGGTCGGATACGATGAGACGCGGACGTCCTTTCCGAGACCGACATCCTTGCCCGCAATCCTGCCGTCCTGCGGGAAATTGTCCTGGTAGCTCTTCATCTTGGCCAGGAACTTGATCCTGCCGAAGAGGCGCTCGGCTTCTTTTGGCCCTATAGTCGGAAGAGGCTTCAAAGCACCGTCGATCCTGGCGGCCACGTTTACCGAACCGTCGTCCATGCGCCGGAGGTGCAGGTCGCTTGCGTTAGCCGACGCGGCGTCGGCAAGGATCTTTTCGAGGAGCCTCACCGCCGAATCCGCGCTGTTTTCCGCCGCTTGTGATGTCCTGGCCATTTTGTTACCTAAGGGTGAATGGGTGACTGGATGATTGGATGACCGCTTATGATTGAAGTGGGTATCTCTTGGTTCCCTTCGAACGACAAATGGAAAAAGGAAAATATTTGCAACAGTCATGCTCATTTAGCGTAAAAATGTGAAAAATTCAGCCTATAAGGAGTATAAGCTGCAGGCGGCAGAGTGAGAGGCATTCCGCCTGAGCAGGGACTGGCTATAGCCTGTCCCTCAGACCAAAGCCTGCGCATGCCATCTCACTGCGCGGTTTCTGCGGGGCCGGTGGTGGTGGACGTCGAGGGCTTTTCGGTGAGGGCCTTCAGTTCCAGGATGTTCTTTTCGAGGTCCGGAACATCAGAGAATTCCTTGACAATAAGCTGAACCTTTGGTATCGCCTTCTTGAGGTCGCTCGATATGAGGCGTTTGACGCTGTCGTACTGGGCGTTGTAGGCGGCGGTGACGACCTTCCTGAGCTCGGCGTCGTCGGGATTGAGTGCGATGGACTTTCCAGGCTTGCCGGCGAGGAGGGCGATGTCGGAGTTCAGTGTCTTCAGATCGACGTCGGGAAGCTTCTGGGATGCTATCTTTGCGAGGCTTCCGAGCGTGAGCTCGTTCCATTTGATGGGCGTCTGTATGCCGTCCACGAGGAGTGTGATTGTCCCGCCGCTGATGTTGTTGATCTTGCCTTCCGGCAGGACCGTTCCGGCATAGTCGTAGCCGCTGTCGCTCAGGACGCTGTATTCCTTGTCGAGCCGTTCCAGCCTCTGGATGAGCGGGGCGACGCGCGCCTGGACGTCCTTGCTGTCGGACGAGTATTCGTTGAGGAGGGAGGACGCCTCGGCGAACTTGAACTGCCTTATCATCAGATAGAGGCGGGAGTAGACGGTGTCCCGGCGGAAATCCTCGAAGGACTTTGCGATCGTGCCGTGTGCTTCCTGGGCTTCGGCCAGCTTCTTGGCGAGATGCGCGTTGTCGTTTTTCATCGCCGCGAGATCGTCCTCAAGCTTCCTTATCTTTTCGCTGTATTCGCTGTCCTTCTGGAGCGTCGCGTTGGCGATGCTCTGCTTGGACTCGGCGGTTATCTCCTGGATCTTCTTGGCGAGCTTCATTTCGGTGGCGGTAAGGCTTTCGGAAAGCCTCTGGTTTTCGGCGTTGAGCTTCATGACTTCCAGTGAGGAGAGCAGCAGCTGGCACCTGAGGACCAATATGGCTCCTGCGTCGTTCTGTATGGCGGCAGCCTTGGTCTTGAAGCGGATTAGCTCCTCCTCGGTGTTTCTGGAATACGAGGTGGTCTTCTGTATCTTGGCCTCTATGTCGGAGAGTTCGCCGCCGAGAGCCTTGATCGCCTTCTGCTTGGAGGCGTTGACGATGATGAAAATGCACGAGCCGAAGATGACGACGACGGCTAGGATCCCCGCGAAGACCTTGTTGAGCCTGAACGAGCTGTCGGCGGCCTCCGCGGCCTCCCTGGAGGTGTCGGTCTTGGGCGGTCTGTGCGTGTGGTGGTGCGGCTTGTCCTTGGCTGCTGCCGCAGCGCTCCTGGGCCTAGTCCTGGGAATCTCCTTCATCTTGTAGTCGAGGCGCTTGATGGAGATCGTATGGACGTCCGGGATCATCTCGGTGTGCGGGGCGGTCTTCTGGCGTATCCCCCACAGGGCGTGGAGCAGCTCATCCATGTTCTGGTATCTGTCGTCGGGGTGCTTGGCAATCATCTTATTGACGAAGGCCTCCACTTCCGGCAGTATGGTGGGTTCCAGCCTGGAGATGGGCTCGGGCGTGTTGAAGAAGTGCTGCTTGGCCACGGTGTTGAGCGTCTTGCCCTCGTACGGAAGCTTGCCGGTGAGCATCTGGTAGAGGGTTATGCCGAGGCTGTAGATGTCGGTGCGCGAGTCGAGCTTCTCGCCCGCGAACTGCTCGGGGCTCATGTAATAGGGCGTGCCCGATATCTCCATGCCCTTGGTGCAGTCCTTCTGGTGGATGGCGAGGCCCAGGTCGGTGAGCTTGACGATGCCGTCGTTGCTTATCATTATGTTTTCGGGCTTTACGTCGCGGTGTATCAGCTTCTCCTCGCTCCAGGCGAAGTATAGCGCCTCGGCGACCTGCTGTATGATGTGGAGGGCCTCGTCGACGGGGATCTTGCCTTCCGCCTCGATCCTGCTGCAGATGGACTTGCCCTGGATGAAGTTCATCGCCATGAAGCATATGCCCCTGTCCTCGCCGACGGCGAAGACCTGGACTATGTTAGGATGGTTCAGGCGCGCCGCGCTCCTGGCCTCGGACAGGAACGACGCGATGCCTTTCTCGTTTGTGTATTCCTTGGACAGTATCTTCAGCGCGACCATGCGGTCGAGCGTTATCTGCTTGGCGAGGTAGACAATTCCTATCGAGCCTTCCCCGACCTTGGTCTCTATCACGAAGTCGTCTATGATCCTGCCAGCTCCGAAGGGTGTGGCGGGAAGCACCTGCTGCTTGCCGCAGTTGGGGCATTCTATCTTGGTGCCCAGCATGGACACCTCGATGTCCTTCATGAAGGAATGGCAGAAGTTGCAGATGAAACGCATGTTTGCCGCCGTGACGGTGTGTTTTATTCGCCGATAATCTTGATCAGAACCTTCTTGCGCCTGCCGCCGTCGAATTCGCCGTAGAATATCTGCTCCCAGGGGCCGAAGTCCAGGCGGCCTTCCGTGACGGCGACTACTACTTCGCGGCCCATGATCTGCCTTTTGAGGTGCGCGTCACCGTTGTCCTCGCCGGTCCTGTTGTGGCTGTAAGACGACACGGGCTCGTGGGGGGCGAGCCTCTCAAGCCATTTCTCATAGTCCTCGTGGAGCCCGCTCTCGTCGTCGTTGATGAACACCGAGGCCGTGATGTGCATGGCGTTGCACAGAAGCAGCCCCTCCGTTATGCCGGATTCGGCGAGGGCCTTTTCGACCTGCGGAGTTATGTTGACGAACCCCCTCCGCGTAGGCAGGTTGAACAGGAGTTCCTTCCTGTATGATTTCATGGCGTGAACCACCGTCCCGCCCGTCCGGGCGTTCCGGTCCCCCTCATGTGTTCGCGTTTTTCAGGCAGAATGCATAAAATAGCTCATCCCAGCAGAAATGCTAAGTCTTCGTCGCTCAATTTGCGGAAAAAAGAGGCGTTTTCGACCAGGTTTCTGAAAAGAGTCCTCTTCCTTTCGTGGAGCTGGATGACCTTTTCCTCTATGGAGTCCTTCATGACGAGCCTGGAGACGAACACGTTCCTTGTCTGGCCGATCCTGTGGGCGCGGTCGGCGGCCTGGTCCTCAACGGCGGGGTTCCACCAGGGGTCGTAGATTATGACGCTGTCCGCGGCCGTGAGGTTCAGGCCTGTGCCGCCGGCCTTGAGGCTGAGCAGGAAGAGGGGGATGGAGGCGTCGGAATTGAATCTGCCGACGTGGTCCATGCGGTCCTTCGTGGCGCCGTCGAGGTATTCGTAAGGGATTCCCTCCGAGTCGAGCCAGGCCCTGACGATCGCGAGCAGGGAGGTGAACTGGCTGAAGACGAGGGTCTTGTGGCCGCTGTCGATGTTCTCCATGAGGAGCTCCTTGAGCAGTTCCGTCTTGGATGACTCCGCCCCGGGCGGCCGCATGGGCTCCGGCAGGAGGGACGGATGGCAGCAGACCTGTCTCAGGCGCAGGAGCGCGGTGAGCACGTTCATCCTTCCGCGTCCTCTTCCATCCCGCACCATCGAGCTGCAGAGTCCGCGCCCTTCCTCGAGGAGCCTCATGTAGAAGGCCCTCTGGCCGTTGTCCATCTCGCAGTAGACGGTCTGTTCCGTCCTGGGGGGCAGTTCCAGGGCGACCTCCGCCTTTTTCCTCCTGAGGATGAAGGGGCCGATCCTCGCGGCCAGCTCGCCCTGCCCGCCCGTCTCCTCCTCGCCGCCGGAATAGAACCTGTCCTTGAAGCTTTTGAAGTGGCCCAGCATGCCCGGATGCAGGAAGTCGAATATGGACCAGAGGTCGAGCGGGGAGTTTTCAAGCGGCGTGCCCGTGAGGACGATCCTGTGCCTGGCCCTGATCATCTTGCAGGACTTCGCGTTCTCCGTAGCCGGATTCTTGATGTGCTGCGCCTCGTCGAGGATGAGGCAGCCGAACGTGCGCGCCGTGTAGGATTCGATGTTCTTCCTCAGCAGCGTGTATGAAGTGATGAAGATGTCCGTGCCGGCCGTGTCGAGGGCGGACTGCGTGTCGGCGCCCTTCAGTATCTCAACGGTCTTGAGCGAAGGGACGAATCGCGAAGCCTCCATCCGCCAGTTGCCGACGAGGCTGCTCGGGCAGAGCACCAGGGCCGGGAGCCTCGCCGGGGAAGTCCTGATCTGTTCCGACAGCAGGGCCAGGGCCTGCACGGTCTTCCCCAGCCCCATCTCGTCGGCCAGGATGAAGTTGAGCCGGCGGCGCATCATCGAGGCCATCCACGACAGCGCGTCCCGCTGATAGTTCCTCAGATGGCCGTCGAAAAGGCTGAGGCTGCCGGCGATCGGCTCGGCGCAGGCGGATTCCGAGCCGTCTGAAAGCGGCGGGCATCCGAGTGCCGACGCCTTCACGTTCCAGTAGTCGAGCATCGCGCGGGAAATCATAAGCACGTCGGGCCTCTCGGCGGAGGTCGTCACTATGTCCCATACGGATGAGACGAATCCCGCAAGCTCCGCGGATATCTTCCCCGCGGTTCCGGACGCCGTTGACGCGAACGTCTTCCTCTCCCTGACATTCCCGACCAGATCCTTCCATGAGACGTCCGCGCCCGCAGCGGTGAAGGAGCTCAGTATCGAAAGCATGTCGGCCCCGGTTCCGCCGTCCGACCCCCTCAGCAGCTCGAACCTTGCCTTTATGGGAGCGGTGCCGAAGGGGAAGCTCGCCGCCCCCGTCGCCTCTACGGAAATGAATACCTTCCTCCCCCCGCGTATCCATGCCGGAACTATGCTTTCAAAGAATACGCCCGCCGCCTCGGTGTCCTTGATCGTGAACGGCCCCCCGCCGGACTTCCTCGAGAAGCCGAAGCAGAGCAGCTCCTGCTCGTAACGGAGCTCCCCCTCCTTGTCGCGCCTGGAGCACTTCCTGTCGTCCTCCAGCAGAAGGTTCTGCGGGCCGGGCTCGCAAAGCGAGCCGCCGTAGTCGAAGTTGAGCTGCACTTCAACCGCGCCATCGGCCGACCTTATGTAGTAGACCAGGCCGAAGCTGCTTTGCCTGATGGGCTTCGCCTCGATATGCACTATACGGAACGGCTTGGACGGGAAGTCCTTCAGAATCCTGGCGGCCTCGGCGCTGTCAACACGCGCCTCCCCGATCCTGAAGAACGCCTTCAGCATACCCATGTCGAACGTCGCCGGAATCCACCAGTAGTCCCCTCCGATCCCGGCCCAGCAGCCCGCCTTGCCAGTTACCATTGTCGCGTTCGCAAGAGGCAGAATCTTCTCGCCCGCGCACAGGGCCGGCGCAAGGATGTGCGCCCCGCCCTTCTCGTAGCACGCGAGCACCGGCTCCGCGGGAAGCCGGTTGACGTTCAGGTTCCTGGAGCCGCAGAGCACCCGCTCGAAGCCGATCAGGCAGTGCATGAACTCGGCCGTAAGCTCCGAATTGAGCACCAGATGCGTGCCGTCCGACTCGGCGTTTATGGACAGGAACCTGATTATCTGCCGCTCCTGCAGCGGGAAGTTGGAAATCTGGAGCGACACACCGAAAATCTCCTTGAAATGAAGCTGGCGGAGATTGTTCAGGCTGCCCGAATATTCGCGGCTGCCCAGGTAGAGCCGGATCTCGAACACGCACGTGTCCCACTTGCTGGGGGCGTGCGGCATCCCGTTCATGAACTCCACTTCGAGCCTGGCCGGCATGCCGGCCTCCTGCCTGGAAGCAATATCCTTGAGCGAAACAGGCCTGAAGCCGGGGTAGCCCGGGGACTTCTCCTTCCTGGGGACCTCGGCAAGAAGCAGCTTGTGCCTGCTCAGATGCAGAAGCGCCGCAGCCGCATGGAAGCAGGCCGGCCTGATCTTACCGCAGCGCCCGCAGCGGCCGGACAGCGTGCCGTCGTCCGCAATCTCCGCCTCCAGATGGATCAGGGCGCTGTTGTCGCCGGGCAGCATGTTCCGGACGCATGCGCTCACCAGACCCCTCCTGGGAACGAAGCAGTAGACCACCTTGCCGTTCTTAAGGAACTGCCTCGCCTTCTGGACGTCCTCCTTCGTGAAGAAGACGGCCAAAGCCTTCTGTATGTAGTTTTCGGACATTGGAAAAATCAGGTGTAAGTGTTCAGGTTTCAGGTGTCAGGTTCAGATTTCCGGCTCCCGTGCCTGAGATGCCACAATTGCATTTCCCGACAATTTCAACACCGCCGGGCGCGGGACTGAAATCTGAAATTAGAAAACCGACAGGTTGTTCTTCACCAGCAGGGTGTTGAGCAGCTTTTCATATGCCGTCCGGGAAACCTGCAGCTCCGTCACGAACTTTTCGACAAGCTCCTGCTCCTCGGTCTGGTATGATCCGTCCTGCATGGCGATCTCAAGCATGTTTGCAAGAACGCATTCCTTCTGAAGGCTGCTGAGCAGACGCCTTATGCCCTGCAGGAACTTGTCGTAAGGCGTCGACTTGAAGATGCGCAGCGCCTCCTTGAGCTCCCTCTTGTTGGACTTGAACACCCTGGCGATATATGTGTCCTCCTCGGGGAAGATCGCCTTGTCGACCGCGGATATGTACATCATCGCCGCGCCGAGCGCGACAATCGGGGCTATGTCCAGCTCCGGGACGGACTGTCCGAACTGGTCCTGCTGGTGCTGAGGTTCCGCAGTGTCGGCGGCCTGAGGCTGCACGTCGGCGCCGCCTGCCAGCTTCTTGAAGCTCTCGCAGAGCCCGGCCACTTCGCTGTCGTCGAAGCTTGACACCTTCACGGAATATTTCCTGCCTCCGATCTCGAAGTCGAGGAACGAGTTCAGGCTCTCCTTGCGCACGCCCACCGAACATACTTCGCCGCCGAACTTCCCTCCGAGCCTGGCATATGCGTCGCCCCCGAGCTTCCTCGAAAACACGAGCATGCTGCCGCCATGGCTTACGATGTACCCCTCGCCGGGCTCGCCTTCGACCGTGCCGCTGAGACGGATCACGCGCGGCAGCTTGTCCGCGGCGAATTCGCCCAGCTCCTTCTTGATCTTCTCCGGAAGAAACGAGAAATTCATGACCCCCTCCCGCAATTTGTCCAGGATAGCCGT
Source organism: uncultured Victivallaceae bacterium (assembly GCA_964636325.1). Lineage (GTDB taxonomy): Bacteria > Verrucomicrobiota > Lentisphaeria > Victivallales > GWF2-50-93 > CAZWRV01. The sequence goes on along the minus strand of CAZWRV010000034.1, from coordinate 45,935 downwards.
ACCGAACCTGTTACAATAGCCCGCTATCCGCCGATATCAACACAGCAAAAAGACATCCTGAACTGTGAAGGAAGTGTCGCTGCCCGCAAGGATTGCGATGATTGGCTTGGGCATCTTCCAGTCAAATTTGAGCTCTTCGTAGCCGGCTGGCCAGGAAATCTGAATTTGTTTTGTCCTGTTCCACGGGAATCCAGCCTTGAAAATCTCGCATGCGACATTCATTTATCCGGGATTGCTATTTTACAGCCAATATAGGTGTATCAGCTCTATGAACGTAATCCACTTCTCGCCGCATTTTCCCGAAAACTACTGCCAGTTCAGCGTGGCCTTGAAAAGGCTCGGCGTCAACGTCCTCGGCATAGGCGACCTGCCCTACGACTTGCTGAGCGACGAGCTCAAGTGGGCCATGTCCGAATACTACGTGGTCGGCAGCATGGAGGACTACAACCAGCTGCTGAGAGCCGTCGCATACCTCACGTTCAAGCACGGGAAGATCGACGTCCTCGACTCGTTCAACGAATACTGGCTCTGCACAGAGGCGCGGCTGCGCACCGACTTCAACATCGACGGCATCAAGAACGACGGCATCGAGGCCATCAAGCGCAAGTCCAGGATGAAGCAGAAGTTCATTGACGCCGGAATCGAAGTCCCCAAAGGCAGGATAGTCAACACCTATGAGGAGGCTGCCGCGTTCGTCCGCGAAGCCGGCTACCCCGTGATCGCCAAGCCAGACATCGGCGTCGGAGCCATGAACACCTACAAGATCCACAACGACGCCGAGCTCCGCGCCTTCGCGGAGACCAAGCCCAGGATGGACTACATCATGGAGGAGTTCGTCAAGGGCGACATCCTCACGTTCGACGGCCTAACGAACCGGCAGGGCGACCCCGTCTTCTTTTCCTCCCTGTCCTACATGTGCGGGATAATGGAGACCGTGAACGAGGACAACCACGTCTACTACTACACTCTCCGCGAAATACCGGAGGACCTCAAGGCCGCCGGCCTCAGGACCGCGAAGGCCTTCGGCATCAGCGCGAGGTTCTTCCACTTCGAGTTCTTCCGCAGGCATTCAGACGGCAAGATTGTCGCCTTGGAGGTCAACATCAGGCCCCCGGGCGGATACACCACCGACATGTTCAACTACTCCAACGACATCGACATCTACCAGGAATGGGCCAACATCATCGTCCACAACCAGTTCAAGTCGAAATACGAGCGGAAATACCACTGCTGCTACATCGGCCGCAAATACAGGTTCAACTATCTGCACACGCATCAGCAGATACTCGACAGGCTGAAGGACAAGGTCGTCTTCCACTCCACAATCAGCGGCGTCTTCGCCCCCGCACTCGGCGACTACGGATACCTAGTCCGATCCCCGAGCCTCGGCGAAATACATGAAGCGATCAATTACATCCAGGGCACTAAATAGGAATGAAAGCATGAACATCGAATACCACAAATGGTTCAGCCGAAACCTCGGACGGCACATGGAGCTCAAGGTCTACGGCCACGCAGGACAGCCGTTCATAGTATTCCCGACATCCAGCGGACGCTTCTTCGACTTCGAGAACCAAGGCATGGTCGCCGCAGCGGGTCATTTCGTCGACAACGGCAAAATAATTCTATTCGCGGTGGACACCAACGACCATAACAGCTGGGACAACAAGGGCATCCACCCGGAGGAGAAGGCGCGGCATCACAACGAATACGACAGCTACATCATGCAGGAGGTCGTCCCGTTTATACAGGGCCGCTCCGGCAACGCCAGGATCATGTGCACCGGCGTCAGCATGGGCGCCTCGCACTCCGTCCTATTCTTCTTCAGGCATCCGGACGTATTCAAGGGGACGATCGCCTTGAGCGGCATCTATGACTTCAGATATTTCCTGGACGGCTACCAGGGCGGCTCGGCCGACGTATACTACAACATGCCTTTCGAGTTCCTGCCAAACCTGGACGACCCGCGCCTACTGGGCCTCATGCGCGACAGCAGCATCGTCGTCTGCGTGGGCCAGGGCGCATGGGAGGAGCCCATGATCCGCGACACGCGCCGCCTCCAGGAAATCCTCGCCCGGAAGGAAATCCCCGCCTGGATCGACTTCTGGGGCTATGACGTCAACCACGACTGGCCTTGGTGGCGTATTCAATTCCCATACTTCCTCAAAAGCCTCTACGAGGTATGAATTCAGCAAGCTACGTCCATCTGGTGAATTAATACTTAAAGGTGAATATTCAGCGAAAGGGCGAAAGCTCACTTAATATTTGCGGAAAGATGAGCAACACAAGCACAGTCCGAGACATCCAGGGAGGGATTGTCTTTTCCGCCAGAATCCGTCCCGGCGCGAAACGCAGCGGCTTCGCCGGCCTCCATGGCGGCAGCGTCAAGATAGATGTCGGCGCCCCCCCGGTCGACGGCAAGGCCAACAAGGAGCTGATCCGCTTCCTTTCCGAGGCGCTTTCAGTCCCGAAGTCCGCCGTAGAGATCGTCCGGGGAGACAAGACGAAGGACAAGACAGTGAAAATCTCAGGGCTTTCATCCTCGAAGCTGCTCGCCGCGATCCGAGCATGAACATTTGATCATCGCCTGTGCGAAATCCGCCGGTAGCTGCCGGGCGTCGCGCCTAGATATCTGCGGAAGGTCTTTGTCATCTGGAAGACGTCGCCGAGGCCGGAGGCCGTCGCAATCTCCTTCAGCGGAAGACCGGTTGAAAGGATCAGATCCCTGGCATGGGCGACGCGCATCTGGCGGAATTCGTCCATCGGAGTCCTGCCGGTGAGCCTGCGGTATTTCCTGATGAACGCGAACTTGCTCATCCCTGCGAACTCCGCAAATTCGCCGACGTCCACAGGCCTGCCTATGCTTTCGAGCATCCGGCTGCGCACCTCTTCGACCATTCCGTCGGATTCCACGGCGGAATTCAGCCGTGCCAGCTCGGCAATCATCGACTGCGCGAAGAGATCCCTCAGCTCTTCCGCGCCCTGCCCTGCCGAGTTCCTCTCCTCGAAGAGCCAGATCGCCAGATCGCGGATCCGCCCCTTCAGATCCTGCGTGCGCAGCGGTATGTCCGCACCGAACATCCCGTATTGGAACGCGATGAATATGGTGTGCACGGGATCCTTCGGGTCCGACGACTCCTCGTGCGCCAGCCCGGCCCTGTAGAAAAGGACGTCCCCCTTCCTGCCCTTTGTCCTGCCTTCTTTAGTTACGACGGTCATCTCGCCCTCGATGACCACGATGATCTCATGGTTCCTGTGCAGATGCGACGGTATCCGCCAGGACGGATTCTGTGCGACTTCGCCGACGCCTATCAGCTTGAAGGTCATGTCATATTTCTGATACAGATACTCTTCTCTGAAACTCGCCCCAAAGTGGCGTAGACATTCCTGTCTGCGCAATCCGCAGGTAGGAATACCTGCGCTACTTTAAGTTTCACACCGACAAAACTGCGAACATGGCGGAATGTCACCATCATCTGAAATTTGAATGCCCTATCGGGGGTCATAAATTGCGCAATTTATGACAATAAAAGGCAATTTTAAACCATTGACTGAAAGATAACCTACTTTTAAAATAGTGCAAATAAAGGACAAGTGTCATTTAAAAATAAACAAAATGGAGGGCGGATATTCCGGCGTGAACGCGGTTGAGCCCGGCTCAGCCCTCCAAAAATTTAAGGAGCAGTCAAGATGGCAAAGGTCAGGATCGGTTTCGTGGGAGTGGGCGGCATGGGGCAGTGCGCCCACCTGAAGAACTATGCGCAGCTCAAGGACATATGCGAGGTCGTGGCGATCGCCGAGGTGCGCCCCGGCCTGGCGAAGAAGGTCGCCCAGAAATACGACGTGCCGAAGGTATATTGCTGCCACGAGGAGATGCTCAAGTCCGAGAAGCTCGACGGCATAGTCGCTTCGCAGCCCTTCACCCGCCACGGGACGCTGATCCCGGAACTTCTCAAGGCTAAGGTTCCGGTCTTCACCGAGAAGCCGATCGCGGGCTCCATTGAGAACGGCGAGAAGATCATCAAGGCCATGGAGAAGAGCGGGACCTGGATGATGATCGGCTACCACAAGCGCAGCGATCCGGCGACCGCCTGGGCCAAGGCCGAGATCGAGAGGCTCAAGAAGAGCGGCGAGCTCGGAAAGATGAAGTATGTCCGCATACTCATGCCCGCGGGAGACTGGGTGGCGTCCGGATTCACGGATTTGATCGGCACCGACGAGAAGTGTCCGAATTTCGAATGGGACAAGCCGGCGAGCGACCTCAGCAAGGAGATGAACGACATCTACATCGGATTCGTCAACTACTACATCCACCAGGTCAACCTCATGCGCCATCTGCTCTGTGAGAAATACGACGTCAGCTTCGTGGATCCGTCGAACGTCCTCATGGCGGGCAACAGCGCCGGCGGCGTCGCCTGGACCATCGAGATGTCGCCCTACCAGACGACGATAGACTGGCAGGAATCCGCGCTCGTTTGCTTCGAAAAGGGCTGGATCAAGCTCGAGCTGCCCGCCCCGCTCGCGTCAAACCGCCCCGGCCGCGTGAGCATCTACAAGGATCCGGGCAACGGCATCCAGCCCACGCTTCTCGAACCCCAGCTTCCCTGGGTGCATGCGATGCGCCAGCAGGCAATCAACTTCTGCAGCGCGGTCGCAGGCAAGGGGCAGCCGCTATGCACCGCCGAGGAGGCCCTCGAGGACCTCAAGGTCGCCAGGAAATACCTCAAGCTTTACAAGGGAGTCTGAACCATGCCTCTCAAGTGGAACAAGCAGTGGATATCCGACGAAACCTTCGAGTCGGCAGGCGTTTTCGACGTCAACAACGACGGAATCCTTGACATCGTCAGCGGCGCCTACTGGTACCAGGGGCCCGACTTCAGGAAGAAGAACTTCATCGGCGACGTCAAGCCGTCCGGCGAATACTTCGACGACTTCTCCACCATCGCGCTGGACGTCAACGGCGACGGCCACCTCGACTACGTGACCGGCGGCTGGTGGGGCAACAACCTCCGCTGGCGCGAAAATCCGAAGGGCGATCCATCCAAGCAGTGGCCCGAGCACGTGATCGCCGAGACCGGCAACGTCGAGACCACGCGCGGCTGGGACCTCGACGGATGCGGAATCCCGGAAATCGTCCCCAACACCCCATGCACCCGCGACGTCAAGTTCTTCAAGCTCAAGACCAAGAAGGGCAAGGGCGCAGGCGAATTCGAGAAGACCGTAGTCTTTGAATTCCCCGAGGGCAAGACGCAGGGCCACGGCCTCGGCTGCGGAGACATCGCAGGCAACGGCCGGACGGACATCATCCTCAACAGCGGCTGGCTCGAGGCGCCGAATAACATCTTCAAGGACAAGTGGATCTGGCACCCCGAGTTCGACTTCGGCTGGTGGAGCTCCAGCGTGCCGATGCTCGTCGCGGACGTCAACGGCGACGGCCTCAACGACATCATCGTCGGCAACGCCCACGGCTACGGCCTCCTCTGGCTCGAGCAGAAGAAGGACAAGAAGGGAAACCGCAGCTGGATAAGGCACGACATAGACCCGTTCAACGCTCAATACCACGACCTGATGTGGGTCGACATAGACGGAGACGGCAAATGCGAGCTGGTAACGGGCAAGAGGCACAGGGCCCACTGCGGGAACGAGCCAGGCGAATGGGACGATCTCGGAATCTACTACTTCAAATGGACCGGCGATTCCTTCGCGAAGCAGATCGTCGACTTCGGCCCAATCGGCAAAGGCAAGGGCTGCGGAATACATTTCGCGGTCGCCGACCTCAGGAAGACCGGCAGACTCGACATCGTCGCCCCTGGCAAGGACGGCCTTTATGTGTATTTTAATGAAGGCTTGTCGAAATAGGGCTAGCTTGGGAGCGCCGAGCACCAGCTCGGTCTTTCTTCTTGGTCTCATAAACATATAGGAGGTTCAACCATGCCGAAAATCGCAATGATAGGAGCCGGAAGCCAAGTTTTCTGCAAGACGCTGGCGATGGACATTTTCGCAACGCCGTCGCTCAAGGGCAGTGAGATCTGCCTCATGAGCAGGACGAAGCCCAAGCTCGACAGGATGGAGAGTTTCCTCAAGGACGTCGTCAAGGACAACAGGCTTCCAGCGAAAATCTGGAGCACGCTCGACAGGCGCAAGGCGCTCGACGGCGCAGACTACGTAATCTGCATGGTGCAGGTTGGCGGCGTGGACGCGTTCCAGGTCGACTATGAGATACCGATGAAATATGGAGTGGACCAATGCATCGGCGACTCGCTTGGGCCGGGCGGCGTCTTCCGCGGCCTGCGCACCGCGCCGCTCTTGGCGGGGATAATCAAGGACATGGAGGAGCTCTGCCCGGACGCCCTTTTCCTCAACTACACCAATCCAATGGCGGCGTGCTGCCTCGCCCTCGGCAGGCTGACGCAGAAAATCCAGTTCATCGGCCTCTGCCACGGAGTACAGACCACCCTGGATCTCATCAGCCGCTACGTCGACACACCGAAAGAGGAGATCGAACACCTCTGCGCGGGAATCAACCATATGGCCTGGTTCCTCGACCTCAGGGACCGCAAGGGCAATGATCTCTATCCTCTCCTAAGGAAAAACATCGAGAAGCCGGAATACTACGTAAACGAGAAGGTCCGCTGCGAAGTCATGAGGCAGTTCGGCTACTTCATGACCGAATCCACCGGCCACCTCTCCGAATATGTGCCTTGGTTCCGCTCGAGCGAAAGGGCGCTTAAGGCCTACTGCGACGAGCCGGGCTTCGGCGGCGCATCCGGCGCCTACTACGGCTACTGCCGGATGATCGACGACAAGTTCGCCAAGGTCAACTACCTCGACACCGAGAGCAGGAAGCTCGGTAAAAGGTCGGTCGAATACTGTTCCTACATCCTCGAGGCCAAGGAGACCGGCAGCCTCTTCAGGCTCAACGGAAACGTGAGGAACGACGGCTTCATCACTAACCTGCCGCAGGGATGCTGCGTCGAGGTTCCTGTGTTTGTCGACAGGCACGGCCTGCATCCGCAGCGCGTCGGCAGTCTTCCGCCGCAGTGCGCCGCGCTGAACCAGAGCAACGTGACTGTCCAGACGCTCGCGGTCGAGGCCGCCCTCTCCGGCGATCCCGAATACATCGTCCACGCCGTCGCGATGGATCCGCTCACATCGACGCGCTGCACGCTGAAAGAGGCCCGCGACATGGTTTCGGAAATGCTCGAGGCCCAGCGCGAATGGCTGCCGCAGTTCAAGGGCAAAACCTTGAGGAAGACCCCTGCCGTCAAGATCCCGAAGAACGTCAAGAGGATCGATGTTCCGCTTGATCCGGCACTCGCCATTGCGAACCGCTTCGGCGAACTCGCCGCGCGCAAGGTATGAGATAATTTTTCAGCTGGCTGAAAAATTATCGTTTGTTAAAGCGACGCCGCCCGATTCTAGGGCGGCTTTTTTTTGGGAATGCGCGTGGTAAATTAAAAAAAAACAAGCGAAGCCTCTCGAAACAAAAATAAGGTTTTCCCCTATGAACTTCGACAAATCCGGCGGTTTCCGCTGGCTTGATTCCTGGGTGATGGGGAGCATCATCCAGCTCGCGACCATCCGCTTCTGCGAGAACTTCTTAACTCGCCAGCTTGATCCGACCGGCCGCCAATATGACCAGATGACCCAGGCCGCACGCTCAGGAGTCATCAACAACGTGGAAGGCAACGAGCGGACCAGCACTTCGAAGGAAACCGAAATGAAGCTTACGAATGTAGCCTACGCCAGCCTTGCCGAACTGAAAGGCGACTACGAAAAATGGCTTCTGCGACATGAACTAATACCCTGGAGCGTTGATTCGGAAGAATCGCAGCTCATATACTCGCTCCGGCTTGACAAGCCAAATTATGGAAAAGATGTTGTGCGCGATTCCTGCGCCCACATCCTTTCGCAGAAGAAGAAATTTGCCAGATGGCTCGACTCCGACGATCACGAGACGGCTGCCAACTGCCTGCTGATCCTGTTGAGCCGGACCATCAACATGCTGGGCCACCAGTTGCGATCGCAGGGAGAGAAGTTTGCCGAGAAAGGCGGATTTCGTGAAAAGCTCACGGAAATCCGCGTGGAGGCGAGGGCCAAGCAAGAAGGTGCGCCGATCTGTCCGGAATGCGGCAAGACCATGAAAAAACGTAAGGCATCCAGCGGACGCAACGCCGGCACGGAATTCTGGGGATGCACAGGTTACCCGGCCTGCCGGGGAGTGAGGGAAGTGTAAAAATAGGCGAAAGCTTCCAAAACCTTCCGATTCCTGCCGAGACATCCCGACAGGTTACGATAGGTATCGGGAGGCTTCGGCAGGCTTCGACACAACAAAGGATTACAATGCTTGCTCGGATTAAACAAGTCCTGGCCGGTCTCATAGTCGGGTTGGCCGCCGCAATCTGCAACGCCTCTGATGCGCCCGGGGAAGAGGCCTTCCTGATCGGCGACGGCGACAAGGTGGTGTTCTACGGTGACGGCATCACTGCGTCGGAATGGTATCCGACCCTTGTGGAGACATTCGTCGTCACGCGTTTCCCGAAATGGCGGAACCATTTCTACAACCGGGGCCAGGCCGGGGACAAGAGCTCCAACATCAAACGATTCGAACGCGACGTCGCATCCGCCAGGCCGGACATCATCATCTACAACATGGGGTTCGGCGACGGCGGATACGGGGTGCTCACTTCGGCCAACCTAGAGTCCTGGCTCGGCAACGTCGCGAAATCGGTAGAGATTGCCAGGGCGGCCAATCCGTCCGTAAAGATCGTACTGGCGTCGCCGATCCCCAGCGAGAATTCGGTTCCGGGCGAGGCACGCTGGGTGTCCCATGAAAACTATCCCTACACGATGCTGCAGTTCGGCCAGGAGGAAGGGAAGCTGGCGGACAAGCTCGGGACATCTTTCGTGAATCTCGGGCTGATGTACGGCCAGACGATGGGGCTCGGGCAGGTCACCGCCGGCAAGACGTTTACATTGAGCCGCGACGGAGTCCACCCCGACAGGCAGGGACAGGCGATAATAGCCTTCCATCTCCTCCAGGGCATGGGTGCGCCTGGCATGAACGCCTCGGTCAGGATTGACGCCTCGGCCGGCAAGGTCGTGGAAGCCAAGGGCTCCAGGGTCTCCGACTTCCAGGTCCGGAACGGCGCAGTCAGCTTCAAGCGCGAGTCCGACTGCATCCCGTATCCGACGCCGTCCGAAGCAATGCCCTTCGCCTTCCTGGTCAGCCTGGACGACCAGCTCAACTCCGACATGCTTCAGGTCAAAGGAATCGCGACGGACAAGTCCTACGCCCTCTTCATAGACGACCGGCGCATATCCGAGATACCGGCCGGCGAACTGGCCGACGGGGTCAACCTGTCGAGCTTCCACGGCACGCCTATGTTCGACCAGGCCGGAGAGGTAATGGACGCGGTCAGGAAGAAGCAGGTACTCGAGACCGCCTTCTGGAACCGGTTCATCGCCACCGGCAAGGCTGACGGCTCAGGAAAGGCAACCGCCGGCGCCTCGAAGGAGGACATCGCCGGAATGGACGCAGCGCTAAAGGCCGTCGCCGAAGCGGAGCAGAAATGCTACAGCCTGAACATCCCAAAGACGCATTCGTTCCGGCTCGAGCCTTCCGATACGAACCTCGAACGATTCGCGGGCGTCGTCGGGGCCGAGATCAACCAGGCGTCGCTCTCCATGGATGTCTCGCCTCTGAACATTGACTGGAACAGCTCCGCGCTCCTTGAAGGGGAAGTTACGGCCACGATCAGAAATCCGTCCAAGAGTCCCCGCAGCGGAAGCCTGACATGGGAGTTCTCCGGCCAATGGAAGGTCACACCTCCTGAGATCGAATTCAAGCTTGAACCCGAAGGGAAGGCGGCGTTGAAGTTCAATGTCGCCCTGAACGATCCCGCCGGCCTCATCCCTCCCCCGAAGGCCACGGCCAGATGGGACTGGAGCGACAAGTGGCCGAATCCGATGGTGATGTCCTGCGCAATACCGCTCGTGCCGCACCTCACGATCCCTCAGGCCGCTGCAAAGCCGGGACTCGCCGGAAACATCCAGGACTGGAATGATGCGGCATCGTTCGTCCTGGACAAGCTGTACTTCTCAGATCCCGCGGTGCCGGGCAAGAGGCTCATGTGGGACGGGCTCTCAAGCCTCAGCGCAAGGATATTCTTCAAATGGGACAAGGAGAACCTATATGTCGCCGCCCTGATCCAGGACGACGAACACTTCGACGCCGACGGGAGCCAGGAGAACTCCCCCGGCGACATATTCATGACGGCGTTCCTGGTGCAGGAGAATGGCGGACCGGAAGCCAGCCATGAATACGGATTCTCCTTGTGCGCCGGACGGGACACCGTCATCGACTACAAGTCCGCAGGCGCGGATTCGGGCCCGGGCATCAAGTTTAAAAGCAGGCTGGACAAGGACGCGGGCTCCTGCCTCTACGAGGCCGCCATCCCCTGGAGCCGCCTTGCCCCGTTCGTCCCTGAATCCGGCAAGGAATTCCGCTTCACCGCCGTCGTCGGCGACGCGGACTCCCTCCGGCTTGAGGGCTTCAGCTGCCTTGAATGGACTCCGGAGCTGGGTGCCTCCAAGGACCGCCTAATGGAATCGCGCCCCGGCATAAACTCCGCGAGGAAGCCTGCGGATTCCGCATTTATCAGGCTGGGGAACTGATTTCAGATTTCCTGACCCGCCTAGGATCAGGATTTCTATAATACAGATTTCATGGCGGAAAACTTTTGTTGCCGTATAGCGCTTATTATATACGCTCCCCCTTTTTCAGCACTACGGGATATGAAATCTGAAGCGGCGCGGATTTATCCGCGCGGGTGGAACTTCCGGTGGACCTTGAGGAGCCTCTGCTGGTCGACGTGCGTGTAGATCTGCGTCGTGCTTATGTCCGCGTGGCCGAGCATCTCCTGTATTATCCTCAGGTCCGCGCCGTTTTCCAGGAGATGGCTGGCGAATGAGTGGCGCAGCGTGTGCGGATGAATGTTCTTGGAGATGCCGGCGACCTTGGCCGCCTCCTTTACGACCGCCCAGATGCGCTCCCTGTCCAGCCGCCGGCCCCTGTATGACACGAAGAGGAATTCGCCGCCGTCGCCGCCCGCGAGCAGCTTGGGGCGGATTTCTTGGATGTATCTTTTCAGCAGCTCCAGCGCGGGCTTGCCGACCGGGACGATCCTTTCCTTGTTCCCCTTGCCGACCACCCTGATGATTTCCTCGTCGAAGCGGACGCCGTGTATCTTGAGCCCGGCGACCTCCGAGACGCGCAGCCCGCTCGAATACATCGTCTCCAGGATTGTCCGGTTCCTGAACTCCAGCGGATCCTTGCCCTTGTTCGAGAAGGCCTTGAGAAGCATGCCCACTTCCCGGCAGTCCATGCATTCTGGAAGCGTCTCCCAGAGCTTGGGGGTGTCCATGACCTCAGTTATGTTGCTGGCGATCAACTTCTCCTGGAAGAGATACCGGAAGAAGATTTTTATCGAGATCAGGCGCCGCGCTATCGACGACGGCTCCAGGCCCCGCCGCTTGCAGTCCGCAAGATACTTCAATATATGATCCCGGGTGACCGCCTTGTATTCCGCCGCGCCGATCCCCGCAAGGAACGAGGCGAAGTCTTTCAAGTCGGTCCTGTAGGCGGATATCGAGTTCGGACTCAGCCCCTTCTCCAAGGCCAGATACCCGGCGAAATGTTCGATCATGGATTCCACGGAATCTCCTCAGGCACGGCAGTCCCATTATTTCAATGTATTGTCCGGCGAAGATTGTTCAAGCTTTGTTTGCATTAAGGCTGGACAGAGGCGATAAGCGTGGTAATTTACCTGTCCTTTGCGTCAAAACAGAATTACAAGAGGACTAACTTCCTATGAAGAACGAATACGATGTGATTGTGGCCGGCGGAGGATTTGGCGGAGTCTGCGCGGCGGTCGCCGCGGGGCGGGCCGGACTGAAGGTCCTGCTGGTCGAGAAATACGGATTCCTGGGCGGCATGGCCACGGCCGGGCTTGTCAACCCGTTCATGGCCTACAGGGCGTCCCAGAAGAACAGCGAGGGGCAGTGGGAGACCTGGGGGCGCAACGGCCAGATCATTGCCTCGCCTATATTCGTGGAGATAATCGACAGGCTCCGCAGGCGCGGCGCAATCGACGAACACGGCTCCGTCTTCGACGACGAAATCCTGAAGCCCGTCCTCGATGAAATCTGCATCGAAGCCGGCGTCGAGCTGCTCTTCCATGCCTTCACTGTCGGCGCCAAGGTCAAGGGCGGAAAAATCACCGCCGTGACCGTCGCGGTGAAATCCGAGACCGTCAATCTTCAGGCGAAGGTCTTCATAGACGGCACCGGCGACGGCGACCTCGCATATTTCGCGGGCTGCCCCTTCGAGATGGGCCGCGGCGAGGAGGACGAGTCGTGCCAGCCGATGACCCTCTGCTTCAGGGCCGGCGGCGTCACGGGATTCAGCTCCGTCCACGAGCTCGCAAAGAGCCTCGACTCCATCTACCAGGAGGAGAAGAAGGGCGGAACTCTTCTCAACAAGCGCGAAAACGTGCTGGTCTTCGGCACACTGCGCCCGGACGTCCTCCATTTCAACTCGACGCGCGTCATCGGAAAGAACGGGACAGACGCCGAAGCTTTCAGCTCCGCGGAAGTCGAAGGGCGCAAACAGGTCATGGAGCTTTTCAGCATCTTCAAGGCCAAGGCCCCCGAGTTCAAGGACGCCTTCATCCTCAAGATGGCGGCACAGATCGGCGTCAGGGAGACCAGGAGGACCATCGGCAGCTACATACTAACCGTGGACGACGTCGTGAACGCCAAGGTCTTCGAGGACGGAATCGCCAGAAGCTCGTATCCTGTCGACATCCACAGCCCGAGCGGCGAAGGTACGGACATCCGCACCGTGAACGGCGAATACTACGAGATACCATACCGCTGCATAGTGCCCGAGGACATCAGGAACCTGCTCATGGCGTGCCGCGCCATAAGCTCGACACACGAAGCGCATTCCTCGCTGCGAGTAATGCCCGTCGTCGCCTCCGTCGGCGAGGCTGCCGGCCGCGCCGCCGTCAAGGCGATTTCCTCCGACAAGCAGGTTGGCGAAATCGACGGCAAGGAGCTCAAGGCCGAAATATTCGGGGCGTGAGAGTTTGAGGTGGTTGCAAAACTAAGCAGTGCAGCCTAGGTGTCGGATGTCAGGTTTCAGGAAAATATCGACCGCAGTCGAATGCAATCGGCAGCGATCGGTTGCAGTCGAATGATTGAACCGTCTCTATATAAAACTATTTTTTCATCCAGTTATCCTGTCAAAGAGTTTTTTGCGCGGGCCATGCCCGCTTTTATAAATGGCGCGGGGTCCCGGTGTGCTTGACACCCCGCCCTGTAAAGCAAACAAACAAAAGAAAGGAAGGGATCATGCAAAGTCGAGCGAAGCATAAATTGTGCAGGCGCATAGGAAGCTGCATCTGGGGAAGCCCTAAGTGCCCGAGCAACAAGAGGCCGTACTCCGCGGGAGCCCACGGCAAAGGCAAGCAGAAGAAGCTCTCAACCTACGGGGAACTCCTGCTTGAGAAGCAGAAGCTCAAGGCCTACTACGGCCTTACCGAGCAGCAGCTCAGCATCGTCTACCAGCGCGCCAAGAAGGGGAAGCAGCAGACCGACCAGAAGCTGCTTATCTTCCTTGAAATGCGGCTCAGCTCGGTCGTCTTCAGGTGCGGATTCGCGAACTCCATCTTCGCGGCCAAGCAGTTCGTGAGCCACAGGCACATCAAGGTCAACGGAAAGCCCGTGGACAAGCCGTCGTTCATGGTCAAGCCCGGCATGGTCGTCTCGATCAATCCGGAGAAGTCGCCGTCCATCGCGCAGGTCGCCAGGAACGCCAACTGCGTCGTTCCCCCGTATCTCGAAGTCGACAGGGAGAACTGCAAGTGCACCATCTCCAGATGGCCTCTCTACGAGGAGATCCCCTGCAACATCGAGATCATGCGCGTCATCGAATACTACGCCAGATAAATTTTCAGATTTCCAGGTCTTATGAATTCAGCAAACTACGCCCTTTTGCTGAATTCATACCATTTTTCTGGGTAAATATTCAGTGAAAGGGCGTAGTTCACTGAATATTTACTATCCGCCTTCGTCCCCGCCTCCGCCGCTGTCGCCTTCGTTTCCGCCCTGGCCGCCGAAGCTCTGGCGTGCCTGTATCTTGACGCTGGGCTGCGCGGTGAGGTAGAGCATGAACATGACGTTGTTCTGGAAGTATTTCTTGCCCATGTCGTCCTGGCGCTGGCGGACGGCGTATTCGAGGGCGACCTCCCAGCAGTGGAGGTTTCGGATGAGGCGGATGCGTCCCTGTTCGATATTGTGGTCCCGGACGTTGTATGCCACCTCGAATTCGCCTCGGGTCTTTTCGGTTATGGGGAAGTCGAGGCCGAAGGAGACTTCCTGGTTCTTGTTGACCTGCCTGGCGAAGGCGCTGCTGGAGTCGATGTCGGCCAGGGAGCTGCCCATGGAATACGTGCCGCGCTGCATGTAGTTCGCCTGGTAGTTGTAGCGGATGAAGGTCTTCCAGCGCTTGGTTATGGTGTAGGTGAAGTCGGTCTTGAACTTCTGGACGCTGAAGTTCGCCGCGTCGACGAGCAGTTCAGACCGGAGTTTGAAGTCCGGGAAGGGGTTGAACTCGAATATGGTGCCGAAGTCGCCGAGGGCGTCGTAGCCTGCCTGGTGGTCGAAGTGGAAATCGAAGTAGTTTTCGAGGCTTGCCCACGTGTAGAGCTCCTGCTTCTTCTCGCCTCTCCTGGTTTCGAGGCGGTTCTTGTAGCCGAGGCGGACGAAGTGCTGTTCGTCTATGCGGTCGATGTCGTCGAAGTAGTAGAGGTTCTTGGGCTTGATCGTCGGGGGCGGGGTGAAGTTGTAGTTGAGGTATGGAACCATTACGTGCCTTATTCCGTCAATTCCCCAGAAGGCGTTCTTCACGTCGTTCCACGCCCTTGATATCTTGGTGTTGGCCTCGAATCCGAGTTCGCCGATGAACCTGAGCTTGTTTTCCTTCGTGCCGCGGTAGTTGACGACGTCGCCGGGCGGGTCGCCGCCGCCCTGGTCGTCGACGATGAACAGGGTGTCGACCTCGTGCTGGTTGAGGCCGTCCTTCGGGGTCTTGGAATAGTATGTGAGTCGGAACCCGGCCCTTGGTATGATGTTCAGCCAGTCGATTTCGAAGGGGTAGTAGAACATGTGCAGTGAATCGACGCGTGCGGACTCGTAGTCCTTGGGATCGACCTTGTTGCCGGCCTGCCTGGGCTCGTCGTAGTCCCTCCACTTGTTCATCAGGTAGGTAAAGTTTGTCTCGCCCTGGTAATAGATGTTCCAGAAGAGCTCCTGGCGCGGAATGTCTATGCGCAGCTCGGGCAGGCGGTCGACCTCGGTGAAGAAGCTGTTGACCCTGGGCCGCACATATGCCGACACCGTAAGGCGGTCAAACTGGTATTCGAGATCCGCGAAGGTGGACGGCTGGGGGTCGTATTCGAAGCGGTCCTTGAAGAAGTCGTAGATGAAGTTGATGTCGCTGAGCTTGTCGATCTGTCCTCTGAAGTCGAGGCGCGGCGTTATGTGCGTGACATTGTTGAGCTTGAGCTCGTAGCGGTTCTTGTCGATGTTGAACCTGCCCTCGTAAAGCTGGGGCCTTCTGTCGTATATCCAGTAGAAGAACGCGTCGGTGCGCGACTCGTCGGTTCTGGCCTTGATGTTTGTGCCGACGCCGAAGCCCCTGCGGGAATACCAGTCGGCCATGACGGTGCCGGAGACATAAGGATAGTCCCATAGCCGGAAGGCCTTGCGGGTCAGGACGTAGTAGCCCCATTCGTAGTCCTTTCCGGCCTGCACCGACCAGCCCAGGTGCCCCTGGCCGGGTTTGTAGAGGATCGGCACCCAGAGTATCGGAACGCTCCCTATCCACATGGTGCAGTTGTAAGCCCACATGTCGTATTTCTGCTGCGCGCCGGGCTCGATGCCCGTTGATCCCTTGTCGGGAACGAGCCTGACGCGGCCGGCCTTAAGGCAGTAGTGGTCGTGGTTCTCGGGCAGGTATTCGCAGGTGCTGACGGTGGCGTCGTGGACGGTCATGGTGGCGTCGGGGAGGCGTTCGGCCTCCTTGGCGTTGCAGTAGTATTCCTGGAACCGCCCCTGGAATTCTCCGAAGCTGAAGACGCCGGTTCCGAGGTTGCCTTCGGCACGGTTCCCTTCCCAGTCGTCGGTCAGCTCGACCGTGGTTATGCGCGTCTTCTTGCGGCCGGTGCGGGTGGTGACTTCGCCTTCCTCGATTACCTTGACGTTCGGCTTCTTGCGCAGCTCTTCGAGCTCGTATTCGTCGACCTCCTTCTGTTTCCTCTCAAACTTCATGAAGCGGACGTTGCCGGTGGCCTCGATGTCCTTGTTAGTCATGTTGACGATCGCCCTGTCCGAGGTGACGACGACTCCGCCGTACTTCACTACCACGTGCCCGGTTCCCACGATGTTGTTGCCGACGAAGTCCAGGCTGTCCGCAGCGGCGTCTATGTCGCCGCTGGCGATCTTTTCAAGGATATTAAGCTGGGCGTAGGCGGAGGGGGCGCATATGAAAGCAGCGAAGGCGAGCAGGAGGGCAGCCCCCAGGCAAGGCCGCAAAAGAATCTTACGTGGAAAAGAACCTGCCAAAATCTGCAAACTCCTTTTTTATGAAAAACTTGTAATATATGATTGCAGGCATAGATGGCAAATCCGTGACGGGTGAAAAGGGGAAGAATGGTAATGCGTCAATTTTGCTCCGCAATGTTGAATGTTGGACGTTCTCCCCGCCTATCGCCTTCCCCTCGCAGTGGAAGCTTACTAATCGTCTCATAATAATATGGACGCCACCGACCTTGCGTCGGCGGTGAACATGACGGGGGATCTGGTCAGCAATTTCCCTGCTGAATCCCCAGCCATGTTCACCGCCGGGATAAACCCGCCGGTGCCCCTATACAATTTCGATACGATTAGTAACTTCTCCTATTGAATGCTGGAGGTTGGAAGTTCAGCCGTATCTGAGGTAGAAATATATGGAGCAGACGACGAGCGAAAGAGTCATGGGGGGGAAACCATGCAGGAGGAACGTCCTGTAGCTTATCGGACAACCGTTTTCGCCGCCGATCCTGGCCGCGGCCGCGTTCGCCGCCGAACCGAAAAGCGTGCCGTTGCCGCCAAGCGAGACTCCGATGGCGAGGGCCCAGTAGAGCGGGCTTGCGGAATGCGGGTCGCCGCCGGTCTTCTCGACCAGCTCGCAGGCCATAGGGGCCATGGCGACCGCCAGCGGAATGTTGCCTAGGGCCGCCGACAGGATGGCGCTTCCCCACATAATCGCCATGCATGCGGGCATGATGCCCCCGCCGCAGAGCGATACGATCTCCCCGGCCACAAGCGAGACTGCGCCGTTGGCCTCCAGCGATCCGGCCAGTATGAAGAGGCCGGCGAGCACAAGTATCGTCCCCCAGTCGACACGGGCAAGCACCTTCTCGGCGCTCCCGTGGCGTAGGAAAAGCATCAGGCCCATTCCGCAGAGGGCCGTCATGCCAGCCTCGACATGGATCTGCCCCTGGAGGAGAAGCCCCAGCAATATCAGGGCGAGGACGGCCAGCGAAACCCTCATCGCTCCGGGATCTGTGATCGCCAGGTCCGGATGGGCGTTGATCACCCTTGTCCTGACATGCGCGGAAATCCGCAGCCTGCGCCCCATGCCGAGCACGGCGGCTGACATCAGCGCGACACCTGCGAGTAGGGCCGCGGGCGCCATGTGCATGAGGAAGTCGTTGAACGACAGGCCCGCGCGAGATCCGATGATCATGTTTGGAGGCGATCCTATGAACGTCGCCGCGCCGCCGATGTTGGCCGCCAGCGCCACGAAGACTAGGAAGGGCGCCGTCGGCACCTCGAGAAGCTGCGTTATCATTATGGTGAGAGGCGCCATCAGGATCACACATGCGGCGTTGTCCACGAATGAGGAAAGAAGCATGGCCGACAACATGAGTCCCGCCAGGATCATGACGGCGTTGCCCTTGGCCTTCCGCGCAATGCCGACCACCACCCATTCGAAAAAGCCTGTCTCGCCGAGGAGTTCCGTGCACGCCATCATGCCTATGAGCAGAAAGAGGACGTTCAGATCCACCGAGGCGGATGCCTGCCCGAAGCTGACAAGCCTCAGCAAAAAGGTCGCAAGGACCCCGGCCAAAACCGCGATCAGCTTCTCGACCAGGTTGAACGCTATCAGCAGGTAGGCCACGGCGAATATGCCGACGGACAGCGCCATCCTGACCGTTCCCGCGTCAGTCCCTAAGCTCTGAGCGATGCTGGTGTATATTTCCATAGTTCTGTTTTCAACCTAAGGGAAAGTGTTTCAAAATACTAGGTTAAGGTTTCGGGTGTCGGGGAAACTAAATACTGAAACCTGGCTGAACACTGGCACCAGGCAGCTTTTTCAACCCGCTATCAGTATCTTGTCTATTATCCCGTACCGGTCTATGATTCCGGACAGCTTGCCGTCCTTCACCACATACAGTATCTGCCTGTTGTTCGTGGTCATTTCGAATATTATCTCCATGAGCGTCGCGTCCTGAGAGATGACTGGGCTCGGGCGCCTGCCGAGGAGCGACTTGATCCGGACGGACCCGTCGATCCGGAAGTATTTCTCGAATGGGTCCATGTGCTTCATGAAGGAGATTGTCCTGAGCTTGCAGAAGAAACGGGGCAGGCCGAAGGCGAACAGGTCGTGGCACGAAATGTCGCCGAGGAAGTTCCTCTCCAAGTCAACGACCGGCAGTGAATCCGTATGGAACTTGTGCAGTTCTATGGCCGCCTCCCTCAGGGTCATTTCCGGGGAAAGGCATCCGATCTGGGGGATTAGTATGTCATTGGCGGTTATGTCCATGTCGACGAGGGTGTCGCTTTCGTCCAACAGGTTCCATACCTCCTCGGGCGATTTGGCTTCCAATACTGCTGCCCTGTTGGCCTCGGGCATCAGAAAGCGCATGGCCGCCGCGCGGTACTGCAGCAGCAGGCTCGCCTTGCTGTTCGACACAATCGAAAGGATTATTATCTTGACCGGCATCTTGTCCATGCTGCCGAAGTCCACACCCTCGCGGCAGAGCACGAGCAGAAGATAGTAGTCCTTCAGCTCGGGGAACCTCGCGTGAGGGAACGCGAAACCCTCGCCGACCGCCGTCGTCAGCTCGTTCTCACGAGCCAGCAATTCCCCGAGCAGCCGGTCCCTGCCTATCCCCTCGTCCTGGAAAAGCGTCTGCTCGAAGACCAGGTCGGTCATCTCCGCGAGCATGTCCTTCTTGGTGCCACCGCAGGACTTGAGCCCTGTCACGATGCAGTTTTTAGGAAGAAGAAAGCTGAGTTTCATAGAGCAGAATTCCGCCCCCGCCGTTATTTCCCCTCTTCTGTGGCGTTTTCCCTTGCGTCCCTCTCCTTGTCAAGGAGCCTTTCCAGGAGTTTCTCGTTGTATTCGGCGATTGCCGCGACGGACGGGAACCTTCTGTGCCATGATCCGATCTTCTCCGCGGTGACGAACTCGTCGTTCATTATCAGCAGTTCGTGGTTCTTCTCCAGGAGGCGCCTGCCTGCCTGCCTCGAAAAGACCTCGTGGTGCGCCTTCTGTGAATCGTTGAGGCGCTTCTGCCAGCGTGGCAGGGGCTGTTCGTCGGGATAGCCCTGCAGGGCCTCGGTCAGAACCCTTCCCTGGCTGAAGTCCGGGAAGTCCTTGCCGAGGAGATATGCTATCGTCGGGGCGATGTCGGCATGTTCGGCATATTCGAACTCCCGGCCTTCCTTGACGCCACGCCCGGCGATGATCATCGGTGTGCAGTCGGAACCGGCCTCGTAGGGGGGCGCCCAGCCGGTGTCGGCCTGGCCGTTGTCGCCCATTACGATCAGGACGGTCTCGCCCCAGAAGGCGGACTTGTCCAGGAACTCGAGGAGCTTGAAGACCCATTTGTCCGCCTCCAGCATCTTGTTGTACCATTCCGAAGTCGGATCCCATATGCTGTTGCCGCTTCGGTTGTCCTTGTATCCGGCGCTGCCGGGTCCCTGCAGATGGGCGTGTATGAACTTGGCGGAGTCGAACTCCATCAGCTTCTTGACGTCGTAGAAGACAAGATCGTCCCTGAACATTATGTCCGGCTTGCCTTCCATGCGCCGTTGGATGTCGTTGGCGATCTTGTAGCCGTCCGCGATGCCGTGGCCGAACGGATTCTGCGGATTGTCGAAGAAAGTGCTCGAATTGGCGGTGAACGCGGTGACCTCCTTCTCCGTGTCGAACTTGTGCTGGACGAGGTGCTTGTGCAGGTCAGGAATTCCCAGCAGCGCCGTCCCAGAGGCTATTACGGCGTTTGGAACGGACGGGTTCCAGGGGTAGTTCTCGCAGGGCTTGAGTTCCACAGGCAGGGGCGTGTAGACCGTCTTGAAGAGGCAGCCTCGCTTCTTCAGCTTTAGCAGCCCTTCCAAAGGCATCTTCAACTTGCTGTCGAACATCTTACATGACATCGAATCGATCACTAAGAGGATGACGTGCTTGCCCTTCACAGGATTCATCTTCTTAGTAAAGGAGGCCGAGCTCGAAGGCCCCTTCGCTCCGGCCTTGAAGCTGCAGGCCGTCAGCTTGCAGGAACGGTCGATGGACAGAGGCCCCTGGTATAACGGTGAGTCGGCGGCGGGCTCCGTCCCGTCGAGCGTATATCTGATTTCCATTTCCGGATCCGACGTGTCCAGGTAGACCTTCACGACGGATGTGAAGACCGTCCCGCAGGGCGTGATGTTGGGGCCTGCCTGTTCCGCCCTCGGAGCGATCAGCATGCAGCCGCAGATGAGGATCAGCGCCGCCGCGAGCATGGCCGGCAATGCAATTCTGGTTCTTGATTCCATTCTATTTTTCCTCCAAAAGTTCAAATTCAGAGAACTGCATTCTTCGCTGAATTTGAGGCCAGGTGTTCCGCGAAGTCCGCGAAGCGAGCCACGGAAAGGTCGAACATGCCTCCGTCCAGGGGCTTGAATCCGTATTCCGCGTAGCAGCACCTTATCCCGGCGTTGCGGCCCGTCTCGAGGTCCACCTCGCTGTCGCCTATGATCCAGCTTCCCTCCTTGCATGAGGATGTCCCGGACATGGCATGGAATATCACCTCCGGATCGGGCTTGAGGCGGAACCTGTCGCCCCCTCCGAGTATCAGGTCGAATAGCGGCGCCACTCCGAAATGGGACAGTATCTTCACGCAGGCGTCGGAAGGCTTGTTGCTGATCACCGCCAGATGGTAGCCCAGGCCGCGGATGGCTTCAAGGCCCTCCCTGACCGTCGGGTAAAGCGTCGTCTTGCAGACCATGTTGGCGCCGTAGTGCCTCTTTAGCCTCTGCAGCGCCCCTTCAAGGTCGCCGACCCGCCCCTGGGTTGCCCTCTCGACAAGCTTCCGTGCACCGTTTCCTATGTAGCCGGTCACCGTCTCCACGGACAGCGGCGGAAGCCCGTATTCGGCAAGCATGAGGTTCACGGCGTCCGCAAGATCCTCGCGGGAATCTATCAGAGTGCCGTCAAGGTCGCAGATCACGATAGGTTTCATTTCTTCACTTCGCCGAGTTCTTTTTCCATCTTCTGGAGACAGGCGTTGCATATGCCATGGGAAAAGTCGACCTCGTAGTGCCGGCCCAGATAGCTCTCGACGCTCTCCCAGTATTCCTTGTCGTTCCTGATCTTGCCGCACCAGGCGCAGATGGGCACCAGCCCCCTTAGGACCTCCAGCTCGCTGATGTCGTCCAGGACGAGCATCACCAGCTTCCTGCCCATGTGCTCCAGGGGGGCCGCGGTCACCAGGAAGACCATTTCCTTGCTGTCCTTCCCGGAAACGATCTTGACCTTGGCCTTCTGCTTCGTCACGATGCCGCCCGCGAAGGCCTTGCCGACCGAATTCCTGACCATGCAGTGCTTGCATGCCGGATGCATACCGCAGCCGCCCTTCTCCTTGTCCACGTTGATGCAGTGGAGTATCTCGCCGACGCGGTCCTTGAGCACGTTCCCGCCGCCCGCCGCCAAGCCGGAGGCCGCAGCGTTGCAGTCTACCACTGCGACATCCTCGTCGACTATCAGAACCGGCGATGGAAACGCCTGAAGCGCGGTCCTGAAGAGATCCTCGTTGCCTTCTTTCATGCCGGGCGCTCCGTCGGTCGCTTGGAGTTTAAAAAAGCTTTTTAGAGTATAAATTCAGTAAAAGGGCGCAGTTTAGTGAATTCATACGATTCACGCCCTTAAATTACAACGTAAACACGAAATGAACAGTCTCTACGCAAAATTTATAAAGCCTGCCTGCGACGCCGTCCTGGCGCTGCTGGCGCTGGCCGCGCTGTCGCCGCTTCTTGCCTATGTGGCGCTGCGCATCAGGCTCGAATCGCCCGGGCCGGTTTTCTTCAGGCAGCAGAGATGCGGCCGTAACGGAAAATATTTCACAATGCTCAAGTTCCGTTCCATGACGGTGGACGGGCGCGCCGAGTCCAAGGGGTTCGAACCAGGCGCCGCCGCCAGGATCACGCGGTTCGGCAAGACCATCAGGAGAACCAAGATCGACGAGCTTCCGCAGCTCATCAACGTGCTCCGCGGCGACATGTCCCTCGTCGGCCCCAGGCCCGAAGTCCGTAGATGCATCGAATACTACCCCGAAAAATGGAAGATCGCCATCTCCGTCAAGCCCGGCATAACCGACCCCGCCTCCGTCAAGTTCCGCAACGAGGAGGAGATGCTTGCAGCCGCGCCCGACCCCGAAAGGACCTACCGCGAAGAAATACTGCCCCAGAAGATCGCCATATACGACCAGTACGCGCGCAATATTTCCCCGATGAACGATGTAAAAATCATCATGGATACTATATTTACCGTCTTGTTCAAGTGATTTCATGTTTCAGATTTTCATTTTGCCCGCTTTCAATAATTGAGAGTGGCGGAATATGTCGATGCACCTTGTCAAAGTAATGCGCCGAAAATCTGAACTTGATGTTTTTAAGCTGGCTCGATAAATATCAATAAGGCTTTCTTTGCGGCTTTGCGCCTTGTGAGAGGTAGATTTTGAGGAATTAATCATGCCCGACAAGTTCATCAAGTTCCACAGGCCCTGCGTCGGCCGGGAGGAGATTCGCGAGGTTGTGGAGTGCCTTAAGTCCGGCTGGCTCACCACCGGCCCGCGCTCGAAGAAGTTCGAGGAGGAGTTCGCGGAATACTCAGGTGCGAAGTTCGCGGTCGCCATGAACTCCTGCACCGCCGCGCTGCACCTGGCCCTCGAGGCGATCGGCCTCAGGGAGGGCGACCTAGTCCTCGTCCCGACGATGACCTTCGCCGCCACCGCCGAAGTCGTCCGCTACTTCAACGCGACCCCCGTCCTGGTCGACTCCGTCGAGTCCGACTGCTGCATGGACATGGACCACGCCGCCGATATTCTATCCAGGATCGAGGCCGGGAGGAAGGTCAAGGGCGTCCCCTCGGGGCACGGCCCCGTCAAGGCGATCATGCCCGTCCACTTCGGCGGCCAAATCGCCGACGTCGCCGCCGCCAAAAAGCTCTGCAGGCGATATAACCTTAAGCTGATCGAGGACTGCGCCCACATCTGCCCCGCATATTACACCGGCGAGGATGGCCGCGAGACCATGGGCGGCCGCAGCGCCGACATCGCCTGCTGGTCCTTCTACGCCAACAAGACCATCACCACCGGCGAGGGCGGCATGGCCACCACCGACAACGAGGAATGGGCCGACCGCATGCGCGTAATGTCCCTCCACGGTATCAGCAAGGACGCCTGGAAGCGCTTCACCAAGTCCGGCTCCTGGTTCTACGAGATCATCGCCCCCGGCTTCAAATACAACATCACCGACATCGCCGCGTCCATCGGGATGCACCAGCTGAGGAAGGCTGAAAAGTTCTGGAACGCGCGCCGCAAAATCGCCGGGAGATACTCAAGGCTCCTCGCAGACCTCCCCGGAGTCGGACTTCCATCCGAACGTCCCGGCACAAAAAGCTCCTGGCACCTCTACATAATAAGGATAGACGCCGGAAAGGCAGGAATCCACCGGAACGAAATGATCGAGTTCCTAAAGAATGAGGGGATTGGCTCAAGCGTCCACTATATACCGCTGCACATGCACCCCTACTACCGCGACAGATACGGATTCGCAAAAGGCGACTTCCCAGTCGCCGAAAAGCTCTACGAGCAGAACCTTTCCCTCCCCATCTACCCCGGCCTCTCCGACAAGGAGATCAAACAGATCGCCGACGCCATCAAGAAGATAATCAAATAACCATATTGGCATCAGGCCGACGATATTCCTTTGCGCCTATGCAATGTCTGCTACATCCGCGCTCGGCGAATCTCCCAGATCAGAGCAATAAAACTGTGCGCGTCCTCTTCCGACGCATCGCAGAACAATCATCAAGGCATCATCGGCAGATAGCTCGGGCTAATATTATGGGACTGAAAACAAAAGCTGACATGAGTAAATTCAGACATCCTGATCCGTGGAAAATAAAAGATGTTGCGAAATACCGACACCCGGAAGGTATTTCAGTTCAGATTTCCGGCGCCCCGGCCTGAAAAGCCACATGGGCATTTCCCAGTCGTTTTTTAGCTTTTCATAGCGGGCGGGTCAGGAAATCTGAAAGAAATCACCACAGCCGCTTGTCGAGGGTGCGGTACTGGACGGCCTCGCATATGTGGTGGTGCTGGATTTTCTCGGAGGCTTCGAGGTCGGCGATGGTTCGCGAGACCCGCAGTATTCTGTCGTATGCCCTGGCGCTGAGCTGAAGCTCCCTGATAGAATGCCTGAGGTAGTTCTGGCTCTCCTTGTCGAGAACGCAGTGCTTCTGGAGCTGGGCCGGTTCCATCTGCGAGTTGCAGAAGATGCCGTCCAGCGCGAAGCGGTTCTGCTGGATGTCCCTTGCGGCGACGACGCGCCTGCGGATTTCGCAGGAAGGCGTTTCGGCGCCGGAGTAGGAGAGGAGTTCGTCTTCGCTGAGCGGAGACATCTCGACGTGTATGTCTATCCTGTCGAGAAGGGGGCCGGATATCTTGTTCCTGTATCGCTGGATCTGCGGCGGATTGCAGCGGCAGACGCGCTGGATGTTGCCGTAGTGTCCGCACGGGCAGGGGTTCATGGCGGCGACGAGCATGAATCGAGCGGGGAATGTGAACGAGCCCGCGGCGCGGGAGACGGTCACCGAGCCGGCCTCCAGCGGCTGGCGCAGAACTTCCAGCACATTGCGCTTGAACTCCGGAAGCTCGTCCAGGAAGAGCACTCCGTTGTGGGCGAGGCTGATCTCGCCGGGCGTCGGTATGCTCTGACCTCCGAGCAGGCCGGCGTCGCTGATCGTGTGATGCGGCGCGCGGAAGGGCCGGTGCTGGAGGATCGGCACGCCGGGTGGAAGGAGGCCCATTATGCTGTGTATCTTGCTGGTCTCCAGCGCCTCGTCCAAATGCATCGGTGGAAGTATGCCGGGCAGGCGCTTGGAGAGCATGCTTTTCCCCGTTCCAGGCGGCCCTATCATCATCAGGTTGTGGCTGCCGGCGGCGGCGACTTCCAACGCCCGTTTCGCACACTGCTGCCCCTTCACCTCGGCGAAGTCAGGCGCGGGCACGGTTTTTCCCGCGGCGATGGCTTCGGAGACTGTCTCGACGAAGGGCGCCTTCGAAAGGTTCCCGGAAAGGATGTCCACCGCGTCCAGCAGGCTGTCAACAGGATAAACGGGTATTCCGCCGGCGCCGACCGCGGCCTCCGCGGCGTTAGCGGAAGGCACAAGCAACGCCTTTACATCGCCATGCTTCTTGGCGTGTATCGCGATCGGCAGGACTCCCTTCACAGAGCGCACGGCGCCGTTGAGCGCCAGCTCCCCGACGATCATCACCTCCGCCAAGAGCCGGCGGTCCAGATCGCCGCTGGCCGCGACCATGAGCAGTGCGATGGGAAGATCGAATGCCGCCCCCTCCTTCTTGACGTCCGCCGGCGCCAGGCCGATGACGATGTTGCCGAAGGGCGGAAAGAGCCCCGAGCTCTGCAGCGCCGACCGGACGCGCTCCTTGCTCTCCTTCACGGCCGTGTCGGGGAGCCCGACTATGGTAACTATCCCCTGCTCGCCGCGCCCCGTCGCGTTTATCTCGATTTCGACGGTATAGGCATCGACCCCGTTCACCGCCGCAGATAAAGTCCTAGCCAGCATACTTAACCCTTAGTCCCCAAAAAAATAAGGCCGATGGAATTGAATGTTCAATATCCAATATTTTTGAGCATTGAGAATTGTTTATTGACTATTTATTCCGGCATGATGGTTGAGGCGAATTGCGCCTGGCCGCCGTTTGTTATCTGATCTAGATATTGAGCCCGATATAATAGGCCTCCATGGATAAAAAACAACGTCCGGCAGGAAAATAAGCGGCCAGGCATTGCAAGGAAAGCGTTAGTTTATTGTCAGATTTGTGTGTTTGACGGCGGGATTATGCCGGTCCAAGTTGACTTATTAAAATCAAAATTTACTGTTAAGCGGCTGACCCATGATTCGGAAACAAGAGTTTTACAAGCTGGCAACATAAGGAGAAAGCATGAAGCTTCTGAAAATGGCATGTCTGTGCGCGGCAGTCGTCTCGATAGGGGCTGCGGAAGCGCTGTCGCAGGAGACCGTGAACGACAAGGCCGTAGAGAAGGCGCCCGAGACCTATGTCGCGCCGATGGGGATGCAGTTCGCCCGCGGGATATGCAACGCGGGGACGGGCTGGTGCGAAATTCCCAGGCAGATGGTTCTTACGGGGAAAGACGAGGGCGGATGGCTCGCGGTGCCGGTCGGACTTCCCAGAGGTGTGTTCATGACGGTAGCCAGGACCTTTTACGGCGTTGTCGAGACCGTCTTCTTCTACATCCCCTTCGAGGACAACTACGAGTCGGCGATGAAGCCGGCGTTCGTCTGGCAGGACAGGCCGAAGAAGGACCAGCCTCCGGCGGAAAAGAAATAGCTGTCCGAGCCAATTTCAAAATGCGGTTGAGCACGGCTCAACCCTCCGCAGTTTGAATATATTCCGGACTCGGAGGGCGAAGCCGGGCTGAGCCGTTTGCCGAGCCTTGGAATTGGCTCATGCAAGGAAATTCCGATTCGGTAGGAATTTCAAGTTCGGATTTACGTCCGCCGGGACGTAAATCTGAAAATCAGTCCAGCCCCCGTGTTTTTTTCCCGGCCTTGTCCGCCGTTGACGCAGGCCTTATGGCATAGTCGGAACTGATCAGCGCGAGATAGACTCCTGAGAAGTCGGCCACGCTTACCGAAGTCACGTAGAACTCCTTCTCCAGGAGCCGTGTGATGTTGGCGACCGGGTAGTTCGTGTTCGGCGGGTTGACGCCGATGATCCATGTCCTCTTGTGGTCTAGGACCTTCTCGAACAGGAGATCGTAATACCAGTAGAATTCTTCCTCCCAGGTATATGTCAGGGTGTAGATTGGCGCCTTGGGCGGCCCCTTCCAGTAGAACGTCCTGAACGGTGAACGGGAATAGTCCTTGATGATAGGGCTCTCGGTGTTCGGAACCCAGTTCTCCTTCTCGAAGCCGGCCCTGACCAGTATCATGTCCCCCTGTCTCCAGTTGTCGTTGATGTAGCGTATCGCGCTGCGCCAGTCGTGCGATATCCGCTTCGAAAAATGCCTGTTGAAGACGCAGTTCGGAACCGACACCATGCCAAGGTAGATGAGCAGATACGCCCCCGGCAGGGCTATCCTCAGAATGTCGGTCTTGAACACGCAGAGCAGGTCGGACATGATTAGCGTGAACGGAATAAGCGCCAGCACGAAATAGCGCGGCTCGAAGAGCGAAATTCGCAGGACATAGGAGGTCAGGCAGACGAAGATATAAGGGGTCAGGAGCCAGATGCCGAGCATCAGATACGTGTCCTTCTTCCCACTTCCCCTGAAGTTCTCGGCGAGCTCCTGCTTCTCGTATGGCAGAAACACCAGGAAGATCAGGAAGCATATCCCAAGCAGCATCAGCGTGGAAGGATTGAATATTTTGATAAAGAGAAGGAAACCGTCAACTGGATTCAATATCTGCAGCCAGTTCCAGCCCGCCCTCTGCATGAACATCCCCTCAAGCTGCTTAAGAAGCAGCAGTATCGAGAGGCCGATAAGAGCCTGCGAGAGGAACCAGTAGCGCTTCTTAAGGCTCGTCTCTCCGGTCCTGGACACGAACTTCAGCCACCCAAGGTAAAGGTTCTGCGACAGCACTATTCCGGCGAATATGTAATGGCTGTAGATGGTCAGCACCGTGGAAAGCACATACAGTGCCAGGTTCAGAAGCCGCTTATCGTCCTTGAGCATCCGCAGGAAATAGATCTGCGAGAGCATTGCGAACATCAAACCCATCGAATACGGCCTCGCCTCCTGGGCGTAGTATATGAAGAATTCGTTGACTGCAAACAGCGTGCCTGCTATCACCGCCTGTTTGGCGTCGCCGAAAATCATCAGAGCCAGACGGTAGATGAGAAAGAGACCTACTAGCGAGCAAGCCAGCGAAAGGAACCTGAGCCCGAACTCGTTGTGCGGCAGCACTGAAAGCATCCCGCGCTCGATCAGATAGTAGAAAGGCGACTGCCCCTGCGTCTGAACCGCCCTCTGCACGGTCTCGGCGGCCGTCGGCGCAGTACATACCCAGTAGGTGGCGATCTCGTCGGTCCACAGGCTGTCTCCCGAGAAATTGTAGGACCGCAGGAACAGCGCCAGGAAGAATATCCCCCATAGAAGAAAGGCGCTGTATTTCCTGAGGCTGACGAAGAAGTCGAAGCTCTGAACACTGTTAGGTTCAATGTCCGTCTGAACCGCATTCCCGCGCATCTCTTCCGGCGCTAGCTTACCTTGGCTGTTCGGCGCATCGCTCATGGTCGGCTCCGGCGGAACTGGAATTATCACGTTGAATTGACGAACATATATGGCAAATAACCGGCAATTAATTTATACTATAAGGACGTAAAGGCGGTTTCCAAACATATTTCTGCGGTAAATGACCGCTGAATTCGCAGCATGCGCGTGATGAAGGCAGGCTTGCTGGAGGGCGGAACCGCCTGAAGTATCGAAGAGGGATCAGAAGGCGGTTGAATAGAATTCAACCCTCCATCCGCCGGTCCGCGGATATGAAAAGAAATTTCGAGTTTCAGAGGAAGTGCTCATCTGCGAGATTCGCAGATCTGTCGATCAGAAACTCGACGGAGGGCGAAGCCGTGCTGAGCCGCGGTTGAGCTTGGCTCAACCCTCCACCGAAAGGAATCGAGTTTCAGAGGAGTGCCGCTCTGGCGGGGAAATCCGCCAGTTCTGTCGGGGAGAAACTTAAAGTAGCGCAGGTATTCCTACCTGCGATGCCGCAGACAGGAATGCCTGCGTTAATTAAAGGTAAGTTTCAGAGGAGATGCAGAATGCCCGGTTTCCCGGAAAAATATCATGCGCCGAATGCCGACGGCTATTTCGGCCTTTTCGGCGGCCGCTACGTGCCCGAGACGCTCATGCCGGCGCTCGAGGAGCTCGACCGCGTCTACGAGCAGTGCAGAAAGGATTCCGCTTTCAATAAAAGACTTGCATACCTGCTGAAGGACTATACCGGCAGACCGACCCCGCTTTACTTTGCCGAACGTCTTACCGAACACCTAGGCGGCAAGGTGAAAATCTATCTCAAGAGGGAGGACCTCTGCCATACCGGCGCACACAAGATCAACAACTCGCTCGGACAGGCTCTGCTCGCCGAGAAGATGGGCAAGAAAAGGATCATCGCCGAGACCGGAGCGGGGCAGCACGGCGTCGCGACCGCGGCTGCGGCGGCAAGACTCGGATTCGAATGCGTCGTCTACATGGGCGTCGTGGACATGGAGCGCCAGGCTCCCAACGTGACTAGGATGAGGCTCCTCGGCGCCGAAGTCCGTCCTGTCGATGCCGGCCAGAAGACGCTCAAGGAGGCCGTCAGCGCCGCCATCCGCGACTGGGTCGCCAACAGCAGGACCAGCCACTACATCCTCGGCTCGGCCCTCGGGCCGCACCCCTTTCCGAAAATCGTCCGCGACTTCCAAAGCTGCATCGGCAGGGAGGCAAGGAGGCAGATTCTTAAGCTCGAAGGAAAACTTCCCGACATCCTCGTCGCTTGCGTTGGAGGAGGAAGCAACTCCATCGGCCTCTTCCATCCGTTCCTCAAGGACAGGAAGGTCCGCATGGTGGGAGTCGAGGCCGGGGGAAAAGGAGCGAAACTAGGAGACCACGCCGCGCGGTTCGCCGGCGGAAGGCTAGGGGTTCTCCAAGGGACAAGAACCTACGTCCTCCAGGACAACGACGGCCAGATCGCTCTTACTCATTCGGTCTCGGCCGGGCTCGACTACGCCGCCGTAGGCCCGGAACATTCGTTCCTCCGCGAACTTCGCAGGGTCGAATACGACAAGGTCTCGGACAGGGAGGCCGTCGAAGCCTTCAAGCTCCTCTGCCGCATCGAGGGCATCATCCCCGCCCTCGAAAGCAGCCATGCCGTCGCATGGACCGTCAAGAACGCCAGAAAGCTCAAGGCGGGCGCAGTCGCCGTCGTCAACCTCAGCGGCCGCGGCGACAAGGACGTCGACCAGGTAGTGAGGTTCAAAATTTCGTCCGACGAAATTTTGAATTCAAATTAAAATTTTCCGTCCAGAAAAAATTTTAATTCTCGGTCTATTTCTTCGGGAACGTGAGCGTGGTCATCTGGTCGACGCCGAGCCTGAGGCCGCCTTCGTAGTCGCCTGCGATGATGCGCAGGTCTATGCCGTCCGAGCCTTCGACCTCGTCCCAGAAGTCATCCTTGGTCAGCTTAATCTTCCAGGATGCCGCCTGTTTGGAAATGTCGAGCACGAACTGTATTGTGGTAACGCCGTCCAGGACTCCCTTGTAGTTGAACTTGCCGTCCTTGGCCTTCCAGTCCCCTTCGGCGTCGTCCAGTGCGAGTTCGTGGTTGTCGAGGGACACGATCACCGAGTCGACAGCGCTGTCGAACTCAATGAGGTCGCCCAGTCCGTTGCTGACGTATTTCGGAGCGGTTTAAGCGGTATATTAAGATTGCAAAGCGGCACAAGAGAGCCGCAGTCCACAGTCCAAAGATGCTTCCGTCTTCGTCCGACTACGACGTGACAAGCCGCATCAGGAAGATATTTCGGAAGGAGTTTGTCAGATTTGGGGCAAGGTTCAAAATTTTGTTCCGCAAAATTTTGAATATAAAAAAAGAGGGCGCACCCCAAATGCACTCATCTAAGGTACGCCAATACCCGACAAAGAATACACCGGAGCACGCCCAAACGGGCGTGCTTCCCGGAGTTGCCTCTTTGTCTGAAAATTTGGCGTTTTTAGATGAGACGACTTCCGAAAAGTCACGGAAAATATTTTGGAGTCAAAATATTTTATTTCAAAGAGCCTGGCGCAGGCAAAAGCCGTTATTATAACTTGGCGATAAAACTGGGGAAGTCAAGCCCTCGAATGAGAATAGGAACTATTTTATTGCCGCAGCTTCGATGACGGGGAGGACGGGAGAGGTAATTTCAAAACACAGAAAACGGCTCGGACAAGCCTCGCCCTCCATCCGCCAAGGCGGACAAAATCGGAGGGTTTTGCTTGTCAAAACCGCGGTCTTGAAATTAGCTCGGGAGAAAGAAATTCTTTTGTTTGCCGAGCTGGTGTTCAGCGCTCCGTGTGAAATAAGGTTCAATTGTTTTGATTGGCAGGGATAAGTAAAAATAAACGATGAAGATTAACCGCTCATCTCCATATTATAGGAGTAGGGATTCAAATCCTGCCTGGATGAAATGTCTGTCTGTAGTCAGGGCCTGATTCAGTCTGAGATTCTTCATTGCCGCAAATGAAATACAATCGGTCAAACTCCAGTCCTTGTCGATCCTTGACTCAAAGAGTTGGAAAGCTTGTCTGTGTATTTTCTGGTCGTAATCAACAATCTCATACTTAGAGGAATTTGTTTCAAGTTCTCGAAGGATTTTTATACCAGTCTTCTTGAAGCAAGAATCTGAAAATGCATTTCCGATCTCGAGAATTATCGCCTGAGTTAAAACAAACCGGCATCCTTTAATGTCTGTCAAGATCGAAACAGCTTTTTCGTGATACTCATCGTCCTTATTGTAAAGGGCAATGAAAAAAGATGTGTCTAAAAAGACTGAACTCACTTGACCTTGCCCCTCTTTTTCGAGCCATAAATGTAGTGATCGTGATTTCTAGACCAGTCTTTTCTACCAGTGGATTTAGCTTCCTTGACTACCATTTGAAAAAGATCGCCGCCGGCATCTGGCAAATCTATTGATATTCTGATTTTACTGTTGACGGGGATGTTTAACGGGTGCTCGAGAGTGAGGTTGTGCCCGTCATAAATGGCTGTAATATGCTGAACCATGGCTTTGCCTCAGATTGTTTATTTTATTCCCATAATTTGTATTTCAAAAGTCTGACGTCGTTATCGTTATTATACCATGGCAATAAATCCAGAGATATCAAGCCGGGAATCGGAAGATCTTCGTCGCTATCTTTGCCGTGATCTTCGTCGAGGAAGTGATTTGCCGAGCTGGTGCTCGGCGTTCCCAGGAAATTGACTGCGGCTTTATGTTCATAAACAACCATCCATTCACGCATCCATCCTGATTTGATCTGCGCCCCTTGCGCTTCTTATGGCCAATTTCACTTGTAGGAAAAGTAGTATAGTGTTGCAGCGGCGGCGAGGAAGATCCAGTAGTCGTAAGGGAGGAAGAGGATCCATCTTTTGTGCCAGGGGGCATGTTCCCGGGTGAACTTGACCAGGCCGAAGGCGGGGTTCATGACGAACCACAGGAAGTCCTCGGCGATCCAGAAGACCATGAGCGAGGCGAGGGCCTTCATCTCCATCTTGAGCGACCACTGCCAGCATATGAAGAAAGGCAGATGGAACACAAGTATCATGAAGGAGAATATCCATGCATGGTAGCCGGTCATGGGGCGGGCCCCCCAGAAGAGATCGAGGAGCCAGTGCTTTTCCACACGCCAGGTCGGGAGCCCTTCCGCCCAGCCCTTGTCCCCTTCGATGTGTATTTCCACCTTCGCGAAGAAGAGCGCGAGGAGGAGAACCCAGAGGATTAAGAGGATGCTGGCCATTTGACAATGTCTTTCGATGGATCAGGGTGTAATCCCCATATTTCCCGTTCGGTGTTTCGGGCTTGTCCCACAAGCCCGGATTCGTATTTCAAGGTACTCCACTGCCGCTACTGTGCTACGACTGTCTCGAGTATTTCGTTTGCGGCGCGTGGGTGCGAGATTCGCAGAGCGTTCTCCCGCATGGACTTGAGGCGGGAGCGGTCGTCGAGGAGCTGCCTGACCTTGAATTCGAGGACTGCGGCGTCGTGGGCCTTTAGGGCGGCGCCGTTCTCAAGCAGGAAGTCGGCGTTGCGCTCCTCCTGTCCGGGGATCGGCGAGATCACAATCATCGGGAGGCCCATGGCGAGGCATTCGGACGTCGTGAGGCCGCCCGGCTTCGAGACCGCGAGGTCGGAGGCGGCCATGATCCTTTCGATCGTGGTGGTGAAGCCCATCGGGAAGAGCCTGCGAGGATGCTTTTCCGCGAGCACCTTCAGCGAATCGAGCAGGGCGACGTTTTTTCCGGCGAGTGCCACAACCTGGAACTCGCGATCGATCGTCATCAGCTTTTCCGCGATGACGTTGATCCCGCCCACGCCGAGTCCGCCGGACATCAGGACGATGGTGAAGGTTGCGGGATTGATACCGAGCTCGGCCGCGCATTCCTTGCGGTCGTATTTCCTGCCGAAGACGGGCATAACGGGGATGCCCGTGACCTTGATGGCGGGGCTTCCCACGCCTTTCTCCTTCAGGCGCCACGCAACCTCGTCCGAGGCGACGAAGTAGCCTGCCATGTCCGGCTGTATCCAGAGGCCGTGGATGTCGAAGTCGGTCACTGCGACCCAGCAGGGGCTTGAGAACTTGCCTTTCCGTATCAGCTTCGATATGATTTCCGGCGGCAGGAAGTGCGTGCAGACTACGGCGTCGGGCCTGATTTCGGCGAGCTTCTTCACGAAGTCCCTGGTGTTCAAGTCCTGGACCGCCACGCGGAGCTTCCTCGACACGGACGATTCCTTCGGCACCTTGTCGGTCTGCTGGTACAGGAACTCCCAGAGGGCGGGGCTGCGCTCGACAATCTTTATGTAGGACTCCGAATACATCTTCCTGAATATCTGGGGAACGCAGTCCATCAGGTCGATGTGGACCGGATCGCAGTCCGGGAACTGCTCCTCCGCAGTCTTCTTGAGCGCCTGCGCGGCGCGGACGTGCCCCGCTCCTGCGGAGACGCTGAGCATCAGAACGGTTCTGTGTTTTTTGGGCATGGGATATCTCCTGAAACTTCGTTTCGGTTCACAATTCGCTGTTGGAATCAGAACAATAATATCTAACACGAAGGAGCAAAGGCACGAAGAAAGTAATTCAAATATGCAAAATCGTTCGTTTTCATACCCAAAGCCGAGAATTTTCACGGTCCTCCACCCGTATTTGGCAGAAACCATTTGGATTTTGCATTTTTCCAAGGTAAATATTTGGTGAAAGGGCGTAGTTCATTGAATATTTACCCGGTTATCTTCAAGCCGGGAGTGGGGTCGCTTGGATGATTGGATGGTTGGGGTAAGAGTGGTTTTCATGAACGAATATTATGACAGGATATTTGGGGCGGCGGATCATCGTCTGCCGATGGTTCGTCTGAGGAGGTCGGACTGGCTTGACGGCATAGCCGTGCGGATGCCCGGCTGGCTCGGCGATTCGGTGATGGCGCTGCCGGCGCTGATGCAGATCAGGATGATGGTTCCGGAATTCTGCGGGCTTTTCGTGGTGGCGCCGCCGAAGCTTTCGGGCCTGTTCAGGGCCCTTCCGTGGGTGGACGCTCTGGTGGAGTTGGGATCAGGCCGTCTGTGGAGCGCCGAGGAGAAACGCCGGCTCGAACGTCTCCATGCGGGTATAGGGCTCCTCTTAAACAACTCCCTCAGGGACGCGCTTTTTTTCCGCCGTTGCGGCGTCCCCAGGGTTTTCGGCGCGTCGGCCCGCGGCAACTGCCTTTTTTTGAGAAAGGCCTTCAAGTTTCCCGCCGGAGCGAAAATACACCATACGGCAAGATATCTTTCGATGGCCTATGCGCTGGGCGCGCCTGAGTGGGAAGGGGCGATGCCCCAGCTTGTCCCCGAAACGGAGCCTGAGATACTTGGCAAGGAGGTCTTTGCAGCGTTGGCCATGGAGAGGATTTTGGTTGCCGCTCCGGGGGCGGCGTTCGGCAATGCCAAGAGGTGGCCCGCCGCGAAGTTCGCGGAAGTATGCCGCTGGTGGGTCATGGAGAAAGGTGGCAGCGTCGCGGCCGTCGGTTCGCGGGACGAGTGGTCGCTAGCGGAGGAGGCTGTGGCGGGCCTTCCCCGTGATAGAGCGAGGAACCTGGCCGGCCTCACCGATCTGGGCGCGCTTATCATGCTCCTGAAGAAGGCGTCGGCGTGCGTCTGCAACGACAGCGGAGTCATGCATCTGGCGGCCGCGGTGGGATGCCCGGGCGCCGCCATCTTCGGCCCTACCGATCCGGAATTGAGCGGCCCTCTTTCAAAATCGTGGAACATAATATATAATAAGTGCGACTGTTCCCCATGCTTCGGCAGGGCATGCTGCGACGGCTCGTCCCGGTGCATGAAGGGCATAGGTGCGGAAACTGTCATACGCGCGCTGGCCGGATAACGGAATGGTGAACGGTTAACGTGCGCGGTCATTCTTGATCGCGATTGATGCCGGGCAGAGGCTGCCTGATAAGTGTGGGGACAATGAGAGCCAAAAGGACATTTAGGATGTTCGAGGCGGCGCTGTTTTGTGCGGCGTCCCTTCTTGCCGTTCCTGCGGCGCCGCTCCGTTCCGCCGATGCCGAGCCCGAAAGGGTGAAGATACTCCCGCCGGAGCAGAAGAACCGGAATCCCGCCCTGGCCAGGTATTTTGCGGAGATCGACAGTGTAGTTTCGCACATGACCAAGGATCAGGACGACAGGGGCTTCGTGATAAACGTGGTCGTCCTTGACCAGGCCTTGGATGGCGGAGCGCCGATGCAGATCGTCGGGTTGAACAGGCAGCTCAGGATCTACCTTTCGCCCGGCGTCTCCGGGAAGATCGCCCAGGATCAGGAGGCCTGCAGGAAGATCGTGTCGGCTGTCCTGCTCAAGAACCTGAAGATGAATCCGGATGCTGTCGGCGAGAAGGCGGTTCCGTTCTGGATCGCGGCCGGGCTTTCTCACAAGATAAAGAGGCGCTCGTTAAACGACGCCTTCGCAGGCCTGAACATATATCCCGGCGTCAACGCCCTGTCGGTGTCCGGCAGGCTTCCGCCGGTCAAGGCCGTGATCGAGCAGGAGGAGATGCGGTCGGAAGCCTCCGGCACGGAGCTTTTCGGCCAGGTCTGCGAGGCGTTGTGCGACTCTATCGCCATGGACGGGGCGGGGCGCGAGGCGTTCAGGTCGGCAGTCGGAATGGGGGTGGAGGGCTCCTCGCCATACACGGCCTTCTCGCAGGCGTTCCTGAAGATGCTGTCTAAGTGCGACATGTATAAGTTCGCGCTCTGCGACTCGGACGTCGCCGAGGACATCTCCGAGGAGCAGAGGCTGAACCTTTGGTTCAGATACTGCATGATGCGCAGCTCCGTGAACGTGTTCAGGCCTGCTCCTGCCGCATTCGTCAGGGACAGGTTCAAGGCGATGCAGAAGGTGAGATACAAGTTCGCCGGGAAGGAGGGGGATGCTCCGTCGGTCTTCAGGGAATGTTCGATCGACGAGATTCCGTCCAGGATTAAGGAG
The DNA here is from genome assembly GCA_964636325.1 of uncultured Victivallaceae bacterium. Lineage (GTDB taxonomy): Bacteria > Verrucomicrobiota > Lentisphaeria > Victivallales > GWF2-50-93 > CAZWRV01. Next base: position 9,033 of record CAZWRV010000034.1, on the reverse strand, counting down.
ATGGGCGACCGCGACTACGTCGTCGCCAGGCAGGAGAAGTATCTCACCGAGTTGATGTATATGTCGTCGTCCGAGATGTATCCGTCCATCAGGGCGCTGATCGAGAGCTTTTCGCCGCTGAGACGCGGCAACGCGGCGGGCTTCTCCGGAAAATATTCCGAGGCATGCGCGCTTTTCGAGAAGGACACCGCGAGGATGGCGTCGCTTGAGAAGTTCCTGGATGAGTCTCAGGGCGAGCTTATGACGCCCGGTGAGGTGCTGGCGCCGCTGGCGAAGGAGCTTGACGAGCATGAGGGGCTTGTCCGAGGCGTCTGGCCGGCGCTCCAGGCGCTTCTGGACTCGCAGGAGGGCGGGAAGAAATGATCTCGAGGAGGAACATCGCGATCGCAGTGTCCTGCATAGTCGTCCCCCTCGCCGTGCTCATGAGCTTCACTGCGCTGCGCAACGCGGCCCGGCGGATCGTGTCGGACTTCTACTATCCGTTCCTATGCACCTTGCCTGCGGCCGAGAATTTTGCGCTCGAAAGTAGCCTGGCCATGAAGTCCCGGAGCAGGCTTGCGGCGGAGCTTGTCGCTGGCCAGGAGAAGCTGCTGAAGGCACAGGCCGAGCTGGAGACGACGATGAACCTTCGGCGGGAGAACCGCGACCTCAGGAACCTGCTGGGGCTTGCGCCGACCCCCGGCTACAAATATGTCTTCGCGGAAATATTTCTCAGGGATCCAGTCTCGTGGAACGAGAAGTTCACGATAGACAAGGGGAAGAAGCACGGGATAGGCGAAGGTGACATCGTGCTTACGCCGTCCCTGAGGCAGGAGGTCCGCAGCGAGGGCTTCGCCGTGGTCGGCAGGGTGGAGTCGGTGTCGGACCGGACCGCAGTGGTGTCTACGCTCCTGGACAGCGACTGTTCGGCAGGGGTCTTTCTTGCCGCGAGCAAGGTGGCAGGCGTAACCGCCGGCGGCTTCAGGCGCGGCGACGCCTTCTTCGCCTACGCCAGATACCTGCCGAAGGAGATAAGCTACACGGAAGGGGAATACGTCTCGACGTCCTCCCTCAGCGCCCTCAATCCTCCAGGACTTCCCGTAGGCAGGTTCAGGAGGCTGGTCAAGGACGGCGTTGAAGGGGCGGATCTGAACAGCACGGCGGAGCTGGAATGCTTCGCGGACTTCAGCCGCATGAGGTTCTTCATTGTAATGGCGAGGGAAGATGAGTGAGGCCGCATACATCTTCGTGGTTCTCTTCCTCTCGGCTGTGGCGGAGGTTCTGGCGGGATCCTTTGGAATCCTGTTCCCGTCGACGATCCTCGCCGTGTTCTACGTGGGCGTGGTCTACGGCCCGGAGATCGGGCTCGTGGCCGGCGCCGCCGCAGGAGCCGCGGTGGACCTGCTCTACGGACGGGGTCTTCTCCTCTCTCCGTGGCTAATGATGATGTCCGCCGCCATGGCGGCATTCTGGCTGCGCAAGGGCGACACCAAGATACCACTGATGCATGTCCTCCCTGGCGCCGTCGTGGCTCTCGTCTGGAGCGCCGCGCTGACTTTCTCTTCGCAAGGAGCAGGAGATGGCGTGTTCTTCATGCTCTCGCAGCCGGTTCTTGCGGTGATTCTGGGCGCGTTGTGGCTTCCGGCTCTGATATGGGCGCTTGACAAGGGAGCGGGCTTCTTCGGCTTCGAGGATTTCAAGTATGCCAAGCAGAGGCTGGCCGAAAGGAGCAAGTAGCTTGCCGCAGAAGCAGACAGTGTTCCTTACACGCCTCCTGATCGTCGTCTCCGCGATGCTCTGCCTCTATTCGTACATCGCAGTCCATCTCTGGTTCAAGCAGATGCGCCACGGAGAGGAATACAGGAAGAAGATATCCCAGCAGTCAATAAGGCGCATCAGGATACCGGCCGCCAGGGGCAGGATATTCAGTTCCGACGGAAAGGTGCTCGCCGACAACGTCCCGTCCTACAGCGTGGTCCTCCACCCCGCCGAGATGCGCCAGCCCGGGAGGAGGAAGAAGACGATAGCGCACATCCTGGCGACCGCGAAGAGGATCGCCGCGGCAGTCGGCAGGAAGTCCACGATCAGGGAGGACATGGTGGTCGACCACCTCAACCGCAGGCCCGCCCTGCCCATGACGCTCTTCTCCAACCTGAGCATCAGGGAACTGACGGCAGCCTCGGAAATGATGCCTCCCGTCAAGGGCATGGAGATTGTAACCGAACCCCAGCGCTGCTACCTAGACGGCGAAATGGTCGCGCACGTCCTTGGCTTCGTCGTCAAGGAGGATCCGGAGCTCGCCGAGGACCGCGACGAATATTTCGCCCCCTATTACAACTCGGACTACACCGGCGGCGGCGGAATCGAGAAGCGCTTCGACAAGGACTTCGACATGGGGGAAGTGGAACTGCCAGGCCTCCGCGGAGCCCCGGGCAACAGCCTTGTCCAGGTGGACTACCGGGGATTCATACACAGCACGCTCGAGACTCCGGTCGCGCCAAAGCGGGGCAACGACATCGTCCTCACGATAAACTGGGAGGCGCAGCGCGCCGCGGACGAGGCCTTCGAGGGGAAGAAGGGTGCCGTAGTTGTCCTCGACGCCAGGACCGGCGCCGTATTGGTGATGCTTTCGAAGCCGGCATACGACCCCAACCTCTTCATCCCACGGATCAAGCCCTCGGAGTGGAACTCGCTCAACCAGGACAGGAACCGCCCGCTGGTCAACCGGGCCCTCTGCGGCGAATACATGCCCGGCTCTATCATCAAGCCCCTGATCGCACTCTCCTCGCTGGAGAACGGCTACAACCCGGCCGAGAAGCTGGTCTGCGAGGGCGGAGTCAACGTCGGCAACACGCCCATCCGGTGCTGGAACTACAAGACCGGCGGCCACGACGAGCTTGATCTCGTCCACGCCATCGAGCAGTCGTGCAACGTCTTCTTCATAAGGCGCGGAAGGATGCTCGGCATGGACAGCATCTGCCGTACCCTGAGGAACGCCGGCATCGGCCAGGGCACCGGAATCCCACTCCCGGAAAGCCGCGGCCTCGCTCCGTCCAGGGAGTTCAAGATGAAGGCCTACAGGGAGAAATGGACCGAATACGACACCGCCCTCCTTTCGATAGGCCAGGGCATCATACTCGTCACACCCCTTCAGGCAGCCCTCTACGCCGCGGCCATTGCAAACGGCGGCGACCTCCTCCAGCCTTACATCGTCGAGGAGCTGAGGGACGGCGGCGGCGTACTCTACCGCAGGGAAGAGCCGGTGGTCAGGAACCAGATATCCTGGGACAAGGCCCTAACCGCCGTCGTGAGGAGCGGTATGGATATGGCCGTCAACGGGGAAAAGGGCACCGCGAAAAAATCCCGTAACGACAGGATCAGGCTCTGCGGCAAGACCGGCACGGCTGAGGTCGGCCCCGCCGACAAGAGGACGAAGAACACATGGTTCATCGGATTCGGCGAAAGGGAAGGGCGCCTCTACAGCATCGCCATCGTCGTCGAGGGCGGCATCTCCGGCGGAACAACCTCCGCTCCGGTAGCGAAGGCCCTCTTCGAAAAATGGTTTCCGCCGCCGCCCGCCGAGGAAGAAAAACATTAGTCCCTTACGGTTCAATTTGGAAAACGTTTTTTCCAAAAGCAGTTTGCGCGCGCCGCGCGCAAGCAACATAACACAGCATTACTCGTATGCAGAGTTTGCCCTTTGCGCGCGGCGCGCGCAAGCTACCTGCGCGCCGTAAGGGCGCATTTTTCCCGCAGGGAAAAACCTAGTCCCTTACGGTGCGACTTGGAAAACGTTTTTGTCAAAGTATGCCGCTTTAGCCGAAAGCGGCGCTGGCGACTTCGGCGAAGTCGCCATACTCAAGCTCCTGCGCGCCGTAAGGGCGCCTTTTTCCCGCAGGGAAAAATCTAGGTACTTTATGAAAGCAAGGTTCAAGGCCGTGATCTTCGACATGGACGGCACACTCACGGTTCCGTCGCTAGACTTCGCTCTCATCCGCAGGGAGATCGGGCTCCCGCACGGGGACATAGTGTCCTCGTTGAGGTCTTGGCCCGCTGAGGAAAGCGCCAGGGCATGGAAGATCATCGAGGAGCACGAGCGTAGGTCGATGAAGGGGGCGAAGCTCCAGCGCGGCGCGAAAAGGACGCTCGGCAGGCTCAGGGCCGCCGGCGCAAGGCTCGGACTGCTCACCAGGAACAGCGCCGCGAGCGCAAGTACATTTACGGAGGCCTTCAGGATAGACTTCGACATCGTGGTCACCAGGGACTTCCCTCACGTCAAGCCCAGCCCGGAACCGGTCCTGCACATGCTCCGCGAATGGAATATCTCCCCCGCGCACGCCCTCGTCGTCGGCGACTACATCGACGACATCACCTGCGGAAGGGCCGCCGGCGCAAAGACATGCTTCTTCGTCAACCGGGGAAAACAATCCTACGCCGACTCTGCGGACTTCGCGGCCGCTTCCTTCGCGGAACTCGAGAAAATATTGTTCTCCCCGGATCGGTAAATATGAAAATCCAAAGATGCCCGTCCGTCCTGGCGCATTGCGGTCTTTCGGTTTTGCTCCGCATCCTTCGAGAGCCTTCGATACCCCGGTATCGGCGGCCTCTCAGAATACGGAGCAATTCCCGAAATCTCCGCAATCAAAATGTAAATTTTTCAGCCTAAAGGAGTATGTATTAGAGGAAGACAATGCCTTTTAACCCCACAACAAAAAAATGAAATACGATGCCGTCTATCTATCCCCTCATCTTGACGACGCCGCGCTGTCCTGCGGCGGGCAAATATATCAGCAGACGAGTGCCGGGGTGTCGGTGCTTGTTGTTTCCGTTTTGGCCGGCAGTCCTCCGAAGGGGGCGCGGCTTTCTGAATTCGCCCGCAGGCTTCACAAGGGCTGGGGGATTGGTCGGCGAAGCTGTGGCAGGTCATCGCGCCGAGGACAGGACGGCCAGCCGGATACTGGGTGCGGATCATCTGCATTACGATTTCCCGGAATGCATATAAAGGCGCGCTTGAACTTGCGATTTCCGGAGACGCGGCTGGCTGGCAGGCGCATGTCGTCCCTATTGGCAGTTCCGGCCAGCAGATGAGATTCAATGCCATGGCGGCCTACGCATCGCAGATGCCGACCGAGGACATGGCCGTTGCGGAAAAGCAGCTCGCCGACTACGTCCGGCTGGTGGGCGGGGAGAGGATATGGCGGAAGGTCAATTGTCGCCGGAAAGCATCTTCCAGAGGCCTTTGATCTTGGGCAGGGCGCGGTGCTGATCCTGCGTTATCCTGCTTGCGGCGCAGACGGCTCCCAAGGCTACTGAAAGGTCTCCATATTCCGGATGTGTGCGGTTGGTCTTCCGTACTGAACAGGTTTTCCAGAAGTCGGGCAGGCTGTACTTTTCGGCGGCGGCCATTGCCGAATCGAAATAGCCCGGGTAAGCGAGGGTTCCGCCGCCCAGGACCAGCAGTCCTGGATTGATAAGGTTGATCAGAGCCGCCAGTCCCAGCCCCAGAGCCTCGCTGGCCTGGCTGATCCGACGGAGAGTCACCTGGTCTCCGGCGGCGGCGTTCCGGTGAATGGTGGCGGCGTCGGTTCCCAGGCTTCTGATCAAAGCGCTTCCTCCGGCGAGATGGTCAAGGAATGTAACTCAGTTTTCCGTCGGCGGGAGATGCTGGTCGCGAACTATCTTCAACGCTATTGCGCGAAAAACGAAACCATCGGGTTCTTCGGTCCGATGGGCTGGGGACGCTGGGTCGGCGGCTGCCCGGCGATTGCCGTCCGCCCCGGCAGCCATATTGTCAGGAGAACCTCCGTCCATTTTGAATACTGGGCCATCGATGCCTTGGCGCAAAGCATGTGGAGCGATCCGGAAATGTGGCGATTGACCGCTCCATGCCTGAATCCATGGTGCCGCATCGACGGTCTAGCCCTTGTCGACGTCCGCGGGCAAACCCGCATCCTTCCTCTTGAAACCGCAAAAATTCTTGCGATGTGCGACGGTTCCATGACGTCGGCTGAAATTTCCGAAGCATTGATTGCAGACGCCGAACTCGGATTCAAAACGGCCGAACAGGTTCATGCAGCCTTGTACAAATTGTCCGGGAAGCGCCTGATTGCCTTTGCTCTCCCTGTCGCTCCCGATCCGGAAAAGGCGTTGCGCAGGCACATTGCCGGAATTGCCGACGACGGCGCGAAGGGGCGGCTGTCAGGACGGCTCGATCAACTCGAGCTTGCCCTCGGGAAACTATGCGGCAGCAAGGGGGCGGATGAACTTTCCCATGCCTTTGCCGGGCTGGAAAGCTGTTTTCCCAGGATAACTGGGGCGAAATCAAGCAGATGCCATGGTAAAACATATGCCGGACGTTCCCTTGCCTACGAGGACTGCGAAAGAGATCTTGACCTTGAGCTTGGCCCGGACATCCTCAATCAGCTCGGATCCCCGCTGGCACCGATACTTCACAGCCTCCGCTGGCTCAGCAATGCCATGGCCGAGAGCTACCGCCGCCACTTCTTGGATTTCTACGACAAGTCTGATGCCGCGAAAAGCCGGCATCCGCTTCCTCTGGGGACGGCCTTGTACCCTCTTCAGAGCCTTCTCCTGGGCATGGTGAGGGATGCGCTCGCCCAATTTCACCGCCGCTGGGCTGAACTGCTGCGTTTTTATCCCGACGAATCCAATGTGTCTTTTTCCGCCGGACGCCTGTTGGAACAGGTCAAGGACGCCTTTCCATCGGATTTTCCCGGCTGGCCGCAGGCCCGGTTCCACTCCCCGGACATCCTGATCGCCGCGGAAAGCACGGATGACATCAGCAGGGGCGATTTCATCTCACGACCTGCACATCCGGCTGGACGAATCGGCTTCCTGGCGACCGTCCGGCCAGGCCATCCCCGTAAGCGGGCTCGATCTGGTTCGGACTCCTTCCGGCGGCCTGATGGCTGAATTTATTCTTGCCCCCTTTGGCATTAGGAAAATTTCAGATCAGCGGGGACGGATTGTGGCGATGAGGTGGGTTCTTAGGAAAGGAAGGAAGCTTTCGATGTCCTCGGCGAGAGACCAGCTTATCGGAGCGATCAGCCTGGCCAGCGGCGGAGCAAGAGTGACACTGCGGATTTTGCAGATCCAAGGCTTGAACAATTCGCATATCTCAGCCCTGCCCACACCCTTCACATCAGGGTTGGAGGGGCTGTCATATTTGAAGTCGTACCAGAGTATGAATCCCTGATCCTTGCATGTCCGTTTCATTTCCGAGGCTATTTTTTCCTTTTTGCCGCTGTCCTTCACGGAAGTGAACAGCGTGGATTGGAAGACAACATCGAAGGAACGGTCGGGCCATGGGAGCTCACAGGCGTCGCCGACGCGCAGATCCGCCGTGGGGATCCTTTCTTTCGCCGCTTCGATCCGGGAGGCGTCCATGTCCATCCCTGCGAAATTCGCAGGCCTGAAGCCGAAGGCCGTAAATTCCGCAAGCCACTGGCCTCCACCGCATCCGACCTCGAGCAGCCGCACGTCCTTTAGCCCACCAGGGAAAGATTCCGCCAGTATTTCCCGGACAAGCCGCTGCCTCCTCTGGATCATGAAGAACGCGGACGGATTCAGAGGGGAATAAATGTCATGCTTCAGCGCCATACCGCCTTGGCGTAATGGGATAGGATAGTACTGTCTTTTGTAAGAAGAATAGAATCATGGCATCTTATACTGTCAAGCCATTTCCTTCAGCTTCCCCGCCAGCCTTTCGGCCAGGATTCCGCGGTTGAACTGCCGTTCGACGAAGCTGCGGCCTTCCCGGCCCATTTCCTTTCGCTTCTCAAGCGGAAGGCCTTCCAGTTCGAGAATGCTTTCGGCGAGCCTCCGCGGATTTTCCGGGGGGACTTTTATGGCGCAGCCTGATTTTTCGGCGATGTCGGCGCCCTCGCCTTCGCCGCAGAATATGAACGGAACTTCGCACGCCATCAGTTCGAACATCTTTGACGGCCTGGCACCCTTGAACAGTGCAATGTTCTTCAAGGGAACCAGGGCAACATCGAACTGGGACAGCACCGACGACATACGGTGCCTCGCCTGGGACTGGCAGAGCCTGACGTTGGAAAGCTTTTTCTCTTCTACTGTCCTGGCCAGGTCGTCCTTTTCCGGACCGTCGCCGAAAAGGGCGAAAAACAAATTTGATTTTTCCTTCAGCAGTTCTGCCGCCTCCAGAACCTGCCGCAGCGCCTGCGAACGGCCGAAGTTACCTGCATATCCTACTAGAAAAGCATTCTCTGGAATTCCAAAATTCCTCCTGAATTCGGGTTCACTGGGCTGTGGCGCGAACTGCTCGATGGCTACACCGTTGGGGAAGAGGAAAGTTTCCGCATGCTGGTGACGTTTCTTTACTCCCTCCACTATTCCTTCGGTCTGGCAGAGGACAAGAGCCGATCTTCTGTAAAGATGCCTCTCGAAGCATTCGAGCATGGACAATGCCGCGCCCGGCCCTATCATGCCGAGCTGGACGGCGCTTTCGGGCCAGAGATCGCTGATGTTCATGACGAGTTTTGCGGATTTCGCAAAACTGAGCAGGAGAGCGGTCGCTCCGAGGAAAAGCGGCGGGCTTTCACAGATGACGAAATCGGCCTTATGCAGCTTGAAGAGCCCGAAGAATCCGGCCGACACAAGAAAGCTGAAATAGCACAAAAGCTGGCGGAATGTGCTTTTTTTCACCGAAGGAACTATCCATGTCCGGAGAACGTTTATGCCGTCAATCTCCTCCTTGACGGAAAGCCTTCCCGAATATTCCGGAAAAACCTCCCCCTTCGGGTAGTTAGGCAGCGCGGTGAGCACGGTGATTTCCATCCCTGAATTCTTCAGGCGGACTGCAAGATCGTGCAGCCTGTTCTGCGGCGCGCCATGCTCAGGAGGGTAATACTGGGAGAGAATTATGATTTTCATTCTTTCATGCGCCATGACAATCGGTAACAGGATGCTCTGCCCCTTCTATTACCGGGAGAGAAATTCAAGTTTCAAAAGAGTGATGCTCTGCGAATATCGCAGTTCTGTCGAACAGAAACTCGATGGAGGGCGAAGCCG
>CAZWRV010000033.1:0-62940 GCA_964636325.1 uncultured Victivallaceae bacterium | reverse complement strand
AGGGTTGAGCCGAGCTCAACCGCGGCTCAGCACGGCTTCGCCCTCCATCGAGTTTATGATCGACAGAAGTGCGAATCTCGCAGACGGGCACTCCTCTGAAACTCGCCCATCTTTGTCGCAAACTTTGTCGAGGGAGGGACGCCGGCCCCGGCGTCCGCACCGCCCGCGATGCCGAATTGCCTCAAGTGATTCCGAGGACTACTTGTTGTTCACCGCCGAAGCGGACGCGGCCAGATGCTCCCTCAGCTTTTGAACCTTGACGCGGCAGGACTCGCATCCCTCCCTCGGCCCATAATAATCGTCTAAAAATATGGACACCACCGACCTTGCGTCGGCGGTGAACATGACGGGGGAGCAGATTAACAATTTCCCTGCTGAATCCACAGTCATGGTAAATATTCAGTGAAAGGGCGTAGTTCACTGAATATTTACTTCAGATGGATGAGCCATGGCTCCTTTATGTCGCCGCCCAACTTCATGTCTGACCGCCCTCTGAGGCCTGGACGCCGGAACGCACAGCGTCAAGTCGTCTGGAACTGATCCTGAGAAGGGAAGACCATGGCCGAGGCGAACTCGAGCTGGAACTCGGGGTCGAGCGAGACCTCGACATATTTCACCTGGGAAGCTATCGCCTCAGCATACTTCAGGCGCTCGCGGGAGAAGAGCACGGCCTTGGCGCCCTCTATCGAGGAGTTGCCGATGAAGCGTATCTTCAGGTCGGGCAGGTTCGGCACCAGGCCTATCCTCTTGGCGTGGGCCCTGCGGATGAAGTATCCGAAGCCGCCGGCGACAAGGATCGAATCGATGTCGGAGTCCAAAAGCCCGGCCCTCCTCATCAGGATGTTGATCGTGGCCCTGATCGCGCCGCTGGCCAGCTGCAGCTCCCTTATGTCCTTCTGTGTAAGGAATATCTTCCTCTTTGCCCGATGATCCGTGAGCAGAAAGTCATAGCTGTCCGAAATCCTGGACTTCACGAGCCTCTTCAGCAGGGCTGGGTCGGTAGACGGAGGGCATTCCTCAGGTGCGAGAATCCGCCCGGACTCGTCCAGCAGGCCGCACCTGAGCATCTCCGCGGCGACGTCTATAAGGGCGCTCCCACAGATCCCCTTCGCCTCGACATTGTGGATGACGTTCACCATGACGTCCCCGCCTTGTATGATCACCTTCTCTATGGCCCCGGCGGCAGCGCGCATTCCTGACTCTATCCTCGCCCCCTCGAAGGCCGGGCCCGCCGCGGCGGACGCCGCGAAAAGCCGTCCGTCGTGCAGCAGGACGATCTCGCCGTTCGTCCCGACGTCCACGAAGATCGTGGGTTTTGCCATTTCGCCCAGGCGGCTGGCGACAAGCCCCGACACGATGTCCCCGCCCACAAACCCGCCGATGACAGGGAAGACAAATACCTCCGCCCCGGAGTTTATAGAGAGCCCGAGCTCGGAGGCCGTGAAGCGCAGCGACCTGCCGAACGGCGGGACGAACGGGATCTCGCCTAGCGCCTTCACGGGCACACCCAGGAAGAGGTTCTCCATCACGGTGTTCCCGGCGATGCTCGCGGAATATATGTTCCGGGCGTCGACATTGTGCGCGTCGCAGAGCTCGCCTATCAGCCTGTTCAGACCGGAGACGATCTCCTTCTGCAGCGCCTTGAGGTTCTTCTCCGACTGGCTCTGCGCGGCTATGCGGCTGAGGACATCGTCCCCGAACTTCACCTGCGGGTTCAGCATCCCGCGGCAGCCGAGCTGCCTGCCCGAATTCATGTCCAGCAGCGCCGCCACCACCGTTGTCGTCCCGATGTCCACAGCCACCGCGAAGTTCGCAGACTCCGTGTTCCCGTCCTCCAGCGCCACCAGGTTCCTCTCGGAGAAGACCGCCGTCCCGGAAAAGCTGTTGCGCCTTAGGTACCCTGGAAGCTGCCTCAGGTGCGCCAGGTCGAAGCGTGCGTGCGATATTATGCCGATGAGGTTCTCGAGATCCGGAACCGGGTTCTCCAGCGACGGGGTCGCCAGGCCGACGAACTTCTTCTTTATGAGCGGGTTGATCTCATAGCCCCCCGCCGCCTCGTCGCAGGTGACGATGATCACCCCCTCCTCGGGGACGGAGTCGTCCGGTATGTCCACCGACAGGTCGCCCTCCACGTGCGTCCTGCAGGCGAGACGCCAGCCAGCCGAAAGCTCGTCCTCGGTGAAGATCTTCCGGCACTGCTCCGAGGGCCGCACCTCGCCGGAAAGTATCCTAACCCTGCACTTCCCGCAGGTGCCCTGTCCCGCGCACGGATTCTTTATCCTGAGCCCGGCCCTTGTGATGCATTCGTATAGAGAAGTTCCGGGAAGGGCGTAGACGTCCGAACCGTTCCCGGGAAAAGATATGCGCTGCTCTTTCACTTCCAAGGTTTCCCCCTTTTTCCTTAATGTAACCGACAGGCGTAGAAATTAGCATCCCGCGGACTTTTGGCAAATGCCCGCGCGACACCTCAGCCTTTTTAAATGCCTCGACGGCAGGGACGGTTCGGTTTATGAGTTTTGAAATTACCCCTCTTGTCTTCAGCGTTTTCCATTATATATTTTTCATCCGTTTCATTATTTCAGGAGGAAGCCATGCCGAAGATTTTTTCTTTCGCGGCCCTGTGCGCAGTCCTTGCCGCGCTGACCCTGTCAGGCTGCGCGGGCGACAAGCCTACAGGGGTGATTTACACAAGCTCGTCATACAACATAGAAGGTGTCGGAGGGACGATCGCCAACCTCAAGATGGGGATGTCGCAGGCGAAATGCTACTTCGGCCTGGTCGGAGTGGGCGACTGCAGCATAGACGCCGCGGTCAAGAACGGCGGCATCAAGGAGATCAGATACATCGACCGCTCCCTGGAAAGCCTCCTAGGCGTCTCGACAATCACAACAAAGGTCTACGGTAACTAAGGGTATAACATGTTCAAGCTCAAACAACTGGCCCTTCTGCTGCTCCTGCTCCCGCTTGCTGTCCCGCAGGGAGCATTCTGCCAGGAAACCCAGGCCGCGCCTAACGGCGCCGTCAAGGAGGCCGCCGACATCAAGGATCTCGGCGTCATCGCAAGGATCACCGCCAACATATTCAGCAAGGAGCAGTATCTCCGCCAGGACTTCGACGACAGGATGTCATCCCTGCTCTTCAACGAATATTTCAAGACGCTCGACCCGGCGAAGATCTACTTCACCAAGAAGGACATCGCAGGCTTCGACAAGTTCCGCACCAAGCTCGACGACATGATAAAGGAGGGCGACATATCCTTCGCCTTCGACGTCTACTCGCTCCTCCTCAAAAGGAACGCCGAATACATGAAGTTCACCGACGAGATCCTGGCCAAGGGCCTCAGCTTCGACACGGACGACGAGTTCGCCACGGACCGCACGAAGCTCCCCTGGCCCGAGGACGACGCCGAACTCAGGAAGCTCTGGCTCCTCAAGACCAAGAACGACATACTCTACTACAGGATGCTGTCCAGGGCCCAGAAGGAGGAGCCGCCCGACCCGGACAAGAAGCCGTCGGCATGGCAGGAGCTCCCCCCCGAGGAGAAGGTGCGAAAAAGGATTTCCAACTCTTTCAACTACCTCAAGGAGAACGACAACATCGACATCCTGGAGATCTACCTCACTTCGCTCGCGAACATCTACGACCCGCATTCCGCATACATGTCAAGCAGGGGCGTCGAGGACTTCAACATCCAGATGAGCCTGTCGCTCGTCGGCGTCGGCGCCACGCTGACATTGGACGACGGCTACACGAAGGTGCTGAGCCTGGTGACGGGCGGCCCCGCCGACCTCGACGGCAGGCTCGAACCGGAGGACAGAATCATCGCCGTCGCGCAGGGCGACGCGGAGCCGGTAGACGTCATAGACATGCCCCTGTCCAAAGTCGTCCGGCTCATAAGGGGAAAGGAGAAGACCGAGGTCCGCCTGACCGTCCTCAAGGGCAGCAAGGGCCTCAATTCGGTGCCCGAGGTGATATCCCTGATCCGCGACAAGGTCAAGCTCACACAGCAGGAGGCGCGTGGCGAGCTCAAGGAGATCGAACTCGAAGGCAGAAAGCTCAAGATCGGCGTCATCTACCTGCCCTCGTTCTACTATGACTTCGAGGGCGCCGTCCACGGCTCAGCCGACTTCAAAAGCTCCACGCAGGACGTCAGGAAGATCCTCGTCGGATTCAACGAAAAGGAGGTCGACGGCGTCATCCTCGACGTCCGTTCCGACGGCGGGGGAAGCCTCATCGAGGCTATCAACCTGTCCGGACTCTTCATCAACAACGGCCCCGTCGTCCAGGTGAAAAGCAGCACCGGAGCGGTCGACATCAAATATGACCCCGACAAGAACATCGTCTACGACGGCCCGCTCGTAATCCTCGTCAACCGCCTCAGCGCCTCAGCCACGGAAATCTTCGCCGCCGCCATGCAGGACTACGGCCGCGGGGTCGTCATCGGCGACAAGCACACCCACGGCAAGGGTACCGTCCAGACCATCATAAGCCTCGACGACTTCACGAAGTATTACAGCCTGAAGACCCCCAGCGGCTCAGTCAGGATCACGACACAGAAGTTCTACCGCGTCAACGGAGAATCCACCCAGCTCAGGGGCGTCGTCCCCGACATCATCTTCCCCTCCTTCACCGACACCATGGAAATCGGCGAGGACACCCTGTCCAACGCGCTGCCGTGGGACACCATCGCCCCGGTCAAGTTCGTCACCTTCATGGACATGAAAAAGTTCATCCCCGACCTTGCGAGGAACTCGCAGGCCAGGGTCGCGGCAAGCAAGGACTTCCAGCTGTTGAACGCGAACATCAAGATATTCAACGAGATGAAGCGGAAAACCGCAGTCTCCCTGAACGAGGAGAAGCGCTGGAAGACCTACAAGGAGGAGAAGAATATTTTCGAGCAGCAGCAGGCCCTCATCAAGATGGAGGAGAGCGACGAAAGCTCCCCGAAGAAGAAAAGGAGCGCCAGCCAGCAGAAGGACATCTATCTCGACGAGAGCATGAACATTCTTTCCGACCTGCTAAAGATGCTCGCGGCCAAGGAGGCCGGCGGCCAGCCTGCCGCCCAATGACCATAACGTGCCCGCAAATGCATGATGTTCGAATTTCGCAAAAGAACATGCTTTGACGGATCAGTTCGCTTGAAACGCATCCAATCCGGTATACTGTATTCGCCCGGATTATTTGCGGGTGTAGCATAATGGTAATGCTCTAGCCTTCCAAGCTAGATACGTGGGTTCGATTCCCATCACCCGCTCCAGGTAAGAGTTTTTTATCCCCTGTTGGTGGGGTTCCGGAGCGGTCAAACGGGACAGACTGTAAATCTGTTGGCTATGCCTTCGAAGGTTCGAATCCTTCCCCCACCACCACTTTGAATTCCAATATCCAACGCCCAACATCCAATCCCCGGCCGAAGTGAAGGATGAGAACTGGAAAAGAAGGTTCGAGCTCAAACCTGCATAGTCTCATCCCCTCTTACTTCTCGTAAGCCCGGGTGTAATAGTAGTAGAAGCTGCCCGCATAATCCTTGGTCTGGAGGATCTGCCTGGCGGTCTTTCCCTTCCTGGCCTTGAAGTCGACGGTGTCCCCCCAGGATGCGGCATAATGGTATAAGACTGCCAGGTCGATCTTGCCGGACATCGCGTCCTCCACGAAGTTCGCATGCTCGATCAGCTCCTTGCGTATTTCCGTACTTTCGGGTTCGGGCGCGCATACGGCGAGCGCCTCCGGCTGCAGCGCCCGGTAGGCCGGGCTTGCCGGGAACGCCCTCTTAATTGTTTCCCTGATGGTTACCACCACCTTGACGTCCTGTTCCGACAAGCCTACGACCTTGACAAGCGACAGGAGAGAGCTGAACCTAACGAAGTAGATATGGCAAATGCGGCCAACCCTCCCGGGTTGAAAATATGCCGAAACTGGCTTTCACTCATTGGGTGAAAGCCTCTAAATATGTAAATGCCTTATTATGAGAGTGTTAATTTATAAAGCATATTTTCAACTGCGGCAATTAGGCTGAAAGCCTTGCGCGCCTGGAAAGTGTCCGGATTGGCCGTGATGAATTCCGCCAGCCTTTTAGCGTAAGGTACGCCAGTCTTCGGCTCCTCCTCCAACACCGCCTTGAGCTTCTCATCCCTGCCGGCCTCGTTCTTCAACGATTCATCCCTTTCCTTGGCCAAAGCGCACTGCAGATAAATAGTCAGGGCGTCGACTGACTCCTTTTCGCTTGGATAGGTCTCGCAGCAGCGCTTCACCGCCGAGAGCAGGCACTGAGTCGAATCAATGCCGCTGGACGGCTGGCGCAGCCCCCTCCTCTTCCGCCTCCCCCTTGGGCGGCACAGGAGCGCGGGCGGCATGGATCTTCAGCGCCAGGATCTGGCCGTTCTTCTTGTCCCATGCGTTATATGCATTCCAGAAGTCGTCGGCGTCGCCCCCGGCCCGCGCAAAGGGCGCCGCAAGCATCGGCAAAATCATAGCACCGCTTCAGATTGCCTTATTGGGGTCAGACACTTATGGAGAGGACTGTCATTTCATCTTACCCTTCCAGACGCTTCCGCCGAAAGTGGTGGCGAATACGACGTTTTGGTCGGCGGGATCGAACTCGATCCTCTGGACGTTGCTGAAGGGGATTCCGGAAACTGGGCTGAAGCTCTTGCCGTTGTCCTTGGAGAGGTATAGTCCGCATTTGGGTGCTCCTTCGGTGAGCGTCATGTAGATCCATCCTTTGCGGCGCGGGTCGAGGTATGCGCCGAAATGTTCGGGGCCTTCTGATGCGAGAAGCTTCCAGTTTGCGCCTCCGTCCTCGGTCCGATAGAGGCCGCCTTCCTTTTTCCCCTGCGCGTCCGCTGCGCCGACGTAGATTATGTCGGGATTGTCGGGATCCACCGTAAAATCCTTCGGCCAAAGCAGCGGCTTCGACGCGTTGATCCTTTCCCAGGAGGAACCCTTGTCCTTCGATCTGTAGATGCCGACCCCCCTGTCGGTGAAGACGTCCTTTACCTTGCGCGCCGTGATCAGTGCGAAGAGCTGCCCCGACGGGTGAAGGACAAGCTTGCAGACCCGCATGTTCTCGGGATGGCCGAGGCCGTCGTTAATCGGCAGCCAGGAAGTTCCGTCGTCGGTGGACTTATAGACGCCTTTTTCCCAGACTCCGGCGTAGAGGGTCCTGGCGCCGGGAGAGCTTTTCGGATCAAGGACTATAGAGGTCGTCGCCGATTCGGGAAGTCCGTGGCCGAACTGCTTCCAGCTTACGCCCTGGTCCTTGCTGACGCAGACGCCGCCGGGGCCGGACGCCTTGTGCCTCCCCATGATGATGTTCGCGTTCGGAATGTCGTGGACGTTGGAGAACGCACCCCATATCTTGCCCTTGACCTCCGGATCGAACGCCAGTTCGTAGCAGGTGTTCCGCCAAGGTGCCCATCTGTCCTTGCCCCACCAGTTCCAGGTCTTCCCGGCATCGGTGGACATCGCGAAGCCGATGTCGGTGTAGCAGATGTAATGCCTCGCGGCATCGAAAGGATCGACGTAGTAATGCCAAGTTGTCGTGACCACGAGCCCCTGATTGCTCCAGCGGGAGTCGGCGCCGAGCTTTTCGCCGCCCGCATGCGCGGAACCGCCGTTGAACCAGGAAGTTCCGCCGTTGTGCGTGACATAGGCTTCGCCGGAAGTTGTGAAGATGACTCTGGCAGGATCGACGGGACATACCGCCCAGCCGAAGCCGGCGCTCTGGTAGTTCTGGCCGATGTTGGCGGTAAGCCAGTTAGGCTCCGCGTTGTATTCCTTCCACCTCGGATCGGAGTAGAATGTTGCGCGCCAGGTCGTTCCGGCGTCGTCGGAACGCCAGACGGCGTTGTGCTTCGGCGGGTTGAAGCCGGTGCTGGTGTTGAACGCGTAGACGGTGTCCGGCGCGGCGTCCGCCGAAAGTACGCACATGTATTGGGCGACGGGGCCGTCGGCCCACTGGTCAGCCTTTTCGACGTCCATGTTGATTCCGCCGCCCATGCACGACTCCCAGTTCTCGCCGCCGTCTGAAGACCTGAAGACGCCGCCCTCGTATTTCCCGCCCTTGTTTCGCGATACGACCGAACAATAAAGCTTCGCAGACTTCTTTTCGGCGTTCGAGGAGCCGCAGAACGAGACGATCTCCTTGGAGGGAAGACCGTTATTCTTTTCGCTCCAAGTTTCTCCAGAATCGTCGGAGCGCCAGATTCCGGCCGTCGTCGCAGCGAAGCATCTGCGTTTTTCCGGCGGGCTTGTCTGGTCGAAGTGGAATGAGAGCGGGACGCCCTTGATTCCCTCGCAGATGTTCCAAACAGCTCCCTTGTCATGGCTTATGAAGACCTCGTTCCTCAGGGTTCCGAGTATGATCCTGTCGGGCATGCCCGAGTCGAAGAGTATCTCGCCGCAGAGGCCTCCGGACGGCCCTGGAACGAGCCTGAAAGTCTTCCCCCTGTCCTCGGAGAGCTTGAGCCTGCCGGTCCAGCCGTCCGCGGCGAAGATGATTTCAGGGTTCTTCGGATGGAGCGCGGGCCTGCAGCGTGTGTTGCCCCTGAGCTGCAAATGGTGAACCATGTTCCAGCTCCTGCCTCCGTCGTTGGATAAGAAGGAGCCGCTCATGTCGCTAGAAAGCATCATAAGGTTCGGATCCGCGCCGCTGATCGCAGGACAGAACATCGCCCCTCCCCCGCCCAGGCCGACCGGCTCCCAGTCGAACAACGAATCTCCGTACCCGGCGGAGAAGGCTATCTCCGCATAAAGCGATAACAGCAGTGCGGTTGGCATTAAAAACCATAAGTTATTCATCCGTCCCTCTTCTGCTTTCCAGAACTCTGCATCTCAGATTTTTCGGCGGAAATCTCAAATTGCGGCCAGCTGACCAATTTTTTCCAACCGACACGGATTTGCCATATGGACAGAAAAATCTGAAACGTGAGGCTGAAATTTTCAAATTTCGGCCGCAGCGCCTTGAATATATCTTGGAGGGGATTAGATTTCCACCCCGTCAGAGCCGTGCTTGTGTTCAATACATAAACTTGGAGGATTGCAGAAATGGAAGTTCCATTCTACGGTCACGTGAGGCAGTACAACAACATCAAGGCCGAGATTGACAAGAACATGCAGGAGGTTCTCCTGAGCGGACAGTATGTGCTCGGGCCGATGCTGAAGAGGTTCGAGGGCGAGCTCGCCCAGTATTTCGGCTGCAAATACGCCATCGGAGTCGGCAACGGCACGGACGCCATCTGGCTGGTGCTAATGGCCCTGGGCATCGGCCCCGGCGACGAAGTCATCACGCACCCTAACACCTTCTTCGCGACAGCCGAGGCCGCTTGGATAGCAGGGGCTAAAGTTGTTTTCGTCGACTGCGATCCTAAGACGAAGTGCATAGATCCCGCCAAGATCGAAGCCGCGATTTCCCCCAGGACCAAGGCCATCATCCCGGTCCACCTCTACGGGCAGTGCGCGAACATGCCGGCCATCAAGAAGATCGCCGACAAGCACAAGCTCAGAGTCATCGAGGACAACGCCCAGGCTATCGACGGCAGGGGCGACACGTTCAAGCAGGGCGAGCTTTCCGACGCGGTCGCTACAAGCTTCATCATACAGAAGAACCTCGGCTGCTTCGGCGACGGCGGCGCGGTCTTCACCAACAGCGCGGAGATCAACGAGAAGGTGCGCAAGCTCCGCAGCCACGGCTCGGCCAAGCGCGACCATCATTCGTTCGGATTCAACAGCCGCCTCGACGACCTCCAGGCCGGAGTCCTCAGCGCGAAGCTCAAGCACATAACGAAGTGGACGGACCAGAGAATCGCACTCGCAAAACGGTATACCGAAGGGCTGAAGGGCGTAAAAGCCATCACGCTGCCCTACGCCACGCCCGGCTACAGGCACGTCTTCCACCTCTATGTCGTCGAGACCAAGGTTCCCGCGAAGCGCAACGACCTGCTCAACTTCCTCGTCAGCAAGGGCGTGGACGCCAAGACGCACTACTCCATCGCGATCCACAAGCAGGAAGGCTTCCCCTGGGGCAAGGAATACCAGATCGTCGGCTCGGTCGAGAACGCCGAGAGGAACGCGGCGTCATGCGTATCCCTGCCGATGTTCCCAGAACTCACGGAGCAGGAAGTCGACTACGTCGTCGAGAAAGTCCTCGAGTGGGACAAGGCGAACAGCTGATAGATATCCGCAGTTTCTCAGACGGATATTTATTCCCAGTATGAATTCAGCAGACCATGTTGACTTGCTGATTTCTTACTATTGGCTTCTGCTCTGTTTTCAACCGGCAATACTACCATAGCCTTTTCAGGCCATGTCGCATATAGTCGTCGAAAGCCTTGTCGCAGGAAATCAAGGTCAGTCCTGACTTTATCGCCTGCCAGGCGATAAGGCGGTCGAAAGGGTCTGCATTGCCGACTTTTTGCAGCTTATAAGACGAGGCCAAGATTTCCGGCGTCAGATCCAGGATGATAAATCCCATATCTGTAGACAAGAGGGGAAAGTCATCCGGTGTGATACGCTTCAAGTCAAGCCTGCCGGTGGAATATTTCAAGGATATTTCCCAGAAAGAGGCAGAACTGACATGGACGGTATTGGCGGAATCAAGGATTGCGCTCTTCGCAGCGGGACTCAGCTTGCCAGTGTCCATTGTCGTCCAGAGAAGAGCGTGGGTGTCGATAAGGAAGTTCATTTGCCCAACAATTCCCCGTCGGACATCTTGAAGTTATCTTTGACCTTGTAACTGGCAGTATTCTCCCTAATACCGATTGTGCGTTTCTTCTTGGCGCAATACTCTGAATATGGAACTATCACAGCAAGCTTCTCCTTGCGTCTCCCATAGTTGATTGCAACCTTCTCCCCCTTGGAGACGAGATCCAGAACATCGGAAAAATGCGTCTTCAGATATCCGACCTGCATTTCCTTCATTTTCGCATCCAGTCTTTGTGCTTAGGTGTGTTTAAGGTATTATAGTCCTTTTCATCAACTTGTCAAGTTGTCAAGTATAATTCCCGAGCGAAACGGGATTGGACTCGAAGTGGAGGTGGATGTAGCTTGCGGCGACGTTGCGGAGCCTGATGCCGGCGCCGGATCCGGCCTCCTTTCCCGAAAGGTTCTTGAACAGCGCCTTGTGCTTTCCGTCGAACTTCACATCCGACCAGTGGAATTCGTGGCCTCTTATGACGCTCCCCGCCCTGCAGAAAGGCAGGGTGCCGAGGGTTTCGACCTCTCGGTAACCCAGCGAACGGAGCTTCTTTGTCATGAATGTCCTCGCAGGCAGGACCCCGCACATGGGAAACTCCCTGCCGTCATTGTCGATAAGGCTTCGGCAGAGATACATGAATCCGCCGCATTCGGCGTAAATTCTGCCGCCGGATTCCGCGAAGCCGCGGACAGCGCCGCGCATTGCGGAATTCGCAGACAATTCCCTTGCGAAGACTTCCGGGAAGCCTCCGCCGATATAGAGCCAGTCGATCTTTTCGGGCAGCTTCCTGTCTTTGATCGGTGAGAACTCCACAAGCTCGAAGCCCGCTCTGCGCAGATGGTGGAGATTGTCAGGATAATAGAAATGGAACGCCTGATCCATTGCGATGCCGATGCGGGCGGAAGACTTCGGATAAGCCTCGGACCGGCCTGATTTCGGCCTGTCAATTCTCGAGAGCTCAAGTAGAAGCCCGATGTCAATGTATTTTTCCGCGGCGTCGGCGAGATCTGCGAACCATTTGTCAGTCCGTCCTTTTTCGTTCAGCGGTACAAGCCCGAGATGTCGTTCCTCCAAGGACCATTCGGGATTCCGCGGGATCGCGCCAAGTAGCGGCGGGAGTTTTGCGGCGGCTAGTGCGTCGGCGAGTATCTGCCGGTGCGTCTCGCTGCCGACGTTGTCCGCGATGACTCCGCAGATCCGGACCTTCCTGCTGAACTTTGCGAAGCCCGCGACGAGCGGGGCGATGCTGCCTGCGATGCCGTGCGCATTTACAACCAGCACCACAGGAACGCCCAGCAGCCTCGCGCAGTCTGCGGTGCTGCCTTCGATGGAGGTCGCCGAGGCGCCGTCGAAGAGGCCCATGACCCCCTCGATCACGGCCGCGTCGGCCTCCCTCGAATTTCGCAGGAACGACCGGAGGACTCCTTCCGGGCGCATCATCCAGGTGTCGAGGTTGACCGAGGGGACGCCCGCAGCCCGCCTGTGGTAGGTCGTGTCAATATAGTCCGGACCGCACTTGAACGGCTGGACGCGGAGGCCCCTCCGGGCCAGGGCGCCCATCAGTGCGGCCGAAATTGTCGTCTTGCCGCTGCCGGAGTGCGGCGCGGCGACGCAGAACGCCGAAAATGGTTTTTTCATAGCCACAAGATCAATAGAGTGAAAATATTAATAACCACAAGAGGCTCAAGACACATAAGACCTAAAAGATAAAACTGTCACAAAAAGCACAAAAGGCACAGAACCCGAAAAAGATTTTGCCGCAAAAAGCACAAAAGGCGCAAAGTCGCAGAAAAATAAAAAGGACAAGTCAAAGAATAAGTTTTTTTTCTCCAGTTTGGCAGATACGAAATTTATTAGCAACGCATGACGTTTGCCCGAGGCCCGCAAATAGCCTAGAACTTGAGCTAAATGCTCATCTGCTAAAGCCTTACACGCTTTCAGTTCGATTATCAGGAAATCTTCAACTAGGAGGTCGGCAAAATAGTTGCCGAGGATGGCTCCGTCCTTGTGCCTTTTGTGCTTTTTGCGGCTATAAGTTTTTCCGTTTTGGCTGTACCTTTTGTGGCCATCCGTTTTCAGCATGGTGTGAAGATCAGTGGTTTTCCGTCGACTGGGTCTGGGCATGTCATTATTCTTGTGGCATAGACCTTTTCGAGGATTTCCGGCTTCAGGACTTCCTCCGGCGCGCCGCTGGAGTGGAGGGTTCCCTTGTGCATCAGGAAGAGGCGGTCGCAGAACCTTGCGGCGAGGTTGAGGTCGTGCAGGACTACGATTACAGCGAGGCCGTCTTCCCTGCTGAGTTTTCTGATCAGTTTCATTATCTGGTGCTGGTGCGCGAGATCGAGGTGGTTGGTCGGCTCGTCGAGGAAAAGGGCGGACGGCTCCTGGGCGAGGGCCCTGGCGACATGCACCAGCTGCCTTTCACCGCCGCTCAGTTCGCTGAGGAACCTTTCAGCAAGCTCCGAGGCGCCGGTGGTCTCGAGCATTTTGGAGGCGGTTGAAAGGTCGTCTGCGGAGGTGGCGAGGGCCACGCCCTTCCTGTGCGGTATTCTGCCGAGCAGGACGTATTCCAGCACCTTCATCTCGAACGGTGAGGCGGTGTCCTGGGAGACGACGGCGAGGATGCGAGCGAGCTCCCGGCGTCCGGTCTTATGGAGGCCGGATCCGTGGATTCTCACCTCGCCGGATGAGAGGCGCATGCTGCCGGCGGCGGCGCGGAGGACGGTGGTCTTCCCGGAGCCGTTGGGGCCGATCAGTCCGCATACCTGGCCTTTTTCGGCGGAGAGGGAGACCTGGCTAACCGAGAAGCCGCCAGGATAGCCGCAGCATACATTGTCCAGCTCTATGAAGGGATGATCAGCCATTCTTAAAATCCGATCTTGGCTTCAGGAAGGTCCATACGAAGAGTATGCCGCCGATGATTCCTGTGATGACGCCTACCGGCAGTTCCATCGAATCGACGATTGTCCTTGCCGCGAGGTCGCAGAGTACCAGGAAAGCCGCGCCCGCGAAGAAGGCGCAAGGGAGGAGGAACTTGTGGCTGCTTCCGATGATTTTCCTTGCGAGGAGCGGTATCGCCAGTCCGACGAATGCGATGATGCCGGAGAGGGAGACGGAAAGCGCCGTGAGGAACGACGCCACCATGAAGAAGCGGAACTGCGCCCTTGGGACGTCAATTCCGAGATACCCGGCCTGCTCCTCGCCGAGCAGCAGCGCGTCAAGCTCATGGAAGAATATGAGTACGAAGGCCAGGCTTGCGGCGGCGCAGCAGAAGGTGACGAGGGAAATCCGGACATCGGAATGCCCGAGGGAGCCCATGAGCCAGAAAAGTATCCCGTGGGCGTCCTCCGCCTTGGAATACGCCAGGACAAGCATCACCAGCGACGAGAAGATGAAGCTGATCATGACGCCGGAAAGGAGCAGAGTGTTGATGTTCCTGATCCTTCCACGCGAATTGAGCATATATAGTATTGCGACGACCGCGGAGGCGCCGATGAAGCCGGCCGCATAGACGGAGAATCTTCCGAGCGCGGCGGTAATTCCCCAGCTCACCGCCAGGCAGACGGCGAACGATGCGCCGCCCGAGATTCCGATGGTGTACGGTTCCACGAGCGGATTGCGGAATATCGCCTGCAGCAGGACTCCGGCGAGCGAGAGCGAGCCGCCGACCGCCAGCCCGAGCAGAACACGCGGCAGCCTGATCCCGAAGAAGACATTGTTCTCGACCGGGGTTCCGTTGCCGGAAATGATCTCGATGAACCTGCCCGGGCTTATCGAATATGTTCCCAGTGCGAGCGAACAGCACGCGCCGACGGCGAAGACCGCGGCCACGGCTGCAAGGACGGCTGGACGGCTGAGTTTCATTCGGTTAATCCGGCCTCAAAAACGCAAAGGGGCACAGGAAACTTATACCTTTTAACTGGATGAATGCGTGAACTGATGACTGGATAGATGTGAGGAATAAAACATTATCATGCGCATATAACAAGGTTGACCTGCTTGAAAGATCATTTTACTCCTCTGAAACTTACCTGAAGTAACGCAGACATTCCTGTCTGCGGCATCGCAGGTAGGAATACCTGCGCTACTTCAAGTTTCTCCCCGCCAAAACTGGCGGATTTCCCCGCCAGAGCGGCACTCCTCTGAAACTTGGACTTCTTTGTCGCCAACTTTGTCGTCTTCCGGAGGGTTGAGCCATGCTCAACCGCGGCTCAGCACGGCTTCGACCTCCATCGAGTTTCTTGTCGACAGAACTGCGATGCTCGCAAGCGGCGATTTCCTCGTATTGCTGAGCCTACGGGGGATTTTGCGGCGTCGGCATCAGCTTTGCCAGCTCCTCCTTGTGTGAAGGATGGAAGAGGATGGCGATGTCGAGCAGGGTGGACGGCAGTTCGGCGGGGTTCGGGCTGCAGATCTTCGAAGGCTCGGAGACGACGATCTGCTTCTTCTTGACTGCGCTAATTGAATCAAGCCGCATCCATTCGTTCCTCTCCTGCTCGCCGAGGAGGCCCATCGCTGCGATGTAGATGAAGTCCGGGCTGTCCTTGACGATCGACTCCTTTGAATAGGCGCCGCTTTTCGCCTCGCCGAGGACGTTGCGGGCGCCGGCGTTGACGATGAATCCGTTGACGAAGGAGTCGGAGCCGGCGACATATAGGGGGTTGGCGCCGATTTGGATAAGGACGGACGGCCTTTCCCCGAACGAGGAGGCCAGCGCGGATATCCTGGAAATCTGCTCCTTGCATCCTTTCGCTATCGCCATGGCCTTGTCCTCCTCGCCAATCAGCGTGCCCAGCTCGACAAACTGCATGTATAGCGACTCGAAGTCCTTCGGCTGCCTGAATATCTCGACTTTAAAACCGAGCTCCTTCAGCTTTCCGACCGTGGCAGGCTTTGTCAGAGATGAACCGATGACGAGGTCGGGGTTGAGGGAGACGACCTTTTCCAGGTTGGTCTCGATCACGGAGCCGACCTTATCCTTCTGCTTTGCGGCCTCAGGTCTTTCGCAGTATGTGGTGCAGCCGACAAGCCTGTCCTGTGCGCCGAGGAGGAATATCTGCTCCGTCGCCGCGGGCGAGAGCGAGACGATCCTTTGCGGAACCTTAGCCGCTTCGCCGGCGGAGCCTGTCATGGCCGCGGCAAACAGCAGGGCGGCGCACGCTGGAAGGAGTTTCTTCATTCGACGGAGATCAGCAGAAGTTCGTCGGACGAGGAGTCCAGGATTAAGGAAACCGGATGCCGTTTCCAACGGCCTTCCACTTTCAAGGCAGACATTCCGGGAATCCTCTTGACGGCGCAGAACTTAAATTCGGAGGGGTTCAGTGTGCCGAGTATTGATTCGCCGTTGAACCTGGCCTCGCCATCGGCCCTTTTGCTCCAGTAGTTATTCAGGATGCCTGTCCCGTTTTTGGAGAGGGCCTCCAATATTTCGCCGGAGGACTTGATTGCGGCGGACGCCTCCTCCTCGCATGCGGGCTCCTCGGCCTGGATTATCCGGACGTTCTTCAGCGCATCGTCCTTTCTTATCAGGCCGGCATGTATCGCGAAGGCCGCGGCGGTGAGCAGGACGGCGACGCCGGCCGCCTTCATGAACGAGAAGGCCCTGGCGATCCTGACGCTGGCCTTCTGCTCTTTGGCCGCCGTATCCTGGTCCTTCTTCCGCTTGCCGATTACGTCGGAGATGATTCCGGTCTTCCTGTCGTTTTCAGTCTTGGCGTCCTCGACGGCCTTCTTCTTCCTAGCGGCCTCGATCTTCTCTCTTATTTCGCGTAAGTCTTTCATTGTGTGTTCCTTGTCACTCCTTAACGGCTATAATTTGAATGCGTTCAAGAATGAACGCCACGGTAACAGATTACGGTATGTCGTCGGGCCATGGGTCGAAGAGGGTGTTGTCGGCAGGGCCGAAGTTGCCGAGCCCCGCCTTGGCCCTGTCCTGGGTGCTGGCCCATTCGCGCTTGTCCTGCGAGACATGGCCGTCCACCCATGCGGTGTTGGCGGTGCCGTTGTGGCGGAAGTGAACCTTCGAACTGTTCGCGGTGCTCGTCGGCTTCTTCTTCATGAGGTTCGGATCTCCTGCGTTGAGGCCGTAGAGCGAATAGGGAACGCTCACCTCGTCGATTTCGACCAGCTTGCCAAGGTACAGGTGGGCGACGTCTGAGAACATGACGGTCTTGTCGGGGACCTTGATTTCGCCGGGTTCGAGGCCCCTTGCGAACGTGATGCCGTCGCTGCCGGAGTAGTAGCCCTTCATGTATGCCACGCTGCCGACGCCCATGAAGTTGTAGCCGTAGCCGCCGCAGCTCATGTTTTTGCCGGCGGTGGAGTCGACCTTGCCGGGCATTGCCGGGCATTCCTTGATCCTGCCGCTTTCCCCTAAGTATTCCACGAGGAGCCCTTTGGACGGATCCCAGGGGGTGGTGTCGGTGTTGCAGCCCGGCGGCCGCCATCCGTGCCAGTGCTGGCCGTCGTAGTATCCTCCGGGCCTTCCCGGGACGAGGCACTTGAAGTCGTTGGTGTAGTGGGTGTTGGCGAGTATTATCTGCTTCAGGTTGTTGACGCAGGAAGTGGCCTTGGCGGACTCCTTCGACTTGGAAAGCATCGGGGCCAGCAGTCCCAGCAGGATGCCGAGTATTGCTACTACGACCAGCAGCTCGATGAGCGTGAAGGCCACCGAGCTTCGTCTTCGCGTCCCACAGGGGGGGGCCAGCTTCGCCGGGCACGCCAGGAGCTCGATGGGGGTGAAGTTCCTCTGCGCGGATTTTGACGGTGCGACATTCATTGGCGGTTGAAAACCTTTCCCTTGTTTTTGCGTTCAATTGCGCGTTAAAAACAAAAACCGGCGCCTCCTTGGCAGAAGCGCCGGTCTGGATTGGATTCAACCTGGCCGACGGTGAATTCTGACGCGGAAACACCAATCAGTGATTGTTCCAGCGAGGGTCTGACTCATCCCGCGCCTGCGGGATTCACAGTGGCGCGACCGCCTCCGGATTGCACGGAGTTCGACGCTGAAACGGCAGATAAATTATATGCGGGCCCGCATTAGTCAAGAGGAATTTGGAGATTCATGGTGTATTGTTTCCAAATAGCAGATGACGGATACCAGATGCCGGATGCCGTCCGGCGGAATCCGGACATTGGCTGCTGACACCAGAACACCGACACCTGAACCCAAAAACTTAAGGAACGGATTATGGCTACACCGAGGGAGAATTTCATCAGCGCGCTTGAAGGCAGGCAGGTAAAAGGCAGAGTCCCGCACTTCGAACTGGTATTCTTCCTGACAATGGAGGCCTTCGGGAAGATACATCCGTCTCAGCGACATTACGGGCAGTGGGATCAGATGGAGGAGAAGGAGCGCCAGCTCCACCGCAACGACATGGCCGACCTTTACATCATGACCGCAGAGAAATACGGGCACAGCGCGATCTTCCTTCATCCGAACCCGGGCAGCGTCGACGAAATACTCCGGCTCGTGGACATCATACGGGAAAAGAGCGGCGACAAATATTTCCTCATGGTCCACGGCGACGCCACATACGGCATCCCGGACGGCAACAGCATGGTGGAGTTCTCCTACAGGCTGGTGGACGAGCCCGAAAAGCTCAAGAGCGACGCCGAGAACTGGGTGAACGGCGCGTTGGAACGGGGCCGGAAGCTGCTGAGGAAGGGCGGGCTCGACGGTTTCGCGCTCTGCTCCGACTACTGCCTGAACGAGGGGCCGTTCCTCAGTCCGTCGCAGTTTTCGGAATTCGTCACGCCTTATCTGGCGAAACTCACAAAAGGCTACAGGGACATGGGCTACTACACGATAAAGCATACCGACGGCGACATCATGCCGATAATAGACCAGCTCGTCGACACCCGCCCTCACGCGCTTCACTCGCTCGACCCGCAGGCGGGAGTGGACATCGCCGAAGTCAAAAGGCTCTACGGAAAGAAGGTCTGCCTCATCGGCAATGTTAACTGCGGGCTCCTGCAGACCGGCACCGACACCCAGATCGCGGAATCGGTCCGCTATGCACTCAAACACGGCATGCCCGGCGGCGGCTACGTCTTCTCCACGAGCAACTGCGTCTATACAGGGATGCAGCTCTCCCGCTACGAGTTCATGCTGGACATCTGGCGCAAAGAGGGGAACTATGTGTAAGTTATTGGTTGTCGTAAACGGTCGCCGGTAATTGTTGGCCGGCATCCTATGGGCGATACGCGGCATGAAAATAATAGAAAAAATCTCCGAGATGCAGAGCTTCTCCTGCGAAATCCGCAGGTCCGGGAGGACGATCGGTGTTGTCCCTACAATGGGCTTCCTGCACGAAGGGCACATGTCGCTTGTGGACTTGGCGAAGAGGCATTCGGACGTGGTTGTAGTGACGATTTTTGTGAACCCCACCCAGTTCGGGCCGTCCGAGGACTTCGACAGGTATCCGCGCAACTTCGACGGGGACGTTAAGCTCTGCGAATCCCACGGGGTGGACGCGATATTCGCGCCGTCGGTCGGCGAGATGTATCCCGGCGGCGCCTCCACCTGGGTTGTCGAGGAGAAGCTTTCGCAAGGGCTCTGCGGAAAGTCGAGGCCGGGGCATTTCCGCGGCGTCACGACCGTCGTCGCGAAGCTCTTCAACGCGGTGCTTCCTGACATTGCGGTCTTCGGCGAGAAGGACTTCCAGCAGCTCAAGGTTCTGACGAAGATGGTGCGAGACCTTAATTTTCCTATAAAGATTATCCCGGGCCCGATCGTCCGGGAGAAGGACGGCCTTGCCATGAGTTCGAGGAACAAGTATCTCTCCAAGGACGAGAGGGAAAGGGCGCTTTCAATCTCGCGCTCCCTTGCCGAGGCTGAGGCCATGGCCGGGGCCGGCGTAAGGGATGCCGGAAAGATCGCCGCAGCAATCTCCAAGCGCATCTCCGCCGCCGGCGGCCGCGTCGACTACGTGGAGATCGTTGACGCCGAGACCCTTGAACCAGCCGATAAAATGGACGGCCCGTCGCTCGCCGCCGTCGCAGCGTTCTTCGGCAGCACACGCCTGATAGACAACAGGGTCTTGGATGGGTGATTGGATGGAGGGACGGGTGTTTATACTCATTTATAAGATAATCGAAATCAATGGGTTGCGATGAAGAGGTTCGGCGCGGAGGAGCGCATGATAAGGATACTGACTGCGCCGGCGCAGGACGGCAAGAGGGCTCAGAAGCTTCTCGACGAGTCAAAGGCCAGGCGCGATGCGGCCGAATTCCTGGAAAGGACGCTCAAGGCCATGGCTTTGGACAGAAGCGCGGACGCCGTATCAATGCTCCCCTGCAGGAAAACGGAAAAGGCGGCCTAGCCAATGCCGCCGTCCCACCGCCCCACCGCCCCACGCAAAAAGACTGACGCATTTCCGGGCATTTTTCACCCTTTCGTAGTGGGCGGGCCGGGGAATCCGAAATTTGAAGAATTATTCGGCCTTCTTATCCCCTTCACCCTATTTCTTCTCGGCTCCGCATTTTTTTTCGCCGCCCTTGCATCCGCCCTTTTCCTTAGAGTCAATGACTGTCCCATCGGAGTCGACCATTACGCAGTATTCCTTGTCGCCAAGCTTGCCCATGACCTTGTAGACGGTCTTGCCGCCCTTCTTCTTGGCCATCGCGCCGGTAATCGTGATCCCCTCGACCTTCTTTTCAGCGGCATCCTTCACAACGGCAGGAATGTCGGCCACGGCAACCTTTTCCGCCTTGCCCTTCTGGCAGGGGCATCCGCCTTTCTCAGATTTCTCCTTCGTTTCAGGTGCTTCTTCCGCGAGAGCCACAAAGGCGGCAGTGAAAGAGCACAGAACCAGTGCGAGCAAGATTTTCTTCATATCATCCTCCTGTATTTTGGCTTATTCGTTTTAAACTATGCCGTGCTTTGTTTTTGTCAAGGGCAAAAACAAGAATAATAATCATTCCCCCGCCTTGACATTTCCTGCACTTGGGCAATTTTAAGGTGCAATATTCGGAATAAAAAACGAGAAAAGGACAATTAAAGAAGGAGTTAATCAATGTGCGATTCTCACAGCCACGGAGGATGCCCGTGCACTCTCGTAACGGACTACGCGCCGGACTTCAAGGCGACGGCAGTCATGCCTGACAACAGCTTCAAGGATAACTTCACCCTTTCGTCGCTCAGGGGGAAATATGTGGTGCTGTATTTCTATCCCTTGGACTTCACCTTCGTATGTCCGTCGGAGATAATTGCGTTCGACAGGAAGCTTGACGAGTTCAAGAAGAGGAACTGCGAGGTGGTAGGAGTTTCCGTGGACTCGCACTTTACGCACTGGGCCTGGAAGAACACCCCTGTCAACAAAGGCGGGATAGGCGGCATCAAATATCCGCTTGTTTCAGACCTTGACAAAAGCATCTCAAGATCTTATGGGGTTCTCCTCAACGAGGCGATTTCCCTTCGCGGCCTTTTCCTGATAGACAAGGAGGGGAAGGTCCGTCATGCGCTTGTTAACGATCTTCCGCTCGGGAGGAACGTAGACGAGGTGCTCAGGATGGTGGACGCGCTTCAGTTCTTCGAGAAGCACGGGGACGTCTGCCCGGCCAACTGGAAGGCCGGCGACGAAGGAGTGAAGCCGACGGCGGCCGGGGTGGCCGAATATCTGTCGAAGCACGTCTGAATATCCAATATCCAACTCTGTCGGTCAAAAACTCGGCGGAGGGCGACGCTTGTCGGAGCCGCGGTTGAGCTTGGCTCAACCCTCCGGAAGACGATAAAGTTACCGACAAAGCTACCGACAAAGATGATCAAATTTCGGAGGAGCCTCAGGCGCCGGTAGGCTTTTAGGAGCCGCCGGCGCCTTTTCCGTCCTCATCCTTCCTCAGCGGGAAAATCCTGCGGTCCATCTTGCGGTAGCGCACGATCCCTATGGCGCATGTGATGAATCCCGCCGGGATGCATGTGAATCCCAGGACGGTGTACCATATCTTGCCGGAAAAATGGATGATTGTCATCCCTGCTATCACCAGCGCGATCGCCGACCGCAGGTATGCAAGAAGCGTCCTCTCGTTTGCAAGCCTGGTGCGGTCTATCGCAAGCTCGTCACGCAGGATAAGCGAGTCCTTGTCGAATTTCTCGTACGGCATCTTCACAGCTCCGTCTTTCGCAGCCTGTATACGGACTGCAGTATCCCGAGCGCGACGAGGTTGCATATCATGAAGGAACCCCCGTAGCTTACGAGCGGCAGGGGGAGGCCCTTCACGGGCAGCAGCCGCATCGTCATGCCCATGTTGATGAACGAGTGCAGGAAGAAGACCGCCGCCACGCCCATGGTCATGAAGCGCCCGAAATCGTCGCAGGTCGAGATCGCGATTCTGAAGATCGACGCGAGCAGCGCGAGATAAAGCCCGATTATGAAAAGCGATCCGGCGAAGCCTGTCTCCTCCGCTATCACGGAGAATATGAAGTCGGTCTTAGAGACTGTCCTGGGCAGGAAGCCGAGCGTGTTCTGAGTACCCTGCATGAAGCCTTTCCCGAAGAAGCCTCCGCTTCCTACGGCGAGCTGCGACTGCAGCGCGTTCCAGCCGCGGTTGGCGGGATCCTTCTCGGGGTTGAAGAAAGTATTTATGCGCTCCTTCTGGTAGTCCTTCAGGAACGGGAACGAAAACCAGATCGTGCAACCTATGAATAAGGCGGCAAGGAATATCCAGCGGAACTTCAGCCCGGCGGCAAAGACCATCAGGCCGACCACAGGCACCAGCATGACCGCCGCGCCGAGATCGGGCTCCATGACCGTGAGGACGAAGGGGGCCCCGTTCAGGAGCACCAGGGCGGCGAAATGGTTAAGCCTGTTCACGTCGAAGTTCTTGATCGAAAGGACCGATGCGTTCACAATGATCAGCGCCAGCTTCGAGAATTCAGACGGCTGAACCATCACCGGGCCCAGCAGGAACCAGCGCCTCGAATCGTTTATCCGGGCGCCCATAAGAAGCACCCCGACGAGGCCGGCGAGCGCAAGGACATATATCAAGGGCGCAAGCTTTTTCAGGTGCCGGTAGTCGAAGAAGACGGCAAGATAGAACCAGAGGCACAGCCCCGCAGCCGTCCAGAAAAGCTGCTTCTTCCAGTATCGTTCCGCCTCGGCGGTGCCGATCTGCTGGCCGATCCCGTATATGAAGGCGATGCCGGTCAGTATCAGCAGCAGCATCGGGACGACCTGCAGGAATTCATAGCTGGAAAGAGCCTTGCGGATCAGGCTTTCGGCCGCAAGCTCCTTCTTCTGTTCGTTGTAGTCAGTCATTTTCCTTCTTCAGGGCAGAGCAGAGGTCGGCGGACTTCTCCCTGAGCTTCTCCAGCTTGTCCAGGTGCCTGCGCAAGAGCCCGGCAAGCTCCGGCGCCTTTTCCGAAAGCGCCCTTATCTGGCCGGCAAGCCTGTCCACCGTAGAGAACAGCCTCTTAGAGTGGGCCCTGAGGAGATGGGTGTATTCAAGATCCGTCTCCATTATGTAGAGTATCCTCAGGAGGAGAAGACCGTAGGTGCCGAGGACAAGTACGCCGGCCTCGCGGTGCTTCGCCCCGATATGGATCGAGCTAAACTCCGCCCATTCCACGGCAAGCGAGTATGCTCCGTTGTATATCTCCGCCTCGAGCACAAGCCCGCGGCTGCCGCCCGACATGCCGAACTCCTCGAAGTCCTCGCCGCAGTCATCGCAATAACCCCATTCGCCCAGCATTCCGTATTCGGGGAATCCGTCGGCGGGAGAGTTCATCTTTTCAGAAAGTATCTCGTCCTCCGCGGGAAGATCAATGATGAAGGGCAGATCCCTCATGTAGAGGTTGATCCGCCTGTCGTCCTCGCGGAAGACCTTCTCCCAGGTGCGCTCGTCCCATGAGTCTATGTCAGGCCTTCTCATTCTTCCTTCTCATCGCGCTAATCTTCTTCTCCAGCCGCGGCGCGTCGCCCCATACGTTCTCAAGCTGGTAGCGTTCCCTGGTCTCCGGCGAAAGGATGTGGACCATGACCCCTCCGTAATCCATGACGACCCACTTGCTCGACGGATCCCCGTCCACGGAAACCGGCTTCGCCTGCAGAGCCTTCCTCACGTCTTCCTCGATATGGTCGGCGATGGCCTTCAATTGAGGTGCCGAATTGCCGGTGCATATGACAAAATAGTCGCAAAGCGTCGAAAGATCGGTCATTTCAAGGACAATGACGTCCGAAGCCTTGCAGTTGTCTGCAGCCCTTGCGCAGAGCCGTGCGAGCTTGGCGGCCCTCTCCTTCTGAGCTTCCATCCTGGCCGCGGTGGAATCCTTCTTTTTCGGGGTCCTTGCCTTTGCCATCAATCTCCTCCAGAATTGTTTAACGTCTTACGGCGAACAATCGCCCTTATACAGCCCCTTCTCGCGGATGTGTCGAAGCACCTGGGGCGCCAGGAGGCCGTCCAGAGTCTTCCCTTGCCTTATTCTATATCTTATTTCAGTGGAAGCAATGTCGAAAACGGCTTTAATGGGAAGGATCGACGCCGCGAGTCCGGCGGCCGTAACCGAGTCCCAGTTTTCCGAAAGGCTTGCTTCGGACGGACTATGCCCAGGCCTAGGGTACACGATCAACTTCCATTCACGCACTATATCCCGTCCTTTGTGCCAGGAGTGTAGAGTCTCAAGGCTGTCCGCGCCGAGCACAAGTCGGATCTCCGCGCCGGAAAACATGGCTGAAAGCTCGGTTAGCGTGTCGTAGGTGTAGGACGGCCCTTCGCGCCTGCCTTCAATGTCCGAAACGGAAAAATGCGGAACTCCCGCCACTGCAAGCTCGAGCATCTTCAGACGGTCGGCAAAATCCGCGGAAGGCGAACCGGGCTTGTGCGGAGGAACCGGCGCCGGGACAAACACGATCTCTTCCGCGGCCCCGCAGTTCAAAATCTCCCGTGCAAGGCCCGTGTGCCCCAGATGCGGCGGATCAAAGGTACCGCCGAATATGCCGATGATGTCTTTCCTGGCCATCATTGAAATCACTTCTTAAGCCTCGGATCCAGCGCGTCCCTGAGGGCGTCGCCGAGGATGTTGAGTGCGAGGACGAAGACGAACATGAAGCCGGTTGCGCCCGCGACCTCCCACCAGACGCCGCGCCAGAGCCTCTGCTGGCCGTCGGCGATCATGACGCCCCAGCTCGGCTCGAGCTGGACGCCGAGTCCGAGATAGCTCACGATGACCTCGGTCATCACCGCATACGCGAACCGCAATGTGAAATATATTATGACCAGGTGCATCAGGTTGGGCAGGAGGTGGACGAATATTATCCTGAGGTCGTGGTAGCCGAGCGCCCTGGCCGAGCGGATGTAGGCCATCTCGCGGATGCGCATCGCCTCGGCCCTCACCACGCGGCATATCCCGACCCAGCCGGTCAGCCCGATGCCGATGTAGAGCGCCATCATCCCAGGCTCCATGTGAAGGAGCCCGGAGAAGGCCGCGAACCCCTTGGCAAGCGGCGGGAACAGGAAGCCCTTTGTGACAAGCAGCGAGAAGGCGAGCACGAAAAGAAGCGTCGGCATAGCGGCAAAGACGCTGTACAGCCAGACTATTATGTCGTCAACAAGCTTCCCGTAGTAGCCGGAAAGCGCTCCGAGAGCCACGCCGAGCAGCACCGAGATCAGCGAGGCGGTCACTCCGATCTTCACCGCCGTCCTGATTGCCGCGGTCGCCCGCAGCATGACATCCCGCCCCTTGTAGTCGGTCCCCAGCCAGTTCTTCCATGACGGCGCCTGGTATGAGTTCGCGATGTCGCCCCTGTCATAGACCGGCGTGATCTCGCTCTGCGAACATACGACCGAGTAAATTTCCCCGCATAGTCCGGCGGCAAAGAAGGCGCAGAGTATGAAAAGCGAGGCCGCCGCAAACTTGTCCTTCACCAACCTCGAAAGCGCCTGCCTCAATTCCGATTTGTTATTGCTCATCCATCACTCGCAGCTTCTCGCAGTCCACCACCAGTCGCAGCTTCCGACAGCTGAAAACTGAAACCTGGCGATTCCTACCGATACCTCTCGGAACCTGTCGTAACCTGCCGGCGAAGATCTGGAATATGAGATCCGGCGGCAAGCGACTCCCGACCATTCACCATCCACTATTCACTTCTTCAACAGCGCCCTATGCGCTATATCCTTCCTGTAGAAGCACTTGTCCCAGCGGATCCTGGCGGCTGCGGCATATGCCTTCTTCACCGCGTCGGAGATTGTGGTGCCTCTGGCCGTGACCCCCAGGACGCGGCCGCCGTTGTTAACTATATTTCCGTCCTTAAGCGAAGTTCCCGCATGGAAGACCGTCGCGCCAGCCTCGGCTGCGTCTTCGAGCCCGCGTATCGGGAAGCCCTTTTCGTAGGAGCCCGGATAGCCGCCGGAGACCATCACGACGCATACCGACGGCTCCTTGCTCCACGCCAGCTCGGCCTGCTCCAGGCGTCCTTCGGCGGTCTTCAGCATCGCGTCCGCAAGGTCGCTGTCGAGGCGCGCCAGCACCGCCTGCGTTTCCGGATCGCCGAAGCGAACGTTGAATTCGAGCACCTTGGCGCCGTCCTTCGTAAGCATTATCCCCGCGTATATTATTCCGCGGTAGTAAAGCTTTTCGGACTGTATGCCTTTGAGAAAAGGCCTGAGGATATTGCTTTCGATCTCGTCCATCACTTCCGGGGTTACAGACGGCGCCGGAGAATATGCGCCCATGCCGCCCGTGTTGGGACCCTGGTCGCCGTCGAGCGCCCGCTTGTGGTCCTGCGAGGACGCCAGCGCGGTGATGGTCTTCCCATCCGTGAGCGCCAGAATGGATGCCTCTTCTCCTACCAGCATCTCCTCGACCACGACCGTGCTTCCCGCGGAACCGAACGCTCCGCCGAAGCACCGCGAAACCGCCGAAAGCGCCTCGTCCAGTCCCTGGGCCACGATGACGCCCTTGCCCGCGGCGAGGCCGTCCGCCTTCACGACAATTCCGCCGCAGCCCCTGGCAAATTCCCCCCGGATGTATTCCGACGCGGGCTTCTCCGCCGTAAAAACCTCCGCCCTGGCGGTCGGAATCCCATGCCTCTGCATGAACTTCTTGGCAAATTCCTTGCTGCCTTCGAGGCGCGCAGACGATTTGTCCGGGCCGAACACCTTCAGGCCCTTCGCCATGAAGACGTCGACAATCCCGTCGCAGAGGGGAAGCTCAGGCCCCACCACGGTCAGTCCGATCTTCTCCTTAGCCGCGAAATCCGCAAGCCCGGCGATGTCCTCGGCCTTGATGTCCACGCATTCGGCGTCGGCCGAAATCCCGGCGTTGCCCGGCGCGCAATAGACCTTCTCCACATTTCCGCTTTGGCGGAGCTTCCAGCAAAGCGCATGCTCGCGCCCGCCGCTGCCAACGACAAGTATTTTCATTTTTCCCGGAATCGTTATCAGTTATTGGTTATTCGTTATTCGTTATTGGACTCGAATGTATCGATTGATCCGATAGATTCGGCTGAATCGGAAATCCCGACACCCGACACCTGCCTATCCCTTCCGATACCCGCCGAAACCTTTCGGGCAATATCCGGTATCTGGCATACGGAATCTACCCCTTACTCCCTCGCCTGCGCGGAAGTCATGTGGACAAGGGCGTCCTGCCTGCGGATGACGTCCCTTTCGTAGAGTTCCTGCAGCGCCTTGTCGAGCGTAATCATGCCTTCCTTTGCACAAGTCTCGATCACCGTCGGCGCCAAGTGCGTCTTGCCTTCCCTGATGAGGTTCTTGATGGCGGAGTTCCCGAGCATTATCTCGAAGACAGCAACCCTGCCTCTGCCGTCCTTCCTGGGAAGGAGCCTCTGCGAGGCGATTCCAAGTATCGATCCCGAAAGCTGGATCTTTATCTGGTTCTGCTGGTACGACGGGAAGGAGTCTATAATCCTGTCGATGCTCTGCGCCGCGCTGTTCGTATGCAGCGTTGCGATCACGAGATGCCCCGTCTCTGCCGCGGTCAGCGCCGCGCCGATCGTCTCCGGATCGCGCATCTCGCCGACAAGTATCACGTCTGGATCCTGGCGCAGGACGTATTTCAGCGCGTTCGCAAAGCTCAGCGTGTCCGCGAAGACCTCCCTCTGCTCCACCACCGCCATCTTGTTGGCGTGGACATATTCTATAGGATCCTCTATCGTTATTATATGGCACGGCCGCGTCGAGTTGACCCTGTTGATGAGGGCGGCCATCGTAGTGCTCTTGCCGTGGCCCGTCGGACCGGTTATCAGGATCAGACCCTGGTGCCTCTGGACCAGCTTCACAAGCGACGTCGGAAGCCCGAGCTCCTCCGGCGTCGGTATCGCCCTTGGTATGACGCGAGCCGCTATCGCCACGTTCCCCCTCTGGTAGAAACCGTTGATCCTGAACCTGTACGGGACGATCTGGCCCTCGTCCCTGGATCTCTTGACGTTCACGCTCAGGGCGAAGTCTATCTCGCGCTTCTCCTCGAATACCTCCCTCTGCTTCGAATTAACCACGCTGAAGAGCAGCCGCTTCGTGTCCGACGGCGTAAGGCGGTCCGCGTCGAGCTGTACTATGTTACCGTTGACGCGCAGGCACGGGCTGCTGCCGACCGTCAATATCAGGTCGCTCGCGCCATTCGCCACCGCCGAATGGAGCAGGCGCTTCATGTTGAGCTCCATGGCGTCCTCATCATCGGATATCAGGTCGCGGAAGGTCTCTATGCCGCTCTCCATGCCCTGCGCAAGAA
Organism: uncultured Victivallaceae bacterium; assembly: GCA_964636325.1. GTDB lineage: Bacteria > Verrucomicrobiota > Lentisphaeria > Victivallales > GWF2-50-93 > CAZWRV01. The sequence goes on along the minus strand of CAZWRV010000033.1, from coordinate 34,564 downwards.
GCTGGAACTCGTCCTTGTTGACCGCCGCCGCAGCGCCGTCCTCAAGCGTGATCCTGCCGGCCTTGTGAAGGTCCGCCAGCGCCCTGGAGAAGGTCTGCATGCCCTCCTCGAAGCCGCGACGGATCACGTCCTCCAGCTCCCCGAAGTTCCTGTCGGAAATCACCCTGCGCACCAGCGGCGAGGACTTCAGTATCTCGACCGCGGGGACCACCCCCTTGCCGTCCGCGGTCGGCACCAGCTTCTGGACGGCGATGCCCTCCAGCGCCATCGCCAGATCAGCCGCCATCTGCGTCCGCATGTGCTCTGGAAACTGGTTGACGATGCGCTCCACGCACTGAACCGCGTTCGTCGTATGCACCGTCGACACCACAAGATGCCCCGTCAGCGCCGTCGTGATCGCCGTCTGCATCGTCTCCTGGTCGCGCATCTCGCCGATGAATATCGCGTCGGGACTCTCCCTCACCACATGCTTGAGCGCCGAGCCGAAGGTCATGGTGTCGGAGCCCACCTCCCTCTGCGTTATGAAGCTCTTCACGTCCCTGTGGACGAACTCGATCGGATCCTCGATCGTCACGATGTGCCGCGAATAGTTCCGGTTGATGTGGTTCAGTATCGCCGCCATCGTCGTCGACTTACCGCTCCCGGCCGGCCCCGCGATCAGCACCAGCCCGCGCGGCAGATCCGCGAACTTAGCGACCGCCGGCGGCAGGTTCAGCTCGGACATGCTGTAGTTCCCTGACGGAACCAAACGCGCCACAAGCCCAGGCACACCCTGCTGAAGATAAAAGTTTATCCTGAACCGCATCCCGGCGTCCAAAGTCAGGCCCGCGTCTATATCGCCGCCCTCCAGAAACCTCTCCTCCTGCTTAAGCGTCAGAACCTGCTTCCGGAAGGCCGAAATCTCCTCCGACGTCGCCGCCTCGCCGCCGGACGGCACGATCTTCGTCCTGATACGGTAGAACGGACTCCGGCCAGCGCTCATGAACAGATCGGACGCCCCCTCCGGCACCATCTTCCGCAGTAGATCCCTGATCTGCATTTTTCCCACGAATCCTCTATTACTAATCGTCTCGAAATTGTATAGAGGCACCGGCGGGTTCATCCCGGCGGTGAACATGTCTGAGGATTCAGCAGGGAAATTGCTAACCTGATCCCCCGGCATGTTCACCGCCGACGCAAGGTCGGGGGCATCCATATTATTATGAGACGATTAGTAATAGCCTTAAACTGAAGCCCGAATCCTGCCGATGCCTGCCGTCTTCTTCCAACCCTTCCATGAAATCCGATGTTGTGGCGTCCAAGTGACTCGGTGCTGGCGACCCGCGAACCGCCATTCACTATTTCATCCAAAATCCGCCAGGACGGACGGGCATCTTTGGACCGTATTTTTTCCGTCCCTTCCTCGGACGACATTCATGTCGCCGCTCGGCCGGAACGAAAAAATCCAATCCCAAATCTTGCCCGTCAAAATGTAAATATTCACGCTAAATGAGTATAAAAATACCCCTGTGAAAAAATGTTTCAAGCCGACATCACTATCATAATCCTCCTAAATCCACAGGAAGATTTATACTCCTTTAGGCTGATAAATTTACATTTTGATTGCGGAGATTTCGGGAATTGCTCCGTATTCTGAGAGGCCGCCGATACCGAGGTATCGAAGGCTCTAGAAGGGTGCGGAGCAAAACCGAAAGACCGCAACCGCCTTGCGGCGAGCATCTTTGGGCCGTATTTATCCGTTCCTTCCTCGGACGACATTCATGTCGCCCCTCGGTCGGAACGAAAAAATCCAATCCCAAATATTGCCCGTCAAAATGTAAATTTTCACGCTAAATGAGTATAAGTCACCGCGTATAAGGTTCAGATTTCCGGCGCACAACCCTAAAAAGCCGCGAGGGCATTTCCCTACGTTTTTGATCGCTTCCATGCGGCGGAACAGGAAATCTGAAATAAAAACAGTAAAAATCAGGATCAATCCTTGAAATGTTATTTTATAACGATAACATGCAAGCCAATTTTATCATCGCTGAATTATTCTGTTATAATGTAGATATAGAAAAGAAAATACATATGGGATCATGCGGCGTATTCGGAGGCCTGATACGCAGGCCTTATTTCCGCCTCCGCAATCTAGGAGCACGGACATTGCGGCTCCGCGTTCTTCCGCTGCTGGCACTTGCCTTAAGCCCCCTCGGCCTCGGCGCTGCAGAGCCGCCGGAGATACCCTCCCTGGCCGTCCACCTCGATGCGTCCAACGTCGAGCCCGGCGAGGACGGCCTTGCACTCCGCTGGAAGGACGGCTCGGGGAACGGAAACGACTTCACCGCGCCATCACTGTCCCAGGCGCCCGCGATAACTAATGACTCCCTGCCCGCCCTGCGGTTCAGGCGCAACGAGTTCTTGAAGTCCGCCCCTTCCAGTTTGCTGGACACGGACAGGCTTTCACTGTTCATCGTATTACGCCCCGGACAGGACGTTTCGTGCTCCTGCGTGATCTCAAGCTCCTTCCGGCAGGGCGCCGGAACGAGAAGCTCCGACATCTGGGGAGTCCAGGCGACAAGGAGGAAAATCCACTCCTACGCGCGCTCCGCCGACGGCGCTGCAACTGCCTCCTCAAACGACTCCCGCCCACAGTGGATGATCCATTCCGTCGTCTGGAATTCGACCGCCTCGCTGGACTCCTGGACAGACGGCGTCTCCGAGGATCCGCAGGCAGGTGCCAGCGCCGTTCCATGCGGCCACATCGCGACGCGCATCGGGAACATGGACGCATATCAGATCAAGAACTCGACCGGCACGCTTGAAGGTTCGTCGAAGGCCGGCGGCAGCTTCATCGACATCGCAGAAATCATAATATGCTCCGAGGCTCTCGGCGAACAGCAGAGGATCAGTGTCGAGAACTATCTCCGCCAGAAATATTTCATCGATAACGCTCCGCCTTCGCCGGTGGCGGTCTTCGCCGCCGGAAACCCGCTCGAGGCGAAGATCGCATTCAGCGAGGAGATCGATCCCGCGTCCATATTGGCGGAAAAGTTCGTCCTCGACAACGGCACCGCAGTCATTTCTGCGACTCCGTGCGCGGACGGCCGTAGCGCAAGGCTCGGATTCAAGACCCGCCTCGAACCTCGCACCCACTACCGGCTGTCCGTCTCTGGCATAAAGGACAATAACGGCAGCATCATGCCACAGAAGACCGACATCAGCTTTGAATTCGTCGAAATCCCATCAGACAGGATAAGCCTCTGGCTCAGGGCCGACCGAAACGTCCTGCCCGCTCCGGACGCTTCGATTTCCGCGTGGTTCGACAGTTCCGCTAACAGCAACAACGCGTTTCCGGCAAAGCATGGCTTAAACCCGCCTGTACTGGAATTTGACTCGGTCAATTCGCTGCCCTCCGTCTCCTTCGGCGGCGGCAGAGGAGGCCTCTCATGCGGACGCATCCCCGAACTCGAGACCGACACCGTCTCCTGGTTCGCAGTCTTCAAGTCCGGCGAGCCGGCGGCCAAGCAGTTCGTCGTGGAAAACTCATACTCCGGCGGCGCAATGAAGTTCTCGGGCAAGCTCTGGGGCATATTTGTGAAGGATTCAATCATATATACCCATTCCCGATCTTCGAGGGGCTTCCTGAAGGCGGCAACGCATCCGGCTGATTCCGCCTGGCATATCGTATCCGGGGCCTGGAGAAGGGACGACAGCGTCATAAGCGTCCTCGACGGAAACACCCTCTCCGCCGCGGCGGGCGCCGACGCCAGCCCATGGAAGCACTGCGGCATCTTCATCGGCGCAGGCAACGCCGCAGGCCTGGAACCCTTGCGCGGCGAAATCGCCGAAATCATGCTCTATTCAAAGGAACTCCAGGAATCCGAACGCCTGGCAGTCGAAGCATACCTTAAAAACAAATATTTCTGCTCCGCGCCCGAGGAGTTCAAGGTCACATTCATGGCCGGAGCGGACGGAGGCATCGTCGGCATCACGGAGCAGATTGTCGCCCTGGGCGCCGATTGTTCGCCGGTCATGGCCGTCCCCAACGCCGGATTCGTCTTCGACGGTTGGTCAGGCGACGTTCAGGGCCTCTCAAATCCCCTGCAAATCGGCAATATCCGAAGAAACATGACCGCAATTGCGAATTTCGCAAGGAAAAAGGCCGCCCTGACGATTTCAGCGTCCGGCGGCGGAAGCGTCAGCCCAGGCCAGGGAACACATGTGTTCAACAGCGGCGAAAAGATTGTCGCCAAGGCCGTCCCTTACGACGGAAACGTGTTCAAGGGATGGCAGGTCTCCGGCCTAATCCAGTGCGCCGACCCGGCCGCGCTTGAAACCTCCTTCACATTGTCAGGAGACGGCGAGGCCTGCGCGCTTTTCCAGGAAAAGAAGCTCTGCGTAGAATTCCACTGCGGCCCTGACGGCTCGATAATCGGCGAGGCCATCCAGTTCGTCGCACCAGGCGGCGCCTGCACGCAGGTTGCGGCCAGTCCAAGGCCGAACTACAGGTTCACCAAATGGTCCGGCTCATACAAAGGCACGGAAAACCCGCTCAAGCTCTCGAAAGTAACAAAGAATATGAGCCTCTTTGCGCAGTTCGAAATCATCGACGGCGACAACGACGGAATGCCGGACTTCTGGGAAAACGCAAACGGCCTGAAGCCGGCCGACGCCTCTGACGCGCCACTCGACCCGGACAACGACAAGCTTTCAAACCTGCAGGAATTCCGGAACAGCACCGATCCGCACAACCCCGATACAGACGGCGACTCATACGACGACGGACAGGAAGTCTCGTCCGGAACCGATCCGAACGATCCCCTAAGCATGCCCGGCCATAAGCTGCTGATCTCACAGGGCACCGTCGAAGTCCCAGAAGGCTCAAGCTCATGCGTGCAGATACTCCTCTCAAACGCACCTCCTGCAGGCAGTGTCACGGTGGCAGTTTCAAGGAAGGGAGGTTCGGATGAAATCACACTCGCATCAGCGCCAGAACTCATCTTCACATCCGAAAACTGGAATATGCCGAAGGACATCGTCTTCCATTGCGCCAAGGATGGCAACGCCTCCGTCAAACAGGCCGAATTCATCGCCGACGCCGGAACCACCTTCGGCAAAAAGAAAATCTCCGTGGTCGAAAAGGAGAGCGAGATCCAAGTCTGGCTCAGAAACGGCGCCGGCGGAACCACTTCTCCCTCAGGCGAACTCGCCGTCATCCCGGGGCAAACCGTCGAAGCCACCGCCGTCCCAAGCCCGAACTTTCGCTTCGTCAAGTGGATGGGCGTTCCGGAAGAGCTCTCAACAGACAACCCGCTTTCAATCACCATCACCGAAACATCCGTCATCCTTGCGAATTTCGCAAGAAACACCACAGTCCACAGATATCGCGTCGAAGTAGACGGCGTCCCCGGCGGCTGGCAGGAGTCCGACAGGATATCAACCGGCGGGCCAGGCTCCGACCTCACCCTCAGCGCCTACCAGCCTGATCCCCTTGAAGGAAATGTTGCCTCTACTGTCTTGGCTTCGGCCTTGCCCCACAAGGCCGATTCCCAGTCTACCCCCTCCGCCCTTTTCGACAATTTCAACATCCTAGGTTCCGACAGGAAAATAAACGAGGGCTTCGAGTCCGACATCGTCGGATTTCCTCCGGCCGCTTGGCTCCTGCCGGACGGCGACCACGGAAACTTCAAAGTCTCCGACTCCAACCCCGCCGAAGGAGCCAAATGCCTCGAAATCTCCGTCGCATGCGCCGCAGACGACGCTGCAAATAGCTTGCGACCTCCGGGCTCAAAGAGCAATTTCAGCCCTTCCAGCTTGCGTTCAGATAACTCAAACAGAAGAAGACAAGCTTTAGAAGGCCAGTCCACCATCTACCTCCCCAACTCGGCCACTTCCCAGGACGCCGCTCTCAGCTTCAGCATCAAGCCTTCTGATTCCTCAAGCTCCTCCACCGTCTCCTACAACGGCCTTGATCTGCGATTCGCATCAGGGAACTTCGAGGATGATCCGGCGGCAATCGCCCTCTCCTCAGACTCCTGGCACAACGTTCAAATCTCCTTTGATAAAATGACGGATACGGACTTCGACGGCCTCGACGACGATTGGGAAATCCTCCACTTCGGCAACCTCGACCAGGACGCCAACGGCGACTTCGACAAGGACGGCGTCTCCAACATCAAGGAGTTCCTCGCCGAAAGCGATCCCAAGACGGCAACACCTCTCGTCAAGTTCGCAAAAAGCTCCATCACCGTTGATAATTCCGAAAAGATCATCGAGGTCGAAATCGTCCTCAGCAAGCCCGCCGAACAGGTCGCTCAGGCGTCCGTCCGCATGGCAAAATCCGACGGGCAAGAAGGAGCCGACTTCATCTTCTCTCCTCAGACGGCAACTTTCGCCCCGGGTGAAACCTCAGGGAAAATAAAATTCCACGTCCTCAACGGCGCAGATTCCGACTCTGCGAAATTCGCAGTCCTGGAGCTATCTTCAGCGCTCGGAGCAGGCGTCGCCTACCCCGACAGATGCACTGTCAATATCCTCCCCGCCGCCGAAGACTCCGACAACGACGGCCTCCCAGACCCCTGGGAAATGAAATTCTTCGGAAACCTCGACCAGAAACCCGATTTCGACCCGGACAACGACGGCGCAAGCAACCTCGCGGAATTCAAGCAGGGCCGACACCCGAACGCCGGCGCTAGAAGAGACATCGATAACCGCATCAGACTCAAAGCAAGCTATTAACCAATGAGAATATCATGAAGAGGTCTTTAGCCGTAATACCATTTCTTTTGGCGGTCTCAACATCCTTATCTTCTGCCGAAAACAACTCCGCAGGAATGCAGGGCTGCAGGCATCAATATTGGTATGAGGTATATAGCCAAATGGCGGATGCAATACGTCCTTATTGTCTCGCAGTAGGCGTCAAGCCTCCGTATTGTGCCTGGTATGGATATGGAATAGATGACTATCCGGAAGGATATGTCGTGAATGATGGCGGTGATGGTTCATGGGATATAGAACCTATGCAGAAGGGGAAAAACAATGGAATATATGCAAAACCGCAGAGCTACTCGACTTATGTAAATCCAAAATCTTCTCCGGCTTGGCAGGATATTGAAGGTGGCAGAGCAGGCGTTTTTGATGAAGGAACCGATGCAATCCTCTTCCAAGGCGATGGAACTATTCCCCCACTGGCAGATGGAGATAAAGGTATATGCAACGGAAGGTATTATTACAACGACCTAAATGGAAACAGTAAGTTCGATCAAGGTGAGGAAGTATGGTATGATTCCATAAGTTGGATATATCGGGGAAACTACCTTGTGGCCGAACTACGAAGTATTATCCGCCGTCTTCTAGAATCAAGATACCTTAACTATTCCTACGCAAAGGATGGAACGTTTACAGGCCTCGAAAAGATCCCATTCTTAATTGAGTATGATGCAAACGGTGACCCAACGCCGGAGTCCCTGAAGCTCTTTCCGCAAAGAGAGGGAAAAGCCGCCTGTCTTTTCACCGCTCTGCCAGGTCAGCTCGATGACGGAACAGTCCTCGGCGATGGAACACCAAAATATTCTAAGTTGACAACAGCATATTATGATGCCATCCTTCCCGTCCATTTCGAAGAAATACGCCAAGTCCTAAATAGTAATCCTTTCAGATGGTCCATTGGATCAACCTCTTGGTCCGCACAAGGAGAGAAAAACAGAAAATCTGCATGGATCGATAATGCGAATTCATCCCAGTGGAGTTCAGAGATAAGCCGCCTCTCATATAAGTATGACAAGGCCGCACCTTCCAGTATTGATGCATTTTCCCCGAGCGCCATTTTCGTTGCTAGAAAAGACAATAACGCGTATGATATTTATATGGATAGATCATATGCTTACCTTAAGTCACCGGTTGTCAAAACTGAATACAATCATGCCGCCGAATTCTATGTCAAAGGCGCTGCCTACACTAATGAATTCTATGATAACAACGATAATATCCTTGATGGGAAATGGAGCCTTTTTGCCGCCCACGACGGCAATAACAACGAAATCGAGGTTCATTTGTTTGGCGATAAGAACTTGAAGATGCCATCGCCACTAGATGCCCCTCCAATTCATGATGCTACCAAGGGCTATTACGCCCAAGGGCGTGTGGTTTTAAAATGGGATATTCCCGGCGGAATCCCCCCTATTAATCTTCCTCCGATAACTAGACCATATCAGGAATCGCTTCCAGACTCAGATCGGGACGAACTAGTAGATGTGGGCATCGACTTTGACATTTTTAATGAAACTGGTACGGCATATTGGCTTCCCGAACAGGAAAATCCGCAGATAATTATTCCCTTGCATAGGACTAGGCGGCTACCAAATCCAACAATCGCTTGGGATTATATCAGTTTCGGAGGCAGTAACGATGATATTATAAAATTGGATTATTCGTATTCAATGTCATCCCAATCTTCTAACTATTGCTATTTCCCAAGCAACACCTACTTGAATGCCGACAATCTTAACGGACGTTGGGCCCGTTCGTTGGAGACATGCGTCTTTAACGACCTACTCATCGACGACTCCGTCAATGAGGTCTATGTCAAAAGGATCGGTGTTCTCAGGCCTCGTGGTCAAGTCGCCATATTTGACTTCAAGTGGAATGACACATTGAAAAAGTTCGACGATGTCGGTGTGCCGATCGGAATCAACAAGGATAGAAAATACCGCCTAATAGTGAACAATGTCGTCGATCATAATCCCCAATTGATTAATTCTTTTTGGCAACGTCGCGAAAGATATACCCTTCAATTTGACAACGGCATCGTCCACGCCTTCTATCCAGGATATGCGACGAACTCATACGGCCAATCGTGCCCCATCGAATATATCAGGTTCAAAGAACAGATAAACTTTGTAAGATATTCCATGTATTATATGGGGCAGAACAACAAAAATATGGATTATAATTACGACATTGATTTCGAAGTGGATCAATTATACAGACCTTCAACATTTATATATGCAGCAAAAGACGGATCGTCCTCAAGCAGAGTCTCAATAATCTATGATGAAGAAGGCACTCCCGTCGGTTTACACAAGGAACCGCCCCATGAGCTCAGCTCCGGTAAAAACGAAAGCGGCGATGTGTCAATAAGAGGTGATTTAATCAGCTATCCTGACGGAACCTCCATGCAACGAATCTCAAAAAATGAGAACAATGGGAAAACAGTTTCGCTGATATACAATTACCCCGAAACAGGCTCATATGAAAATCGCTATCAATACAACCAGCTCGGAATGCTCACATCAATTTCAACCATCAAGGACACCGACATTGCCAAGACGGAATTCGCATATTATGACGGCGACGGAACATTCACCAACAATACCTTTAAAAGAAACAAGCTCCGCTCAATACTGTATCCTGATGGTAGTTGGAAATATTTCAAATACGACGCTAACGGACAAATTTGCACTGTATATTCACCTTTGAGAAGCATCCCGGTTCCCACCAGCGAACCCGATGCAAGCCTCTGCAAAACATTAGAATTCTCGTATCAGAGCCATGAAAAGGATGATTTCATCGACAATAAGATGCTTTGGGAGGCTCCGCGAACTATAACTGCAAAATACGAAGGCCAAATAACCGGGATAAAATATTTCTCCTATATACTTCTTTCACATCCTTATTATATGGGTAGATATAGCACCCGAAAAGAACAGATCGCCAGCGACTTATCCTCGGGATGGGATTCCATTAGAAACATATCCTCTGCTGTCGATAGCCAAATGAACTACTTCTCGTATAGCGAGTATCCAAACATATTTACCGGTCCATTCCGACATATAAGCAACAAGCTCACAACCAATGGCTATCAAACCAGCCAAGAAGCTTATAATGTATCTAGAGGTGGTTGCAGTATTGCCCTCACGAACTTGAAAATCTCATCGGACGTCAAAGACTGCGGGGATAATATTGTCATGAAGGAGGAAACAAATATAAATCCACGCGGAGTCATCTTGGATCATAGCCTCACAGAAGTTGCCTCTGGTAAAATTATTGATTCTACACACTCCATAGCAGACTCATTCGGGCGGATTGCCAAGACCACATACCTCGACGGGACGTCAGAGCAGTTCAACGACTACTGCCTCTACGGGCCGCAGGAGCATGTCGACCGCAACGGGAACGTCTTCAGATACAAATACGGCCCGGCGGGCCTTGTTTCGGAAATGGAGTCGCCCCTGGTCACAGAAAAATACTCCTATGACGCCCTGGGCAACATGACATCGAAGACGACTATTCCCAAGTCCGCCGGCGAGACGCGCAAAGAATCCTGGTCCTACGACGCGCTGAGCCGGATACTTTCGCATACGGATTCAGTCGGAACCACAAGCTATGCGTACGACGGCCCGAGCGTAACAATCACATATCCGGACGGGTCAACAAAGATCATCAGGAAGAACCTCGACGGGACGACCGCTTCCATTTCCGGGACAGCCGTCTCTCCGGTCTCATACGAATATTCCATCAAGGACGGGATGCGTTGTACAAGGGAAATACGTGGAAGCGCCTGGAGCGACACATATTACAACATGCTCGGCAATATATGCCGCACCGAAAATTCCGCAGGGCTCAGGACCGACATCGAATACGATTCCAAGGCGCGCCCCATTAAAACCACAGAATCCTTCACTGACGAAGTCACTGGCAACAAGGTCGTCTGTGCCGAAACCGTCACCACATACAACTCAAAAAATGAGATCGCCTCGATCACCCGTAACGGAATCACGACAAACTATGAAAACAGCGTAGTTTCGCAAAACGGGAAAACCGCACTGAAAAACGTCAGGACAACGCAAAGTTCAAACGGCAATATCTCAAGCGAAAGCATAAGATCCGTCGACGGCCGAGACTCATGGTCGTCGGTCAACGGCAGAAGCTCGGAATCACACACCACGCTCCTCGGCGACGGCGCGACGAAAACAGAATCCAAGGATTTCATGGGGCGCAGCTCGGCCAGCATTTCAAGCAATTTCTCATACGAATACGACTTCAACTCCCTCGTCTCCGGCAGCTCGAAGAACGACAGCTTCGGCAGGACGCTCTGCTCCAGCGACTCAATTAATTCAGGCATTATCTCCGCTTCATTCCGTCCGGGAACCTCGCAGCCGGCGCAAATTAAGTTTTCCGGCGTGCCGGGAATAATCTCGCATCTCTATGCGCACGGAAGGCAGGAGCCCATATCAACCACGCTCCCCGACGGCTCAACCGTCAGCTACGAATATGACCCAAAGGGCGCGCTAGTGAAAGCTTCCGACACCGCCCCCGGAATCTTCAACTCCAGGAACGCCTACGACACCGGCGGCAGGCTGTCCTCCATCACAACCCATGGCAGCCGGGGCGATGTCAAAACCGAAATGTCATACCACCAAGCCTCCGGAATGCTCAAGGAGAAGAAAATCGGGCCTGATTCCGCCTACGAACTCGCATGGACACCCGACGGCCTCCTGAAGAAACTCACTAGAAAAACAGGCGAGGGGGGGAGCCAGGCCTCTAAAAAATTCACTTATTCCCCGGACTACCACAGATATCTCCTCAAGGCGGAATGGGACGACGGCACTCCGTCCGTTGAATTCTCCGGCCACAACTCCCTCGGACAGCCCGCAAAAATCACCACGAATGGCATCTGCGACTGGAACTTCACATACAACAGGGACGGACAAGTGACTGACGCGAATTTTGCCCTCCTCTCCGCCGCTCCCGTCGACCAGACCTATTCTTACTCTTACAACGACAAAATGCTCAGGAGCCGGATGACTTCCGGCGGGGACACGGTAGATTACGGCTATGACAAACACGGCAGACTCTCTAAAATCACCGCAGGAAGGGTCTCGGCGGCCTACGACTATCTCGAAGGGGCGGCGGCAATGATAAGCAGAATAACGGTTTCGGTGGACGCTGTCCCACTTCTCATCCGCGAAATCGGATACGAACCGGGCTCCGCAAGGGTGGCATACGTGACAAACATGGCCCCCTCCGGCAAGGTCTACAACTCCTTCCAATACGCCTATAATCTCTCAGGCAAGATAGCCTCCATGAGACTCGCCGACGGAAGCGAATTCCGCTACGATTACGACCAGCGCGGCCAGCTTGCCTCCGCAACAAAATATTCAGGCGCAGCCGTGATTCCCGAAAGCGACTACGCTTACAATGCCGACTCTATCGCCAACGTCCTGGAGTCCGGGAAAAGAAAGGCGGACGGTTCATCCGAGAGCCGGTGCACCCCGACGATCTTCAACAGCATCGCCACCAGGACCGTCGGCGACAAGGTCGAAGTCACCGGCTCCGCGGTCGAAGAGGCTGTAATTTCGGTGAACAATGTCCGCGCTCGGCGCCTCGGCAGCGCCTTCTCCGCCACAGTAGACGCCGGAAACAGGGACTCCGCATCCCTCTTGGAAATGCTCATCACCGGGGTGCTCTTCGACGAGAACGCCGCCCCGGAACTCGGAGGGAATCTCCCCGGCAACGCCAAGGGCGCGGACATCGTAGCAAGCTTGAACGCACAGGTCTTCATGCCTAAGGCCGAGGACAACTTTGTCTACGACAAGGCCGGCCGCCTCGTCTCCAACAGCTTGTATTCCTGCACTTGGGACTCCGAAGACCGCCTGACCTCGATAGCCACAAACGGCACAAAATTAAGTTTTGCCTACGACCATCAGGGAAGAAGAATCTCTAAAAAGGTTTTCGTCAATCCATCCAGCTCCAATAACGGTTCAACGACCACTGATAACTGTTCACTGATAGCTGATCACTCTTACCATTACGACACCGTCCTGCTCGACGGCTCCACCGCCGACTTCGGCATCCTCACCGACGAACTGGTTACTGATCACTTATCACTGATCACTTATCACTCACACTACGTCTGGGGCCTCGACCTCGACGGCTCATACCAGGGACTCGGCGGTGCCGGAGGCCTCTTGGCGGTCTCGACAAGCGTCGATGACCAAGGGGCAAGTATCCACATCCCGCTCTACGACGCCAAGGGCACTGTCCACGCATACCTCGACGCCGGCACAGGCGCTATTTCTGCGAACTTCGCATACGACCCCTTCGGCAGAGTCATCGAAGACAATTATCGGTCAACAATCAATCCGCCAGTCGTCGGATCTTCTACAAATCGCTCCTCCACCCCTCGTAACTCTTCTCGAATGACCAGTAACTATTCACCAGTAACTAATAACTATGCATCCCCCTTCCGCTTCCAGTCAAAATACTACGACCCCGAAATCCGAATGTACTACTTCGGTTTCCGCTACTACGATCCCGCAACATGCAAATGGCTCAACCGCGACCCACTCGAAGAATCCGGCGGCCTCAACCTCTACGCCTTCTGCCTAAACGACCCAGTAAACTTCATAGACTATCTCGGAGCAAGGGCCTATGGCAGAGATTATAAAGGTCCAATAGATCCAGCCTGGGACTGGGTTGAACAAGATTATACTCAAAAGGAAGTCGATAAAGTATATTGGAAACTTGAGAAAAGAGATAGGCATATATACAATCCGGGACTTGACAATCCATCTACATATAGGAACCAAAATAAAATACTGCTTGAAAAGATTCTAGGCGTTCCTGTTACAATGGTTGAAAATAAGACAATGGCAGAAACCGGAGAACAAATAAGAAACCTTTCAGATTTTATTGTTAGCTATAAGCTATTTTATGATTTGGGTGTTTACATGGATCACTTCGGTGAGAATCTTTCTTGGTGTGGCGGTAAGGCAGATTTTCTTGTTGCTGGCTATGATAAGACATTCCTACCCGAATTTGACCAAGCAATAAAAGCGACTAGATTTGCATATAAAAAGGCAATAGCCGAAATTGGATATGACGGCTACGTCTATGGATGGATGCACAGCGAGGGGGCTATCCATGGGGCTGCTGTATTAAATACATTAGATAAAAAGTTTTATGAATTTATTAGAGTAAATACATTAGGTGCGGGCACACATGTGTTTCCTGAAGCATTATTTGTAGACCATTGGGTGAATGTAAATAAGAAAGGCGAAGAAGACCCGGTGCCATTGTATGCCGCAGGAGATATTAGGCCGGACTTTATTTATTTCTTGGGTGAAGTTCCCTATATAACGCATCCTTATGAAATCCACTACATTAAGGACGTAGAAAAAGTCACTACGCATTATTCGAATTTCGGAGATCAATATTACGTTCATGGTTTCCCAACTTATGCAAAATATGCGATACTTCCGCTTGCCAAAAAATATTTTAGGGATAATGCAAAAAAAATAATCAGGAGATAGTGAAAAATGTATAAAAACATTATAATTATTTTATGCATTACACTTTTGCTATATATTACAATAAGCGGATGCAGTAATGATAATCCCCAAGAAAATATTATTGATGGCGATATGAGCATATCACATAAAAATATATTAAATAAACTTAGCGAGCCATATATTTTTGTCAAAATGCTTGAATACAATATAATCCTGGCAAAAAATAGTAAAACTGAGGAAAAAAAGATAATTATGAGAGGTATACAATCAACTGGGATTATAGGTTATGATGCACAAACCAAATTCAGTTTGAATAATTGGCTTAGTCGAAGCGATAGCCCCATTTATCTTATTAATGATACTATTGTTAAAAAGTCAGACACCGAAATCATTGCAGTTGTTTTGGTTCCTACGGTAAGGTCTGGGACTGTGGAAATTAATACTGGGGACATTGAGTTGAAAGCTGAAAAATATGTTATTATCCCAATGCGTCAACTCATTTATGGCGAATGCCTTCTTGACAGATCTGACAAGGATTATTGGCTCTATGAAGCTTTCGAGCGTGCAGAGGCGAAGGCAAAAAAGAAAAAAGAAGGATATTGGAAGACGCATGCGGAGTAAAATATATGGTGGATGATGGCTCCCTACAATCCTAAGTCACGGCGGCCGATAGCGGACATGTTCCGGAGGACGGCGAAGTGGGCGGTGGACTTCTGCGTTAGGTTCGGCGTCGATCCGGACACGGTGTCATTCATGTCGATTGTGGCGTCGGCGACTGCGGCAGTCTTGCTATGGCAGTCGGCGAAGCATCCGTGGTTCCTACTGCTGGCGCCGGGCTTCTGCTATCTTCGGTTGTGGTTCAACATGCTTGACGGGATGGTTGCGCTGGCGTCGGGCAAGGCGAGCCTGAAGGGCGAGATCATGAACGAAGTGCCCGACCGGATATCTGACGTCATTATTTTCGTCGGCATAGCTCACAGCGGTCTGTGCAGTCAGGCGCTCGGATATTGGGCTGCGATATTCGCATTGTTCACCGCATACATCGGGACGTTCGGGCAGGCGGTCGGAGTGCAGCGCGAGTTCAGCGGGATCATGTCGAAGCCGTGGCGCATGGTGATGGTGCACATCGGTGCCTGGACGGCGTTCTTCGTCCATTGCAAATGGGGAGGGCTGACTGTGCTGGACTGGGCCTGCGTGGTTGTCATCGCGGGTTGTGTCCAGACGGTCGTGGTCAGACTTTCGCGCATCCTTGCCGAGCTCGGCAGGAAGAAAGCTTAAGTTTTCCATGCATGAAAAATGCGCCCTTCTGGCGCGCAGGAGCTTGAGTATGGCGATTTCACCGAAGTCGCCGGCGCCGCTTTCGGCGAAGGCGGCATACTTTGACTAAAACGTTTTCCAAGTTGCACCTTAAGGGACCGATGGCGATCCTGCTCCAATCCTGGCAAAGCGAGATATTTCGCTCGTATGTTTTCATATGCGCGCTGGTTTTTGCCGTAGCAGGGATTGTCCTAGCCTTTGTTCAATATTCATTGAAGAAGAACGTATCCTCGATATGGCACACATACCGGAGCTGGCTGGTGATGGCGCCGCTGGTGCTGCTGGCCGTCGGGCTGGGGAGATATGCGACGATCGTTTTTTTCACGGTTCTGGCGCTGGTCGGGTTCAAGGAGTTCGCGAGGGCGACTGGGCTTTACCGGGACTGGTGGATGACCGGGGGCGCGTATCTGGGGATCGTTTCGCTTGCGGTGGTGTCGGCGATGAAGGATCCGACCGCCGGAACTCCGGGCTGGTACGGCCTTTTCATGACGATGCCTGTCTACATCGTCGCCGCGCTGATACTTATCCCGATATTGAAGAACGAGGTGAAAGGGCAGCTCCAGGCGATGTCGCTGGGGATAGTCGGATTCATATATATAGGATGGATGTTCGGTCATGTCGGATTTCTTGCGAACTGTCCTCAGGCCGCCGGCTACCTGCTTTATCTTGTCTTCGCGGTCGAAATCAACGATATCGCGGCGTTCACCTTCGGCAAGATTTTCGGCCGCCGTCAGTTCAGAAGCAACATAAGCCCGAAGAAGACCTGGGAGGGAACTGCCGGCGCATTTCTCGTCTCGATGGCGCTGCCCTGGGCCCTCCACTTCTCGTTCCCCCACTTCGGGACCTTGCAGCTTGTCCTGACGGGGCTGATCGTCGGGGTTGGCGGTCAGTTGGGCGATCTCGCGATAAGCGTCATAAAGCGGGATGTGGGCATAAAGGACATGGGGGTGCTCATCCCCGGCCATGGAGGCCTGCTCGACCGCATTGACAGCCTGATCTACACGGCGCCGCTCTTCCTGCACATGGTAGACTTCTACTACAGGCACTGGTGAGTAAAAAGCACCGGATGCAGGATGGCGGATAATTGATGATGAGTGGTAGTAGGTCGTGGGTCATCAAGCCGCCGGGTCACCGCTTGTTGGGAAACATGATTGATGGCAGTTATCGAAAGGTATCGGCAGGTTTCGGTATCCCGCCAATTTTAAAATATCTGCTCGTTCCCAGGGGCGCAAGTGGACACTGAATGGAAATATGATACGGCTCCGGATATCGACAAGGACTTCTACGAGCGGCTTCGTAGTTTTCCGAGGGAGCCGGACATGCTTGTCTACGGGTTCAGGCTTCTAGGCGCCGCGCTGATGCGCCTCTGGCTGAAGATTTACCACCGCCTGGAAATAGAAGGCGGAAGCCGGCTTGCGATGGAAGGTTCCTTCATAATGGTCTCGAACCATACGAGCCATCTTGACGCCTTGGGTCTGATTTCGGCATTGCCCGCCCAAAGGATTCACCGGATATTCCCGGCGGCGGCTGAGGACTACTTTTTCAGGAAGGTCCACCGTGTGTTCTTCACGGCGATTTTCGTCAACGCGATTCCCTTCTCCCGCTCTAAGTCGGCTAGAAACAGCATAGGGATATGCAGGGCTCTCCTGCAGAATCCAGGGAACATCCTGGTCATTTTTCCGGAGGGGACGCGCTCGACCGACGGCAGAATCGGAAGCTTCAAGCCGGGAATCGGCGTCCTTGCGGCAGGACTTGACGTCCCCGTTTTTCCTTGCGCGGTGAAAGGCGCGTTCGA
Organism: uncultured Victivallaceae bacterium; assembly: GCA_964636325.1. GTDB lineage: Bacteria > Verrucomicrobiota > Lentisphaeria > Victivallales > GWF2-50-93 > CAZWRV01. Next base: position 17,179 of record CAZWRV010000033.1, on the reverse strand, counting down.
GGCCTGGCCGAAAGGACGGCTCTTTCCGTTTCCCAAAAAAGTGAAAATTGTCGTCGGCGAGCCGCTCAACTTCAAGGATTTCAATGCCGACAGGGAGTCCTGCGAAAAGATATCTGAAACATTAAAACTGAAAGTGGAGGAGCTGCTATGCCAAGGCGGATGATCGAGTCGAAATTCAAGTCCTGGGACGGGACGGAGCTGTTCTACCGGGCCTGGCCTGCGGAAGGTAGTTCCGGCCGGGCGATCCTGCTTTTCCACAGGGGGCATGAGCATTCCGAGCGCTGGATCGAGACCGTCGAAGCGCTTGGACTTGACGACGTGTCGTTCTTCGCATGGGATCAGCGCGGACACGGGAATTCGCCCGGCGAACGGGGGGCGGCGGAAAGTCTTGCGGCGGTCGTAAGGGACGCCGACAGCTTCGCGGGCCTCATCTGCAGGGAATACTCCTTGCAGATTGAGAACGTAGCCGTAATCGCCCACAGCGTCGGCGCGGTGGTGGCCGCGACATGGGTTCACGACTACGCGCCCCGTATAAGGGCGCTGATACTGGGGGCTCCGGCATTCAAGGTGAAGCTTTATGTCCCGCTCGCGATCCCTTTCCTGCGACTGAAGAACTGGCTTTTCGGGAACGGCTATGTGAAGAGCTACGTCAAGTCGAACGTCCTCACCCATGATCCTGAGCAGGCCCGGAAATACAGCGCCGACAGGCGGATTTTCAGGCAGATCGCGGTGAACATCCTCTTAGACCTCTTCGACACTTCCGAACGCGTGGTGAGTGACGCCGGGGCGATAGTGGTTCCGACGCTGGTGCTTGCGGCGGGATCGGACTGGGTCGTCCACATCTCGGCCCAGAGGAAATTCTATGATAACCTGTCGTCAAGGATCAAAAGGTTCGAGATACTTCCCGGCTTCTACCATGCGATCTTCCATGAGAAGGACCGCAAGCTGCTCACCGACAAGATCAGAGATTTCACACTGGAGCAGTTCAATGCTCCCGTTGAACGCTCCTTCCTGCTGGACGCGGACAAGGAGGGCTTCACGTATGATCAATATCGGAAGTTTCTTGAGCCTGCCGGGCTGCAATGGCGCCTCACGAAATTCATGATGAAGACGTTCTGCAGCTTGAGCAAGGGCATATCCATCGGCTGGAAGCACGGATTCGACTCCGGAATAACACTTGACTATGTCTACACGAACAAGCCCGAGGGCGTGACCCCTCTCGGAAAGTTCATCGACATGCAGTATCTGAACAGCCCCGGATGGAGCGGGATCCGCATCAGGCGGGAAAACATGGAAAAGATCCTCGGCGAGACCGTTGACTCCCTTCTGTCGCAGGGGAGGCAGGTGAGGATACTTGACATCGCGGCCGGGGCGGGCAGGTACGTGCTGTCGACGCTGGCGGCGCGCAAGGGTGCCGGAATAACAGCGGTCCTCAGAGATTACAGGGCGGAAAATCTTGACGCGGGCAGGAAGATCGCCCAGGGGCTTGGCCTGTCAAACGTGGGCTTCGTACAGGGCGACGCATTCGACCGCGCCTCGCTGGCGGCCGTAGATCCCAAGCCGAACATCGCCATAGTATCCGGGCTTTATGAACTTTTTCCGCAGAACGCACCGCTCCGCGAATCGCTCGCCGGCCTTGCCGCGTGCGTCGAACCGGGCGGATACCTGATATACACATGCCAGCCCTGGCATCCGCAGGCTGAGTTCATAGCCAGGGTTCTTGACAACAGGGAGGGCAGGCCGTGGGTCATGCGTTGCCGGACGCAGGCCGAGATGGACGAGCTTGTCAGGAACGCGGGTTTTGAAAAAGTCAGGGAGGAGATCGACCAGTGGGGGATTTTTTCAGTTTCGCTGGCGCGCCGCGCCTGAAATGGAGCAGGGGGGCGTTTTTCACCAGCGTCGCGACATCCATACTCTTCTTGGCCGTCTACAACTTATGCAACTACATCACATCCCTGCGGACGGATGTGTCGGTCTGGGTCTTCGAGTGGGAGAGGCAGATACCGTTCGTCCCACTGATGGTAATTCCGTATATGTCGATAGATCTCTTCTTCGTGGCGGCACCATTCATGCTCGGCGAAGAACGCGACCTGCTCGTTTTCCGCAGAAGGATTGCGGCGGCGATATTGTCGGCCGGCGCCTGCTTCCTCCTCTTTCCGATGCGGCTTGCATTTGAAAGGCCGCACGCGGAGGGCTTGCTCGGCGCGGTTTTCAATCCGTTCGTCGCCGTCGACAAGCCGTTCAACCTGCTTCCTTCCCTGCACATCGCATTGCGGACGATCCTCGCCGACGCCTATGCGAGGCATACTAAGGGGATTTGGCGCTTTTCCTCGCATGTCTGGTTCAGCCTTGTCGGGTTTTCGACGATACTCACGAAGCAGCATCATCTGGTCGATGTGGCCGGGGGCTTCATCCTGGCAATAATTGTTTTCCACCTGATTGGAAACGAGCCCGTCAAAACATATGTCAAGCCCAACCGCAGGGTGGGCGCATATTATGCTGCCGGCGCATTTTCGCTCTTGCTTGCCTCATGGATTATGAGGCCTGCCGGAGTTTTTCTCCTCTGGCCGGCGGCCTCTTTAGCCACCGTGGCCGCAGGATATTACTGGTTGGGGCCCGGGATATTCCGCAAGAGGAACGGAAAAATCACCGCGCTTTCCTGGCTGGCGATGTGGCCGGTTCTTGCCGGACAATGGCTGTCGCTGAAGTGGTATTCGCTGCGGTGCAAGGCATGGGATGAAGTCGTCCCCGGCCTGATTATCGGGCGGATGCTGTCCGGAAAGGAGGCCGAGAAGGCGATTGGAGAAGGTGTCCGGGCCGTGTTGGATCTGACGGGCGAGTTCAGCGAGTCAACGCCTTTCCTCGACCTTGAATATTTGAACGTGCAAGTGCTGGACCTGACCGCGCCGTCCCAAGGCCAGATTGAAGGTGCGGTATCATTCATAAGCTTGAATCTGCCCAGAGGAAAAGTATATGTCCATTGCAAGATCGGATATTCAAGAAGTGCGGCAGTCGTAGGCGCCTGGCTTCTGCGCAACGGCAGGGCCAAGGATGCGGAGGACGCCATGAAGCTTATGCGCGATGCCAGGCCGAGCATCGTCATCAGGCCGGAAATCGTGGAACTGCTTCAAAATTTCACCCGGTGAAATTTTGAAAATGGAAATAGCATCCAAGCTCCGGCCTGCCACGTTTATCGTTTCCTAGCAACGAGATTACGTAGGCGTCCCTGGCTGAAAAGCTACAAGAGCATTTCCCATGTCACGGATGATATGGAATTACCCTTTGCGCCTGGAAGTCGCAAGCAACTCAAGTTTCAGAGGAGGAGCTACCTCGTCTCCCTGATCACCATGAGCGGCTCGACGAATGCGAGCGCGGCCTGGTCAAGCTCCTTCTCCTTGAAATTCCTGCCTGGGAGCAGGCAGAGGCGGAACTTGTGGATGCCCTGGTCGGTGTGCTGCTGCGTGTCCTCGGGGAAGAGTTTGCAGCCTATGTCGTATCCGTAAAGGCTTGAGCGGACGAGTGTCAGGCGCAGGCGTCCGTTCAGGCAGTCGTAGGCGAACGCTCCGTCCTGGACGACGGCGAGCTGTTCCTTGCCGACTGGAATCCTGAGCCATCCGTGCATGGGCATCTCGGCGCCGTCGGCCTTGCACTCGATTGAGCCGCCCGCGGCCTGGACGAGATAATCCTGCGAACCTGCGCCGGATGGATCGAGCTCCATCTTCAGGATCGTTCGCTGTTCCGCCCAGTCGACGGTGATGTCGGCGAAGATCTGCGGGATTCCAGCAAAAAGCGACCAGACGATATCTATGGAAGAATTATTGAAGTTCCACCGCTGGTATAGCTTCTGCGTCACGGAACCGGTCATTACGGTGCTTGACGCCAGATTGAATCCGCCGGTAGGCTTGTTGTAGCATCTGACGCCGTGGCCCCAGGTGTCTGATTCGTCATTTAGCGCCACGAATTTCGGAGGCGACTTGAGCAGCTGGCTTCCGTTTGCGGAGATGACAGTCCCGTCGGCGTTTATCGTGAACGACTCGTTGGTGATGGATGTTCCAGCATGGAAATGCGCAGCCTCGCCGGGGGCAGGCTCAATCGGCGATGAAGTGTCGAAGTGGTAGGCCTTGAAGCTCCTTGCGGGAATTGTGTCGACGAATTCCCAGCGGCTGTTGCCGCATCGGACGGATTCGAGGACTTTCTGGATTCGGATAGTTTTGCCGGCGCTGTCGCGGAACTGGAGTTCCGGCCTGTAGCCGCTGAACGCCTCGATTTTCAAGGGGCATGTTATGTCGAACGGCAACGTGTTGAAGATGCGGAATTCGCCTTCCTTGACCTTTGACGGAGTTCTTCCGGAGACGGATTTGAGCGCTCCATATGCTGAGTTCCGGCATTCGGCGGCGACGCCTCCGAGCTCGTCGCACGCGAACTGTGCGGCGTGCGGAGCGCATGAGCCGGGAAGTATGTCGTGGAACTGGTTGAAGAGAGTTGTCTTCCAGAGCGGGTCGAGGCATCTCGACGATTTTCCTGCGAGCTTGAGCGAACGGGCGGCGTAGGCGAGCTGCTGTTCGGAGCCGCGGACCCCCTGCTTGATGTTGCGCATGATCGAGTAGCATCCTACCGCGTGCATGTGCAGGTTGCCGGAATAGGCCGGGATGTCCGGAATTTCCGCCGCCTCATCGAAGAAGCGTTTGCAGGTGGAGTAAGCGAGGTCGGAGGGGCGTTCCTTGATGAGCCTGTTGAACGATTCGATTTGGGCGATGGTCGGCCCGCCGCCGTGGTCGCCGACGCCGAAGAGGAAGCAGTTCACGGCGCTCCGGCTGTATTCTTCATCCTTCAGGATTTCGCGCAGCTTGCCGGTGTGCTCGTTTTCCGGAACCCACTGGTTGTAGTGGTGCTTGAGACGGTATGCGAGCACCTTGCAGCCCTTGTATTCCCACCAGAAGAGGTTCGAGGGCAGGTCTGAGTTCTCGTGCGCGCCGGGCCTGCAGAAGATGAAATATTTGAAGCCGGTCTCCGAGAGGATCATGGGCAGCGTCGCCGGATGGCCGAACGTGTCGGGAAGATATGCCACGTCGCTTGAAACTCCGAAGTGTTTAAGCGAAAACGCCTTTGAAAGCTTGGCCTGCTTGCGCATGCTGGCCTCGCTGGGGAGGTTGGAGTCGGATTCGACCCACCATCCACCTACGATCTCCCAGCGGCCGGCGGCGATGTTTTTCTTTATGCGCTCGAAAAGCGGCCTGTCGTATTCGAGGACCCATTCGTAGAACTGGAGCGAGCTGGCGGAGAACGTGAGTTCCGGATATTCCTCAAGCCGGTCGCAGGCGGATCGGAAAGTTGCGAGGACTTCGTCTATTCCCTCGTACTTGTCCCAGAGCCAGACAGGATCGATGTGCGAGTTGGGAACCAAGTGGATGCGCATGATAGGTGCCTTTCAAGTTGCTGGATGATCGGATGATCCGACGGTTAGGGATGATATATTAAGAAGAAGAGTATTTATTTCAAGGGCCGATTACAAGACCATTGTTGCCTACATCTGATTTCAGGAGCATATTAAGAAAAGAAATTAATGCTTGAAAATTTACCACCGAACCTGAGTGCACAGGCGGACACTATCAAGGCGTGCCTGGAGGCTTTCGACCGTGTGATGCCCCTGCAGGAGGTGTATCTCTTCGGTTCGCACGCCCGAGGCGAGGCGTGACCCGACAGCGACATCTGCCTCTGCATCGTAAGCGAAGGCGCCGAACGGCAGCTCGATGCCGCGAGACGTTTTCGTCATGTCATGTGGGACATATGGCCTCGTCCATCATTTACCTTGATGCCCATTGCTCCAAGGCGTATAGCTTCGAGGCCTGCGCAGGCTGAACTGATGCAGCATAGCCTACTTGCCGTTTTTTTATTGCTTGCTCATCCTGTAGATGGCGACTTCGCGTGGCCGCAACTTGACGGGGATGCCTTCTTTTGCCAGTTTCTCCGAAGTCCATTCCCCAAGATCCTTCCAGGATATAAGTTCTGTGATCTTGTATGATGCTTCAGGGAGCCTGAGCCATCGGACGGCCCCTTCCACGGTTTCTGACGGGGTGTTCTGCCATGATCCGACATGGACGAGGCCGTAGAAGCTCTTGCCGTCCTTGGATTTAAGCATGTTTGTCCAGAATCTGTTATCCGTAACTTCTGCGATTGGCTGGACTCCGGCCCACCTGGCGACGTCGCCGAGGAATGCGTATTTAGCGTTTTCCTCGGAGAAAAGCGGAGGTACGATGGTCTGAGCCCAGACGACGGCCACCTTGCCCTTGCCGAAAGGCTTCCAGGAAATCGCCGCGCGCTTCTGATCGCCATCGAAGAATGCGGCGGTCTCCGCCACCTCGGACGGTCTGACATCCCAGATATCCCTGAGCGTGAACGGCTTGCTGGCCTCGGCGAAGATGGCTCCTGAAGAAGGGATAGCGACGGTCTTGCGCTCCTTTACGATCTCGGCTTGCGGCGGCGCGAAGCCGAACATCTTCAGGAGCATCCAGTCTTGGTCCTGGTCTTCGATGCAATTGCGTCCGGAATCGGCGCACATGAGGACCGTCCCTCCGTTTTCGGCGTAGCGGACTATCCGTTCTGCCAGTGATATCCGCATGTTGTCCATTGCAGAATTGACGATTAGAAGCTTGCCGTTCTCCCACATGTCTCCGTAGCCGGCGGCGCATGGAACCTGGGCTTGCGAAAGATTTATCAGTCCCCACGGATCCGACCACCATCCGGTATATGTTGTCCTGGCGCGGACGAGATATGATGCTTCGTCCTTGAGGATGAAAACCTCAATGGGCTGAAGTAGTTCGGTGTTCCGCAGTTCCGTCCATATTGGCATAAACCATTTGTATCTTCCCAGGGATACGTTTGGATTCTGCATGTCGGAGAATTTGTTTTTTGTGAAAACATACGCCTTGCAGTGGGCGTTTGCCCCTGCGCCGGCCATCATCGCGAACACGCTTGCGTCGAGCTGTGTCGGAAAGTAGGCTGTCCAATTGCCGGGGGAGTGGTCCTCGGTGCGCTGCGGGAGCCCAAGCATCGGGAACGCAGCGTAGTCGGGCATGGCCATGGCGTCGTGGCTGCCGCCGTTCGCCGACATGCAGCCCTGCTCGTGGAACCATTTGAAATCGTCGATTCCGTCGGCATACATGTCTATCAGACGTTTCGGGTCTGCGCTCCTTATGGAGGTGACGCAGCCCTTCAGCAGGCCTTCGATTCTTCTCCGCTTGAAGAGAAGCCAGTCGAGCCAGTATTGAGAGATCGAATCCTTGGAGGGCGGTACGACGGCGTCCCAGGAATTGCAATTTGTCGACCATTTCGCATTGAGTTCCTGGACATCCTTGAACTTTTTCCGGCAGTCCTCGCGGAAGGCATTGATACTTTCGTCCGCGTATCCCTCATACCAGCCGACGTATGGGGCGTCGCCGGGATGTTCGAAGCAGAAGAAGTAGCTGTGGACGGCGGGGTGTGTCCGGTATCTGACCGCAGTGTTCCTTGCAAAATCCAATATTCCGGAACTGATTTCCGGCGCGTTTGCATAGTTCGGGCGTCCGCCGTGGAAAAGGTACGCCTGCCTGCTGCCGAAGATCTGCCCCTCGGAACTTTTCTCGTAGAAGCCTGGAATCCATTCCGGCAGGTCTCGGAATGAAGGCCAGAGCTGGACGGTAAGTCCTTTGGCGCCGGCATAATCCACGAAACGGTCGACAAAGTTCCAGTCGTAAACCCCGGGCAGGGGCTCGACGGTGTTCCAGTCGAATGAAAGCTCTATTTCATTTGACAAGTCGCCGGCCTTGTCAAGGAAAGGCTTGTAGTGTTCGTCCCATGCCTGCGGACTGTTCTGCGGAATGTCGCCGGGGAGCATCGGGGTCAGGTGGAACATCGGTTTCGGACGCGAGAGCATCTCCTTCCAGGTTGGAACGGAATCCGGAATCTCCGCCGCCTTATCCTCCGTAGCCGGTGCCTTTTTCCCGACAAGCCTTTCCACTTCGTCAAAGATCTTTTTGCCGGCGATGATGCTTGCCTTGATCCTGTAGGCGCCGGAAGGGAGTTCGGAAAGGTCTACAGTGTGCGAGAATGGCCTGTCGCCCTCCCATGCCGGGACGAGATCGTAGGTTCTCAACTGGTCGCCGCTGCTTGCCGTGCGGACTGAGATTGTGATACGGCAGGCCACATCCTTGACTTCGTCGCCGGGCTTCCAGAAAAGTATATTGACTGCGAACTTCTCGTCCATGGAGTAAATCAGCGAAATCCGCTCCGGCGCGATTCTGACGAAGTTGTTCGCAATTCTAGCTTCGGACGGGACGGATTTTCGGTCTGGGCGTTCCTTGCCATTGATAATGTCAAGCCGGAACTCCCTCTCCTCCACAAGCTCCGGGACGGGGTCCTTTACGTTGTTGGTCCAGCGGTTTTTGACACGCACCCAGTAGGTCCCTTTTTCAGTGACCGGGAATTCGATCTTCTGCGCAAGCTGGATATGGAGCGGCTTTTTCCCTTCGCCTCCGGAATCCTCCGGGATTATATCGAAAGTCCTGCCTTCGGCTAAGAACGGGTTGCCGCCGAAGCTGTCGCGGACATCCCAGCTCATTTCAAAGCGCCTGCCATACCACTTGCCCATGTGTGCGAGCGTAAGCGAGGGCAGGGGATCCAGCTCGCCGAAACGTTCCTGATCCCTGAACTGATAGTAGAGGCGGGAGTTTTCGGAACTGAGATTTGTGAAGCGGAAGTCCTTGAAGAAGAATATGGTGGACGGGGTGCCCTTGTATTGGTGCTCTCCTGCGAACTGAAGGCCGATCAGAGAAAACGGCCGGACCGGCTTTGCGAAAGCTTTTGCTCCGCGCAATGTGGCGTTGTCGTCCGGTTCGGGTTTTATCCTGGCCAGGCCGGGGACGGTAAAGCGTTCCTCGCATGTCCGCCTCTGCGTGTGTTCGGGGAAGAAGAGACCCTTCTTGAAGGAGAACCACGAAGAGGTGTAGAAATAGAATTCCTTACCATCCGCATCCTTGAGAATCACATTTATCTGGAGGCCGGACGGGACGCCGTTGTTGCCGCACAGGAATGTGAAGCCGTCAGCTTCGTCCGCCATGGGGACAGGAGTTTTCAGGCGCAGTTCGGCGGCATTTCCTCCGGAACAGTCGAAGTCCACTGAGAGCACGTCGTCCCCGGAGGAGAAGGAGAAAGTTTTTCCTCCGGGATTTGCCGCCTGCCAGGAATCTGCATCAGCCAATGCCGGCAGAGGCCAGGTTTTTCCCTGACCTTCCGCATGGGCAAGGAGCGACGCGGAAAATACGGCGGCAAGCGGCAGGAGGAGCTTTATAATGTTTCTCATGGCTGTTTCCGATTTGTTAGTGAATTAAGACTAGCAACTGGCGACAAGCGCCTTGCGGCAAATGATAAATCTTCACTCCGCCGCTCGGTCGGAACAAAAAAATCCAATCCCAAATCTTGCCCGCCAAAATGTAAATTATCACGCTAAATGAGTATAGCAGGGCATAATGGCGCTTCAGCTCCTTGTTGTCACCTTCGAGAATGAGTGTGATTGCGCTGACTGCGCGCGTGCTTTGCACGGACGCCCATTTCGCGGCGTTCGCCATGAAACCTTTCAGGAGCTCCGCCTTCATCCCGTATCAGAGGGCAAAGGACCGTGGCCGGATCCTGGCCGGCGCTTTCAAACGATATCCGGAATTCATCATCCCTCAGTTCAAACGCTTCCTTGAGGAGCAGCCGGAACGAGGCCTGCTTGAAGACTTGATGGCCTACGCTGTGGCTGTCCTTGACGTCGACGTCGTATTTAACCGCGATGACGTCGCCTGCGGACGAGACGCCGACCTTGCCGTCGGCCTTGGCCTCCGCCTTCCATAGTTCGGCGGGCGCCGCCGGAATGGCCCTTGATGCTTCGCCTAAGGCGCCCGATGCGCATGCCACAATCATGAAGACGCCTGCAAAAGCCTGCTTGCCCGTGAGACGGGGGTTTTGGAGAATTTCCATTTTCGTTCATCCTTTCCTCTTGTTGATGATGTCATTCCGCCGCCCAGAAGCGGCTTCAATGATATCGAAGCGATCTTCCTTCCGTCATGGAAGTCCTTGATCATGCGAATCCCCTCGGATATGATCTGCCTGCTGTCGAAGCCGATCAGCTCCATGGGCACGAAGCGTTCCGGCGGCATCGACCAATTGCAGTGCGATATGATCTTCAGATCCTCGGGGACCCTGATGCCGGCGGCGATTATCCCCCGGGCCACATGCTCCGTGAAGTTGTCGTCGGCGATGAAGAGGCCGTCGGGGCGCCGATTTTGCGGAAGCGAAAAGAGCAGCCTGGCCAAGGAATCCGCCAGGCCTTCCTCGAAGAAGCCGAGATTCCATTCGGGCCTGGTCTCCAGGCCGAATCGCGCGAAAAGCGTCTTCGCATGCTCCAGGAGAGGATTGTCGGAGCCATACGCCAGGACTGCCACCCTTCGGGAGCCGTTGTCCTTGAGCCATTTCATCGCCCTGAAGGCGAGCGTCTTGTTGTCTAGCGCTATGGTGAACCCATCCCTTTTCGAATATCCGGACAGGAAGATTTTCGGGATCTTTGCGTCGAAGATTCTTGGAACAGGGCATCCTTCAGGATCGAAGAAGGCCAAGATGCCTGCGCAGCGGTTAAGCGCGAGATCTCCCATCAGCTCCTCCGCCTCATCCGTCTTGTAGAAGGGCCTGTTCAGATGGGAGAGCACAAGCAGCTCGAAGCCTTCCCGCCTCGCAGCCTCGGCAGAATCCTTCGCGAGTATCGCGGCGAAGCGGTTGTGCTCCGGCGGACTCGCGAGGAGCAGGGCGATCCTGTTGAGGTGGGGGGGCTTTTCGGAGACGTAGACGCCCTCGCGCTCGAATCCTTTGAGGAAGCCTTCGCGCTGGAGCCTTGAGACTGCGCGGCGGAGCGTCACGCGGCTGACCGGAAATATCTTTTCGAGTTCCGAATACGGAGGGATTTTCCTGCCGAGCGGCCACTTGCCGGATACAATGTTCCGCCGTATCGCTTCGGCGGTTCTGAGTTCTTTTGGGGAAGATTTCATTGATGTTCGGACTTTATGGCGTTCGGATTTCCCGCCCCCGCATTACCATGGCGACGCCAGCGGGGTGTCCGCGCCCCAGTTCTGCGTAGACCAGCCGGAAACGACGGGAAAGCTGGCCAGGGCGTAGCTGGTCACGTGCCCGTCGCCGAAAAGGAAATTGCCGCTCTTGCCATGACCCCACCAGACGCCGAACCCCGCCGGATCCCAGGTAGAGTTTAGACGGCACTGCCAAGACCAGCCGTCGGTGTACATGAAGCGGTCGTACAGACGCGCAACGGCGTCCAGTCGTTTCATCTCGGAGCCAGGGTAATTGAGTCCCACGCTCTTGTCGAAGTGCTCGTTGAACGCATAAGTGCCGCCCTGTTTGTATACATGGCTGCCGACGGCGCCGCCACCCCAGGCCAACTGGTTCGGTATTTCTGGAAAGAAGACCGGGCAGGTCGTGACCGGATTCTCCTTGAGCGCATTTCCGGGCGAGCTGAATCCTGGCAGGTAGCTGCCGCCGTACGTCAGTATCTTGAGCGCGCCCATGGAGTTCCCCGGTATGTAAATCCAGTCGTTGGGATAGGTGAAGCCGGTATTGTTCGCATAGTTCCACGTAGCCAGATATCCGTCGTTGTCGCCCGTATACATCCCGCAGGCGGAACCTAGCTGTTTGAGATTGCTCATGCACAACGTGCGCCTGGCTCCGTTCCTGGCGTTCCGAAGCGCAGGCAGCAGCATGGCCGCAAGAATCGCTATGATGGCTATTACGACCAGCAGTTCGATAAGTGTGAAGGCGGACATTTTTTTCATGAATCATCTTCTTTCCGTTATCGTCATCTACTTGGTTGGCGGCGACTTGCAGTGGTCGCTACAGCGTCGTCTTGCCGCTTGGTGGCCATGGCAAATGCGGCCACCAGCGGCAATTGGGCTTTTATTTGCTCCCGTACTTTTCAACCCATCGGCTGCGCATCTGCTCTTTGGGAATCATCCTCAGGATTTTCAACGGGCTGGCGCCTTCAGTGAAGGCGACGTTCATGCCCTCCGTCCGTAACTTGTCGCCGTTGCGGATGCCATATCGGTACCCGGAGACCATGTCGTCGACGAACCACTCGCCGTCGGGGACGCCGGGCAGCTTCTGGACATAGTCGCCTGGAATTTCGTGGTAGAGCAAGGCGTAATGGCGCTTGAGCGTCTTGTGGTCGGCCTCAAGGGCGTGGGGGATCGGGTTGCCTGCGCGCGGATTGACGACGCCCGCCGCCTGCGCGGTGCGTTCCATCATCCCTTTCAGCAGCTCGGGCTTCATGTCGGGTATGCCCCAGAATATCAGCGCCTTGCCCTTGCCGACCTCATGCAGGGTGACGGCGGCGCCGCCGTCGGGGAATGCGGCCAATGTCCGGTCGGCGGCGATCTTGTTGCCCTTGAAGTGGCCGAAGTAGTCGCTCTCGGGAATCCAGCGGTAGGGCCAGTTCCAAAACGCTTTGCCGTAGGCGGGGTCGAGGAGTTCCTTGCGCATTTCATCCTGGCTGTAGAACTTGATGTCGGCACCTTTGGCGAAGAATGCCGAATCCGCCTCGGCCTTGGCAACCGAGCCGTCGCCGGCGGTCTCGAACGAGCCCGCCGGAGGCGGTATGCCCAGGGCGCGCAGCAACGGGTATTCCTCGGCACCCTTATCGGGACAGTAGCGTCCGGTTTTCGCCGACAGCACCAGCAGCGCGCCGTTGTTCGCCATGCGGACTGCGGCGTCGAGCGACTCGGCGCCGAGCACTTCGTCGAGCGGGTTCATTACGACGAGCTTGTAGTTGACCTCGTTGTCCTTGCGGTAGAACTCGTAATCGACTGAATCCAGCTTCAAGAGTTCGAACCACTGGCGCAGGTCGGCCAGCCTCGGACTGAACACAGTGCGGTGCTTGAGCATGAGTGTCATGGGATCCTGCATGACCGCCACCTGCTTAGGCTTGGACTGCAGCCTTATTCCTTGCAGCTCGCGCAGGATCGGCTTGAAAGTCTCGAATCGGTCGTAGGCGTACCACCCGCCGTAGTGCGAAGTCAGATCCAAAGGCTGCGAAGAGTTAAGCTTCGAATCCGGGAAGTAGTAGACGTGAAGGTTGGCGCCGCCGCCGCCAGCCTGGGCGGTCATCACGAAGACCGTCCAGTCGAGCACCCATCCTTTTTCTCCCGGGTCGCCGTAGGCCGCCCAGCCGTGGGGGTGGTGCGGCTCGCTGATCCAGCCGAGTCCGCCTTCGTCCCAGGCCTTGGTCAGCGTGTCTTCGCCCTTGAGGAAGTGGTTGCCGCCGTTGTGCAGGTAGTCGGCGTTGCCGACGATGCCATCGGCGGGCTCGCCGTTGAGTTTCATGCCGCCGTAGTCGATAACCACGTGATCCTTGTCGAAGGTCCGGATATGGGCCGAGACGGCGGGGAACCACCATTCGTCGAGCCAGCGGCGGTATTCGGAGAAGTCCACCCAGCATGGCCGCATATCCGGTTTCTTTCCGACCGAGAAGTCAGGCGTCGGCGGCTTCACCTCCTTCCAGTCCTTGAACGCCGTCCCCCAGCGGACGTTGAGCTGCTCCAGCGAGAGTTTCCGGGTTTCCTTCAAGAAGGCTCTGAACTGCTCTGCGTTGGACCAGGCGTAGCCGGCGAAGTTGCCCATCCAGGGCTCGTCCGGCAGCGCCCATTCGCCCGCCGGTTGTAGGATGTAGTAGCCTTGGAAGGCCGGATGGGACTTGTAGCGGTCGTGTAACGCCTCGAAGGCCTTGAACCAGGCCTGCACGAAGCTTTGGTCGGCGAAGTCGAAAGCGCCGTAGTAGCGGTGCCCCGGAATCACATCGCCGTCGAAGTTGCGCGGCAGCGTGTAGGGCATCCAGCGGTAGGGGCAATTCATTTCGCCGTGCGCGACACGGACGGTCATGGCGCAGCCGCGGTCGGCGGCGGCGTCCATGACCTGGTCGAGCAGTGAAAAGTCGTAGACACCCGGCAGTATCTCGAAATCGGCGAGATCTATCATGTAAGTGACATAGCCGGTCATCTGCATCGACTCCTCGAGCATGGCTGCGAAATGGGACAGCGCCTCCTCCTGCTTCTTAAGCTTTTTGTCGCTGGTGTAGGTGGTCCGGAAGTAGCTGGCCTTCTTCACGAAGTCGCGGCCGCGGAGCATCCCTTTCCGTGATGTATACGGCTGCGGCTTGCGGTTCTCGACTCCGATCACGTAGGACTGCCGGTCGATCTCCTTGCCTGCAGCGTCGGCCAGAGTGATGTTGAGCGCGTAGGCGTTACGACTGGTGTCGCCCTTCAGCTCAACGATCGCGTCGGCATGGCCTCCGGCCTTGGGTGCCACCGCCGTTTCGCCGTCCTCAAGCACGTCTTCGTAACCGTAGGGAGTGAGCGTCCAGGCCAGTTTGACCGGCGCGGCTCTCTCCTTGGCGAAGACGCGGACGTCGACGCGGAGCGGCTCATCCTGCTTGTAGACGCCGTTAGTGTGGGCCGCAGGGTTGATTCGCATCAGGCCGACCGCGGGAGGCGTGGCGGTGTCTATTTTTTTGGGCGTGGTGCCGTTCGGGGCGATGTTCTTCTCCCAGCGGAAGGTGAAGGTCGAGGCGGAACCGTCGGCTTCGGTTACGCCGCAGGTGATCCAACTGTTCCTGACCGGCCCGACGTCGAATCGGATCTCCTGGTGGCGGCTGGCCGGATCGGATGGGTCGTAGTCAAGTTCCACGCACTTTTCGAGATACGGCAAAGCCTGGAACTCGTCACGGATCTGGAACCCCACTCGGGCCTTGCCTTTTTTCTCAAGCAGCATGTCGGCGAAAACCGACGGCTCGGCGTCTGGCACCCGTTCTCCGCCCGCCGCGACGCACGCCAGGTTGAAGACGCCCTTTCGCCGCTCCTTGGCCGCGGCGTCAAGGTCTTCATCGGGCTTGATATTGCGCGTCATCCGTCCCTCGAAACCGATGAAATGCAGCTTGCCGGTCGGCCAGGAGTCGCCGTCGCCCCCCTCGGTGTCGAAGATGTTCTGCGTCGCACCGCCCGCTTCGCTGGCGTAGAACATGCGGCTGCTCCACTTGACCCACTGGCCGACGGGGACGCTGCTCCCCTTCTTGAGCGCCCAAAGAGCGTGCGGCTCGTAGCTGAGCAGCTCGCCCTTTTCGTCCTGGATGAGCGGACGCAGCGAGCTGTCGCCGCCTATTCCGGAACCTTCGAAGAGAATACGCAGCTGCGTCGGCGAGAGCGCCAGCGGCTCCTTCAGCAGCAGCCTGAATCCGCCCTTGACCATCGAAACATGGCCGACACGTTTGTATTCCGAGAGACCGACGTCGTATGTTAAAGTGGCAACGCCCTCCGCCTCTCTCATTTCGACCGTGTCGCCGGCCTTAGAATCGATGCGCCAGAGGGCGGGGGACAGAGGAATTTCCGCCGAGGCCGGAATCGTATCCGCTCCAGCGCGCTCCTCCGCCGTCAAGCCCATGGCAAGCGCAAGAACAGACATCGCGAACGTCGTCTTCACTATGGGATACTCCCTTCATTTGTTGTCTGTTATGATATTAATGACTAAAATAGTATAACAGATGGCCTGGAGCTGTCAAGGGTTCCCGGACTGAAAATTTGCCGATTTGTTCGGACGGCGGTATTTGTATCGGGCAAATACGGGATTGTAAGCTTATGAATCTGTTACGTACGGCAGCGGCGGCCTTGCTCAACAGGCCTGACGGAGCTATAGTCCGATATTATTAAGGAAAGGGAACGGGCATGAAACGCAGGCCCAATGTGATAGTCTTCTTCACAGACCAGCAGCGCTGGGATACGACTGGCGTCCACGGCAACCCCGTGGATCTTACGCCGAACTTCGACCGCATGGCGCGCGAGGGGACGCACCTGTCGAACGCATTCACATGCCAGCCGGTCTGCCTGCCTGCCAGGGCGTCCCTGCAGACCGGGAAATACGCCAGCCAGGTCGCTTGCATGACCAACGGCCATGCCCTGTCGCCCGACCATCGGACGCTCGCCCACCATTTCAATGCGGCCGGATACAGGACCGGCTACATCGGCAAATGGCATCTCGTCCACGGGGACTCCGCCGTAGCGAAGGAGCATCGCGGCGGCTATGAATACTGGCTGGGGGCTAACATACTCGAGTTCTGCTCGGACGCCTACGACTGCGTCATGTTCGACGGCGACAACCGGCCGGTCAAGCTGCCCGGCTACCGCGTCGACGCCCAGACCGACGCGGCGATACGATTCATCGCCGAGAGGAAGGACGGCCCCTTCTTCCTCTTCTGTTCCTACCTCGAACCGCATTTCCAGAATTCACGGGACGACTATCCTGCGCCGACGGGCTACGCAGAAAAATATCTGGATCCATGGACGCCGCCGGACCTGCGGGCGCTTGTCGGAACCGCGCCTCAACACCTTCCCGGATACTACGGGATGGTGAAGAGGCTGGACGAGGCGCTGGGCCGCATGTTCGACGCGCTGCGGAGCCTTGATCTGCTTGATGATACTATTGTGCTTTTCACGTCGGACCACGGCTGCCATTTCAAGACGCGCAACAGCGAATACAAGCGCAGCGCCCACGAATCCTCCATCCGAATTCCGGCGGCCATGACGGGCCCCGGCTTCTTCAGCGGCGGCTGCAGGCGTGAACTGGTAAGCCTCGTGGACTTCACACCCACGCTTCTCGACGCCTGCGGGATTTCAGTTCCGGCCGACATGGCCGGGCGTTCGCTCGTTCCGCTTATCCAGGGACGCTGCAGCGACTGGCCGGAGGAGGTCTTCGTCCAGATAAGCGAATCGCACGTAGGACGAGCGGTTCGGACGCACCGCTGGAAATATTCAGTCCGCGCGGCCGAAGGCCACGCCCGGTTGCCGGACTGCAGCGCCGACCGCTACGTCGAGGACTGCCTCTACGATCTCATGGCTGACCCATACGAATTGAACAACCTCGCCGGACTCACATCCCATGCCCGCGTGGCGGAAATCATGCGCGGACGCCTGCTGAAGCGCATGGCGATGGCCGGCGAGGCGCAACCGGTCGTCGAGCCGGCCACATCCCGCCCCGGCGGACAGAAGACGGTAAGCGAGCGGGAAGCGCTCCTCTGAAACTCGCCCATCTTTGTCGCGAACTTTGTCGCGAGCTTTGTCGT